>JAQBNO010000104.1 GCA_028288485.1 Segetibacter sp.
ATAAATCGACCAGGTAATTTACCACTGAAGCAATTAATAAAAATGCTTAAATGAGTAATATTTTAAACTGCCAATACTCTTTTTGTGTGCCGTTTTATTTTGTCAATTCAAGGCTGTTCATTAATTGGTTATATAATTGGGAACTATTTTCATTGGTCTCATTATCCATTAGGCTAATAGAAATAAAATATTTGTCTTTCGGTATCATATAATACCTGCTTCTCACTTTCATAGTGTCGCCGGAAGCTAAACTAAATGAATAGCGACAACTGTAAAACAGTGCTGCATATTCAGATACTTTTACTTCTTTAAAGTTATCTATAAATTCAAAATTTCGAACGACAGTCTTTACTCTATTAGTACTTTCAATCATCACTTGCTTAAAATCTGAATAATTAGAGGTTGGATTGTTTCTAATAGTTATTTTAACTGTAGGAATAAGCCCAGACACGCTATCGGTTTTATATTTATAGTAGGATACGAGAGTAACAACTCCTTTGTTGCTATTGAGTACTTTGATTAATTGTTCGTTACTAAACTCAATCTTTTTTAAGCTATTGTCTAAATCATCATTGGTAGCTAAAACCCAATCTTTCGGTTTTGAAATTTTAATCCCGAAATGCTTGTTTTCATAGCTTTCTTGCCCGAAAACCAAAGTGAATGAGAACGATAAAACGATTAACAGTAAAGAAATGCGAATCCTTAAAATTATCGGCTTCATTTATTTTCATGTTTAAAAGTGCTTCGTGAAAAAATTGAAAACACACTGTTACGGGCAGTTCATGTCTGTGCATAGCTTGCTGTGTCTATTCAGTCGCGCCGTGTCGCTTTCTTTGTCTTGAAACAAAGAAAGTAACCAAAGAAAATCGAAAACAAGCTTTCATCTCTGTCGGCGTTTAAGATGTCACTCTCCACTTGCCTTGCTCCCTGAAATTTACACTTTTATTGACTATTACACTTTTACACTGTCCACGGATGAATTGTGCGTAACTCATTAATATTAGCATCTTTTTGTTCCAAAAATATTTCACAATCAATGCGGGTTGGAACAAACGATCAATTTTAAAGATGCAGTTTCTATCGAATATAGCCATATTGTTTGAAAAAAAGTGCATGAAGGATGAAGTAGGAAAAGTAGCTGAGTGAGCACTTCCAGTACAAGTGAGTGACACAACGATGTTGAAGAATGTGATGCCCCCGATCCCCAAAATTTCCTTCATTTAATATGTCAGATCTTAAAGTCTCCTAATGTATCTATTTCATAATGCACACCAATCCGCAACGCTTTCAGCCCGCTGACACCTTGTAAACTTTCGAGCTCGAGTGTTTCTATGTTGTCGGTTAGTATGCCTTTGCTTTGCAGGAAACTGATATGTTGCAGGTACTCTTCTACCTCGCTTGATGTGGAGTAAACAATGGCGATTTTATCGGGCTGGGTGAGCCGCTCCAGTGTATTTTTTACCCTTACTTTGTCGATCCTTTTTTTAAGGATCTCGTAGCGGATATTATAAGATCCTTCCACGTCGAAACGGCGCTCATCTTTTCTGAAACTGATATCTATTGCAAGACTATGCACCAGGATTAGTTGGGTAGTTTGGAGCGGGATAGGCAAAGTGGACAGCATTTTGTGGTTGGACAACGCAATTTGCGCCATCGAAGTTACCTGCCACAGGCGGAGATTTTTTAGATAGATGGTATCGAATGGCTTGCCAGGGGCAATGGATTGCCCGATATAAATGTTGTACTCTACCCCATCGGTTCGGTATTTTTCGTAATAAAAAGGATAGATCACCTGCAACTTTTCCACTTCTTCTTCGAAGTAGGTCAGCAGGTTCTTATTGATCTTGTGCACCGTACTTTCATAGGCCCTCAGGTGCTGGTGGAAGGCGCCTTTTTCCCGGTCGGTCTTGCGCAGATAATCGTTTACATCGCTGGTATATTCCGGATGACGGGCAGCAAGGTAATTGAAGAAAACTTTTACTTCGTTACTAAAGAATTTACTGATCTTTAATTCATTCTCACTCGAAAGGCCTTCGGCAATGGCATGTATAAATTTGTCGCACTTGAACTTTATACTGTCGAGCAATGGCAATGATATGGGAAAAGATATTTTTTGAAGTAACTCAAGGGTTGCAGTTAGCTGGGTAAGGCAGTCATCTTTTAAGGCGTTATTTCTTTCGGTAGAGGAATCTTTAATGTCGACTGCACCATACAAAGGGTGCACCTGTTTGAACCCCACGTCGCCGATCGCTTCATCAAGTTTCCTGCCGTCGTGTTGTTTTAAATATTCCCACGCAACTTCATTAAATTTCCATTCAACAGACTGCAGCAGTGGCGTAAACTTTTCTTTTACCAGCTTATTTATTTTATTATCGAACATCTCGATCATGTAATAAATAAGATCGGCTATCAGCGCGAAAGCCGGCTGTAAAAACTCGATCGTTGCAGGGGTAATATTTCCTTTCTCCAATTCAAACACCCCCATTAATCCATCCCGCATGGTTGTTATCGGATATACCATCAAATTTTTAATATCATGCTGCACGAGGTCGCTTAAGGTAGCCCTGCTGATCACGAATTCCTTGTCGAAATTTGAAACAATATAGGGCTCAGGAGCTAGTGACAAAGAACTGTAAATTTCTTCGATAGTTTCGCCTGTTTTAACCCGCTTTTCTATCGATGAAATTTTTAGCCCTTTTGGTATGAAGTAGCTGTTGTATACTACGCGGCCATTAATTTTAAAAAACGGCGTAACTGCAATCCTGATTTTAGGGTCGTTTAAAAGTTCTCCAATTGCCTGTTCTACCTGTTCAAGCGTTTCAGCAAGTTCGGTAGTATGCATGTTAAGAATGGCGTTTTTTAACTCGTTCAGCGCTACATCTTTACTAACATCTACCGTAGAGAACATGCAAAAGCCCTCAAGCCTGAAAAGATGTGAAGGGAAGCGGTTAAAAAACTCAAAGAAATCTTCGTCATCTGCGCTTATTATTTTCCGCCACTGGTCCTGGAAAGGTGGCAGCTTTCCCTTGCAATGCACCTGTATAAAGCGGCTTTCAATATTTAACAGGTGATGGCTGATAACACCGGTTTCCCGGTTTTTCACCTGTTTAATGTTTTTAGAGTTATCGTCTGTGTCGATATTGTAACAACGCTTCAGCACGAGTTTAATGAAATAGCGGAGGTTTAATATTTCATCTTCTTTTGTATCAAATTCTATATGCTCCTCGATGAAGTTTTTTTTGAAAGAGGGCGTATAATAAAAGATACAACTTGGCTGCATAAATGCCAAAGCCATAGGCACTACTTCCGAATTGTCTGATAAAGGCAACAACGACATTTTTAATAATTGAATAAGGTCGTCGTGTTGCTCGAGTATTTCTACATTCTTAAAGGGCTTTAATAAATGAGGATGTTGTTGAAATTTTTTTATCAGGTAACGATAAAATTTTCCGATGATATCCGTCGACTCTTCCATTTTTTGCTGGAGGCACTTGATATATGGGCCGAAAGAAGGATCGAACTGAAAATGCTCTTCAGTTATTCCCACCTGCGATATCTGGCTATAGATTTTCATACATCTCTTTTAAAAATAATAGTTAGATTTTTAACTCATAGTTTATCAGACACATATGACTCAACTGTTCATTTCATTAAACTTTTACGGGTGTAGCAGTTGAAGACAGTGAAAGTTACTATTTTTTCTGCCAGCACAATTTTCTATTAACAGAAATCTGATGAAGTCAAGCCCGGGTTTACTCATCATATTTTCCGGGTTGGGGCAACGATATGTAACAATTGAAGAAGTTTGAGGACTCATTTGAAACCTTTAGATTCGATGGTATGAATCATCGTTGCTTGTAAGAACGGCTGGCCAGCTGGACGTTGCACTCTTGTGCTGTTGTTTCGGTTGCATCAGGGGATTCAGAATATCCGTCAATAACGTCGGGGTAGAAGCCGACCTTGCGGCAATTTCTTTTAACGATGGTGATCGGTATTCGAGCAGGTATTAGCCCAAAGGTATCAACGGCCAGTTGTTGGAGGAAGAAGAAAGAGGGCCGTGAATCGAATTATAGTAAGGTTTTTTTATTGACCAACATAATGCAATTCCTCAGCATCGTTGTGTCACTCCCTTGTACTTGTAGAGTTCCTATTCGACCGTTCTATCGGTTATCGAAGCAACTTGGCAGCCAATCTTTCAATGCTGATTTCAATATCTTTTTGTGTTCAGGTTGTTATACCCTGCCCTCTATTGTTTAAGGTTTTGGTGCGGCCGGGGTCATAAGTGGTAAACTTAATGAAGCACCAACCGGTATATCGCACCTGTGACCAGCAAGTCCGTGAGCCGGGTTAAGGCCGGCGGAATTTTTCGGCGATGCAGATGCTGTTGCAGGCTTTGTTACAGGAGTTTTTTCAAACTGTGGCGATGCAGCGGTAGAAGGTTGTTGAGTATTACCCTGTACAGGCGAGCTTAATGAAGCACCAACAGCTATATCGCATCGGTGACCTGGCATACCATGAGCAGGGTTGAGACCTGCTACAGTTTTCAAAGGCGTAGTAGGTAGAGGCGAAGCCGGAACGGGTGCAGATGAAACAGGTGCAGGCGAAGCGAACATTGGAGCAGCAGCTGGTGCCTGCGCATTTGTTACAGGTTGTAATTGTGGAGCCGGCATTTGAATCGCTGAATTAAGCGGTGCGCCGACAGCTATATCACATCTGTGCCCTGGCATTCCATGTGCAGGATTCGACGCACTTAATGAACCTGCATTAGAATTTGCATTATTTGTACCAACAGATGCCGGAACAGCCAAAGGCTGAAGCCCAGGTTGCGAAGCTGAATTCGTATAATCATTTGAGGGTGGAGTGGCACAAGAGCCAAGAGTGGCAATTATGATAAAGCCAAGGGTATAGTGTAATAATTTCATTTGTATTATTTTATTTCATGATCTCCTTAGTTACTCATGTAGCTTTGGTAAGAGATACAGGAATATTAGTTTTATAACGAATAATTGTTGTACTAATTGCATTCGCGTTAGAAAGGACAACAACAGAAGGCGAGCAGAAACCGTGCTTGAACCCAAAAAAATAACTTGCCTTGAGATTACGTTTCACCAGGTAAGATACCGGGATTCGAAATTTGAAAAATGAGTTGCAAAATACTACTCCTCTATTTCGCCCGCAAAGGATCTTTCTTCACATCCAGCATAAGCACTTTCGACCCTGCTTTGCCCTTTTTCGAGAATCCCTGTACTACCACTGCATACTTTCCGGCACGATCGGAAGTGTAAAATTCAATTTCCTTCTTACCTTTTTCATCCGTTTTAATATCGGGTGACCAATATAACAAGCTTCTGAAATCGGGTATTCGGCTGCCCGCCCGGGCAGTTGTTTCATAAGAAGGGGAATAAAACTCCCGCCTTAATTGCAGCGCCTCGTAATCCAACACGGTTGCTGAAGAGTCGAGTTGGAACCCTTCCAGGTTTCCATTGTAGGTAAAAAAGCTGGCAATGCCGTCTAACCGGGCCGTCCCCATGTAATAGGGATCGTTGATTATTTCGAGTCTTTCTACTTTCAGCGGATCGTAGTTGCTGATCTTGTTTCCGTAGTCAAACTGCGGAACACCGTCGAGCAGTATGACCGGGTTTTTTATTGAAGCCACTGCGTTCTCATCTTTGCTTACCATCGTCAGAACAAACTTGTCCTGCCGTTTCCTGATGTTTATTTCGCGAACGTACTCAGTAAGAACTTCTTCCATCGTCGGGAAACGGGTGTAATCATCGAGTTGGTATTTTACGTCGGCCTTGCCGTAAAAATTAAAGGTGTCTGTTTTGTTATTTTCAAATACATGTAAATTAGTACCAGCGTAAATGTTTTGAACCTGCATGTTAATGCTTCGTCTCAACAAGTTGAACGACTCTGCCGATGCGGGATTAAACGGCGGGATTTTTTCAGCAGAAAGATTTTCGGAAAAGGGATTTGACAAGTCAACGCGGTAAAAGGCGGTATCTGTGGCATTTAACATCGATACCATTAACCTTGTACCGTAAAAGTCTTTCGTACTAAAATTAACCGTTCCACTACTACTGCTTTTTGAAGTGTACAATTTAAAATTTCTGCCAGGTACAGAAAGGAAAGCAGCAACACCAGGAGCAGGAGACTCGTTTGCCTTGCTAACTATTGTTCCGGTTACAATATGACCTTCATATTCGGGAAGAAATTGCAGCACCGGTTTTTTATCCTGCAGCGCTTCCGACCATTTGAACCTTCTCCAGCCATGCGTTAACAACAGGTTATCCAAGGCTTCGTTTACCTTGGTATCGTTACCACTTAAATAGTATTCCGGAGATTCAACTCGTCCTTTTAGCTCTGAAGACATCCACAGATAACTGTAGATATCTTCATAATTAACGGCCGAAGAATCGATAAGAAAAACAGCCATTGACAAGTCTGCGGGATCTGCATTATTCCCTTCGTCTGTTGATGCCAGGTCTATGCTTACCTTTTTGCGGGGGAAATATTCTGATGCATCTGTTTTGCCATCTATTAGCAGTTGCTGCGATGGACGTTTAAAATAAAGGCGTTCGCAAACAGGTTGCCTGTTTTGATCGAATAAAGTAAGGTGCGAAATGCCTTCTCCAAGCCTGCTTTTGTCTATTTCGAAGGTCGCACTTCCATTGGTGAAATATAAAAGTTCTTCGGTTGTTACCTGTTGTGCGGTATGTATAAAAAGGTAAGCAAACTTACTGTCAGTATTCGCCTGGATATTAATTTTTAACCTTGCTTCGCTATCTGTAACCGGTACATTTATTACATAACCCCTATTAAGAGCGTCGGGCAGGTTTTGCGTAACCACCTTTCCCGTTGTAGTCGTAATAATTGCCTTATAGTGCCTGTTCCTTTGGGGCGTCAGACTAAAGCTTCCAATCCCGTACCTGGCAGGTTTGAAGTGGAGCAGCGTATTATTATTTTCATCTGCGACCACCCCGGTAAAATCAATTCCGTTACCGGCATTATCGGTAACCCGGAAAGCTATTTTGCTCTTAAGTTCATTCACCATGTCTCCACCTTCAGGAAAGAACTGCACCTCGTAGTTTTCGGCCGTGTTTTGTAATATAAGTGTATCGGCAACAACGGTATTGACGACAGTAAGGGGTTGGTGGAAGTAAAATGCGGGATCAAAATTTTTCATCCAATTAGTATAAGCACGAAAAAGGTAATTACCTGAGTGGACATCCGCTGGCAGCATGATGGACCCACTCCCGGTTCCATCTTTTAAAGCAATCTTTGCCTGCATCACTGGCTGCTGGTTTTTGTCAAGCACTTCAATGTACGCTACCTTACTTAGACTCAATAAGCTGCTGTTGTCTTCATTTACACAGTAGACTTTAAACCAGATAATCTCGCCTGCTACATAAAAGCTGCGGTCGGTATGTACAAAGATCTTTTCCTGCAGCGTTTGTTCTTTGTATTTTTCAAACTGCTTTTGAATAAATCCTGCATCGCCTGTTTGTGACATTAGCGGAAGCCCGGCGAGGAGCAATATGATTGAAGTAAAAATAATTCGTGGAAGTTGACCAGGCTTTGTTGAACGACTTTGCATGCAAGCAAAAAGATGCCCTTTGTTGTGCCGATAAAGTGATTGCGACCCTTCGACACGCTCAGGATACCTTTCGGCAAGGCGCAGGGCAAGAACTGCTACGCTGCCATGGAAAGCTGCCTGTGAACCGAGCGTGGCAACGATGAGGCTATGAAAAACTCCGGCTGGTACCCCCCAAAGGAAACTGATACAACTTTTGGGTAATGAAAATTTCAGGCGTAATGATGTAACGGTTTTCATAGGCTTACCAAAAAGAGGGTTTAACATTAGAGCCTCTTAGCGTACAATCAAGACACCTGGGGTAAGTGGCATAATATCCCAATATTGCCGGGAAGCTGCCATCCGTCTGATAAGGCCATATTCTGCCAGGGCCTAGATAGTGTCGTAAACTATCAGGGTGATTTACAACATAAGTTATTTCGCAGCCGTTTCCAAATGTTGAAGGTATCTCGTTGCGGGAAATGAAGATCCTTTTCTCGTCAACTGACGCTGCCGCGACGTAGCCAATTACTATTTCGGAAGGATTGCTGACACAGGTAATATTGCCTGTTAAGTTGGAGGGGAGGGGATCAAAAACAGAGCCTATAGATTCGGTATTGGTTTTCATCATTTTATAAAAGTCGTAAGCCTTCCTGTCTAAAGCGTATTGTTTTATTAAAATACTATAACGTACAAATATTTTTTCTGATGCATAAGGAATAAGCACAATGGGAGCTTCGCTGATGACATCGTCGGATAAACGGGCAGAGGAGCCTGTAAGGATACCAACGGATTTTTGGTTGATCCAGCAATAGTACAGCTTATTAAGCTGGTCATCGGAAAGACCACTGGAAACAACTGCACCATTAACGTATTTGTATAGGTTCAGGTAGGTTGAATGTATCTCCCAGGTTTCTTCGTAATCCCATTTGTAATAACGGGTATTATTTTGCGGGTCATGAGTATTGACATAGATATGAACGCCGTCATTCTCCAACTTCCAGTTTACACTATCAATACGCGGTGTTGGTTTTACAGCCACGTACTCCGATAAGTATTCGCCGCCACTGTTTGTTTTTATGTGAAGACGGTATTTTTGGTTTGGGTTCAAGGCAAGAGAATCTGATCTGTAAGTACCGTTGCCGGTTCCTCTTACATTATACTGCACATTGTCTTCTCCTCTTATTGTAACCAGTGCGCTTAATTCCGGTTTTGTTTTATCGGGGTGCCGCACGGGTAACGTTCTGCTTAACGTGATGGTTGTAAAACCCTTTGGATTTATATATCCTTCTACAACCAGGTTGCTGGTTTGAGTGGCTGCTACGTTTGCTTCATAATGCTCTTTACAATGTACAGCAGCCAATACTATTAAAAGCAGACAGGGTATTGACCATAATTTATTCATTAGAACCTGATATTATAATTGATAAATGGAATGGCGCTGCCAAATATTGAAAGCTTATAACCATTTATCACTCCACCTTCTGAAGTATAATAAACAGAATAAGGATTTTTTCTGCCGGTAAGATTATATACGCCAATAGTAAACGAATTATGTGTAAGCTGGTGCACCTTGTGGTTCCCGTCAATATTCATAGAGAAATCGGTGCGAAAATAATCAGGGATGCGGTACATATTCCTGTCGGAATAAAGCGCCCGTTCCGATCCACTGTAGTAGTAGGTTCCTATCGGTAATGTAATCGGCCTGCCTGTGCTGTAGGTAACATTTAACGACAAACTAAAACGGTGGTTGATAGCATAATTACCTACGAAGGTAGCATCGTGCGGTTTGTCGTAATTGGAAGGATAAAATTGGCCCTTATTCACTACCGGCCCAATATTTTCATCATCCATTTTTAGCAGGGTACGTGAGAAAGTATAGCTGACCCAACCGTTCAGCTTTCCTAGTCTCTTTTTTATCATCAGTTCTACCCCGTAGGCCTTACCCTTAGTATTTATCACATCTGTTTCGATATGCGGGTTTAAAACCAGTTGCGCGCCACTTTTATAATCCAGGATATTTTGGAGGCGTTTATAGTAAACTTCTATCGAGGTCTCTATGGAATCTTTGCCGAAGTTCCTGAACAGGCCAAGAGAAACCTGGTCACCAAATTGAGGACGGATATTATAGTCGCTCAGTTTCCAGATATCGGTGGGTGAAATAGCTGTGGTATTAGACAGCATATGTATATACTGGCGCAAGGTATTGTAACCGGCTTTAATGGAGGTGTTTTTGGCCAGCGAATACTTAGCCGAAAAACGAATCTCAGGTCCGTGGTAGGTCTTTATTACTTTTCCCGGACCATATTCTGCTTCCCTTATTAAGCTGCTTTCATCTTTTGGCAAACCTTCGGCATAAACGTTCGTACTGCGGGGACCAATATAATTAAACAGTGAATACCTGAGACCACCGCTTACCGACAGTTTTTTGTTTACATCATACCGGTCCCCAATATATAATGCACTTTCCAAAGCCTGTTCAGGAGCGATAATGTTTTTAACAACCAATGAAGCCGGACCAGCAGGAACGAATGAACCGGGAAGTAGTTTGTAAAAAATAGAGCTGGCTCCAAAATCAAGAATATGTTTAGGGTTTAGCGTATAAGTAAAGTCGCCTTTTACATTGTACTGGTTTATATCGAACGACATTTTATAAGCATTGATCTTATTGTTATCGCTCGTATTGCTGTATGAATAGCCGTCGTAACCTGCAAGAAAAACAGCTTCCATTTTATCGTTAAAAACATGCTTCCATTTTAGGGAAGCCGATTTGTTCCGGTAACCAAAAGTAGTGTCGTTATTAAGCCTGAATTGATCGCCGCTGATATAACCTGTAAAGTAGAGGTCGTTCTTTTTATTAATTTCCTGGCTGAGTAGCAAATTGACATCGTAGAAGGAAGCGGCGCTGTTTTTATAGGCGTCGGGCAGTAATTTGAGCAGCCAGTTTGCGTAAGTTGTGCGTGCCCCGAAATTAAACGAGGACTTGTTTTTTACAATTGGACCTTCAATGTTTATGCGGCTTGTAAGTAGACCAACGCCTGCTGTCCCGGCATACTTGTTCTTATTTCCTTCCCGCCCGGTAATGTTTAATACCGACGACAAACGGCCTCCATACTTCACAGGAATACTGCTCTTATACAATTCTACATCTTTAATAACTTCGGGGTTGAAGGCAGAAAAGAAACCGAAAAAGTGGGCGGGATTGTAAATGGTGCCATCATTAAAGAGAATAAGATTTTGATCGGTACCGCCGCCTCTCACATTAAAGCCGGTGCTTGCCTCACCTACAGATTTCACCCCCGGCAATGTTAGTATAACCCTTAAAACATCTGCTTCACCAAATATCGCAGGCACTTGTTTGATCGATTTTATGTTGAGTCTTTCTACTCCCATTGGTGCCCTGTTTACAGCCGTGTTTCTTTGCGTGGAAACCAAAACGTCTTCAAGCACCCTTATTTCATCCTCCATTTCTACAGGCAATGTGCCATCCCCATATACGATAAGTCGCCGTATCGCCTGCTTTTTGCCGAAACTGGTTATGGTAAGTGTATGACGCCCTTTAGGAACCAGGAGGTTATAAACCCCGGTGCTGTCGATAGCGTTAACCAGGTCTTTTCCATCTATACTCACCGAGCTTCCCGCTAGTGGTTCTTTCGTTTTTGCAGATACTACAACTACGGTTACTGAAGCAGCGTTTTCTTTTCCCTGCTGTGTTTTTAACCCGACCTGGTACAGTTTCTCATTCGCAAAAGACTGCTTAAAGCCGGTCCTGTCGGCGCTGTTAATCAGGCGGGCATTCTTAATTGAGTCTGCTAAGGCCCTGTTGCCCGGTACAGGAAGCTTTGTTAGTATAAGCGTTCCTTTGGTTAGAAAAACATGATTTTCGGTGTCAAAGCTTGCATTAAAATCAGTATACCGAAAGGCCGATTTCAAAACTTCTTCCACAGGCATTGCTTTTACGCTCATGGTAACAGCAAATGAATCGAAGTCAACAGGATTGTAGTAAAAGGTATAACTCGTTTGTTGCTCCAGGATCCTCACGAACTGCTCAATACGCTCGCCCCTGAAATCTGCAGTTATCAGCGGGTTTCTTGTTCTTTGCGCTTCACAAATTACCGCAACAGATAAACAGCAAAACGATAAGTAGTAATGGAGGCCTTTCATTATTATTTGATTAGCTGGTTGTAATATTCTACTATTCGCACCATCGCATTCTCACGACTTTTCCTGTAGCTGATCTTGTTCTGCTTTATAAATTGCTGAATCTCTTTTCTTTTATCGCCCACTTGTTTAAGAAGTGCTCTTTTAGAGTCAATCTCCGAATAAACATTATTGTTTTCAACGTAGAAATGATCTTTTGAAAAAACTTTTGTTTCAACAACCTGTTTCGTATAAGTCTGTATATTTTTTGTGCGTCTTGCCAGTAACGTAATTTTCCCATCGGCAAGAATATCGTAAAATCCCTCGCGCAATACAGGAGAAAGCAAACTATCGGGGCGTATGTGTATGAACGAATGACCCGACAAGGCAAATGACGCCACTCTTTCTTTTACCAGCTGAATTTTTGCCAGCCGCGAATAATTTAAAATAACCACCTGGTCGGTAACAAGGTTGTATAAAATGGAAACGTTTTCATACCTGTTGCCCTCGTAATTAACCGTTCCTTTACTCCACGTAGGTGTGAAAAAATAGGGGTGCCCTTCATTAAATGCCACCCGGTAATCGTAGTATTCTTTGCCGTTAAAAAGATGAAGTTCGGGGCCAAAAGAATTATTGTAGAAAGCGACGGCATTTTTGAAAGCGGGCCCTGCCGAAGTGTCAACTGAAATGGCTTGTGAAATGGATCTTATATGAAGTGCAGTAAGTAGTGTTGTTACCATTAACCACCTCATGTATGATCTTTTCATTACAAGCAAGTTTAACAACGAATATAACCAAATACATCACCTGACAATTATTATTCTATGAATGTTGCACAGGCTGTTACCTGTTCACCGATTTTAAGCAATGCAGCCGGTTGTTATTTTCCTCGTTCCTTCTAAAGCGGGGTGTTTAAAAGTTTTGCGGGACGAGCAGCTGAACTTTTTTGAACATCGTTGTGTCACTCACTTGTGCTTTTCCCCATGATTGAGGTCACTGCTGTTCTTGAGCGTAACAGAGTCATTAGAAGAGGAAAAATATATTTTAAATAGATGTGCCAAACTGCATTTTCTTTCTTCCTGTAATCTTATAAAAAAGGCGTTAAGAAAATTAGTAGGAGAGGCGTTAAGAAATGAAATGATGTTACTAATGCTTGATTATGTTCTTTTGCCTGTAAGTCCTCGAAAAGCTCGCGCCTGTTCTCCCGTTGTAACTATTTCATTTTAGCCTATCCTGCTAATTTTTAGCCTTTTTTATGGAGTCTTGATTTTTTTGTTTCCGGGATCAAGAAAAAAAGAAAAACAAAACATGATCAATAAAACATGGACTACTCTACCTATTTTAACTGGACTGCACCAATGAAACAAATAATCCATTAAGTAAGCGACATTGATTGCAAAGAAATTTGCCACGGGAAAAGCCCAAAAATGAACTCCAGATGAACGGAGCGTCGCAACGATGTCGCTATGAAAACCTAATGCAGGTAACCAAAGACAATTAAATATCAATGTGCGGGATTGCTTCGTTCGTCGCAATGACGACACTAAAACTTTATGTCGTCTTGCTCCCTTTTTTCTGCATCTCTGCTGCTAAATGAATGGCATCCCGAATTCTCAGGTAGGTTCCGCAGCGGCAAATATTACCTGCCATAGCAGCATCAATGTCGGCGTCAGTTGGATTCTTATTTTCTCTGAGAAGCACTGCAGCTGACATGATCTGGCCCGACTGGCAGTATCCGCATTGAGCAACATCCAATTCCAACCAGGCTTTCTGAACAGGATGATCAATTTTTTCTGCCAGGCCTTCAATGGTAACAACTTTTTGTCCCACTGCCCGGCTCACTTTTGTCACGCAGGAGCGAACAGCTTCACCGTTGAGGTGAACGGTACACGCACCACATTGTGCCACCCCGCAGCCATATTTTGTTCCGACAAGACCAAGCGTTTCTCTAAGCGCCCAAAGCAAAGGCATATCCGGATCAACGTCCAGGTTGTAGTTTTTCTTGTTGATATTTAAAGTGATCATAGCTCAGATATAAATTATAAAAGAATATTTTGATTAAGCGCCACGACGGGGAGTGGGTTGTGGACTGCTATATGGCTGTTGATAAAAACGTTTACCGTTGGCTTTGTACAATGCATTAGCCACTGCTCCAAACACGGGTGGAAAGGGCGGTTCACCTAAACCTGTAGGGTCAAGGTCGTTCTGCACAAAATGAACATCGATCTTTTTCGGCACTTCGGGCATTCGTATCATCCGGTAGTTATAGAAGTTCTTCTGTTCTGTTGCACCATTTTTATGCGTTAATCCGCCATAAAAGGCATTTCCAATTCCATCAACAACGGCACCCTCAACCATATTTTTTGCGGCATCAGGATTAATTACAATTCCACAATCTATGGCGCTGGTTACCCTTTCCACATAAGGTTGCCCGTCTCTCATGACCAAATCAACCACATGTGCCGCATAAGAATTATGGCAGAAATACGCAGCAACTCCCCGGCTATATCTTTTATTTTCCGGTTTGCCCCAACCCGATTTTTCTTTAACCAACTGCAAGACTCCCGCATAACGATCTGCATCGTAATCATTGTTTTTACCAACCGGATTTTCTTTCGCCCGCTTCAGCAGTTCTAATCTGAAATCGATCGGGTCTTTACCCATTGCTTCAGCCACTACATCCAAAAATGATTGCTCCGCAGCGGCATTGAAATTTGATCTTGGAGCCCTGAATGCTCCGATTGTAATATTGGATGCTATTTGCCAACCTTCAGCAAGATAATTATCTACTGCACCGGCAGGAAACCTGTTCGCATGAATGGCATGTTCAGGAATGCCGCCGCCTTTTACATGAAATGCAACTAAATTTTTGTTTGCATCGAGGGCGGCGCGGTAAGTAGCCGTATACATGGGACGATAGATACCATAGGTCATGTCGTCTTCACGTGTATATATTAGTTTAACAGGCGCTTTTACCTTTTTAGAGATAAGGGCAGCTTCATACAGATAGTGTCCGTACGCTCTGCGACCAAACCCGCCACCCATGCGCGTCATTTGAATTTCGATCTTGTCGGCTGGCAGGCCTAAAAGTTTTGCAAGTGTGGGCTCAGACCAACCAGGTGCCTGCAGTGGTCCGGCCACTAAAGCTTTTTCACCGGTAACATCGGCAAAGAAGTTCATTGGCTCCATGCAGTTATGTGCTAAAAATGGTGCATTATAAGTGCGTTCAATAACCTGGGCTGCATTTTTAAATGCCGTTTCCGGGTCTCCGTCTTTTCTTAGTTGTTGGGCAGGCTTGGTTGCATACTCCTGCATTTTTTTAAGTTGTGCGTCTGTACTTTCAAGC
>JAQBNO010000166.1 GCA_028288485.1 Segetibacter sp.
ATAGGGATTATTTTATTTGTTAGCTGAAACAACCTGGGATAATTCCTGTTTTGAGATCGTTGTCAGTAACATGTTGCGAAGAAAGACTATAAGCATGGCAAAGAATAAGTATTAAAGGCAAAAGCATGCTCCAAAAAGACATCTTCCAAAAATGGGAACAGATCACGGATTTCTGATTTTGCGATGTGGGATTTTTTGAGTTGGGAACATGGCCCTTACATGATTAGATGGTCAGTTTAAAGAACTGCAGCTTTTAATTACCATGATTAGATGACGATGTGGTAGATACAATGCCCGGTAGAAGCAAAAGCACCGCTCCTTCTCCTGGAAGGAGAAGGAGGATGAGGTAAAATAAAAAAACCTCCTGGCTAAAGGGGGTTTTTTGTTAAGCAATAGTAAGGGGGGTAATAGCTTTAATATGAGACTTGAACTTTATTACAAGGTTTAATAATTATAATGAAATTTGTTTTTCTGCCAAATATTTCCGCATATTCAATAGACCATAACGCATGCGGCCCAAAGCGGTATTAATAGTGCAGTTAGCTAACTCTGCAATTTCTTTGAAACTAAGATCTGCATAGTGACGTAAAATAATAGTCTCTCTTTGCTCATCCGGTAACATGTCTACCAGGCGGCGAACTCTCTCGTGACATTCACCTTGCATCATGGTCTTGTCCGCACCGTCTGTCACGCTGATCATATCGAAAATATCACGTTCATCACCGGTGGTAATAGTGGGCGTACGCTTTACTTTCCGGAAGTGATCTACGCAAAGGTTATGAGCTATACGAATTGCCCAAGGCAAAAACTTGCCTACGTCGTTGTAGCGGTCAGCACGAAGGGTGTCGATAATTTTGATAAAAACATCCTGGAATAAGTCTTCAGCCAGGTACTTGTCTTTTACAAGCATATTGATTGAAGTAAAGATCTTGTCTTTGTGACGACTTACCAAAACTTCCAACGCTGAGTTGTCACCTTCCTGGAAAAGATGTATTAACTGGATGTCAGTTGCGTGTGTAGAATTTTTCATAGTAGTTATGATTTTTGGTGAAGGATAATGGATGTTTTTATTAGTCTGGCTTCTTTTTTATTTTCTGCCACGGTGCTAAACTTCCCGGTTTCGGTGTCGTTGCAGTAACTTGTAACGAAGTAAACCTATAATTAAGGCAGTAAATAAGTATTAAAGGCAAAAAGATGTCACAAAAAGACATTCTAAAATTTCACAATCTGCCGAAATGGTGATAGTACGTTTGTCAGCACGGGGATTTACGAGATTACTGCTGTTTTTTACGAAAGGTTGTTAGATAAATTTGGAATATAAACGGGGAAAAATGCAGATGATTTTTTTTGCTATCAGTTAATTTGTTTACACCGGCCCCTATCGCACTGCACTAGGCCAGCAAAACAGCTAGTAATTTAAAAGCGTCCCCACCAAGGCACGCTTTTAAATTACTTATATCTCATTAAGTCTCGGGCGTAGTCGCTGCCGCGATTTATTAAATACCATTATTCCGTTTTGCTTTCCTTCGCGCAACTTTGTTTGTTCTTCTTCCGGTAGATTGTACACATGCTGACATTCTGGAGTACAGCATCCCTGGTATTTATCGGCACATTCATCGCATTGAATAAAGAGCAGGTGGCAGGAATCGTTCCTACAATTGGTATGGCTATCTGCAGGCTTCCCGCATTGGTGACATTTTGCAATAACATCTTCAGTGATCCTCTCTCCCAGCCTATCATCAAACACAAAATTCTTACCTATAAACTTACTGTCCAGCTCATTTTCTTTCACCTCTTTTGCGTAATTAATAATACCACCTTCCAAATGAAAAACATTACGAAAACCATTATGCAGCATATAAGCACTTGCTTTTTCGCAACGAATACCTCCTGTGCAATACATAATGATGTTCTTATCCTTTTTATCTTTCAGCATGTCAACCGCCATCGGCAATTGTTCCCGGAATGTATCACTCGGCACTTCAATAGCTTTTTCGAAATGCCCAACTTCATATTCGTAATGGTTGCGCATATCAACTACAATAGTGTTTTCATCGTGCAACAATTGGTTCATCTGCGCCGCGTTAACATACCTGCCCTTTCTTTCCATACTAAAATCGGGGTCGTTAATACCGTCGGCAACAATCTTTTCACGCACTTTAATCTTTAAAACCCAAAAAGATTTTCCGTCGTCGTCTACCGCAACGTTTAACCTTATTCCATCTAAAAAAGGCCAGGAATATAAAAAGTTTTTAAATGCGCTGAAGTTGGAAGAAGGCACACTTACCTGTGCATTAATACCTTCTCTGGCCACATAAACGCGTCCAAAAACCTTTAGTGGATCCATTCCTTTATACAATTCATCACGAAACTCCCGGGGATTTTGAATAGGATGATACTGGTAAAAACTAAGCGTTGTTCTTGCTTCGGATTCCTGGTACAAACGTTCCTTCAGCTCTTTCTGAGAAACCCTGTTGTGTAATACTGCCATATTTTTTACATTTTCAGACATTGGTTACACGCCATCTTCAGGATGAGCAGCACCAATGTTCCATTTACTATGGACCCACTTACAGCGTGGACAAATTTGCAGGGCAAAAGTAAGGAAGAGTTACGCCGAAGTTCCACCTTCCTTTAACTTTATGACAGTTTTTACCGCTCCGACTTTTAAACTTCAACTTGCCCCGCTATATCAAAAAGACCAATAGTTTACACTGATTTCTAAAACAGATAAGGGGGGAAATAACAAATCTTCTCACATCCTAAATACATCATCAGACCTGCCGGGTAATAACATTCGAGGATTACTAAATTACAAACCCAAGTCTTATTTCACCTGGTGCAAGCATGCAGAGAGTTGGAAGATTTAGCAATAAAAACGGGCGACGCTCCTAGAGATGCAGATAAAGTGGTTGCGACTCTTCGACAACCTCAGGGTTAACTGCTCCCGATAAAATCGGACTATGAAAAACTGCTTTTGAACCGCGCCGATGTATCGGCGGCGACCATGCTTCCCGTACTAAAGCTGGTATCATAAAAAATTCAACTTTACGTTTCGACCCATGAAAAACAATGTTGGTATGTAATATTAAACAGCTTTGCGGGCAGGTGTTCTTAAGTAACTTCCCGTTAAAGCAGCAAACCCGGCAACAACAGCACCTATAAACGCAGTTACAAGAATTGCAGCGATATAAGAACCGCCTAAAGGCAGAATTGCGGCAACTTTTGTTGCGAGGATATGTTGGTTCTGCAGGTCTATAAAAAATGACAGCAGGCCCCAAAGTACAAACAAAGCCAGGAATGCCGATAAGAATGCCTGGAATGACCGTAATGGCACAACTGCTGCCACTACAAATGCGGCAATGGCTATAACCCACCAGGGAAAAAATAAACCACCTGCAAAGCTCAACAGGGTGGTAAGAAAGCATGCAACTAAGAATTTCATCTAACGATTTTAAGCTTCTGAAAATGTCATGGTATACTTCATTTTGTTACTTGTTCGAGCCGTTTCATGCGATAAAAACAGCAATGGGTAATACTTTCCCTCGACCCAACTATCAATAAAGCTGTCATAATATTTACTGCCGGGGTTGCCACTCTGCCCGCCGGGATATACCCCATACGCTTCAATATTATCGCTAAGCTGAACGATCATTCTCCAACTTGGACCATGATTTCCCGAAGTAGCATTAATTATATTCACTCCGCCCCCAACTGGTAAGTGTAACCGGCTAAAAGCCGGCAATCGCAACAAGTGCCTTACACCCGTATCTTTAAATTTCCCCCATGCAAGCCTGTTTTCGACATCAGCCTCTTTCATTTCTTTGAACGCCTCTTTAAAAGCGCTTAAAACAATGTCGCTGATATTTTCAACTGCCGATGTTCTAATGTCGTCTACAAATTTATATGCACTGTCTTTAAGCAAAGCCTCCAGTAAAGTGTTTTCATCGGGCCATTTTAAAGGAAGATCTGTTTGCAGAAATTCATCTTTAAAAACCGATACCTGTACGCTGTCCCACCATAACTTAAATATCGTTGGCCCCTCCTCATTTTTATCACTTCTCAGGTTCCAGCTTTTTAATTTGTCCAGGTAGTTTATTTCATCCGGGCTCAGCTTACTCTCATCCAGGTACTTTAATAACAGCGGGCGGGTCATTTCAGCAAAAACATTATAATTGTCTGTTTGCAATTGCTGCATCCCCTGCAAGGTAATACTGTTCATTTGGCTAAGCTTTCGATTAATGATCATCCCCCGATAGATCTCCGGTATGCCGCCCAGGTAATAGGGATAAGTTTCGTCAGTAGCCAACTGGTTTGCACTACTTAGAAAGCCGCGGTCAGGATTAAGCAAAGTCGGATTTTCCCTGGAAGGAATAAAGCCCTGCCACAAATAACTGCTGTCAATTCCAGGCATTAAAAAGTCGCCCTGTCTCAGCCATTTTGCCGGAAACTGCCCTTGTTGGCGAATGGCTATGTCACCAGCCTTAGATGCAAACACAAAATTCTGCCCGGGGGTTTGATAAGTAGAAATGGCCCTGATGTAGTCAATAAAATTTCTGGCGTGGTTAAGCTTATTGAATGTGAGCAATTCATTACTGCTATCATGTGCTTTCCAGCGAACGGCATAATACTTCCCATCCTTTAAAATGTCAGGAAACTTTTTATCATACATTACCGGGCCAAACACAGTCATCGCAATTCTTTCAGTATCACTGGCTTGTCCCCTCACCTTAATAATCTCATTCCTGAATTTGGATTTTGTCCAGGAACCATTATACATATACTCCTCCATGGTACTATCGCGAAACTCGATTTCGTAGTAGTCTTTTACATCTCTGCCTGCATTTGTTACACCCCACGCACAACTATCGTTAAAGCCAATAATTATTGAAGGTGTCCCGGGAAAAGTAACACCATAAGCATTATAATTGGGAGTAGAAATCTGCATTTCATACCAAAGCGAGGGAAGATTAAGTCCAAGGTGAGGATCGTTGCAAAGAATGGGTGCACCACTTTTTGTTTTGCTCCCGGCAACTACCCAATTATTACTCCCGTTTCTCCTGTCGGGCTGGATAACAAGCGGCGTATCAAGTACCACCGCTGAAGGATAATAGACCGAGTCTGTATTTGCAGGTTTCTTTGTCACCACACTTGCCGGTTCAAACAAAGTTCCTTTAGGAATTATCGGGTCTAAGCTGTCCTGCGTGGTAGGATATAATTTTTCAAAGTCTGCTGCAGAAAATATACTTTTTGCATTGGTCATTTCAAAGTCGGAATCGCCGCCTGCAAGGGTGTACGACATATACTTTAAAAACAACTGTGTTTTAAGATTGGTCCACTTTTCAGGCCGGTAATTCAGCAGTTTGTATTCAAAAGGGATCTGGTTAGGTTTTAATGAAGCTATATAGGCATTTACACCGGCGGTATAAGCATCAGTTTCAGTTTTTGTTATTGGGTCGGCCTCAAGTTTTTGCAAAGATTGTTCTGCCCCGTACACCATTCCCAACCTCCTGAAATGTTTATCTATTCTAAGAAAATTAGTTTCACCACTCGTTGCACCCATGATCTCACTTAGTCGTCCTGCTGCTGCATGCGTTTGAAATTCCATCTGCCAAAGCCTGAACTTTGCATGCAGGAAACCCTGCACAAAATAGGCGTCGTTTTCTTTCTCAGCGTAAATATGAGGCACTAACCTGTCATCAAAATAAACATCCACTTTTCCATGCAGGTTAGAAAATTTAAGCGACTGGTTGAAGTCATAATTCGTTGGCTCTGCGTTTTGCCAGAAACCTTGTTGGGGACTTAAAAAAGCGCCAATGCAAGGCGTTTTATTGCCGCCAATGGTTAATGGAATATTCAATGCAATAACTAACGCCGTTGTAATTATGGCACAAATAATAAAAGGCACGATTCTCATAAATAAACAATGAGTGCCGAAAATACATTTTTTAGAGGCAATAGCAATTGTTATTCATACAGCTTAACTGAGTTGATTGTTTTTTTGTAACCACCATTTGTTACTTGTGCATCCCGGCTGCCGGAAGGATCCTTTTGCCTAACGACTCCTTTGGATGTAATGTCACTCACTTTTACCGCATCTTTTCATGTCAGCGTTGATATTCGATTGTTACCTATTTGACCATGTGGTGCAAAAGCTAAACAAACACCGCTTCTACTCTAAAATCTTTTGCCTCTAAAGCTGCTAATATTTTTACAGCAATATCAGCAATGAAGGCCGCCGTGGCTCACCGGTATGCAGATGAAGTGATTGCGACGCAACAATGATGCTTAACGAGTTGAAGCTGGTATAAAAAAAATAGCTTTCGCATTTACCTGCAAACCAAGCCATACCGGTACCAATAATAAAAGCAGGAAACAACTTCTTACTAACTTTTCATTTCAGATATTTGCCACCTTCAAAGTAGGGCTTTAGCACGACTTAAATCATGTACAAAAATTATATAAGCTTATGGAACCGGAATCAGAATACCAGAAGAACATTTTGGGATTACATCTACCAACTGATCCCCGTTGGGCTGACCTTGCTTCAATTTCGTTAGAAGAAATTTTAACCGACCACGCTTATTGCGAACAAAAGGCGGCAACCAGCTGCATATCATTAATTCAACGGTATTCAGAAAAAGAAAAACTGGTAACAGAACTGGCACCAATTGTTACAGAAGAATGGGGACATTTCAGGTTGGTATTGCAGGAGTTACGAAAGAGAAACCTTCAGCTTGGGAAACAGCGCAAAGATGAATATGTAAATAAACTGATGCCATTTCAAAAGAAGGATGGCAGTGATGAAGACAGGTTTTTAGATAAACTATTAATTTTTGCTTTAATTGAAGCAAGGAGTTGCGAACGGTTTAAAAGACTGAGCGAAGGGTTAAATGATAGCTACCTGAGCAATTTTTACAGACGATTTATGGAAAGTGAAGCCGGGCATTATACCCTGTTCATCGAACTTGCAGAAACCTACGTTGAAAAAGAAAAGGTTAGAAAACGTTGGCAACAATGGCTTGAATACGAAGCTGGAGTGATGAAGGAATTAACAGCGAGAGGTGACAGGATCCATTAGTAAAGAAAAAGTCCCGGAGACCGGGACTTTTAATTATGTGAGCATGCTAAAATCTACTTAAGATTTCTTTGCAGCGCCTTTTTTCGCAGCGGCCTTTTTAGGAGCAGCAGCGGCTTTCTTTGGTTCAGCAGCGGCCTTTTTAGCAGCGGCTTTCTTAGGTTGTTCAACAGCAGCCTTTTTAGGTGTTGCCGTTTTCTTCGCAGCGGCTTTTTTAGGAGCAGCAGCGGCTTTCTTTGGTTCAGCAGCTTTTTTAGGAGTAGCGGCTTTCTTGGGAGCGGCAGCCTTTTTAGGAGCAGCAGCTTTTTTAGGTTCAGCAGCGGCCTTCTTAGGTGCAGCGGCTTTTTTGGGAGCAGCAGCTTTCTTAGGAGCAGCGGCTTTTGGTTCAGCAGCAGCCTTCTTAGGAGCAGCGGCTTTTTGTGCCTTTGCCATTGTTTTTAAAATTTAATGGTTAGTAAATATCCAATAAAATTAAAAACTAATTCCCAACCGCCAAAAATTAATTAAGCGGGCGCTACTTCAGTAGCAACTTCATCAACCACTGATACTGTTGTTCTGTCGTTTCTTCCCTTCTTAAATGCAACCAATCCATCAGTTAATGCAAATAAAGTAAAGTCTTTACCTACACCCACATTTTTACCAGGATGGTATTGTGTACCACGTTGACGAAGTATAATATTTCCTGAAATAGCAGCCTGGCCGCCAAATATTTTTACACCTAAACGCTTACTTTGTGAGTCACGGCCGTTTTTTACGGAGCCTTCACCTTTCTTGTGAGCCATAATACTTATTTTACGATTTTGAGATTGCGGTATTTTGAGATTGAGTAAAGACTTTAAATTGATAAATCCTTTACATCAGAAACCAAAAATATTAAGCAATGCTTTGTATTTTAATTTGAGTATACTGGGTTCTGTGCCCTTTTTTCTTACGAAATCCTTTTCTCCTTTTCATTTTAAAAGCAATTACTTTATCGCCTTTAACAAGATCGCTAATGATCTCGGCGGTAACTTTTGCTGATACTCCTGCGCCTGAAGAAAGGTTTCCGTTATCGTCGGTTAACAGCACATCGCTGAACTCAACTTGATCTCCGGATTTACCTTGCAGGTGAGGTACATACAAACTTTGTCCAGCCTGTACTCTAAATTGTTGTCCTGCGATTTTTACTACTGCAAACATAACTTTTCCAAAATTAGGAGTGCAAAGGTAACGATTTCACTTTTACAAAAATGAGCAATATTTAAAAATATGGAAAAAATTAGCCAATTTTAATTTTTATGAACACATAAACTGTATTAAAAAGTCGCAACCTGTTAAATATTCGTGATCTCCATTAACGTTTCTCTATTTTTGCTTCCCATTATAACAGTCCATATGACCCTGAAATCATTGCTGGCCAGGCCTTTTGCATCTTACATTTATAATCAAATAAAAAAAGGCGCTCATACTGCAAACGCTGACCAGGATAAAATTTTTAAAAGTCTGCTGACAACCGGTCGAAATACTTTGTTTGGAAAAGATCATGGTTTTGGTTCAATTACTTCTTATGGTGATTTTAAAAATGCCGTACCCATACGAGATTATGAACAATTAAAAAACTACATCGAAAAAGTAAAAAAAGGTGAACCTGACGTTCTTTGGAAAGGGAAGCCTGTTTATTTTGCAAAAACCAGCGGAACGACCAGCGGTGTTAAATACATTCCTATTACCAAAGAATCCATTCCCAACCACATCAATACTGCACGTAATGCTTTGCTCTGCTATATGGCAGTAAGTGGTAACTATGAGTTTGTTAGTGGTAAACTTATTTTTTTAAGCGGTTCTCCTGTATTGGAAAGTGTAAATGGCATTCACACCGGCAGGCTGAGTGGAATCGTGAACCATCATGTGCCGGCATACTTGCGAACAAACCAGCTTCCGGGTTACGATACGAATTGCATCGAGGAATGGGAAACCAAGCTCGATAAAATTGTTGACGAAACCATGGATCAAAACATGACGCTCATCAGTGGCATTCCACCTTGGATGCAAATGTATTTCGACAGGCTGACCGAAAGGACCGGCAAAAAGATAAAAGACTTATTCCCTAATTTTTCTGTAATGGTACAGGGAGGGGTAAACTTTGAACCATACAAAGCCAAATTGCTAGACAGCATTGGGAAACCAATTGATACAATTGAGTTGTTCCCGGCTTCAGAAGGTTTTTTTGCTTTCCAGGACAATTATAAAGAGCCCGGGTTGTTGTTAAATACAAACTCAGGGATCTTTTTTGAGTTTGTTCCTGCAGGTGAAATTTTTAATGAAAACCCCTCAAGGCTCTCTTTAAAAGATGTGAAGGTTGGAGAAAATTATGCCCTGATAATCAGTAACAATGCGGGTTTGTGGGCCTATAATATTGGTGATACGATAAAGTTTATCAGTACCGACCCGTATAAAGTTATTGTCAGCGGGAGGATCAAGCATTTTATTTCGGCCTTTGGCGAGCACGTTATTGCCGAAGAGGTTGAATATGCATTATTAAAAGCGGCAAACGAAGAGAACGTAAAAATCGTTGAGTTTACGGTAGCTCCATATATTAGCCAAACGAAAGGAAAAAGTTACCACGAATGGTTCATCGAATTTGAAAGCCGGCCAAACGACCTTATTTCTTTCTCAAAAAAAGTGGATGATAACCTTCGTAATAAAAACGTGTATTACGAAGATCTTATTAGCGGCAGCATCCTTGAGCCTTTAAAAATCTCCACTGTAAGAAGGAACGGTTTTATTGATTATATGAAAAGTGTGGGTAAACTTGGCGGACAAAATAAAGTTCCGCGGTTAAGTAATGACCGGAAACTGGCCGACGAGTTGAAGGTGTTTGTTAGTTAACTATTTTAATAAATCTCAATCAAAATAAAGTCTCCACATTAATTTTTTAATTCGCCAATAAAGTTCATGATCTATAAAAATGTAAATACGCTTGAGCCGTTCTTGATCAGATAGCATTTTTTGCTTGAGTTCAAAAGTTCAGCATTTAAGGGTGAAATAACAGAAATCAGATCTTCATAACGATTTGAATAAAAGTTAAGGTCAATAAAACAAAAACTAAGATTTCTTATATTGATTTGAAATTTTAAACGCTGATCATTTGTCGTAAATACAGTGAACTGTTCCTCATTAGTTTTCATAAAAGTTCCTGGTCCTCTATTTCCAGCCATTTCATGTCTGTGACAGTAACAACCTGGAACATAGTATTAAACGATACTTCAATTTTACCAGCAACTGCTCATCCCGCAAAATTTTCATACACCTTTTGTTCAGTTAATAGTTTTGCCGAAAACTCTAATATTGCAACAATGTGTACGAGGTAAATTAAAGTCATTTAAAAAATCTTCTAAGCGACCTCAGGCTTCAAGGTAATCGAATAAGTTTTTTAACGGAACCCTTGTACCTACAAACCGGCGTGCCGCCTAAAATCTCTTTGTCTGAAATTATCAGTTCGCCTATTTTCATTCTACAAATATTTACTCCCAATTAGGCAATTAGTAAGAACTTTAAGGTACTACAT
>JAQBNO010000192.1 GCA_028288485.1 Segetibacter sp.
GATTATCCTTTCCTCGACCGGATGGGAATAACATTTTTAGTAATTGCCGGCTTAATGATTGTGATGAGCCTTGTAAAACCCAAACCTGCAAACGATACGCATGTAATTGAAGTTGATAAATCGCTGTTCCGGGTTTCGCCCGATTTTGTGGTAGGTTCAATTATTATTGTTGGTGTGTTGGTTGCTTTGTATACTGTGTTTTGGTAAATGCTGTTAGCCGCAACGTACTTACAGAACAGAGTTTTTGCTTGATTCATAAGATTCTTTTGGGTACCAGCTTTATTAATTCCATTTGGCATTGTTGCGTCGCACTCTTGTGCTGTAAATCTTTATTCATCGTTTTAAAGAAGGTGCAGTTGAAACGATTGCGACTCCAATTCCAACCTCACGTGCAGAAATGATTTGAATCTTCACAATAGCACAAGCAAGGAACAATTTGTAGCCTCGGAACCAAAAGCAAGGTATTTTTGAACCTCCAGTAATTTAAGGTATTGGCGTTTATAAATTTATTAATTGTTTGCATTTACTCGCTGCTTTTCTTCTTCTGATCCTGTCGGACGGCTCCTTCTTTCCTTTACTTTGTCATTTCCAAAACTATGCGTAAAAGTTAGTTTGAAGGTTGTGCGGACGAATTGAAGGTCTCCTTTTACGGCAAGATTTTGTGTTGGCTGGTTAATAGAAAGTTTATAGTGAGGCGGCCCTAAAACATCACTGATTGCAAAACGAAGTGTTCCTTTGTTCTCTTTTAATTTCTTTTGCATTCCGAAATTCACCGACCCAAACCCTTCTACCAGGTAAACACTAAAGACTGTAGGCGTTATATAATATCCTGAAAGTTCAAGAGAATAGTCTTTTGGTAAATTAATAGTTTGTGAAGTATTAAGATTGAAGTATTTCTGCTCTATCACAAACGGGTCATTTTTATAAATGGCATTCAACTGCTGCCATGTTCCAATAAAATTAAACTGCATCTTCCAGCGATTATTTATTGTTATTGGAAGAGACAATGTTAGCGCAGCCGTCTTCTTGTTTTTTTGATTTTCTGCAGCGAGTGTTTGTGTATTCGTAGCCGGATCTACCTTAGGTGAAAAATTTGTGATAGGCCGAGCCTCAAAGGAATATGAAAGTGAAAATACCCACTTTTTAAAAATGTAGTCGGTCTTTACAGCGTCGGCTATGGAAGGTTGTAAAGCAGGGTTGCCCGAGAAAAATGTATTAGGATCAACAAAATATACAAATGGAGCCATGTCATTAAAAGTAGGCCGGGTAATGCGACGGCTATATGAAAAATTAATAGAATTTTTTTCGCTGATTTTGTTTGATAAAAAAAAGCTTGGAAACAAGTTTCCATAGTGCCGGTCTACAATATTTTTTAATGAAGCAGTTCCTAAATTGGAGTTAGTGTATTCGTATCGCGCACCCACTTTTGCACTCATTTTATCATTTATCGTTATGTTGAAAGTTGTATAGGCGGCGGTGATCCTTTCCTTTAAACTATATTTTGCAGTAAGGCTATTATCCGTCACCCATCTGTTATCCTTTTCCCGGTCCACACCTACATCGTTAGTAAAAGTGGAGAACGTTGCTTTTATACCAGCCTCCATAGTCAATTTTTTCCCTAATTTTTTTGAATAATCAGCATTCTCCACCCAGAAGGTTATTGGCGTTTCCTTGCCGCTTTTTGTCTTTCGATTATAAAGAAAATCGCCGGTTCCGTTGAAATATGAGTTCAGGTAATCGGTAGGGTTATGATCTTTGTAGTGAACATAATCAATATTAAGGATAAGTTTTTCATCAGCTGAAAAGTTATGTTGTACATTCAGGTTTGCTCCATAGTTGTACAAATCATGCAATTCGTGGTTCGTAATTTTTAAAACTGTATCTAGTTTTTGATTTAAAAATATGTCAGTGTTGTTTTGCGCATTCATTGTCCAACGACTGTCATACCCGGAGATTAAAGCACCAACAATCGTTTTTTTACTGAGCTCATAATCCACACCCATCCTGGCATCGATGAAAGTACGCTGTGCGTCTCTGTTTGTACTCAGGTAATTTTCAATCGCTGTTCCCTGGTTTAATACTTTACGGTAAAATGTGATGTCCTGGCTGTAAGGAATCCTGGAAAATGAACAATCTCCGTACAAGTTTACTTTTTCTCTCCTGTAGTTGAAATTAACGCTTGCCGCTGATACAAATCCCCTTCCATAGCCAGCGGTAGCTGAGTAAGAGCCGTTGGTACCGAATTGCGGGTTGTTTTTTAAAACTATATTTATGAAGCCTGCGTTTCCTTCTGCATCATAATTTGCAGGAGGAGTTGTAATCAGCTCTATTTTTTCGATGTTTCCTGCACTCATGCCTGCCAGCATTTGCATGACAGAAGAAACCGGTACCCGGCTTATTTTACCGTTGATCATTATTACCACTCCATTTTTACCATTCATGGATAGCGTATTATTTTGACGGTCTACAACAATCCCAGGTGACCGCTCTAAAACTTCCAGTACAGTGCTACCAGGGGCAGTAATACTGCTTGACACATTGATCACCATTCTGTCTATCTGCTGTTCAAACATCTGTTTTTTGCCAGTAACTGTCACTTTATTTAACTGCGCAGTCTGTTTGCTTAATGTAAGGGTTCCTGAATTTATATGACCAGCTGATTTGGAAGTGCTAATGGGTGTAGAATAAGCTTGCTTAAACCCTATAAATGTACCTGTAATAATATACCTGCCTGCGGCTATGTTATTAAAAGCAAAAAAACCGGCATTTGAAGAAGCTATTTCTTTAATTACGCTTGAGTCTTTCAACTTTAATAACGACACATTTGCCTGGCTAATGGCATTTCCATCCTCGTCTTTTACAAAACCCGAAATTTTAGATTGAGCGAAGAGTCCCTGAAGACTAAAGGCGATCACGGTAATAATTGGGTATACGGATATCTTCATCAGATATAATTTTTTGAATTCGAGGAAAGAATGAATGGTCAGGTAGAATGAAATCCGTGCTGTAGAAAAATATGCCAGAGGCTATGGATGAAACACAAGGGTCTTACAAGTATTAGACCCAGCAGTTATGTTGTAATTATTTGTAATATTAGCTAAAGCTGAAGGGAAATGCAAGCAAATCAGGAAAGACTTTAGACAAATAATTGCAATAACAAGTAAACCGGTGGTTTAGAAAAGGTTAACAGAAACACGTTAATGTTTAAAGCCCTAAAAAACGAGCCCTTCAATATTCATTTGCAGTACAAGTGAGTGACACAACAATGTTGGGTAAAGTTCACGGCCGACAACAAAAAACATTCTT
>JAQBNO010000211.1 GCA_028288485.1 Segetibacter sp.
GATTCAGGGTATGTACATATTTATATTAATAAAAACGAAAATGCTAACCAGGCGATTATTAAGGTAGAAGATAATGGCATAGGCATGGCGGAAGACGTTGTTAATAATGCTTTCGAACTGTTTTACCAGGGCGAATATGAAAATCATAAAGGATCAGGCCTCGGGCTGGCCTTATCGAAAGAACTGATCAAGCTTCATAAAGGATCGATTACTGTAACCAGTGAAAAATGGAAAGGGACAACGTTTGAAATACAATTGCCACTGGGAAACGCGCATTTAGAAAAACATCACATGGCAGAAAGCCGCGGAGACTCTCCGGTTCTGTACGAAGATGAGAAAGTTTATACCAGCGATCTGGAACCGGACCAAGCGACCAAAAATGGGATGGAAGGGATTAAAACAGAAAAAGAACATTCGATACTAATTATTGAAGACAACGAAGAACTGCGGCTTTTCCTCAAGACGAAACTGCAGACCAACTACGAAATACTGGAAGCAGAAAACGGTCAATCTGCACTGAAAGAAGCTTTTGATGCTGTTCCTGATTTAATCATCAGCGATGTTGTTATCCCCGGTAAAGATGGTTTAACTTTAGTCAACATCATTAAGACCGATATACGTACCTCACACATTCCTATTATTTTGTTAACCGGAAAAACAAATATCGAACACCAGATCGAAGGCATGAAGACCATGGCCGATGTATATATTACCAAGCCTTTTAATGTTCAGTTCCTTGAACATACTATTAAAAGCCTGTTATCGAACCGGGCAATGTTAAAAGAACATTTTACATCGGAATTGCCTTCTAATCTTAAAACCCATACTATTGGCAAACTCGACAAAAAATTTGTAAGTGAGTTTACATCGCTGGTAGAAAGCAACCTTTCGAACGAAGAATTTGCTGTAGACGACGTGTGTAAGCAGTTAGGAGTTTCACGTGTACAATTATATAGAAAGGTGAAGGCGTTACTGAACATAAACGTGAACGATTACATCCTGAACTGCAGGCTTCAAAAAGCAAAATATCTTTTGCAGCATGAAGAATTTAATATTAGCGAGATTGCCTATAAGGTCGGGTTTTCATCTCCCGCCTATTTCTCTACTGTCTTTAAATCTAAGTTCGGGGTAACGCCAAAAGCGTTTAAAGAAAAATAAGGATAATTAGTAAAGGTTCGGTAGTAGGGAAACTGATTATTCCATGAGGTGGGGAACGGTGTAAAATGTAATACATTACAATCAACAGACTGCGGGCAAGCTAGTGCCTTAAATGATTTAAGAATAAGAAAAAAGTCAATAACAGTATTAAAATTAAGAAAGCTTTGGTTAGCAAGTTTTGACTCTTTCTCAAACTCCTTAACTCCTTTCCCATAGTCATTTTCAGGTCATTCTTTGAATAATGGAAAAACTTGCTTGGATCCCAGGTTTTTTCAGCCTCGAAATACAGGTATAATTTAACGAGGAATAATAAACTCAACGATCCAAGAATGTAAATTGGAGAACAATCAATAAGGTGCGAAACGAACATAATTAATACAATTTTGAAAATTAAAGAATTAATTAAAAAGTGAAGTGGTTTAATTGTACTATTACCGGTTAATTACCGTACTTATATTCTTAATACCGTAATGATTATTGGAGATGAATAACAAATAACAAATTACAAATATCGATAACGCTTCATTAAATTATAATCCAAACCGACATTTCTATACCCGAATAAAACATTTACTGGTAAACGTGACAATTGAAGGCCACCAATTTCGTTACAGACAGGAAGAAATATTTCAGTACCCATAATTACTCGTACCCGTCATTCGTTTATATACGGAAATCGACATAAGACAAAACATTAATTTTTCAAGAAAGCATCATTTAAAAATACAGCAAAAAAGAAAAATTTGAATTATGGTTGCTACACCGATCAATAGAAATACAGCAATTTGTTTTGATCCAAATCTGGAATTACCAACCGTGCAAATTAAAAAAATCTTACTTGCGGAAGATGACGACGATGACTTTTATTTGTTTAATTCTGCAATTTTATCCATTTGTGGATCATTGGAAATATTAAGAAGTAACAATGGAGCAATGTTGTCTTCTTTGATGGAAACATCTAAAAAACCAGACATTATTATTCTAGATATAAACATGCCTTTCAAAAACGGCATTTTATGTTTGCGGGAAATAAAAGGTAATCCTCGGTTAAGTTCAATAAAAGTTGTGATGTATTCTACCTCCGGTAGCAATAAGGATATTGATACGTGTTATAAATATGGAGCCGATTTTTATCTTGTCAAACCCATTAGTTATGCTTCCATTGTTCAACAGTTTAAGGACTTATTCAGTAATGAATATTTTTTAACAAACCAACGACCGCCCCGCGAAAAATTTGTATTAAATAACAGCCTGTTTTATAGTTTCTAACCAGAAGATTCTATTGTAAGACTTAACGTAAAGGAACTACAATTCCCAGTGTCAGAAGTTAAATAGCAAAGTTATTAAACGCCCCACCGTTTTCAACTAAGTAAATATTAGCATCTCTAATAACTTTCAAATACTACAATAATTTTTTTTCTGTAATATCCGCATCTACCCTCACTACAGAAAAAGAAGTTCAAAGAATTTACGAACTAACTACATCATAGGGGTTTGGCACAGGGCTGATCCCTGATAAAGTATCATCAGCATCTGCTGCTTCAGCACCGTTTTCATTATCTCCTTTCGCATCACTGCTCAACTCAACTTTCGCGTTCATCAGCTCTTCATCGCTGGTAGTATGGTTTTCATCAGTTAAATGACGGTGAGCGAGTTCCGAAATAGTTTCATTCTTACTATCATAGTCGTTTTTGTCGTCTGGTTTCAGGAGTGGTAATTCTTGCATAAGATCATTTTTGAATTTGAACAGCTGGAAAAACTATGCCAGTATACAATAGTGCCGCTTAAAAGAAAACGAATTAGATAATACCAGGAAAACGAATAATGTTGCCGTATAGATTTTGAAAGCCAAATTTTAGGTATAACGTAAGGAATTACGAGCCAAAAGAAAAATTTTGGAACGGTTGCCAATTGAGGTTTGTGAAAAGTGACGGAAACTAGGAATGAATTACGTTTTCCATTTTCAAAACATTAATTCTGGCCGAAAGTACTTTAATCATTCTCCTTACTTCGTTTAGAGAAGAAGAAGCTGCCGGTTTTTTCAACAATTCTGCGTACAGAATTTTAAGTTTCTTCAATTCTGCTTCTAACAGAAAAATATCGTTTACTTTCTTTAAATAGAACATGTTGAAGAAAGTTTAATCCTAGATAAAAAAATTTTCACTTGGCAATTAAATAATAATATCCGCAGAAACGGCCTTATTACTTTGAATATTGTCAAAATCATAATAATTTTTTATTTCACTTTGCCAGGTTTTGTTTAACATCGGGATACCACATTTGTCGATCCCGCAACTTAGATTGTGTCACTCCCGTTCGAACAGCGATAGGCCAGGCGGGCATTTTTACTGTATATTTTCATACCACCGACGACGACAAGTTGTTTATACACCAACTTTTGATTTTCGACTTCACAGTTAGAACACTTTGCTTGGTGCTGCCTTAATCACGAGCCTTATCAAAGCAGTGCAAATATGCGAAAGTGACCAGTTGTATTTGCCGGTAGAAAGAGAATTAATAATACGACAATGATTAATTAATCAACTGGTAATGAAGCGGCGACAATCATTTAATTATATTTTGCAACTCTCGATTATCCACGCTGATATAAATTCACCTTTTTATAAAAGTATCTTGCCAACAATATGAAAATTTTACTGCTTATCTCTCTTCTCGTTTCTGGTTTCAGCCTGGCAGCTCAGCCCAAAACGAATTACCGTATTGCTACTGATGACAGCACATTGAACGCACAAACCTCTTTTACACAAATGCCCTTCAACCGTCTGATAAAATCAGCAGGCAAAGTGGTGAGTTATGGAAACCCCGAATACGAAAACCATACACTCGACGTGGCACCTTTGCCGGGCAATAAATTCATTGCAGTTGAAGACAGGTATGGTTTCGCAATTCTTGATACAAAAAGTAAGGAAGTCAAAAAGCGGTGGACGTTTCCCGAAAACACCGCCTATAAAGATGTCATGAGCACCTATTCAGGAATTGCAGCTTTCAGTTACAATAATGTTACCTATATAACCTGGGGTGGAGCAGGTAAAGGCGTGGATCGCGCATTTGTAATGATTGCTGAATGGAATGGTTCTGACATAAAAAATGTTTCTGCAATACAATTAAAAGCAATTGCCCCTGCAACAACCGCGCTGCCTAACCAGGTAATTTATAGGGTTGAAGAGGGCGTTCCTTATTTATATGTAGTTGAAAACGGCAACAACCGTTTACTCAAAATTAATTTTACCAATAAGCAAATTGTTTGGACGGCTGCGACCGGGGTAGCTCCTTTTGGTTTGTACATAATAGATAGCAAGGCATATGTTACAAATTGGGCCGGACCGATCGTTGCGGATACTACCAGCGAAAATGCAGGTACGCCGTGGGGAAGAGCCTATACCGATCCTGCCACGGGAGCTACAAGACAAGGAAATTTGTCAATAATTGATACAAAGAATGGAAGTGCAATAAATCAATTACAATTAGGGTTACATCCCAACGCAATCGTTGGCAGCGGTGACAATCGTTTTTTATATGTTACAAATGGCAATAGCGATTTTGTTAGTGTGATTGACGTTAATAACGAGCAGGTTATTGATTCAATTGCAGTAGGTTTATTTTCAAAGCATAACGTGTATTATGGTAGTAGTCCGAATGGTTTATTAGTCGATTCTACAGGTACCCGCTTATATGTAGCCAATGGATTGGATAATGCAATAGCTGTAATAAAACTGGGAAAAAAAGTATCGGTGAAGGGGATTGGGAAAACAGAAATAATGGGTTACATACCGACCGAAGCTTACCCTTCGGGTATTGCTTTAGTTAATCAACATCTATATGTAACCAACCTCGAAGCAAAAGGTGCACGGGTGCAGTCGGAGCCAAAGGATTTAAAACGATTGAATGGGAAACCAGTTAACGCTTACAGCATTCATAAGCAACTTGCTTCCTTAAGCATTATTGCAGTTCCGGGCAAAAATGAATTGAAAAGTTATACCGAACAGGTAAAAAGCTTAAACCTGTTTAACCGGATAGCGCTGACCAACCTTCCTGCAAGAAAAAATGTAGCCCCTAAACCGGTGCCTGAAAGAATTGGAGAGCCCTCTGTTTTTAAACACGTTATTTATATCATTAAAGAAAATAAAACTTATGACCAGGTTTTTGGCGATATCAAACAGGGCCGCGGCGATGCGGAGTTGTGTATTTATGGTGAAAACATAACGCCTAACCAACATAAACTAGCTGCAGATTTTTCGTTGATGGATAATTACTATGCTTCAGGAAAATCGTCTGCAGAAGGACACCAATGGACTGATGCAGCTATGGTTTCAGATTATGTGCAGAAAAATGTACGCGCCTGGTTCAGAAGTTATCCTCACCGTCAAACAGACGCATTGGTATATAATAAAACCGGCTTTATCTGGAACAATGCTTTAGACCATGGTAAAACAGTACGCGTGTATGGAGAAGCCTGCACGACGATCTACGATAAAAAATTGAAATGGATCGACTTCTACAACAAATTGATGAATAAGGAGTCGGTAGCCCTTAAAAATACAAGTACTATCGCAAGGCTAAGACCTATCATCTCACCTGAATTTCCCGATTGTGATAACATTAGTTTTCCCGACCAGCTACGTGCTGACATATTTTTAAAAGAATGGAAACATTTTGAAAATCAACCCGGCGACCAGCTTCCTGAATTAATGGTTTTGTCGTTACCAAATAATCATACTGCAGGAACGTCTCCCGGTTTCCCGGTACCAAAGGCAATGGTTGCGGATAACGACCTGGCCCTGGGAAGAATAATTGATGCAATAACCAAAAGCCGCTTTTGGGATTCTACGGTAGTTTTTGTAACCGAAGATGATTCTCAGTCAGGATGGGATCATATTTCATCATACAGAACAACGGGGCTGGTAATCAGCAAGTATTCTACCCTTCAAAAAACCGTACACACCAATTACAACCAGACTTCGATGGTTAGAACTATTGAGCAGATCCTGGGCATTCCGCCGATGAATGTTATAGACGCTTCTGCCCTTCCTATGTTCGATTGCTTCACCAATAAAAAAACAGACTATACTTATCATTTTGTTCCAAACAAGGTTCCGCTAAATGAAATGAACAAGCAGCTCAGCCAACTAAAGGGCAAGAGCTTATACTTCGCTAAACTTTCAGCCAATTCAGTCTTTAACGAGATTGATGGTGGTGAAGATGATAAAATGAACCAGGTACTATGGTTCGACGCGAAAGGAGAGAAAAAGTACCCGGTGTTCAAATAATTGTAAGGGGTGAGTGGTGAATTATTGCTGTTAACTTAAGGCTGAGTTTTTGGGTAGCCGGCTTTAGTTCTTTATTCATCATTGTTGTGTCACTCACTTTTACTGGTTGATACGCTATTCAACCTTCTCTAGTAAACAACATTGAATAATTAGTGTGCGTTAGGTAATTATATTCACCCTGTTAACAACTCACTACTCTCCATTGTCAATAAAACTTTGGGAACCGTCGATCCGAATTACGGCCGATGAACGTACTGCGACGCAACGATGTAAAAACAAAGCTGTAATGCCTGACCCAAAACAAATAAAAATCGTTCATGAATGGTTGAAACATCAAGCACCTGCTTTTTAGCGCAGAATAACTATGTAGCCTTTTTGCATGGGCAAGGCATTCCTTAAATTGAGTACATAATAATACGTACCCGCGGGTAACGCCTTACCGTTATAAGTTCCGTTCCAGGGTTGGTTATAGCTTTTCGACTGGTACACAAGTTGGCCATACCTGTTAAAAACCGCAAAATCAAAATCAGTATACGTATTCAAGGCTGTTATGTTCCAGGTGTCGTTGATACCATCACCATTTGGAGAAAATGCATTCGGAATGACAATATTTTTGTAAACCCTGATAAAAGCTGTGTCAGCAGAAAAACCACAACCGTCGTTGGAGGTTACATTCAGAATATACCTGGTGTCGCTTACAGGATTTACATTCGGCTGTAAAGTGTGTACACTGTCAATATAGATATTGGGCGACCAGTTATAAGTATAATTACTGCCAATAATATTACCATTCAACTCTACTGATTGCCCTTCGTGGATTGCATGGTTAGGACCTGCATTAGCAATTGGTGTAGCTATAACATTTACAGTTACAATAGCAGTATCAGTACAAACGGAACCATTACCTACAACAACATTATACTTAATAGTTTCAGCAGGTGTTGCAACGGGATTTGCAATAGATGAAGAAGATAAACCGACAGAAGGAAACCACTTATAAGCAGTACCTCCTGAACTACTAAGAAAGACACTTTCACCCTTGCATATAGTCTGCCGGGTAAAAGCTACCGAAGCAACCGGAACAGGTGAAACAATAACTTCGGTCGAATCTTTACTTACGCACCCCTTCACACTTGTTACCGTCACATAATATTTACCGCCATTAGCAAGTTGTGCATTATTAATGGTTACAGACTTTGCTGAAGAAGAAAAATTATTTACCCCGGTCCACTTATATTGTTCGGCACCAGAGAGGGCAAGGGTAACAGCACCACCCTCACAAACAGGTGAATTGCTCGAAATGGTTGCATCAGGAACGCTGTTTATACGAACTGTAAGAATGCCGGAAGCTACGCGACAAGAAGCCAAATCTACACCAGCCTGTTGCCTTACAGTCATTCTATATAAGTAATTGCCAGGAGCTGTAGATGAAGGAAAACGCCTGCTAAGCGTAGTAGTATTGGCTGATGGTATATCAAGCCAGGTATTACCGCCATCGGTACTTTGCTGCCACTGAAAATAAGGATCGTTATAGCCGGCAGAAACATCGCATTTAAGCGCAACTTCTGTATCCTCACCCTCGCACCACTCTTTAACATTTCCTGCAGGTTCTCCTACGAAATAAGAATTCAAACTCGGGCCGCACGGACGAAATGTTATATCGTCAATACCAAGATCGTTGCCGCAACCTCCTGTTGAGTTGTTTGATATGCGTAAAACTACATTTGTTACACCTACGGGAGTAGTAAAGAAAAAGCCGTTTTGGTTCCAGGCAGGGGACGATGAAGGCGGTATATCTCCCGTACTATACGATTGAACAACTGTGCCATCGGGCTTTTCTATGTTGAAGGTAAGATTGGGCATTATAGTCCTTCCGCCGCAGGAGCTTGGTTTTATAACATTCATGATCCACGCTGCAAATTCATAAGTTGTGTTCGGGCATAATCCCCTTACGGTATCAACATAAAATTCGCTTTTTTGTAAAGAAGCGTTTATCAGCATAAAATAACCGTCTGCATTTCCGGTATGGTCAGAATTGACCGTATGCCACGAGTTAAAAAAACATTGGGTCGTATTAGTTCTGACAGTATAAAATCCGTCGTTGGGGCAATCGGGAGAAAAATATTGAAGATTTTTAGTAGAAGCAAGCGGCGGACCGGGGTTAGTTCCGGCACCAAAAGTTATATTAACAATCGGGTCGCCCAAACTTCCCTGGCAAAGCTGTGCAGCAACCCTGGAAAAGGCTAATAAAATAAGCAGCGAAAAAAGCAGTTTTTTACCGGGCATTTAAAATAATCAAAACATTAAGATAAGCTGCACCAACGTTATGTTGCATCATGCGTTGATACTTGTGCAAAAACTATTGCGCGAATATAAAAGCATCAGCTTCAATTGTTCGGGACGGATAATTCGGAGAAATTGGATAAGGACAGGTTTCTTTGGTTTCCCTATTTAAGAAATATTCAGCATTGTCCCCCACAACTCCGGCTCCCTTGTACATTCACTGCTTATTCAGATATAAAACCTCACATATGAAGCAAATAGGGAAAGAACGACCTGCTATTTCTGACAACAACGCGGGGTTGAAGATAATCGAAAAGTTGTACTTATAATTAAATGGGGATTTTATATCTGCTTAACCTAACCCACGTTTATCCGAGCGCTGTCCGCTTACCGGTTTATTGAATTTAAAATAATGCAGCCGGCGGTTACCCCTCACTACATAAACCTTCAACTAGCTCATCCCTTTATTTAATTTAATCCCTGCAAGTGTTACCGATCGCCATTTGTCTCGTGGGCTAGTGGGTGGTAAATTGAAGTTATCTGCAACAAAGCACGTTTATCACAATGTTAATTGCTGGCGCGTAT
>JAQBNO010000215.1 GCA_028288485.1 Segetibacter sp.
GAAAAAGAAAAGCGCGCCGCAGAATTAGTCGTTGCTAACAAAGAACTTGAATTCCAAAACGATGAGAAACAAAAACGTGCCCAGGAACTAATCATTGCTAATAAAGATCTTGAATCATTTGCTTACATATCCAGTCATGATTTACAGGAACCGTTACGCAAAATACAAACGTTTGCGAGCCTCCTGCTTAAAAAAGAACAAGCTGTATTATCAGATAAAGGGAAAGTTGATTTATCCAGAATTCAGAACTCCGCGTCGTGGATGCAAACACTCATCCGCGATTTACTTGCCTATTCCCGTCTTAACAGCGACGAACGGAAATTTACAAACACTGATCTTAATAAAATTATAGACGAAGTAAAAGGCGACCTCCAGGAAACTATAGAACAAAAAAAAGCCATTATAGAAAGCACTGAACTTTGTGAAGCCTACGTCAACCCATTGCAGTTTCAACAGATGATGCACCACTTAATTGGTAACTCACTAAAATTTTCAGCGCCCAAAATCCGGCCCCGTATAATAATAAAGAGCAAGTATTCCAGTGGAGAAAATTTGAAAAATGAAGTCGCTGCTTCGGCTCCCGACAGGCTTATAGCAGGAAGAAAATACTGTCACATCACTTTAACTGATAACAGCATCGGCTTCGAGCCGCAATATAAAGAAAGGATATTTGGAGTATTCCAACGCTTGCACAGCCGCGAAAAATACAGTGGCACGGGTATAGGGCTGGCAATAGTGAAAAAAATTGTCGAAAATCACGCCGGATTTATCGCCGCGACAGGTGAATTAAACCAAGGCGCAAGATTTGATATTTATATTCCCTCGCTTTAAAATCTCTCTTACAGGTAGTGAACAAAATAGAGCAAGTCAATAGCATGAAGGATTGCCCTGTACGGTAATCAAACCTTAAACCGTTTACGAATGAGATCTATCCTCACCAAATACTTCCAATATTAAAGGTCCTTTTTATTAAACTTTTTTACCGCAAGTAAAATGGGCGAAAAGATCCAGAAGAGCATTACAACACTAATAAAAATATATCCCATTGCTCCTTCAAAAAATTCCTTAAAAACTGCCCCTGTATATCCCATCATTGCGGAGATATCCATTTTTAAAAGCACAAGGATCCTGCTTAGATCAATCGGGTTTAAGGCAGTTAAGCCAATAGAAACTTTTTCTAAAGGGTAATCTGCAAATTGAAACAGGATGAATAAGATCAATCCATCGAAGATGATGGCGAAATAGAACCAAAGTAGTATCGAGAGCCCAATTCCTTTTGCCTTGTCTCTTGTAATAATGCTGGCAAGCATGGCCAGTCCCGAAAATACAGCAGTAAGTAGTACGCCTGCAATAACAAGCGTCAATCCAACTTCAGAACGATCGTACAGGAATACAGGTAAGCCTATACCAACTATAACAGCAATCATTAAAGAGGTAGTAAGCCCGGCGTAAATACTGGTTAATAACGTTGTTCTCTTTACCGGTTGCGATACCAGCAGTTCAATAAATTCAGACGAATTATAAACATAAATAGTAGAGAAGATAATACTGAGCAATGGTACTATGATGAGGATAATGTTCAATAAACTCAATAATCCTTTTGCTGTATTGTCTTCAAGGTTGAAAACACCCAAAGACACAGCCAGCAGGAATATCGTATATCCTAACACAATCTTGTTGCGCAGTATATCGATGATCACATATTTAATTAGCTTCTTCATTGTTATGTATTTCGCATTACATGTGCAATCGCTTTTGACAACTGCAATTCTCCTGTATCTGCTTTCAACTGCTGAAACGACTTATGGAATTTCAACTTCCCGTCCTGCATGTATATTACCTCGGTAATGATTTCATCCAAATCGCTGAGTACATGCGACGATACCAGGATCAGCTTCCCATTTGCTTTTTCTTTGATGATTTTAGCTTTTAATATTTCCGTCGAAACAGGGTCGAGACCTGCTGTAGGTTCATCGAGTATTAAAATATCGGGTTGAAACATAAACGCAAGGCAGGCACCAACCTTTTGTCGTGTACCGCCTGATAATGTTTGCATCCGTTTCTCCATTATTTTATTCAACTCAAATAACTCAACAAGCTCATCATCTATTTGACGCGTAAAAGGTTTGCGAATGTCTTTCATCATACCGATTACCTGGGCAATGGTCATATTATCAGGAAACCGGCCTATTTGCGCCATATATCCAATACGGCTCCTGTATTTCCAGTCGTGCTGAATATTCTGTTTGTCAACGGTAATGAAGCCACTATCGGGCACAACCATTCCGAGTAAGCATTTAATAAAAGTTGTTTTACCTGAACCATTTGGTCCAATAAGCGCAATGCTCTCACCTTTATTAAGCGACAAATTAATAGCATCCAAAGCCAGTAGCTTGCCGAACTTTTTTGTAACGTTAGTTGCAAGAATCATAGCTGTAAAGGTTTCATTAATGGTTTATCATCTTTCAGTTCTACTGGTGTAATACTTGGTATCACACGTTCAGCCTTATCCATTATTGTTACCAAAAAACTTCTAAGCAACAAAGAAGCAGCCGGAATTTTTTCAACGATCATACTGTATAAACTAACCGGCTGGTAATGTACATCTCCATAGCCATCTTTATTTAAGTCGTAGCCTTCGTATTTGTCCCAATAGTTCGAATAAAATTTATTCAGCTGCATTGTTCCGTTTGTACCCACATCGAAAGTGTTGCCAAAATAATTGTTCCCGGTAATGGTATTGTCCTCGCAACTCGCCTGTACCCGCATGGCCCAGCCATTTGATGTAAAAACATTTTTGCTGGTGTATATCCTGCTGGTGCCCTCCATAAAAATTCCAACTGTGTTACGCGTAAAAGTGTTGTGTTCTACTTTGCCGTCCGATATTTCTTTCATCAAAATACCATATGCTGCGCTGCCCCAGTTCTCTTCGAAGCGGTTCCAAAGCATACTCACTCTTTTCGAAAACATAACAGCCACCCCCGAACCATTTGCGCTGAAAGTATTTTTATAATAGGTATCATCGTTCGAAAACATAAAGTGCAGCCCGTATCGAATATTTTTATAGCTTTTATTGTTACTTATGAAAGAGTGTGTTACAAACTCAAAGTAAATGCCATCGCGGTGGCCGGTTACTTCATTATTTAAGATCCGCACATTATTACTCTTCCAGCAATGAATGGCATTGCCCGATTCAACACCATTGATGGGATTGCCTTTTACATAATTGTTTTCGATCCTGCAAAAAGACGTGTTCTGCAAATTAATGGCAAACGAATTATTAAATAGCCGGTTGTTTAGTATGATGACCTTTTTACAATCGAGCACTTTAATGGCAGCCCAATCGTAGGAACTCGAATAACCGCAATTCCTGATGTCTAATCCTTCAATGATAACATTGTCCGATAACACGTATAAAATCTGCGATTTTTGCTTGCCATCAATCACCGGCCAGTTTATTCCTTTTAAATGGAGTTGTTTGTTGATAGTAATCTCGCCTTCTGCATAAGTAGCGCGGTGAATTAAAATTACATCGCCATCCTTAGCAGCTTCAATCGCCGATTTAATGGTTGCATGTTTTTTACCGGTACCCACTTCAATGGTATTCGAAAGGGCAGTAATTTGAAGTGTGAGGAGTAATATGACTAAGAAATATTTCAAGTAATAATAAAGTGGGTTAGCAAATTATAAGAAGGATTCTTTTGGTGACAGGCGGCATAACACTTGTCAACATCGTTGTGTCACTCACTTGTACGGCAAACCGTTACTCCGCACGGCTATTGGTGAATTTTTCTAGCAAAAAAAGTTCTTTGAAGATAACATCGAATAAACCACGGTGTCATTAACTTAAAACTTTTCGTACCCGTGACAGGTACAATGCGAATAGCCGTAGGTGCAACCTACGAATAAAGCAACAATTTCTTTCTACAACTCTGAAGGGGTTGAATAAATAAAACATTTGAAAGAAAAAATTCAATCCTTTTGGGGTTGCAATATTTTGTTTTTCCCTTTACCGCCGGTTATACCAGCGGCTATTCAAGTGAAAGCCTTTCAAGCTTAACCCCTTTGCACTTTGAAAGGCTATTAAATTGTAAGAGCACACTGCTTCGCTCCTGCTAATGACAGTCCAGTTTTTGTCATTCCAACCCACCAGGAATCCCACCCACTAAGAGATTCCTCGTACCTGCCAATCACAGGTTCGTAAAAATGATTGGTTATAAAATAGAAAAAAGTGGCTACAATTTGCCGTTCTAATTATATATAAGTAAGAATGCCAGGCAAAATACGCATGAAAACAAATGCAGAAGCCACAGCAGCAGTACAGTTTAATCAAGGAACAACGAAAGGAACCGGCTGTTTCATTCCTTTCT
>JAQBNO010000150.1 GCA_028288485.1 Segetibacter sp.
AGCGGCTCAATTTTCATGGAAGGCATATCACATGCAAGCACCAACAAATTTTCACCTGCCAGTTGAATATGTACAGATAAAATACCTTTTAAAGGACCATACACATCCAAAGATGGATCGTCTTTAATAATTCTGAACTGCTTAAATTTCTCTGAATAACCGGGATATTGCTGCTCATTCACCGACAAAACAAAAGGTAGTTGTAGCGCTTTAAACCTTCCGGCCGTAACCTCTGCCCATGTAAGAGTTTCTTGTTGAAGCAGTCCTTTATCAGAGCCCATCCGCCGACTTTGTCCACCGCATAAAACAAGACCTGTCATGTAAAAGATTCTTTTTGTACTTAGCTTATGTAGTACTATATAGCTTCAATTGCGTCGCACACTTGTACATTTCCGATTCATTCAACCAAGTGCCCATAGAGTACCAATTGACAAAATTCGAAGAAATTTCTTACAGTTCTTGTAATATCTTTTTTGCAAGCAATGTGAGTTCTTACAGTTAAACAGAATTCCGGCAGGTGCAGCGAGTGGCACAACAATGCTTAATAGTAACAAACCGTCAAGTACACGTCCTCTTTTATGCACTAATCCGCATTACAAGAACCGGTTAATTGCTTTGTCAAAACCAGATTCATTTTTACTAATGTAGGGACGGTTATCTTAATAACTATAGACAATAAACAATACAACCCTGGCTGTTACTATTCGGTTTAGATCGCTTTACCATAGTTTTGAGTGCGATGGGTTTGGGTGACAACCGTGTGCGATTCCTGCTTGAAAATTTTACCGTAAGCGGAGACGCAAAAACAAGTGCTCGGTGACTAACCAGGCTTCAAAAAGCAGTTGTTTCCATCTTAATGCTCTCAGCTATTTTAAAGTAACACTTTTTACATCTACAGTTATTTCACCAAGACGTTTCGCAACTTCAGGTTTTATTGTCTCCTGATATCGGCCATTTAGATATTTTGCAAGAAATTTTTCGGCTGACGCTAACATTGCCATATTGTTTACAGGTCTTGCAAATCCATGCCCTTCATCAGGAGCACATATATATTCCACCGGGAACCCCCTGTCTCTTAAAGCAATTACAATCTGATCTGACTCTGCTTTGTTTACACGCGGATCGTTAGCACCCTGAACCACCAATAATGGTGTTGTAATTTTAGCCGCATGAGTTAAAGGTGACTGTCGTTGTAATTGTGCTTTACCTTCGGCTGTAGTGGGGTCTCCCATTCTTAAATAAAATACTTTACGTATTTGCTCCCAGTAAGGAGGTATGGCATTCAATAAAGTTATAAGGTTAGAAGGTCCTACAATGGAAACTGCGGCAGCATACAGATCGGGAGTAAACGTAACACCTGCAAGTGTAGCATAACCGCCATAAGATCCGCCCATTATACCAATCCGTTTTGGATCGGCAATACCTTCATTAATTAAATACTTGACACCCCACGTAACATCATCCTGCATCTTCTGTCCCCACTCGTTATTACCTGCGTCCAAAAACTTTTTACCAAATCCAGTCGAGCCTCTGAAATTCGGCATTAATACAGCATATCCCCGGTTCGCCCAAAACTGCGCATACGAATTATATCCCCACGAATCTCTTCCCCAGGGCCCACCATGAGGAAATATAATAACAGGTAAATTTTTCCCTGGCGCACCAACTGGCAAAGTCAGGTATGCAGGAATAGTTAATCCATCTGAAGATTTATAATAAACAACCTTCATATGTGCAAGGTCTTTAATAGGAATGTTTGGACGTGGCCGGTATTGGAATGTAAGCTTTTTGTTTTGTCTGTCATAGAGATAAGTAGCGCTGGGATCAGTGTCGCTATAAGCGGTAATCAATATCGAATTCTCATCGTCTGTAGTAGAAACTATACTTATTTCTAAATCGGGTAGTTGCTTCTTTATGGTATTATAATCCGATTCAAAACCCTTGTCTTTCCAGTAATACTTTTCCTTCTCATCGTTATATACCGTATAGATAGGTTTTCTTGTTAAAACCGAAAAGAGCATACCTCCAAAGTCGACCCGGTTAGCAGGATCTTTTTCCACCAGTTCTTCTTTCATTATAACCGGGTCGAAAAGTACCAACTCTGTTAAGTTTCGGCTAGTTCCTCTGTTTGTAGCAAAGTAAAAACGTTTATTGTCGTTTGTAAAATGATAAACTGAAGCGCTTTCAAAAGGGCCGGTGGAATAGATTTTTACAAGGCCGGTATCATCAACCCGCAAAATATCATTACTTCCATCAGAGTTTGATCTTGTAGCAAGGCGCAATTTATCGTTCCAGTCAAACTTCCAATCTGTTATTCTATCAGTTGCTGAATTCTCACGATATAAAGTTTTTTCTCCTGTTGATATCTTAAGTTTATACAGATCGTGCCACGCCTTATCTCGATCATTTAAACCGATATAAATTGCATCAGGATCTGACTTTGGTATTGAATAAATGTAAACCCTCACACCTTTTAAATTAGTAAGGTCGCGGTTTACAGGTACATCCTTTTCGGAAGCAGGCTGTTCATTAGGGTTTACACCATATATATTAAAGTTTTCGTCACCACCTTTATCCTGAACATAGAGTACGTATTTCCCATCCCTTGACCAAAAGTAACTTCTTACCGGACGTAGCGTATCTGCAGTAATAGGTTTCGCTGCGGAAAAAGGTTCTTCAGCTTTTTTTACCCAAATGTTTCGTGTGCCTTTAAATACTTTAATAAAAGACATATACTTTCCATCTGGTGAAAGTTGTGCGCTCGAAATTTCAGGATCTCCAAAAAACAATTCCCTGTCAATAATAGGAGGCAACTGATTATTCTGTGACTGCACTTGCAGTACAGCAAATGGAAAAAGAAGTACTATTAAAAACGCTTTTACCATTCTCATAATTCTTGTTTCAAAGAAAAATAAATAACATAAATGAGGAATGCAAGTTATAACCTGAATACTTGTGTTTATTTTGGCAATTACAGTTAATTATTCTGCCGCGCCTTTGTGTTGCTGCACGCTATAGAACGGTGTCATTTCCGATTATCGGGAAAACTGCATGGTCGGAATTGCTATACTTTCCGTCATATAAAAATATGCATTGCAAGTGGACACAACGATGATGCTATGAAAACCGAAGCCGGTAACCAAATAGCTTCGTTTAAAGCCCTTCCTATTAACTCCCCTTTAGGGGTTGGGGGTATCATGCCTCATCCCTTCCGCCACTCTAAAAACATGAATGATGTAAGGGAACAACGCATCCATTGTTTCTTCGGCTCCACGCGTAGAACCGGGCAATGTAAGCACCAGGGTATTTTTAATAAAACCTGAAACTCCACGCGATAGCATTGCATAAGGAGTC
>JAQBNO010000164.1 GCA_028288485.1 Segetibacter sp.
TCATTCTCCTGGATGAGCATGTAGTAGGCGCCCATCAGCTTTTGCTTGATCCGCTCCACCTCGACATGGAGTTTGTGGGTGGTTACGGGGTCGCCGTCAATCGTCGTGGTGCGGCTGCGCCAAGCGGTGTAAATGCACTTGAACCCCAGACTCTTTTCCTGGAACTCCTTTCCATAACTGATTTTGAGATAAAGGCTCGTGTGGGAAGCCATTTTGTTCTTGCGCTTGGCAAAAACGAGCAGGTGAGGCATGATTGTCTTATCCATAAACGTAAATTTTTCAAAGCTCGCCCGTTCCAACGCGGCCCAAAGGGGCAGAATGGTGCACAAACGGGAAGATTTGACGTCTAAGGAGGTAGCGACTCAACCGGTTTAGTTGAGTCAGTTGAGTGGGGGAAGGGACTCAACAAAAAACTCACCTAGACATCAATGTGCAACTAGGTGAGTTCTTGAGTAAAACGTACAATCTAAACGGGAAGTGGGTCATTTTACCCGGGCTTACCACCCTTTTCCCATCACTAAGCGGAGAGTGAGGGATTCGAACCCTCGATACCCTTGAGAGGTATACACACTTTCCAGGCGTGCTCCTTCAACCACTCGGACAACTCTCCGTTAAAGGGCTGCAAAAATAAGTAACCAAAATTAGTGACCGAATATTTTTTCTGCATTGGCCGTGGTAACTGCTGCAACTTCCTCAACACTAATGTTTTTTACTTCTGCTAATTTTGCTGCGATGTAGGTCAAATAACTGCTTTCGTTACGTTTACCCCGGAAAGGAACCGGCGAAAGATAGGGCGCATCTGTTTCTAAAACGATGCGATCAAGTGGAATGCCTTTTATTGAATCGCCAATATTTGCTTTTTTATAAGTCAATACCCCACCTATGCCTAAATAAAATCCCATGTCTGTAATTTCCTTTGCTGTTTCAAAACTGTCACCAAAGCAATGAAAGATGCCATACAAACCTTTTGCAGCAAAAGGCTTTACGGTTTCTATTGTTTCTTTCATCGCATTACGTGTGTGAATTACAATTGGTAACTTATACTGTAGTGCCAGTTCCATTTGTTTATTAAATGCATCAAACTGTTGGTCTTTAAAAGATGTGTCCCAGTAAAAGTCAAGGCCGATCTCTCCTACTGCAACAAATTTTCTTTTAGATAAATATTCTTCAATAATTTTTAGCTCTCCCAAATAATTTTCTTTTACCGAGCAGGGATGCAATCCCATCATTGGAAAGCATTCTAAGGGATAGAGTTCTTCCAGCCTTAGCATACCAGCTATCGATTCGCTGTCTATTCCGGGAAGGTAAAACCGCGCTACGCCTGCGTTTCGTGCCCTTTGCAATACCTCGTCAAAATCATTCTCAAACTCTTTCGAATATAAGTGTGTGTGGCTATCTATCAATCTCATGGCGCAAAGTTTATCTTTTTTACTATTTGTTTGACAAAAAATGGTGGGGGAAAAGCGCGGTTTCCTTTCTCTGCCAGTTATCTAAATTTTTTTTATTCTTGAAGTTGAAAAATAAACTTGAATGAAGTGCGTTTATATTTTTACCTGTTTCATTATACACACGGCGAAAAAAGACGGGCTAAAATAATAAGACGAAAAAACGAACCAAAACTAAGTTTTCATAGGGTACGGATTAAAAAGAGGGCCGGGGTTTCTACCCCAGCCCCATTTTTTGCCCCCTGGTCCCTAAAGGGGGAATGAAACATAAAGTTCTTAAATCTTTTTCCTCAGTCGTCCGTCAACTTTGCCCTATCTGCCATCTCACCCAAACTCTTCATTACAAAACCCTTTCCTGTAAAAAATTCCAATGCTTTAGGCAATGCATATTCAAGTCGTGGAAACGCTTTTTCACTATCATGAAATACAATGATGGAACCGGCAGTTGTATTTGATGTTACATTAAGTAAACATTTAACAGGTGAAAGTGAAGTGTCGAAATCTCCGCTTAAAACATCCCACATAATGATGTTGAATGAAGGCTGCAGTTGTTGAACCTGTAAGCGTGATATTCGTCCGTAAGGCGGTCGGAAAAGTGTACTGTTGATAAATTTACCGGCAAGTAATACATTCTTCAAATACAAGACGTTGTTGGTCTTCCAGCCGTTCAAATGATCCTGGGTGTGGTTGCCAACGGTGTGTCCTTCTTCAACGATCCGTTTGTACACATCGCCGTACTCCTTCACATTTTTACCAATGCAAAAAAATGTAGCTTTTGCATTGTGTTGCTGTAAACATTCAAGCACAAATGGAGTGATGGTTGGATGAGGCCCGTCATCAAAAGTCAGGAATATTTCCTTCCGTTTTGTTGATATACTCCAGGTAAGACCCGGAGAATAAACCTTTCGTAACCACCACGGCGTTGTAACTAAATACATATTGCAAAACAACGACAAAGGGAGGGAAAATCGTCAAACCTTAAACGTCAGACGTGAAAAGAATTTGATCGGTTTGGAGCAGTTGGTTTAAAGTCAATGACTATAGTTTTTGTTTATAGGGTGAATAGAGAAAACACCAGTACAAGTGGTGACACAACGATGCTGATAAAATTTCCACTGTCGAGGCCAAAAGAAAACTACAACTATGTATTCAACGTGATTAGGCTGAAGCTTTGAAAGGATCACGCAAAGGCGCAAAGGAATTCAACGCGGTCTTGAGTTTGTTCATAACATTTTTAGACACGGAGGAATAAGGCTTTCGGTGGGTTATGATTATTTTAAGAACAGATATCCTAAAAGTGCGTCCGAAGATAGTTTATTTAAGTTAGAGGCCTCTGGTCGCGGTACTGATACCTTGCTGCCTGTAAGAGTTGGTTACGAGCATTTTTTGTACAAGAATGCGGCGTTTTTATATCGAGAAGCAGGGGTGGCTGTTTTACATAGACCGACAAGATATCATCGTTCAGACTTTACCAAAAACCTGTTTACTTATGCCTTTGGCTTTGGGTACCGGTTAAGTGTGCACGAGAAGCAAGTAATACAACTGTCTATCCATTATAATTACAATAGGTTGTTCGAAAACAGGAACCTTAACTACTTCAGTGTTAGAGCTGCTTATGGATTCATATGGAACCAGGGAAAAAGCAGAGGCTCTGTGCCGCATTGAAATGCCAAAAACAAGCGAACTAAAAAAGTTTCTATTTAATGTCCAATTCCCCCAATCTCATTTGTTATTTCTATACGGGTCAGATATTGAATAACATTTAAAACTTAAAAAATGGAAGAGTTTGTATTAATTATGAGACACCAGGATGGAAGCAAAATTGCCTCACCTGAACAAATGCAAATATGGATGAAGCAAACGATGGACTGGATAGGGGGGATTGCAGCTCAAAACAAATTTGTGGCAGGCACTGGTTTATTGTTTGATGATGCTAAAGTTGTTCGCCACAACGGTGTAGTTACAAATGGGCCATTTGGCGAAATTAAGGAAACGATCGGCGGCTACATTATTGTTAAGGCAGAGTCGATTGATGAAGCTGTAGAATTTGCAAAAGGAGCCCCTGTTTTACAGGGAGAGGGAAATACCATAGAAGTACGGAAAATTGCTAAAGGAGATGGTGCTCATTAAAAGTTAAAAAGTCCCTGTACAAACTATATTTTTACGGGGGCTTTCTTATTATGGAACAACATGAATTAATACCACATTTATTCAGGACAGAATACAGGAAAATAGTTTCTGTGCTTTGCAAACGTTTCGGCTTCGACCAGGTTGAAATTGCCGAAGATATTACAAGCGAAACCTTTCTTACCGCTGCACAAACATGGCCAATGAGAGGTCTTCCCCAAAATCCTGCTGCTTGGCTTTACAATGTTGCAAAGAATAAAGCAAAAAATTACCTGCAGCGTGAAGGCATTTTTAAAAGTAAAATTACCACCGAAATAACCGCCCAAACCGATGCATCTGTCTTTTTAGAAAATGAAATTGACTTATCGCTGCAAAATATAAACGACAGTCAACTACAAATGATGTTTGCAATTTGTCATCCTTCAATCTCTGCTAAGGCGCAAATTGGATTATCACTGCGTATTCTTTGCGGCTTTGGAATTGAGGAAATTGCTGATGCTTTTCTTGCCGGCAAGGAGACTATTAATAAACGATTATTCAGGGCAAAGGAAAAACTGAGGGAAGCAAAAATTAAAATTGAATTTCCTGGTTCATTTGAAATTGATGATCGATTAGCACCTGTGTTAAGAACGATTTATTTGTTGTTTAACGAAGGCTATTATTCAGAAAGTCAAAATAAAACTGTTCGCGAAGAGCTTTGCTTAGAAGCAATCAGGCTGTGTACTATGCTGGTGGAGAATAAACGCACGAACAAACCGCAGGTAAATGCGTTGCTTTCCCTTATGTATTTTCAAGCGTCAAGATTAGAAGCGAGGGTAAACAAAAATGGCGAACTGATATTATATGAAGAACAAGATATTAACCTGTGGAACGTTGAATTTATAACCAAAGGAGGATATTTTTTACATTGTTCGGCAACCGGAGAAAAGATGTCCAAATATCATTTAGAAGCTGCTATTGCTTATTGGAACACGCAGAAATCGGATACAAAAGAAAAGTGGGAAAATATTTTACAGCTTTATAATAAGTTGTTGCAATTAGAATATTCACCTATAGCAGCACTTAACCGCACTTATGCTCTATCAAAGGCAAACGGAAAACAAGAGGCAATTAGAGAAGCGGAAAAACTCGACCTCGCCAACAACCACTTTTACTTTACACTACTCGGCGAACTGTGTACCGATATCGATAACCTAAAAGCAAAACAACATTTCGAAAAAGCCCTTTCACTGGCAAAGACACCGGCCGATAAGCAAACAATTCAAAAGAAAATTGACAATCTTTGAAAAGGCATTCAACATTAATATCTCGCCCTCAGCCTTTGTCAACTTTAAGGAAGGTTTGAACGTGCCGGGGAACAACCTGTTTCTAACAGTCCTGAAAATTTGGTAAGTTTGACTACGAAAACAGTAACACTTAACATTCCGGATGCATTGGAAATGGAAGATAATGAGGTTGCTATGCTTGTTGCAACACGACTTTACGAACAAGGTAAGTTATCGCTTGGACAGGCAGCAGAAGTAGCAGGGTTAACAAAAAGAACATTTGCTGAACTTTTAGAAAAATACCACGTCTGCATTTTAAATTATCCAGCTACAGATTTGGCAAAAGACGTTGCAAATGCATGAAATAGTTATTTGCGACACGAGTTGTTTCATTGTGTTGAGTAAAATAGGAGAACTTGATTTGTTACCTCGGGACTATACACAAATAGTTACTACTCTTGAAATATTGACCGAATACGTGAAACACCTCCAGCTTGGGTAGAAATTGAAACTTTGAGCGATAAATACAAGCAACAACTTCTGGAAATGTAACCGGATAAAGGTGAAGCAAGCGCCATTGCGTTAGCTCTTGAAACACCTGGCGGCACAATTATCCTTAATGATTACAGCGCAAGACAACTCGCTGAAAGGCTGAAGCTACATTATACGGGAACAATTGTTGTAATTATCAAAGCAAAGGTTAAAGGAATTATTTTGACTATAAAACCATTACTTGCAAAAATCAAACAGGCTGACTTTAGAATAACAGACGAAATTGAGCGACAAGC
>JAQBNO010000190.1 GCA_028288485.1 Segetibacter sp.
GCATTTGTATTTCATGGAATCATCCTTGCCACGCTCGGTTCACAGGCAGTTTTTCATAGCAGCCGTAGCCCTGGGCGAAGTCGAAGGGTTGCTTTCGGTAGCCGCATAAAATACAGAATTAAGGAAGGTTTGTCTTTTGACTTGTCATTTCATACAAATATTAGTTCAGTTCGTTCTGTAGGACTTGGTAGTTTCTCCTTCGTATTTGATACCTTATAACTATCTGAACTAAAGCGAGCTAACAGGGTTTACAAACTAGTTGGGCCGGCCTAACTACTTTCGAACAATAAAACACAAACTAACGGTATCGATAAGTGAGGCTTCGGTTTTTCAAATACCCAACCTTCATCGAGCAGTAATCGAAATGCGGCCCTTCGCTTCCTCAGGGTAACTTTCTTCGTCCTGCTTACATCTCCTCTCAGGTTCCTGGTGTGTTAGCAAGGGGTTGCCTGCATGCAGTGCAGGGCCTGCCCCGCCCTTTCAGCGCGGGTCTCCTTCTAATACAGGCATATTATGCAACGAACACTCGCTTAGACCGAAAGCTTCGTGACCCTATTATTTGCGGGAGGACATACCTGGGAATTTGGAGAGTGCATCCGGGGAAGTTTTAGGGAGGTAATCAGGCAGCTAAAGAGGTAAACTCGATGCAAGTCTTGCGACCTGCTGGTGAACTCCTACTGCAAAGCTACCTCTGCAGTAGCATTGTTGGTACATTTGCAATATCTAAATACTACTGAATGAATGAAATCAAAGAAAAAATAAAGGAGTTGTTCGATCGTATTCCCAGGCGGCATACTACCGATAATGTAAAGGAAATGTACAGCATCTTGGACGCATATGAAGATCTGCTAAAAAGCATGGAGGCCGATGCCCGCTATGAGAAGCAGGTAGCCCGTTTTTTTGAGGAACTCGACCCCATCAGGGCAACTATCAAAAAATCGAATGACAATAAGGCTTCGAAAAAAACAAAAGATGTGCTGTTTGATGAGGCCTCGGGGGCACTAAAAGACACCATAGAAGAGTTACTGCAATTGTAAAATAATACGTTCATTTAAGCAACGGTTGCAGCGCCAATAGATAACCTAAAGGAGGATGGAGAAGTGTACTGAAATGCAAAGATCATTACAGGGGAAACCATCGTGCCGGACAGCTCCTTTTTTAGTCCTACCGGGGTTTCCTTTTTAGAGTATGTCGAGTTACCATCGAGTTGACCCACAGTGCAGGCCTTACACGGGTAAGCAAAAGCTATGCAATCAAGACTGGCCTGCACCGGGATGAGTTGATCGCATAAACGAAGGGCTCAGACCGGCTGTCATCTACTTCCGGTTAAAAAAGCATGTGACCATCTTACCATTTTAGCAGCCGCTGCAACCTTTACATCATCCCATAAAAAAAATCCTACAAGCCCTGCCCTGCAGGAACCTGTAAGATTTATAAGTAGGACAATTTAGCTTTCTACACTCCTCCCAAAGTCCAGCCCTTGCGGTATTCGCGTTTTACATATTGGTTTACTTCCTCCAGGTTTGTAACACGCATTTTTTCATGATCCCATAAAAGTTTCATATTGCTTCCAGGATAATCCATACCTCGTCCGCTTGCCCGTGGCTTTGGGGTATCGGCGGCGCGGATAGCAAGGTTTGCCATCAGGATTGCTTCAGTTAAAGGACCGGCTAAGTTAAATGGAGAACTTAATTCTTTATTTCCATAACCTGCTATGGCCCCTTCTACCCACTGTGCGTAGTGGCCGTCAGCGCTTCCCGGAACACGTGCGTACGTTTGCTTTACTTTCACCTCCTGGTTACGGGTAAGTGGTAATAACCGGGGGTTGGCGGCATACTCACTTGCCATCATTTTTCCCTTGGTCCCTATAAAAAGGATTCCACTGTTTCCATCGCCGAATACTTCATTCGGTCCCAGTTCTTCTGGCCTCTCAGGCTTTATTCCGCCATCCATCCAATGCATGGTGACCGGGCCTTTTGTTTTCGTTCCCTTAGGAAAAGTTAAGGTAGCATGACTGGAAGGAGGAAAACTCTTAGGGAAATGCCCTCGTTTACTCCAGTCGGTGAAAACGCTGGTAACAGAAGCCTGGCAATCGAGTGCGTATTTAATGCCGAGAACACTAAAAGGTGCCTCCATTAAATGACAGCCCAAATCACCAAGGGCACCGGTACCATAATCTTCCCAACCCCGCCAGCTTGCAGGAATCAACTTATCTATATAATCTACGTAAGGGGCAGTTCCTAACCACAAATCCCAGTCAAGTCCTTTTGGTACCGGTGGTTTTTCGGATGGCCAGGGAATGCCTTGCGGCCAAATGGGCCTGTTGGTAAAAATGTACACTTTATCTACATCTCCTATAACTCCTGCATCGTACCATTCACGCAATTGCCGAACGCCATCACCCGAAGCTCCCTGGTTTCCCATTTGTGTGACCACTTTATATTTCTCTGCTGCTTCGGTTAGCTGACGTGCTTCCCATATATCATGTGTCATTGGTTTTTGTACATACACATGTTTTCCTCTTTGCATGGCTGCCATAGCAACAACCGCATGGGTATGATCGGGAGTAGACACGGATACGGCATCAAAGTTTTTCGATTCTTTATCAAACATCACACGCCAGTCTTTATAGTACTTCGCCTTTGGAAAAGCCTTCACTGTATTTTCGGCCCTGCGGTCATCAACATCGCAAAGAAAAGCAATGTCTGCCTTTCCGGATTTATGAAAGCGATCAATGTCAGACTGACCTTTACCACCAACTCCAACACTTGCAATGGTCAGCCGATCGCTGGGTGCAAGAAATCCTTTTCCCAGCACGTGCCTTGGCACAATCATAAAACCTGCCGCACTAAGGGCGGTATTTTTAATAAAATTTCTGCGCGAATGATCTTCCGGCAGACTTAATTTTTCTTCTGGCATCGTTATTAATTTTCGATTAAGTTAGGAATTATTTAAAACTATCATTAAACTTTTTATGCGTGGAAAAAAGGCGTTGCTATTTGTTCTCTCAGCTCCCCTCCTTTTCAAGGAGGTGACAGATTAAATGCGTAGTCTTTTAACCAGGAGTGCTTAATGCACCACATTCTATCAAACCGGCCGCTTTGCCTTTTTTGATACCTCCCGTTTTTCTTTTGAATCTGCATGCGGTTTGTCCTGTACTTTTTCAAGTTCAGGAACGTACTCAAAATGACTGAACATCGGAAAATGATCAGAGCCGTTATGCGCAAGTCGCTCCATATGTACGAGCCCGAAATGCGACGAACAAAAAACATAATCTAAAGGGAAACGCATGAACCAATGATTTGCGGAGAAGGTACTATAGAACCCCCTTCCTCTCCTGGGATCAAGCAGGCCGGTTGTTTTCCTGAATAACTCTGTAACATAACTCCATGCAACGTCGTTAAGATCACCCATTACAATAACCGGCAGTTTTTCTTTTTTAGCTTTCAGTGCAACTTTCATTAATTCTTTATCCTTTGCAGTAGACCTGTTATCTTCTCCCGGCACCGGTGGTTTAGGATGAAGTCCCCAGATTTTTATATGCTGTTTCGAGGGAAGTTCGATGACGGCTTCTAAAGAAGGGATATCCTTTTCGACAAGGTATTTTACGGCCCCTTCTATTATCGTGAACTTGCTATAAAATAACAGTCCGTAAGTATTAGGTAAAGGAGCTTTAAAACAATGAGGATAATTTTTAATCAACACATCCATTTGTTTTTCCCACACTTTATCGGTTTCAAGTAACAGGACAATGTCGGGTTGATACTTATCTATCTGTGAAAGTATTTTATCATAATCAGTATTATCCTGGTAAACATTAGCGGTATACAATTTAACCTGGTTCTCTTTATTTCTACCCCCAATACTTTTCATTTCCATTTTATAAATGCGTGTATAAGGGCATATTTTATAAAGCAGGTAGGCAACACAAAAACCGAGTAAAACAAACGTGATAAGACCGAACGCATTCGTATAAATATTATTAAGCAGAAGGCTTGAAAGAACAAAGACACATAGAATCAACTTTTGATACCGGGGATATTCGAGGATTCTGAAAACCCAATAATCATTCTTTATAAAAGGCAACAAAACAGCAACTATTAAAAGCCAGCTGATGATAAGCTGTGTAACGTAAAGAACATGCATAGGAATTGAATTTGCTGCTAAGGTGAATAATTATTTCCAATTTGACTACTGTAACACCCCGCGTTTAACTATGATTTAAATAGCTCTATACAGGCTATGTCGTTCCGATTGTGAGGAGACACATACGGAACTGGCGATTAAATTGTAACCAGACCGCCAACTCGCAAACACTATTCCGCTGGTTGCAGCCAATAAAAAGCAGGAGATGGTTAATTAAAAGAACAGGTCTTCACCTGCCCTTATATTTAAAAAGGCGTTAACTTTAAAAACCCGGGTTCAATTTTCGTTTGAAAAACGGCCATTATCTTTTTAAAATTAAACTATGCGGCGGCTGGCAGGAAAAGTCTTCCTTTGGTTACTTGCAATGATGCTTTCAACCTCATGTGCAAAAGAAGTGTCGTGCGAAGGTTGCCGGGTGGACAGCACCACCGCCACTAACAGGCCACCTGTTGCCGATGCAGGCTCTAACCAAACAATCACCCTCCCCGCAAATGAAGCTAAACTCAATGGCAGCAATTCAACTGACGCTGACAAAAATATAACCGCCTATGTATGGACAAAAATCGCAGGACCTTCAACCGCTACAATTGCAAATGCGAATGCGATGCAAACAGCAGTCACTAACTTAGTAGCGGGTACTTACCAGTTTGAATTAAAAGTAACAGATGCATTAGGCTTATTCTCGCAAGATACAGTGGTAATTGTAGTAAATAAACCGACCGAAGCAATAGCTCATTGGACAAAATTGCAATTTTTACCGAAAGAAGACTTTCTATTGGGAAGTAACCATATTAATTTTTTAATAGGGATCCAGGACAAAGTGTACGGGGTTAGCAAGAATGGAAGTTTTTGGTACTATAAGGTTGAAACAAATGAATGGTTTGAAAAAGGGGACCTGCCTTCCTATATGGCCAGTTCAAATTTTTCAGTCGTTTTTAGTGTCAATAATATAGGTTATGTAATCGGAAACGGCACCAGCAGGCAATATAATGCAACTACTGGCCAATGGGTAACGAAAAACAATGCACCGGTGGGAGCAAATCACGTTGACTATTCGGTTCCCCTGGTAATTGGCAAAAAAGTTTATCTGGTTGGCAGTACAAATAAACTGGTCACACTTTACGATCCTGCTATCGATACATATACCCCAAAAAACAAGTTTCCCGATGTAGCGGCAGTAGCAGGATTTGTTATCAACAACGAAGGTTATTGCCTGCAAAAAGATGGCCGGTGCTGGAAATATAATCCCGCGACCGACAGTTGGGAACAGAAAGCAAATTTACCGCCATCCATTCACAACATGAGCGGATTTTCTTTGAACGGTTACGGGTATATAATTGGCGACTTAAACCGCAACGCATACAACCAGAATGATCGAATGAAAGTATGGCGTTACGATCCTTCTTTAGATCAATGGAAACAAACTGAAGAAGACTATCCCGGCGATGCTGTTTACGAGATAAGAACAGTTTCATTGAACGGAATTGTTTATGCGGGATTAGGATATACCAGCTCAGGAATGGATGCAGTCGATTTTTGGAGCTTTAAATAAACCCTGTTGTTCCAGTATCAAAGTTCTTGCTGACAGGCACATGAAAGATTTGCCTGCGAAGTTATTGCGACCCTTCCCGTTTGCCCAGGCTACCGTTCGGCTTCGCCCAGGCTACGGCTGCTATGAAAAACTGTCTATGAACCGAGCGTGGCAACGATGACGCATCGGGATTCATCAGCTTGTACCATCAGTCATTCCCCTTATATCATCACATCCTTATCCAACAACACAAAGATGGCTCCTTGTTATTGGCTTGCTGTAGGGCAAACAACGTGTGGGTGCAATATTGAATAGTTGTTCATTTATTATTTATTCCTACTTTTAATCACAAGCCATAATATATTTCAGTCCCGAATCTAACCATTGCCCATGAACAAAGCCATCAGCAGAAGATCCTTTATTAAACAAGGTGGCGCAGCAGCTTTCAGCCTTGCCTTTTTACCGCAAACCATACGTACAGTTGCCCCGAGCGACAAGGTTCGAATAGCACACATCGGACTTGGGGGAATGGGCAACAACCACTTAAAATGGTTTGCCGCTTTACCGGAGGCCGAAATCGTAGCGCTTTGTGATGTTGACCAGGATCACCTGAACTCTACCCTAAATACGCTTCGAACTTTGCAGCCCGCAACCACTGCACAGGGTTATGAAGATTTCAGGCATATTTTAGACCGAAAAGATATAGATGCTATTACCTGTGCCACCCCCGATCATTGGCATGCACAAATAGCCACACTGGCGTTTAAAGCAGGTAAAGATGTTTATGGCGAGAAGCCGCTTTCTTATGATATCAAAGAAGGCCGTATGATGCTCAGGCAACTAAAACGGCATAATAGGATCTTTCAATTAGGAACACAAATTCATGCAGGCGATAATTACCACCGGGTGGTTGAAATAATTCGATCAGGTGCAATTGGAAATGTACACACTGTTCGCCTGTGGAAAACAGGATCTTCGCCGGTCTTTAGCCAGCCACAAATTCAAACTCCACCCACTACACTCAATTGGGATATGTGGCTCGGACCTGCTCCTTATGCAGATTATGACCCACAGCGTTGCCATCTTAATTACCGCTACTTTAAGGATTACTCGGGTGGTATTTTTGCCGATTTCTGGTGCCACATTGCCGACATTGTTTACTGGGCGGTTGAGCCAAAAGGGCTTAAAACCATTGATGCCCGGGGCAAGGCTCCTGAAGGAATTGCCGATGCACCGGACTGGCTAGACGTGGATTATGAGTTTGACAATCTCAAGCTTTACTGGACACATGTTCCTCCCAATGTTCCGGGAGCAGAAAAAAGACATATAGGTGCTTATTTTGAAGGTGATAAAGGAACCTTGCTTTGCGATTACGGCACAAGGGAAATAACCATCAACGGGCAAACGGTAACTGATATTCCCGAAGTGCCTGTAACTATTGTGCGTTCTCCGGGCCACCAGCAAAATTTTATTAATGCCGTTAAATCACGCATTCAACCCGAATCAAATCTTGAATATGCCCGCGAAATGACCTTGCCTATGCACCTCGCCCTGATCTCGTATAGACTGAACCGAAAGTTAAACTGGAACAGCCGGAAAGAGAAGTTTATCGACGATAAAGAGGCCAATGAATACTTATCCCGCGAGTACCGCAAAAAGTGGGATTTGACCTAGGAGAATGTCAAATGTGAAACGTCAGATGTGAAAATGAGAAAACTGAATTTTCAACTTTGATTAATTAAAAAAACGCATGAAAAAATACAATGTCGGAATTATTGGTTACGGATGGGTCGCAACTGCGCACATCGACGCTATTAATGCAAGTTCTAATGCACAGGTAACAGCCGTTTATTCGTCGCGTCCGTTGAACGATTTAAAGCTTAGTCAAAAATGGGGAACACCTGTTGAAACTTATAATGATTTGAATTTAATGCTTTCGGATAAAAACCTTGATATTGTTTCTGTCTGCAGTTATCCATACCAACACAAAGAACATGCAATTGCGGCAGCGCAGGCAGGTAAACATGTTATTATTGAAAAGCCACTGGCTCTTTCGTGGAGCGACTGTCTTGATATCAGGGCAGCTGTAGATAAGGCTGGTGTCAAAACGTGTATTTGTTTCGAATGTCGTTTTTCCAGCCAGTTCCTTTCTACCAAAGCAGTAATCGACGAGGGATTATTAGGCGACCTGCACTACGGTGAGATTGATTATTACCATGGCATCGGCCCCTGGTATAGTCCATTCAGGTGGAATATCCGGAAAGACGCCGGCGGCAGTTCACTACTTACTGCGGGTTGCCATGCAATGGATGCACTCCTGCTGTGTATGGGTTCCGATGTTGAGGAGGTAACGAGTTACGACACTAAGTCGAAGAGCGATTTTTTCGAACCTTACGAGTATGCCACCAGCAGCGTAACTATCTTAAAGTTCAGGAGCGGACGAATTGGCAAATGTGCAGCTATAGTCGACTGCCTGCAGCCCTATTATTTTCACACACATCTTTGCGGCAGCCAGGGCAGCCTGCTCGATAATAAATTTCATTCGATGAAGCTGGGAACCAACAGGAACGAGTGGAGCACACTTGCGATGAAGATGCTTGATTCCGGTGATGTCTCCGACCACCCCTACCAAAAACAGTTCCAGGCTTTTTTCGATGCAGTGGAAAATAATGTTGAGATGCCGCTAACCAGTATCAATGATGCCATAAAAACGCATGAAATTATTTTTGCTGCCGACGAATCAGCAAATACCGGAAAGGCTATAAGATTGTAACAACTTCCATCAACAGATATGAAAACTGCAATCGCTATTGCCGCGCATCCCGATGATATTGAACTGATGATGGCTGGCACCTTGCTGCTCCTTAAAAAAGCAGGATATGAAATCCATTACCTAAATCTTTCCCGCGGAAATGCAGGCAGTATCGAATACACTTCGGAGCAGACCAAAAAGACCAGGCTTAAAGAGGCAAAAAAAGCCGCTGCAATTTTGGGGGCTCATTTTCATCCACCTTTCTGTAACGACCTGGAGATCTTTTATAATCTTAAAACCCTTCAGCGTCTTGCCGCCATTATACGCGAAGTACAACCGGGTATTGTATTAACCCACTCTCCTGCCGATTATATGGAAGATCATACCAACACCTGTCGTTTGGCTGTTACCGCTACATTTGCCAGGGGGATGCCCAATTTTACATCAATTCCTTCGCAGAAGACCGGCAACTATGATTGTACCGTTTATCATGCATTGCCTCATACACTGAGTGATAATTTACGTCAGCCGATCGTTCCCGGTGTATTTGTAAATACAACTTCAGTGCAGGATAAAAAACTGGAAGCATTAAAGGCGCATGAAAGCCAGCAAAGCTGGCTCGACGTAAGTCAAAAAATGAATTCGTACTTACAGGCCATGGAAGACATCTCGCTAAAAGTGGGACAAATGTCGCAAGAATTCTCTCACGCCGAAGGCTGGCGACGTCATTTACATGTTGGTTTTTGCGAGCCGGGTACTGATCCTTTAAAGGATTTGGGCAATGATTATTTAATCAATGAAGAATTCGAAAGGAGTATAAAAAATAGATTCTGAGCAGGAGATCGCTTAAAGTTTACTTTTTTGATACCAGCATTTGACCTCCACGCATCATCGTTGCCACGCTCGGTTCACAGGCAGCTATTCCATAGCAGCCGTATCCCGAGCGAAGCCAAAGGGTCCCTGACCGAAGCCGAAGGGTCCCTGACCGAAGCCGAAGGGTACGCTTTATTATAAAAACTGTTATAAAACTTCGAGCGTCTCGTTCACCCTTTAATTTACCGCTATAACACAACCGACTATGCCTCGTAAAATTAGTTCCATTGCTCCCGGATGGTGGGATTACACAACCCTAGATAGTGAGATTATTAAAGAAGTTGCAGGGTTGACCGCTGAAAAAATGCTTGGGCTTTCACGGCCTGGTTTTAAAGTAGTTTTTTATGATACCCTTGAAGATTTCTACCTGGCCGAGGCATTGGAATATGTTACTGCATGGAAGCAATCAACTGCTGATAATCCCGTAGGTATTTGTGGACCCATTGGTCCAACTGAGCAATTGCCCCTGGTAGCACGGATTGTAAACGAACTGGGGCTATCGCTTAAATCCGCGCATTTCTGGGGAATGGATGAATGGTTTTTAGATGGAAAGGAAGTTTCGCCCGATCATCCTCTGTCGTTTGAAAAAGCAGACCGGGAACTTTGTTTCAACCGGATCAACAAAAACCTTGTAATGCCCGATGAAAATTTACATTTTCCTAAAGCCGATACAAAAGCGTTTATTAACAGTTGGCAAGGCGTTCGCTGCGCCGTAATGCAGGGAGGACAAGGCGATATTAAACATTGGGCTTTTAATGATCCCCCAAAGAGAGAAGGAGAATATAAAGACAACCCGCCATCGCCCGAAGAATACAGGAAACTAACTACCCGTATTGTTGATTTACACCCAATCACCATTGCACAAAATGCCCGCACATCAGGAGGTGGAAATATAACGTTGGTTCCTACAAGGGCCATTACCGTAGGCCCTGTAGAAACATGGCAAGCGGAAAAGGTTTCTATCTGGCATGCAGGAACACACGACAACGCGTTCGGCCAGCGGCTGACAACTTTCATGATCTCAGAAGGGCTTGCTGATACATCTGTTCCTATGTCGCTCTTAGCCGATCACCCCAATGTTCAGTTCAATTTCTACCGTGGCGGTTTGGGTACATGTGCAGTTGAAATGCATTAAGCTGCTTTTGGCAAAACGAGGAATCACTAGCTTACGCTTGGCGAAAAGCAATCTCATTATTGAGAGGACAGAAAAATTCCTTTGTACCCTGCAGCAATTTTTCTATTTTACATTGTTGCGTCGCACCCTTGTGCTTTTTCGCCAGCTGAAGCCGTCCTAAAACGAAAAGGAGTTGCGTTTTTGTTAATAGATGAAATCGGCATCGCAACTTGAATTCCATTTTCATCTATATAAAAACCCAATTGCAAGGGATTGAAACTTAATGAATGAAAGACATTTAATAATACGATTACCAGCAAATACCTTGGGTCTATTAACACGTTGTACGAGATTTAAAACGATCACGTCCTAAAATTAAAAATATATAAAATTATGAAACCAATTAACGTTGCTATTTGCCTTTTTCTGATTTCCAACATTGGCTATTCTCAAGACCTTGACATACAAAAACAACTCATTGGCTTTGACAAAGAAATGGAGAAGAACCTAAAAGACTGGAATATGCCAGGTGCTGGAGTGGGCATTGTTAAAAATGGCAAATTGGTTTTTGTAAAGGGTTATGGATTCCGTGATTATGAAAGAAAATCACCAATCACCCCAAACACTTTATTTCAAATAGCTTCTAATACAAAATTATTTACTTCTACAGCTATCGGCTTATTGGTAAACGAAGGAAAATTAGATTGGGATAAGCCTATAAAGACCTTTGTTCCATCTATTGAATTTTATAATAATGAATTGAATAATACTATTACAATAAGAGATATGCTTTCACATAGAACTGGTGTTACCCGGCACGATTTGATTTGGTATAAATCTGATTTTAATCGAACAGAACTATTTGAAAAACTTAAATATTTAGAGCCGGCTCAACCTTTGCGTCAAGGTTTTTTGTATAATAATTTAATGTATGCCGCTTCCGGGCATATTATTAATTTAATTGAAGGCAAAACGTGGGAACAATATGTTCAGGAAAAACTGTTGAATCCGCTAAAAATGAAAAGTACAGTTTTCACTATAACAGACATGCTAAAACAAACAGATGTTTTCATACCCTTTAATGAAAAAAGAGATACTACTATCCTTTACAAAACATCTTATATGAATGAAACAGAAGGGTTGGGGCCAGCTGGATCAATTGTTTCGAATATATCGGATATGTCACATTGGCTTGCAGCATTGATGAACAAAGGAAAGTACGATGGAATACAGGTAATTCCAGAAGCCGTTGTAAACGCTACTATGCAACCGTCTATTGCTTTAGATAATTCTTCTTTAGACCAAGGTTTTACTGAAATCCTTAATCCTGTATACGGAATGGGACGACAAACACAGTCGTATCGTGGGCATCAAATAGTTATGCATGGTGGAGATTTAAGAGGTATACATTCTCAAATTTCATACATGCCACAAGACAGTATTGGCGTAATTGTTTTTGTAATTGGCGACCATAGTCTGAGGTATAATTCTATTGTTTATAATATTTATGAACATCTTTTGGGGCTTTCAATTACACCTTGGAGCGAAAGAGGATTAAAAAACAGAGACGCGCGTAAAAAGCAAGGAAAAGAGGGAAGAGAGAAGGCAATAGTTGGACAAGTAAAAAACACAAAACCCTCTCATCCACTAAGTGATTATTTAGGCGACTTTGAAAATTCTGCTTATGGTACTATCAATATTGCTCGAAAGGATACTGCCATCACGTTTACACTGCACAACATACATCTGCCTATGCATCATTTTCATTATGATCGTTTCGATACAAAAAACGATGAAGTAGATGGCTTTTATTCTTTGAACTATCAAACCAATCCGCAGGGAGATATAGAGCGTTTTATCGTTTCTCTAGATGAAGGTGAAGTTATTTTCGTGAAAAAAATTGATGCTAGTTTAAGTAGTATTACCACCCTGTCAAAGTATACTGGTAAATATAAAATTGGTACAAATTCAGTAAAAGTTTTTATAAAAAACAAGGCCCATTTATTTATTGAAGGAAGTCCTGATTTAGAGCTCATTCCATACAGGTCAAACATCTTTAAAATCAAAGAGTTTTCCGATGCTTCAGTGGAGTTTGTTGTAAAAAACGACAAAGTAGTTGCAATGAAACAAAAAAATGGTTCAGGTGAATATGAATTTAAAAAAGAGGAAGTACAAAAATAAACCTTGTACAACAGTTGTGTTTATAAAATTGTGGCTGGACATTAAGCATTCACCTATCAATCACTATTTTGCTTTTGTGGTTAATTATTACTGACGTTTTTCAAATGCCACAACTTCATAAACACTTTAACGTTGTGCGTCACCTTTTTTGACCGCTTGCTGTTCGACAAAACTTCCTAATTTTGACATTATGCAAGCACAAGTAGACATAGGATTTGATCAGTTGGTTCAGATAGCGAAGAAACTTCCTGCGCAACAATGGACGAAGTTAAAAGCAGAGGTTGAAGCTCAATCAAATGTGGATACAGAAAGGGAAGAGTTTAAAAAACTTCTTTTAAATGGACCTACTTTCTCAAAAAAACAATTGAATACAATTGCCGAAACCAGAAAAGCAATCAATCAATGGCGGACAAAATAATTCTCACAGACACGTCTATTTTGATTGATTATTTTCGTAAGACTGATAAGGATAATTCTGTTTTGATTTCTCTTTTTGACCGAGGGTTTGATTTCACTATTTCCGCCATAACACATTACGAAATTTATTCCGGCACAACTGGTAACCAGGTTGAATTTTGGAAAAGTCTGTTGCAAAGAACAAAAGTGTTAGGTCTTGACGAAATTGTTGCGCAAACGGCAGTTGACATAAATAAAGAGCTAAAACGCAAACGTAAGCAAATCGAAATAGCAGACCTTTTTATTGCTGCAACAGCCGTAGCTAATAATCTGCCTTTTGCCACTTTGAACCGAAAACACTTTGACCGCATTGACAACCTCAACGTCGTAGAATAAGGCGAACGCTCACCACTATGTTTATAAAATTGTGGCTGGACGTTAAGCATTCACCTATCAATCGCTATTTTGCTTTTGTGGTTAGTTGAACCTGACGTTTTTTCAAATGCCACAACTTCATAAACACTTTAACGTTGTGTGCAAGCTTGACAACATAGCAGCACCAAAACAATTTTAAAATATGAGCAAAGGCATTGACATTAACGAATTAAAAGCTCTCTTAGAAAAACAATTACATGATGTAGTTGCAAAAGTCATAAAAGATAATCCTTTGGGTGACACACCTTTTGCCGGTTACACGATTATGCAGACAGTGATGGACAGTGGAGATTTATTTAAAGAAGAGTTTAAAAAAAGCAAATCGGAAATCGGATTGACTAACGACGAGATAGATACTTTGGTTAATGAAGTTGGTAAAAAGGTTTTAAAAAAATATATCACTAATTTGTAATAATTATTAGTATGATAAAAGAATGGATGGAAACCCAACTTACGAACTACATAAATCAATATGGTCGACAAGAGTGTGGCAAAATAATGCAGACACTAAATGACTCTAACCTTTTCAACGAAAACTTAGAAATTGCATTGAGACATGGGCACGTACCTAACTCAAAACAATTAAATACGATAATTTCTAGCTGTAGTTATAAACTTGCATTTGCTAAACAGCGGAAAGTCAACTTTGCTGCACTATACTTTTTAATAGTACTATATCGGAAATGTGAAGAAGAACATATTCCCATAAATGAGAATGCTTTTACATATTCAGCCCAATCTGTAATGTCAAGTTAGCGACATGTATAAAAACGCTCAAAAAGGCAAAAGCCTGCACACAACATGGGTATTTATGCAAGTGTGGCAGGACGTTATAAATTAGGCGGACGAATATCACGGCATCTTTGTATTATCAATCGACAGGAGTGCTGCCAATCCCGCCCCTGCATAAATACCTAAAGGTTAGCGGCAATTTTCTTCGCACATCTAAACCGTAATTGACAAATTATTATTCTAATTTCTAAATAAAAATGAGTTTTATGAAAAAGTACTTGTATTTCTACCTATCCATCGTTTTCATGTCATATACGAGCATTTTATTTGGCCAATCAAAAAGCTCTAAAGAAGATGCGGCTGTTAGAGAAGCAGTAACACGTTTTTACGATGGATGGAATGCGCATGACGCCGGCAAGATGGTTTCTGTTTATGATGACTCTGTAGACCACATAAATGCTTTTGCCGAATGGCGTACCGGACGCCAAACGATGAAAGATGAACTTATTACGTTTCATGCAGGCCCTGGAAAGGATAGCTATAAAACGATAACCATTGAAAAGGTAAAATTTATTAAGCCTGATGTAGTAATGGCTATAGTGCGTCAGATTAGTAAGGTTGGTAATTTAGGTATGTACATACTAAGTAAGGAAACGGGTAATTGGCTTATAGTGAGTTTTGCGAATGTGCCATATACACTTAAACCAACGGAAGCAGAAGGAGTGGAGAAAAAGCAAAACTGAAGTTATAATTGTAATACTATCAAGCGGCAAGAGATTAATTTATCAATCCGAAGAACTTAAAACTACTACCAACAGTACGTTTATAAAATTGTGGCTAACGTTAAGCATTCACCTATCAATCACTATGCTTTTGTGGTTAATTGTTACTGACGTTTTTCACTTGCCACAACTTCATAAACACTTTAACGTCAGGTTTATATAATATTGCCAACGAATTAAGACTTAAGATTTCACTTATTTCCTTTCATCTTGTTTCCGAGAACAAGCAGGCGGTAATGCTAAAAACATATTAACTGTATGGAGTAAGGAACGATTTTATACATGGCAATAATATTCCAGGGGTTACAAATGAAGAAGTAGATAGTCATGTTAAGTTAACTTCTGATATACTTTTAGTAATGGTCAAAGGAAAATTTGACAAAGCTGATATTCGAATACGCCGCTCACCACTATGTTTATAAAATTGTGGCTGGACGTTAGCATTCACCTATCAATTACTATTCTGCTTTTGTGTTTAATTGTTACTGGCGTCTTTCAATTGCCACAACTCATAACCCTTCAACGTCAAAGGCAATCTTAGTCCGTGAAAAGAATACCGCAACCTGAAGACATTCCTTTCCTCT
>JAQBNO010000207.1 GCA_028288485.1 Segetibacter sp.
GGAAAAAACGAAATTTTACAGAAGTTGCAGTCGCGGGAAAAGTAGCCGTAAGGAAATAACTCAAAATGCTAACATTTCCTTGTCTACAGGTAACCACCGGCATATATCCCCTTAAGTCTCGTCGAAATAGGAAAATTGTCCATTAAGTTAGTTAAATAGTTCATTTTTTTACTACCTCTAAATATCTAGTTTTACTTCTTTAAATCGATTTAATAGATGTATTATTAAGTTGATCATTCATTCTTCTTTTTTTTAATTGCACATTCGGGCAAGCCGTAAAAGGAGATTTAATTAATAAAGAGCCAGCATATGAAATGTAAACGATTGAACTATCGCCGTAAGAGTCTCCTTATATCAATTCAAACATTTGTCTTTCTGTCGAATTGATTTTTTTAACAGAGAAAGCCGCGCTTTCAATCTCAAAAATTATTTTACGATTATATCTGATTAATAAATAGACGGGTAAATTTTTTCTGCGTTCAGGGTTTTCATAATAAGCAATCCTCGGGGGTGCGATTTCTACGCTTGCCCCCTCTTTTTTTTGATTTTGGTGTTGTATTAAGAAAATTGTGAATTTTATTAGTAATATTTTTAAATAAAAGAATGGCAATGCCAATAAGAATGCTTGTTTGGAAGGGTTTTATATTTCTCTTTATTACTTTACTGTTTTCACAAACTGAAGCCCAGGTACAAAAGAATTCAGGGGCAAAAAGCATTTCAATTGTAATACCTCAATCAGCACATGTTAGAATAATATTTGGTGCTGAAAAATTACGTGATGCACTATCCGCAGTCGGATATTCTGTAAAAACAATCCGGCAAAATCAAATTCCGAAAGGAGCAGGTTTTATTGTCGTTGGTAAAGGTGACGATGCGCTGGTAAAACAATCGTCCGTAACTATCAACAAAGGAACCGGCTCTAAACCTGTTAAAGAAGGTTTTACCATTACATCGCTAAATAACAGCAGCTTGCTTGTTTCAGGTTCGGATGCTTCGGGAACTCTTTATGGCTGCCTGGAACTGGCAGAACGTGTTAGAACGCAACGAAAACTTCCTACAAATATCTCAATAACCGACCAACCTGAAATGGTGTTGCGGGGTGCTTGTATTGGTGTACAAAAACCATATTACTTACCTGGCAGAACGGTGTACGAATATCCTTACACTCCTCAAACATTCCCCTGGTTATACGATAAAAAACTTTGGATCCAATACCTCGATTCTATGGTTGAAAACCGTATGAATTCTTTGTATTTATGGAATGGTCATCCTTTCGCTTCTTTGGTTAAACTAAAGGACTATCCTTATGCCCTGGAAGTTGACGAAGCTACTTTCAAAAAAAATGAAGAACTCTATAGCTTCCTTACAAAAGAAGCAGATAAACGCGGCATTTGGGTGATCCAAATGTTTTACAACATAATCGTATCAAAGCCCTTTGCCGAAAAACACAACATTAAAACGCAAGACCGGAACCGGCCGATTGTTCCATTAATTTCCGACTATACAAGAAAATCAATTGCAGCTTTTGTTGAAAAATATCCTAATGTAGGTTTATTGATAACCTTGGGCGAAGCAATGGAAGGCGCAGGCCAGGATGATGTAGACTGGTTTACAAAAACAATTATTCCAGGGGTACAGGATGGACTGAAAGCGCTGGGCAAAAAAGACGAACCTCCTATTGTATTAAGGGCCCATGACTCTGATGCGCCACGAGTTATGAAAGACGCTCTTAAGATTTATAAGAACCTCTACACCATGGCGAAGTATAATGGTGAAGCGCTTACAACTTATACTCCCCGCGGGCCATGGGCAGAACTTCACAGAAAGTTGAGCCGGATTGGTACTGTTCAAATTGAAAACGTACACATACTTGCCAATCTTGAACCTTTCCGTTATGGCTCTGCTGATTTTATACAAAAGAGTGTTCAGGCGATGCATGATGTGTATGAGGCAAATGGCTTACACCTGTATCCCGAATCATCCTACTGGGATTGGCCACATTCAGCAGACAAAACAGACCCAAGAATATTGCAAATAGAACGCGACTGGCTCTGGTACAAAGAATGGGCCCGTTACGCCTGGAATTGCCGCCGCGACAGGAAAGAGGAGGTCGATTATTGGGGAAGGCTTATAGGAGGGCAGTTTGGAACTGATGTTGCAGCCGGAAAGAACATTCTTGAAGCTTATGAACAAGCTGGAGAAATTGCCCCGAAACTGCTCAGAAGATTTGGTATTACAGATGGTAACCGTCAAACGCTTACACTTGGCATGTTGATGAACCAATTGATCAACCCATTCAGGTTTGGCCTATTCACATTATTATATAATTCCGAGGCTCCCGAAGGAGAAATGCTTACTGAATATGCAGAGAAAGAATGGAAGAAGCAGGCACATATCGGCGAAACGCCTGTTCAAATAATCAAAGAAGTTATTGAGCACGGGCAAAAAGCCACAGAAGCAATTGAGAAGGCAACAGCTTCGGTAAGTAAAAACAAAGCTGAATTTGAAAGGGTAAAGAATGATATGTACAGCTACCGCGAACTTGCTAACAATTATGCTGAAAAAGCAAGGGCCGCCCTTTATGTTTTGCGCTACAAATATTCTAACGATATCAAGGACCTTGAGAATGCAGTGCCTCATCTTCAAAATAGTGTAGACCATTTTAGAAAACTTGCTGACCTTACAAAAGGCACTTATTTGTATGCCAACAGTATGCAGACTCAACAAAGAAAAATACCTGTTGGCGGCGATAATGGAAATAATAAAACATGGGTAGAGTTGTTGCCTTTCTATGAAAATGAGTTAGCAACATTTAAAAGGAAAATAGACTCATTAAAATCTCCTGTAGCTAAATCTGCGGCAAAACAAAAGGTAATATATCAAAACGCAGATGTAGAACTTATAACAAAGCCGGAAGCTTATTATTCAATCACCGCAGGCAAAGAACTTTTTATTGATACAGCCACCTATATAAAAGACTTTGCTGAAGAACTGAAAGCGTTAAACGGCTTAAAGCTTTCCCGAATAAAACAAATGCAGGAAGGAACTGTGTTGAAGTTTACTAATGCAAAACCTGTAAAAGTATTGGTCGGTTATTTCAATTCAAAAGACGGTAGATTTTTGCAACCACCACAATTGGAAACGGATGCAAGCGCGAATGATTACGGCCAGTCTGAAACCAAAATTGCTAATGCCATGCTAATATCGGGAATGCCTCCCGTTAATGTTCACACTTACTCGTTTAAAGCAGGTACCAATACCCTGACATTGCCAAAAGGCGTTTGTCTTATTCTTGGCTTCGTAGATGAAAATCAGCTCATTAAACCCTACGACGCAGGCTTGGTTCCGGGCGGCGTTAAAAGAGAATTAGATTGGTTGTTTGAATAATGAGATTTTTGAGGGACGGGCATTGTAGCAGCTGTCGGCTTTGCTTGCGACGCTCCGTTTTGACTATGAGTTATAAATGTATCGAATGAACCAGGTTGTTGTAAAATATTTCGCCTTATTGCTGGTTTGCTTGTTGTCGGCAGGGGTAAACAATAGTGGTATTGCCCAAACACCTGTAGGCACTGTTTTAAATACCGATAAACTTAAGTCGTATGTTGCGTATTTTAACGCTATCGATACAGAAACAGTAAAGAATTATGTTCCTAACGATCAGGCTATAGAGTGGCTTTCTCAGAATGTTCCGCTGTTCGAATGCCCCGATACCACCATTGAGAAAATATATTACTACCGCTGGTGGACGTTCCGTAAACATTTAAAACAAACACCCGACGGTTTTGTATTTACTGAGTTCATTACCCCGGTGAATCACGGTGGAAAGTACAATACTATCAGCAGTGCGCTAGGTCACCATATTTACGAAGGCAGGTGGTTAAACCACCCTGAATATATCAACGACTACATCAACTTTTGGTTGTACGTTGATAAGAAAACACCCAAACCTCACTTGCATGCTTTTAGTTCCTGGCTGCAAAACGCCATTTACAATTATTACCTCGTAAAACACGATAAAACATTTATCGAAAAGAACTTGTTGGAATTGAATGCAGATTACCGGTTATGGGAACAGGAGAAACAATTACCTGATGGTAAGTTCTGGCAGTTCGACGTACGTGATGCAATGGAAGAATCGATCAGCGGCGGCAGGAAAATTCAGAACGTTCGGCCAACCATAAACAGTTATATGTATGGTAATGCAGAAGCCATGGTAAAAATGGCTGAACTGGTTGGAAACGATACATTAAAAGAGAGGTACCAACAAAAAGCCCAGCAACTTAAAAGTACTGTGCGTGATTATTTGTGGAACGATACTGCCTCTTTTTTTGAAGTGCGCCACCCTGACGCAAGATTTGCAAATGCACGTGAAGCTATCGGTTTTATTCCCTGGTATTTCAATCTGCCGGAGGATAAAAAGAAATACGCCAAACAATGGGACCAAATAACTGATACAACAGGATTTTGTGCGCCATGGGGATTAACAACAGCCGAAAGAAGGCATCCAACATTCAGAACCCATGGTTCAGGCCATGGCTGCGAGTGGGACGGACCGGTTTGGCCTTTTGCAACGACGCAAACTTTAAAAGGTTTATCCAATCTTTTGACCAATTATAAAAACAAAGGCAACATGTCTGCCGATGTTTTTTACGATGAGTTACACAAGTATGCCCGGTCGCACCAGAAGAAGGGTTTGCCTTACTTAGGCGAATACCAGGATGAAAAAACCGGCTATTGGTTAAAAGGTGATAACCCCAGAAGCAGTTATTATAATCATTCATCCTTTGCCGACTTAGTAATAAGCGATTTAATTGGATTGAAACCCAGAGCGGATGATGTAGTTGAAATTTACCCATTGATACCAAAAGGTAAGTGGGACTGGTTTTGTTTGGATAAGGTAATGTATCACGGTAGAATGTTGACCATTTTGTGGGATAAGAACGGCGATAAATACGGTAAAGGAAAAGGCTTAAGGATTTTCGCCGACGGAAAGGAGATTTATAGCGGAAAGGATTTAAAACATGTGACAGCGAAGATGTAATTACTTCCTCATCGCGAGACTCACGCAGCTTGTCGAAGCAATCCCCGCTATTAATCAAGCTGTTTGTAATGCGGAAATTGCTTCGTTCCTGCCAACGACAGGTTCAGAAAATGATTGGTTATAAGATAGAAAAAGGTTGTTGACAATTTGCCGTTTTAATTATACATAAGTAAGAATGCCAGGCAAAATACGTATGAAAACAAATGCAGAAGCCACAGTAGCACTACAGCTTAATCAAGGAACAACGAAAGGAATGGGGTGTTCATTCCTTTCTTGATTTTTCTTTGGTTACTTTCTTTTCATCAAGGAAAAGAAAGTAACAACACTGCATTACGAAAGGTTTTAAAAAATGGAAGCTCTGCAAAGTGCCTTAACGTAAATAAGAGCTTGAAATTAGCGACTTATACAGTGTCATTGTCAATGGACTTTTCCGGCACCGGAAATTAGCCACTCGCAATGACGAACAAGAATAAAACGTACAAGTGTGCGACGCAACGATGTTGCTGAATGAACAAATGCCGGTAACCAAAGAAGAACTATCAATTAAAAAACATGACAAATAACAATAAATCCGGTACCATTTTAAAATCAATTATCTGTTTGATTGCTATAATATCTGTCCACGAGTTAAAAGCGCAACAATACTACAATGTGCTTACTTATGGGGCAAAGAATGATAGCAGTAAGATTGCTACGAAAGCCATTGCAACCGCTATTGCTGCAGCATCAAAAAAAGGTGGCGGTACTGTTTATTTTCCTGCAGGCAAATATTTAACGGGGCCTATTCATCTTAAAAGTAACATTACTATTTTGATTGATGCCGGTGCAGAACTTCACTTCAGTGATAATTTTGATGATTATCTTCCGATGGTTCAGAGCCGTTATGAAGGCGTGGATGTAACCAGCTTTTCGCCCCTAATTTACGCTTATAAAGTCACTAATATCTCGATTATTGGAAGAGGATTGATAAACGGTCACGGAAAAAAATGGTGGGATTTTGTAGAAGGTTATAAGAAAGATCAGCCACGAAGCAAGTGGCAATACATGTTTGATACCCTTAATAAAAATATCCTTTTGCCAGATGAACCTGCTCAAATGAAAAGAGGATTTCTTCGTCCGCCTTTTATACAGCCGATGTATTGCAAGAATGTTTTGATTGAGGGTATTACTATTGTCAACTCACCTTTCTGGACCGTTAACCCTGAGTTTTGTGAGAACGTGACCGTTAATGCCGTTACCATCAACAACCCGCATTCGCCCAATACCGATGGTATCAATCCTGAAAGTTGCAAGTACGTACACATCTCCAATTGCCACATAAGCGTTGGCGACGACTGTATAACTATTAAATCGGGTAAGGACGTTCCGGGCAGAACCAAAGCCGCACCTGCCGAAAATTATACCATCACCAATTGTACTATGCTAAGCGGTCATGGTGGTGTCGTAATTGGCAGCGAGATGAGTGGAGATGTAAGAAAGATCACAATTTCCAATTGCATTTTCGATGGCACCGACAGGGGTATCCGCATTAAAACAGCACGTGGACGTGGGGGAGTGGTTGAAGAAATTCGGGTAGACAATATTATCATGAAGAATATTCGTGAACAGGCGATCGTGCTCGATATGCAATATGCGAAGACTCAGCCTGAGCCTGTATCGGAAAGAACTCCACAATTTAAAAATATTCACTTCAGCAATATAACCGCGCAAACGAACCAGGCAATTTATATCAACGGTATCGCAGAAATGCCTGTTGAAAATATTACATTTAACGATATGCAGTTTGATGCAAAAACGGGCGCTGTAATTAAAGAAGCAAGTAACATTGAATTTCATAACGTCCGAATAACAACGCAGCAGGGGCCTTCAATAGTTGCAGAAAATGTAAAAGATCTTACCATAAGTGGAGTAAAAACTTTAAAGCCATTAACAGGCGTTCCGGCAATTTCATTAAATAATGTTCAAAGTGTTTTTGTAAATAACTCCTGGCCTGTTGTTGGTACCGATATTTTTTTACAACTAAAAGGAAAGGCTACAAAAGATGTAACGGTGAAGGGTAATAATTTTAAGAATGCAAAAAATGCAGTAGTAAAAGACGAAGTTATTACCGAAGCGGTCGTTGTAGATCAGGAAGATTAAGTCAACAAGTCATTAGGTCAATAAGTCATTAAGGGGAAGTAGTGCGTTATGTGTGTTTTTTCTCCAAGGATTACCACGGTTTGTCGAAAGGCTTGCCCTGAGCGTAGTCGAAGAGCTTGCCCTGAGCGTAGTCGAAAGGCTTGCCCTGAGCGTAGTCGAAAGGCTTGCCCTGAGCGTAGTCGAAGAGCTTGCCCTGAGCGTAGTCGAAGAGCTTGCCCTGAGCGTAGTCGAAGTGCTTGCCCTGAGCGTAGTCGAAGTGCTTGCCCTGAGCGTAGTCGAAGAGCTTGCCCTGAGCGTAGTCGAAGTGCTTGCCCTGAGCGTAGTCGAAGTGCTTGCCCTGAGCG
>JAQBNO010000013.1 GCA_028288485.1 Segetibacter sp.
GTTGATAACCGGTAAAAACATTCAGAGAAAAACGTTGATACTTTCGCGACATTAAGGTTAAGAACACTTGAACCAGCGGTAATTCATAGCCGTTAGCTTGTTTCATATCTAACTAAAAGTACAAGAGTGCGACGCAACAATGATAAATAGTAGCTATCCGGCCGGGTCCAAAAAAAGTGTCTTACATCTTTATATTGACAATAGGTTTTAAATTTTTAGCCCAATTTTTATTTTTCCAAAGTTTCGCGCTTCGACCAGCATTCATCCATTGCGCCACCTGTCGATTTTTGCCCTTGGTGCCGCCAATCTCCATTAACAAATGAATAATCAAACGAGAGCGTTTTGCCTACACTTTCCGCAGTTTTTGTAAAGAACTCAATATTTTCGGTATACTTTCCATTTTCAGTGGTATAAGTGCCGCCTCCTGCATTCATAAAAGTTTTAGTCGCAACATTGTATGCAATCCAATGAAAATATTTTCCTGACAGTACTTTCATGGTTCTGCGCGGGTAGAATGGATTTGTTCGCTTTGACACTTTGTCGTCGGAAAAGTTACCGGTGATTATCCATGCTCCCATTAGTTTTCCCGGTTTACCATCATCTAACCTGTTCCATGTTTCATTCCCTTGTCTTACAATAAGCTTTCCATTTGTTATTTGTACATCTTCAGTTATTTCTTTCCCAACCTGCAAACTGTCCGTAGAATTCCATTCGATTTTCCTGGTAAGCTTGTTACCTTCTACCCGCCAGGTTCCACCATAAGAGCTAATAAATTTTTTACCAGGCAAATCATAAGTTGCCACAGAAAAAATCTTGTCGGTTTTAATCATAACTGTGCGGTTTTCTGCAGGGCCAAATCCCCAGGCACCTATCAAATCTTTGGTGTCTGTTTTTATTAATGTAAGGGAAGACAGCAGCACCATTCCTGCCACGCTTAGCAGAATAGTTAATACAATCTTTATTTTCATGTTTTGTTATTTATGTTTAATAAAGATAAAAAACCTGCAGTAAGAAATAAGATCCTCTACACATTAATTTGTACAGCGTTGTGCTCCACAACTAAATAGTGTTGCCAACATGAGCAGCGGATTTTAAATTATGTTCTAATCCGAAAGCCGGGTGTAAATACATTCGTCCCTCACTGGTTGTACACCCTTAATTTTATAGAATGATAGATGCATCAGAACTACGGCTCGGTAATTACATTTTACATAAGTCCGGCGTGCGCATACTTCCTGTTAAGTGTACGTTCCAGCATTTTGAAATGCTTTTTAAAGGCTTGGCAAAAGACGTATTTCCTATTGCCTTGAAACCAGACATACTGCAGAAATGTGGATTTATAGAGAATAAGAAATATCATCTTCTGCCCGATGCAAGAGAATTTGTGCTTACGCTCCCTGTTATGGGCAATAACAAAAATGAGATCTATGCATATATCAATAGCAATAAAGAAAGCTATGCACGGGCTACAATAAATGATCTTGTTATCAGCAATAACTTTTATCACCTGCACCAGTTGCAAAATCTTTACTACGCGCTGGTAGGTAAGGAATTGGAGGTGACACTCTGATTGTGCAGAACCAGGTTAAGGATACTGCATGAGTTTAAAAACCTGTAAAGGGTGGAATATTTTCGTGTTGTTGAGTTTTGAATAACCGCCGGCGGTTTGAGCGTGACCGCCAATTCTCATATACACACCTGCATGGAGGTTAAGCAGCTTTACGAAATCGGCAAATTTGGTGCGAGGATCATGCTTGTTCGGCTCCTATTAAAAGAACATCAGGGTTTAACTGGTGCAATTCTCATTTTTATCTCCTCACCATTGCCTGGAAGCTTTTCACTTGCGGTTCTATCTTTCATCATCAGCTTGTAACTGATTGCAGATACGAAAAAACCCACGAACCAGGCGTAATTATAAATAAGTGAAAGTCCGGGCCAAAAAGCATCTTTACCTACAACACCAATAGTGGTAAGAAAACCGGGAATATTAGGTACGATTCCTAACAGTAATGCAATGACTGCCCTATTATTAAAACCGTTTGTGTAACTGTAATTACCGTTGTAAGAGAAGAGATCTTCCACATTTAATCGCTGTTTCCTCACGAAATAATAGTCCGCTATCATAATGCCGCCGATAGGACCGAGCAAACTTGAGTAACCGATCAGCCAGGTAAAAATGTATCCGTTCGGATCTGCAATCAGTTTCCAGGGAAATATAAGTAAACCAATAATTCCGGTAATAAAACCACCCGTTCTAAAATTAATTTTGGAGGGAGAAAGGTTTGCAAAATCGTTTGCCGGGCTTACGATATTTGCAGCAATATTAGTTGCCAATGTAGAGATAGCTACTGCAATCATTGCTATGCTCACCAAAAGCTTGCTATCAAATTTTCCTGCCAGCACTAACGGATCCCAAATGGTTTCTCCATAAATAATCAAGGTGGCTGAGGTCACTACTACACCTATGAAAGAAAACAAAGTCATCGATGGTGGCAGGCCAATCGCTTGTCCCTTTACCTGTGCTTCCTGGCTTTTGGCATACCGGGTAAAATCCGGAATGTTTAACGACAAGGTTGCCCAAAAACCTACCATGCCGGTAAGTGCAGGAAAGAAGAACGTCCAGAAGTCGGTATTTGTAGCAAATTTAGAAGGTTGGCTTAGAATAGGACCCAAACCATGACCTGCTGAAATAGCCCAGAACAGAAGCGCCAGGGCAGCGATTGGTAAAAAGAAAGCTTTAAATAGGAGGAGTTTTTTTATACTTTCAACACCCAGGTAAACCACGTACATATTTAATAACCAGAACAGGAAAAACGATATTGCCGGTCCTGTTTCCAATCCAAAAGATGCAGGAAATATTCGTGGCAATGTTCCAATTTGCGGCATCCAGATTTTTAGCATGAGGTACAAAGCATATCCTCCGAGCCAGGTTTGTATTCCAAACCAGCCACATGCTACAATAGCTCTCAACATAGCCGGAATATTTGCTCCCTTAACCCCAAAGCTGGCCCTTGCAAATACAGGGAATGAAATGCCATATTTAGCCCCGGCATGGCCATTTAAAATCATAGGTACAAGTACAATGGTATTGCCGAGGAAGATGGTAAGAATAGCCTGCCACCAATTCATTCCACCGCCAATTAATGAACTTGCCATCATATACGTTGGAATACACAAACTCATGCTGATCCAGAGCGCTGCATAGTTCCAGGTGTTCCAGGTGCGCTTATGCATTGGCACAGGTGCAAGGTCTTCGCTGTATAAAGAGGAAGAATTCATTTTAGGTTCTCTCATTGCAATGATTTTAGGAACACGGATAACACGGTTTAAATGGATCGTTACGGATTTGTTTGTATTATCATTCTTTTTTACCGTTATCAAATACTTTTCTTTTAAGCTCAGGTTTTTTTACAAAATTTAGTAATAATCCAACTTCTACCTCAGTAGCTTTCGAATAATTAAGAAGTTGAAGCTCATCTTCCTCTGGTAAACATTCATGTGCTTTTTAATTCAAGTATCACTAAATCATTTACTACTAAATCCGAAAAATATTCCTGCCAAAATAATATACTTCAATTTTCTTTTGGTTCTCCACACTTAATTCTTCTTGTTTAAGCTGTATGAACAAGGCATTCTGGTATACCTTTTCCGGAAACCCAAAACCAGGTGTATAATATCCCTTGCAGATGGCTTTGATAATTTTTCAGATATAACTTCATGTTTCATAACATCATATTTTCTTAATTGTGTAATTAAGGTTTGTATTTATCTGCGCACATCTATCAAATCCAGGTCATCCATGTTCCACTTTGTCATCCGCTATTTTCAACGCTTCACTGATAATCTGCAAACCTTCGTCTACCTGTTCTTTATTTATACATAGTGGCGGGGCAATAAAAATGTAATTCCATCTCACAAAAGTATACATCCCTAATTCTTTTATTTTAGCGGCTACTTTATTCATCACTACCATTTCATCAGGTTTTGCATTATAGGGAGCCATCGGTTCACGTGTTTCACGGTCCTTTACAAGTTCTATACAGCCTAATAATCCCGTGTTGCGCCAGTCACCAATGGATGGATGTTTTGCTTTCATTTGCACCATTTGCAGGTCGATATATTTGCCCATAGCCCTGGCATTTTCTACCATATTTTCATCTTCGTAAATTTTCAGAACTTCCACTCCGGCAGCACAGGCAACAGGGTGGGCAGAATAGGTGAGTCCTAACATTAAGGGCTTGTCGTTATAATGTTCAGCAATTTTATCGGAAACTATTAAAGCGCCGAGTGGAATATATCCTGCAGTAATTCCCTTGGCGGTTGCAATCATATCAGGAACAACTCCATGAAGGTCTACTGCAAACCATTCACCTGTTCTTCCGAAGCCGCTCATAACCTCATCTGCAATCAAGAGTATTCCATGTTTATCACAAATGGCTCTTATCTTTCCCAAATAATCAGCGGGGTATTTAATGCAGCCCGAGGTGCCGCTTTCTCCTTCCAATATGATTGCAGCCACATTTTCAGGGCCTTCAAATTCAATTACCCTTTCTACATGGCTAACACATTCCCGCTTGCACCAATCCGGCTGCTTGCCCCACGGACAATGGTAACAATACGGATCTTCTATATGAACGATGTTTGGAACCTGCTGACTATCGTGTGCCAATTTTCTCGGGTCGCCTCCGGCGGTCATAGCGCCATATGATGCTCCATGAAAAGCACGGTAGCGCGTTATTATTTTATGTCGGCCAGTATATAACCTGGCTAATTTTATTGCATTCTCTATTGCCTCGGCACCTCCGGTTGTAAACAATGTTTTATTTAAACCCTTTGGCGTTATCGATGCCAGTTTTTTTCCCAGTTCACCTCTTACTTTTGTTATACAACCAGGCGTCACGTAACTTACCTGCGTCATTTGTTCTGCCACTGCCCGGGTTACTCTTTGGTTGCCATGCCCAATGTTTACATTCATTAATCCCGATGAAAAGTCAAGGTATCGCTTGCCGTCATAATCGTATAAGTACACTCCTTCACCATACTTGATAGCAATTGGATTAATCCCTTTTTGCTTACTCCACGAGAATAATGTGTAGTCAGAGCTGTCATCAAATATTTCTTCTGCTTCAGTTTTTGTATGAAAAATGGTATCTGACATTTATAATTATTTGGTTAACGGCTTTTGTAATTCAGTTAAAGATCGTCGCCACTGAAGGGGACGGTTGTACTGTTTGTAATTTAATTATCTTTTTCATTTCTCATTTTATTTCTTTTTGCCTGGTTTATCATACATCGTCTGGTTTAAAGCCAATCATTTTTCTTTTTTCTTCGGGCCGGTTTAGTAATTGTTTCAATGCTTCAAAGATCAGCGCAATATCCTGTTTGTTTTCCTTTACATCCTTTTCCAGGATTTCCAGTTTCAGTAATATATCTTTATTAGCCAGCAACATTTCTCTCATCCTGGTGAAAATCCTGATGATTTGAATGTGTACCTGTATAGCTACATCACTTTTGAGTATTCCTGATAGCATTGATACGCCTTGTTCAGTAAATGCAAGGGTAAGTACTTTGAGAATTGTCCCTGCTCTAAGGTGCCAAACTGGCTCCTTAGCTTTTGGTTTTCTTCCATTGTTAATTCAAACATGAAGTCCGGGGGAAACCTGTCGATGTTCTTTCTTACCTGTCTTTTCAATTGCTTGGTCTCTACCTGGTACATGTCTGCAAGATCTACATCCAGCATTACCTTTTCCCCCTGATAAAATAAATCTTACTCATTACTGCTTCATCAGGTAACATTGATTGTATGTTCTTGGTTGCTTTTGCCATTATCATTTGTCTTTGTCCTGCCATTGTTAAGATAACATCCAGTGTCGTAATCCTACTTTTTAGTGAATTGGATATCAGATTTTGCGATTTCAAATTCGCCAATCCCTCTTTAGTTAAAACATAAATCGCCGGGGATCGGTTGTTGATTTCTTTTTACCGCGTGGTTTAATACTCTGGTTTCAACCCGGTACATTTCAGCCAAATCTTTGTCCAACATTACTTTCTGCTCCGTGATAAAATCGATTTTACTTGTTACTGCTTCATCAGGTAACATTGATTGTATATTCTTAGTTGCTTTTGCCATTATCGCTTTTGGTTATCATGCTATTTGCTAATATAAAGTTTTATGTCGTTTACTTCGGAATCGATGTTTTGTTCGCCGAATAGAATAACAACAGTACACGTGAGTGACACAACGATGATTAATAAAATTCCCGATGTTGGTTACAAAAAAGGAAAAAATCGGCGAAGCAAATGAGATTGAAATGACATCTCACAGCCAATACTTTTATCGCAGCCATTTGTATAAGTTCTGAAAGAGTCCTTGCGAACTTCGCTGTAACGTTATCGATTGGGAATGCGATTTTGCTTTTGCTACTCCTCCTTCATTTACTGAAACATAAAATATTCGTATGCCTTGTTCCTTTGCCAAATAACAATAATAAGGCATGGAAATTCAAATATAAATCTGTTGTAATGTTAGGTATTTTTCAGGTCGCCGGTTTAATGAAGCAACTTTTATTTTTGACAACCTCTAAATCCTGATTTACCTTTCCGGTTTATTAATAGTATATCTGGTATTGTTACTATTGATATTGTATTTCATATTTCAATAATTTGAAAAAGAATTTGAGTGGAAAAAAAAGTTAATCGAATTGCGGTGCTAACGTCTGGTGGTGATGCACCGGGGATGAACGCGGCAGTAAGGGCTGTAGTTCGGACTGGTATTTATTACGGGCTGGAGGTGTACGGGGTTATGAGGGGCTACCAGGGATTGTTAGATGAAGATATCTTCAAAATGGAGTCACGTTCTGTAGCAAACATTATTCAACGTGGGGGCACTATTTTAAAGACGGCACGCTGTCTTGAATTTCATAAGCCTGAAGGCAGAAAGAAAGCATACGAAAACCTGAAAAAAAGAGGGATTGATGGAATGGTAGTTATCGGCGGAGATGGTTCCTTCAGAGGAGCAACGCTGTTGAGCCAGGAGTTTGACATCCCCGTGATTGGTTTGGCAGGTACCATCGATAAAGACATTGCAGGTACCGACTTTACCATTGGTTTCGACACAGCGGTAAACACAGCCGTAGAAGCAATTGATAAAATTAGAGATACTGCCGATGCCCACGACCGTTTATTCATTGTAGAAGTAATGGGCCGCGATGCCGGTTACATAGCAATTTACAGCGGCATATCAACAGGCGCAGGAAATATTTTAGTCCCTGAAAGAAAAACAGATATGGACGAAGTAATCGCTTCGCTCCAGGAACGTGAAAACCGGAAAAAGCTGGTAAACATAATCGTTGTGGCCGAAGGCGATGAATTTGGCGGCGCTAATGAAGTAGCAAGGGTTGTGAAAAAACGTTTGCCCCATCTTGATACAAGAGTTTGCATTTTAGGACATATTCAACGCGGTGGGTCTCCTTCTGCGCTCGACCGGTTAATAGCAAGCCGAATGGGCTATCATGCCGTTGAATGTTTGCTGGAAGGCAGGCATAATGTTTTTGTCGGGATCCTCAATAACCGTTTGAATTATGTTCCTTTAGATACTATAGGTAAATCAAAAGGAAAAATTGGAGGCGAATGGTTAAAGCTAATGAAGGTTTTAACGGGGTAATGTAAGAACAATTTCTGCAAAAAAAAGGTAATAAAATAATTTAAATATAAAACAATAAAAATGAACAAATACTCAGCCGGAGTGCTTTTTGGTGAAGAGCTGGAAGCTCTTTTAAAAGACGCCAAAGAAAATGAATTTGCTATGCCCGCAGTTAATTGTATCGGGACTAACTCGATGAATGCAACTTTGGAAACGGCGGCAAAAGTAAATTCTCCGGTTATTATTCAGTTTTCGAATAGTGGCGCACAGTTTCTTGCAGGTAAAGGAATGCCAAACGATAAATTGCAGGCAAATATTTCCGGTGCGATCTCCGGCGCTCTGCATATTCACAATGTAGCTAAGTATTATGGCGTTCCTGTTGTTCTGCATACAGACCATGCGTCGAAAAAATGGCTTCCATGGATCAGCGGTTTGATTGATGCAGGTGAGCAATTTTATAAAGAAAAAGGCCAGCCATTGTTTAGCTCACACATGCTCGACTTGTCGGAAGAAACAGTGGAGGAAAACATTGAAACTTCTGTTGAGTTCTTTAAACGCATGCAACCCCTGGGGATGGCTCTTGAAATTGAACTAGGTGTTACCGGCGGAGAAGAAGACGGAGTTGATAACAGCGATGTGGAAAATGAAAAATTATATACGCAGCCTAAAGAAGTGGCGTATGCGTACGAGCATCTGCGCGAAGTTGGTAACTTATTTACCGTAGCTGCAGCTTTTGGAAACGTTCATGGTGTTTATAGCCCGGGAAATGTTGAATTGAGGCCGGTCATTTTACAGAACAGCCAGCAATACATCCAGGAGCAATATAATACAAAGGAAAAGCCGGTGTTCTTTGTTTTCCACGGTGGTAGCGGTTCTCCTCAGCATCAAATTCGCGAAGCGATCAGCTATGGTGCAATTAAAATGAATATTGATACCGATATGCAATGGGCTTTCTGGGAAGGTGTTTTGAATAACTATAAAAAGAGCGAAGGTTACTTACAGGGCCAGTTAGGCAATGCTGAAGGACCAGATAAACCGAATAAGAAATACTACGATCCACGTGTGTGGTTACGTAAAGGTGAAGAAAACTTTATCAGCCGGCTTTCTGTAGCTTTTGAAGATTTGAATTGCATTAACAGGAACGCCTAACACATTTATAAACAATTTGTATTAAAGCCACCGTTGACAGCGGTGGTTTTATTTTTGGTGTTGGGCCGGGCAAAACACATCTATTTAGCCTTCGTTGCGTCGCACTCTTGTACAGCTTGCCCCGCTTCGGCGAGGCTTTGTCCAATTGCAACCTGTACTGCCCTGTTTGATGATTGTAACACCACATTTAAACAACAGATAGTAATTATAAGTCAATAACCTCCTTATGGCAACCATAACTCATTATACGACTTTTACGGGTCCTGTAAGAGTTAAGTTGTAATCAGGTGTGGAGCACATGTAGGTGAACTTAATTCGAAACAACATAGTTTTGTAAGAATAGTTGCAACATTCATTCATCCTTTATTTCAATTTAATGAAGTTTAAATTCTATATAAACTACAAGTTGTTGAAATTCTTTGTATCATTCAATCAATACGATATTTCAATTGAGCCTGTTGTCCCTTATAAGTACAACCAGGAATATTCAAACCTTCTTGCGGAAACAAATCAACTTTTAGCTAAATTTTACTTATCCCGCAGCAACTTTCCAGACGATACATACGCACAAATGGTACAATATTTCATCGGCCGCGGTTGGACGATTGAAGAGTGTGTAAAACAGGGAGAAAACGTAGGTGAATGATGGCAGTTGGAATAATAGGGAGAAATAAAAAAAGGGACCTTCTTTCAAAGGTCCCTTACAATTAGGTGGAGCTGAGCGGAGTCGAACCGCTGTCCAAACATATCTGCCATAAGCCTTCTACATGCTTATTCCGGAATTATTTGTCGGGAGGTAGCCGGAACCGGACAAACCAATTACCCCCTTAGCTGGATGGTCTTACACTACAGTCACAGCCTTCCGTAGTGGCAACCCGTTTTGTTTGATTGATTCGGCGGGGAAGCGTGGTAACAGGTCAACCTGCATTCCCGGCCATAATGGAAGCTAATTCTCTGAATTAGGCAGCCATGGCGTAAGTATTTTCGCCTTTTATTTGTTGAGCTTTCAGATTAAAGTGCTAATAACACAACGCACTGCATGCTTATACCCACAACAACCTATGCTGTCAAAACCAGGTACAGCCCCATATTGTTTTGCAAATTTACAAAACAATACTGTTCCAATCGTTATCTTAACGTTTTTATTATAAGATGACTAACCACAAAACACCAGGAGAAGTTTACAACCACCAGGCAGACCTGCATGCTACCGCGCTAAAGCAACTCAAAATAAAGAAAAGCAACCTCGGATGGCTACGCTTAATTCTTGGATTAGCCGTCATATCGATTATTTATTACCTGTTCTTTAATTCGTCACTTGTTGTATGGGTAACTGTTGCTATCGCTATTGCTATTTTCCTTTCTGTAGTTTCCATCGATGCTGATAATAATGCAAAAATAGCAGGTACAGAAAGGCTGCTGGATATTAATAACCAAGAGGTAGCGATCCTGGCGGGAGATTATTATAAGAGGGAAGACGGACACAATTATTTGCCTGAGGAACATCCTTACGCTGCCGATATTGATTTATTCGGCCGTGCTTCTATCTATCAATATATCAATCGCTGTACTTCTGAGCAGTCAAAAAAATCGCTGGCATCACTGCTATTACATTCGTCGGAGAAAAGTTCAATTCCGGAGCGACAGGAAGCCGCAAAGGCCTTGGCCGAACATATAGAATGGCGACAGGAATTGCAATCTTCAGGAATGGCGACCCCTGTAACCCTTGCTACTGAACAAAGAATTACTTCCTGGTTAAACATGCCGGCACCGCTCACCCATAATTTTTGGAAAGTCTTACCTCATGTATTTACTACAATAACTTTAGGCGTTGCAGTTGCCTACATTTTTGATTGGATCCCATCTGCTGCCTTTTCCTTTCTCGTATTTATTTTCTTCCTTGTTGCACTTCTTATAAGTGCTAAGGTCAATACAACTTACCTGGCCTTGTCGAAGCTTGGAGGTGAATTAAATACAGTAGAGCAACAATTACGGCAGGTAGAGGTTATTCCTGCCAGTTCATCACTTTTAGATTCTTACAAACACTTCCTGTTGTCTGAAAAAAAAGGTTCCGGAAGTATTAAGGAATTGAAGGAAATTATACAGCGCTTTGATTACCGTTTAAACGTATTTGTATTCGTGGTTTTAAATACTTTCTTGCTGTGGGATGTACGGCAAACAAACAGCCTCGTTAAATGGAAGGCCGCCAACGGTACTTATGTGCCTCAATGGTTTTCTATTCTCGCAAATATTGAAATTCTAAATACGCTCGCCGCCATAACCTTCAACCATCCTGGTTGGGTTTTCCCGGTTATAAATAATGCTCATTTTACCTTTAGCGGAGAAGACGTAGGCCACCCTTTAATCGACGAAAAAAAGCGTGTAAACAATTCGTTTGAAACAAAAGGAACAGGGAAAGTAAGTGTAATTACAGGATCAAACATGGCAGGTAAAAGCACTTTTTTAAGAAGTATTGCAGTAAATCTGGTCCTGGCTCAAATCGGCGCTCCTGTTTGCGCAAAAAGGTTTACGTTCAGTCCTGTAAAGCTCTATAGTAGTATGCGCATTGCTGATAATCTTGCAGAAAACACTTCAACTTTTTACGCAGAGCTTAAAAAACTAAAAAGCATTATCGACCAGGTGAAGCAACATGAAAAAGTCTTTATCCTGCTAGATGAAATATTGCGAGGCACAAACTCTTTAGACCGTCATACAGGTTCTGAAGCTTTAATTAAGCAATTAATACGAGAGCAGGCAGTAGCAGTAATTGCAACACACGATGTTGAACTTGCAGCATTGGAAAACGAGTTTAGCAATGCCATTACCAATTATCATTTCGACGTGCAGGTAGAAGGAGAGGAGTTGTATTTTGATTATAAATTAAAAGGAGGCGTTTGCCAAAGCATGAACGCATCCTTATTAATGAAGAAGATTGGGATAGAGATATAGAACCACGATGAGCATGATTAAAAAAGATTAGGAGGAAATAAAAAATGAAAACATTCCTTATTTCCTCCTAATCCAATAAAATCTTCTAAATCCTGGTTCTCTACTTAAACAATCTCCAGAAGTCCAGGCCAAGTGCGTAGGCCATCAATCCCAGCAGAAGCGCCATTCCAACCATCTGTGCGTACTCCATAAACTTATCGCTTGGCTTGCGTCCGCTTACCATTTCTACGATTGTAAACAATGCATGACCGCCATCTAAAGCCGGGATAGGCAGGATATTCATAAAAGCAAGTACAATAGAAAACACCGCGGTTAACGTCCAAAAGCGCTGCCAGTCCCATACGCTCGGATACATACTGCCAATACTAACCACACTACCCAACGAATCGCTTGCATTTACTTTGCCTGTGAATATTTGTTTAAAACCAGAAATGTTTCTGCTTAAAATCTCGAAACACTTATTAACGCCTTGCGGAATTGACTCGACGAATGAATACGTTTTAACAGTTGTTCCAAGTATATCACCCGGGCTTTTCGCTATAAAGCCAATTGAACCTTTATCGTCAAGTTTAACTCTAACCTGAGCTGTATCACCGTTTCGCAAAACCGTAAGAGTAGCTTCTTTATTCTTTTGATTGATTTTGTATTGGTTCAGCTCATGAAAAAATGGAACGGGAAGTCCGTTAATTCCTACAATCTGGTCTCCTTTGACCAGTTTACCCTGTACAAAATTTGCCGACTGGGTTACGGAATCTACATAGGTAGGCACTCTTACATCCAGAAAACCTTCCAGTTTATTTTTATTGAGTTTTTTGATAAAGCCATCGGGAATCGGCAGGGTTACTGTTTGTCCATTCCTTTCTACCTGGATGGCATTTGCATCTTCTAAGATTATTTCTGCACCCACTGCTGCAAAATTATCCAGGGGTTTTCCGCCAACCGCAACAATCTTATCGCCGTCTTTTATTCCTATTTGCGTTGCAAGCGTATCTGCGTGTACACCGTAAGCCAGGTTTTTTGCGGGCAGGTATTCTTCTCCCCAAACGTACATGATCATGATAAAAAGCCCGATGGCAAGAATCACATTCACAAATACCCCGCCTATCATTATAATTAATCGCTGCCAGGCTGGTTTGCTCCTGAATTCCCATGGCTCGGCAGGTTTTTTCAATTGTTCCTTGTCCATGCTTTCATCCACCATCCCCGAGATCTTAACATAACCTCCAAATGGTACCCAGCCAAGGCCGTATTCGGTTTCACCTACTTTTTTCTTCCACAAGCTGATCCACGGATTAAAAAAGAGGTAGAATTTCTCGACCCTGCATTTAAACCATTTTGCCGGAAAGAAGTGTCCCATCTCGTGCAACACTACCAATATTGAAAACGATAAAATAAATTGTCCTGTTTTAACTGCTACACCACTCCAGTCAATAGCTAATAATGTCATGTTTACCCTAAATCCCGAAAGGGACGTTTACATTTTGTCTTAAAATTCCTGTAGAAATTTAAGAAGTTTGAAAATATTGTTCTTTGTTATAGCGTTCAGCCGTGGGTTTCATTTTGTGAAATTTCCTGCTGCCTATTTTTTATTTTGTTTGCCAACCACATATCACTGATTTAACATTGTTGTGTCACTCACTTGTACTTTCAGCACTCTATTCGGCAAATAAAAACATAAACACCGAAATTTGCTGAAGTTTTTAGTTAAAGGTTTTAATTGTTTCTCAATGGTTTAGAGTACAAGAGTGCGACGCAACGACTGGTGCAATAGAAAACCAAAGCCCGGTCCCAAAAAAACTTATTCCAAAACTTCATTTTTATTCGTTTATTCATTTTTCTGATTCCCAAATAAAAATTTCGAATCTTTAGCCGACTATTGAGATAGCCTAATCTCTCTCCTCCCTTTAGAGCCGGGGCTTACATTTGTATTAAAGAGGCTGCAAAACTGCGAGCCTCACCATCGCTATCGTAATACTCTTCAAGGGTTGGAAATTCTATAAAGGTGATCTTGTTCATTGTTTGCTCTACCACTTCCGTCATGTCGAGAAAACCGATTCGATTGCGAAGGAATGCGTATACGGCTATTTCGTTGGCTGCATTTAAAATACTCGGCATGTTTCCACCTTTGTTTAAAGCCTCCATGGCCAGCCCAAGATTTCTAAAGGTCTTGAGGTCGGGTTCTTCAAAATTCAGGGTTGAAAACGTACGAAAATTTAACCTGGGCGAATTGTTGGCGATGCGGTTTGGAAAGCCTAATGCATACTGTATAGGCAACTTCATGTCGGGCAACCCCATTTGTGCTTTTATGCTTCCATCTTCAAACTGCACCATGCTATGAATAATACTTTGCGGATGTATGACAACCTGTATCTGGTCGGGTTTGAGATTGAAAAGCCACTTCGCTTCAATCATCTCAAGACCTTTGTTCATGAGCGTTGCACTATCAATAGTTATTTTGGCGCCCATTGTCCAGTTAGGATGTTGAAGAGCATGATCTCTTTTTACATTCACTAAAAAGTTTGGCTTTTTTCCACGAAATGGACCGCCGCTTGCAGTAAGGATAACTTTTTCAATTCGATTCCTCGTTTCACCCACCAGGCATTGAAAGATAGCCGAATGTTCGCTATCAACAGGTATTACAGGCACCCGTTTTTCCATTGCTTTTTTCATGACGATGTCGCCTGCAACTACCAGCGTTTCCTTATTGGCAAGCGCAACTGCTTTACCGCTATCTAAAGCTTCCAGCGTGGGTTTTAAGCCTGCATACCCTACAATTGCTGCCAACATCAGGTCGTAGCAATCCATTGATGCAACTTCTTCCAGCGCCTTTTCGCCGGCAAAAACCTTTACAGGAGTTCTTGAAAGTGCTTCTTTTACTTTTGTATATTTTTTTTGATCTCCAATTACTACAACATTCGGGTTAAACTGCAATGCCTGCGCGATCAGTAGTTCTTCGTTTGTTTGAGCGGTAAGAACTTCTGCGGAAAATTTATCGGGGTTGGCGGCAATCACTTCCAGTGCCTGTGTGCCAATAGAGCCGGTTGAGCCAAATATTGCTATTCTTTTTTGGGACATAAATTTTTGAATCAGGGGCGGTAAAGATAGCGGAATATTGGGTTTTAATGATTTGGATTAATTGTGGAAGTTGGAAGCAAGGAGAGCGCATGCCTGATTTTGAACAAAACGACGACGACAGTGCGCTGTTAAAAAAGAGAAATGGTTAAATGTAGTACCTTAAAGTTCTTACTAATTGCCTAATTGGGAGTAAATATTTGTAGAATGAAAATAGGCGAACTGATAATTTCAGACAAAGAGATTTTAGGCGGCACGCCGGTTTGTAGGTACAACGGTTCCGTTAAAAAACTTATTCAATTACCTTGAAGCCTGAGACAGCTTAGAAAATTTTTTAAATGACTTTAATTTACCTCGTACACATTGTTGCAGTATTAGAGTTTCCGGCAAAACTGTTAACTGAACAAAAGGTGTATGAAAATTTTGCGGGATGAGCAGTTGCCGGTAAAATTGAAGTATCGTTTAATACTATGTTCCAGGTTGTTACTGTCACAGACATGAAATGGCTGGGAATAGAGGACCAGGAACTATTTATGAAAACTAATGAGGAACAGTTCACTGTATTTACGACAAATGATTAGCGCTTAAAATTTCAAATCAATATAAGAAATCTTAGTTTTTGTTTTATTGACCTTAACTTTTATTCAAATCGTTATGAAGATCTGATTTCTGTTATTTCACCCTTAAATGCTGAACTTTTGAAACTCAAGCAAAAAATGATATCTGATAAAGAACGGCTCA
>JAQBNO010000218.1 GCA_028288485.1 Segetibacter sp.
GCCGCTGATAGAGCACGAGGAATCGTATTAGGGAAAAAGAAGTTCAGCAAGCAATTTTTTCGATACTACCTATTGAATCTACAGCAGCAATGTTGCCCGTTCAAATGGTTGGTCACCCATACCTCCACTCTTGTACGGTCACCCACCGGGAGCGGAATGAACAAGATTTACTCCTTTTAAAAGAAGGAATTATATTAAAATAGCGGGTGATTTTCAAAGCTATTTCGATAACTTTCAAGGCATTTCTTATGCGACATCAGCAATTCGTCAGCTATTTCCACCTTACCTTCTTAGCGAATCTAATGCTAAATGTTCTACGTCTAATTTCCACGCGAGGATTAATAAATTACTTGTAAGTTTTCTAATGGTAATAGTATCGCCCTGTGGGTCCTGTACACCCCTTAGTATATAATGAGATACTATAGTCGAATCGTCGGCGAGAATTTTATATGCGGAAGTATCGGAAGTATTGTCGATAGAGGTATAGACCCGCCCGTCGTTTCTAAACTCAAGAATGTCCCCTGGCTGCCCGTTAACACGTAATACATCAGGGCCGTTGATGGCTGAGATAGTGATTGAGGTAAGGTTCCACTTACCCAATAATTTGTTTAGTGTTGTATCAGCGGGATTGTTATTTACGTCAGCCGTATACTCTTTCTGACAAGAATAACCAATAAACACTATCAAAGAAATGGTAATCAAATAATATAAAAAACTCTTTTTCATTACTTACTATCTTTATTAATCATATTTTGAAAATACAGCACGAATCAAAAGTACATATAAGGAACGTTCTCTAAAAGTAACATTAGTTTTTAGAATCTATGTGGGTTTCTGGATTTTTGAAAGAATTCGTTACTTTGGAAAGAACCCATAACCGAACTTCTTCTACTCGACTTGGTATTTCTACATCAGCTTTTATTTCACGAAACTACATTTTACGGGTAGGTGGCATGGAAATAACAGCTGGTAACTAATCCCTTAAAAATTAATCGGATCAGAACATTCTGAGTAAGCCTGTCTGCCTCTTGTACGTATTATTAGTAAAAAACATAGAGATGATTTACTAAAGGCAAAACAAACGGGGTAAATTGGTATAAAACATCGGTAATTAAATGTTGATTTAAAAAAATATCGCCACGAAATACTATATTTTTTCAACTTTATTACTAATTACGAATAGGTTATGTAACTTAACGCACTTTAAGCAACTACTTAAACACCAACCAGGTTCTTTTCAATTGATATTATTAACTTTTAAACTAAAAATGTATGGCAAAAGCAGCTAAGAAAGCAGCACCAAAAAAAGTAAATGATGCACCTAAAAAAGCAGCAGCAAAAACTGAAGCTAATGCACCAAAAAAAGCGGCGGCTAAAAAAGGATCAGATAAACCAGCAGGAAAACAAAATGCAGGTTTAATGAAACCACTTACTGTAAGCCCTGAGTTAGCTAAGATAATTGGGAACGAACCAATGCCAAGAACACAGATAATTAAAAAAATCTGGGACTATATCAAGGCTAATAACCTACAGGATCAAGAGAACAAGAGAATGATTAATGGCGATGAGCAACTAAAGGTTGTTTTTGCTGGTAAAGATCAGATATCAATGTTTGAATTAGCTAAAGTTGTCAACAACCATGTGAAGTAATCCTCTACTTAAATAAAAGGTTAATGCCTCTTTATATCCAGAATAAATACCTGAGCAGCTTTTCGAAACTGCTCTTTTTTATTGGTATTATACAGTGTGTAAATGCACAAACTCCTGCACGTATACAAAGCATCTTTCCTACCGGTACCATCACACGCAGCAATATACCGTATGCGAATGACAGCCTGGATAAACACCTGCTTGATATCTATCTTCCAGCAAATGCGGGCAACAATACGCCGCTTATCGTTTGGATTCATGGCGGAGCCTGGATGCTGAACGACAAGTATGCCGATATGAGCTACATGAAGAATACGATCAAAGGCATTATCGACAGCGGTTATGCACTCGCATCTATTAATTACAGGTATAGTACCGAAGCCGTTTTTCCTGCGCAAATACACGATTGTAACCAGGCGTTCGAATTCCTATATCAACACGCCGGCGAATATAAGCTTGACAAAAACAGGATAGCAGTGATTGGTTTCTCAGCAGGGGGTCATCTTGCCTCGTTACTGGCATTATCCAATAACAATAGGGTTAGCGAATTTTATCCTAATGGATCAAAAAGCCATTTCAATGTAAAATGTGTATTGGACTATTACGGTCCATCCGACTTTGTTGTACTCGCCGGAAGTCCCGATACCTCCATTAATAATTCCCGTAACCCGGTAGCCATACTATTAGGCGCTTTGCCTATAGACCGCCCTGATCTTGCAAAGCGTGCAAGTCCTGTTACTTACGTAGATAAAAATGATCCGCCATTCCTGATAGTGCAGGGTGAAAAAGACGAGTCGGTTCCTAACACACAATCAAAATTATTGAGCTCCTGGCTCACCATTGCAGGTGTAAAAAACGAACTGATTGTTGTACCTGATGCACCGCATTATGGTGAAATGTTCGACGCCGAAGATATCAGGAAGCGGGTCTTCAGCTTTCTATCGTTACACCTAAAAAAATAGCTACACTCATTGTTATATAACTAGTGTGTCCGATTACATCTTCTTTAACAACCGGACTTAAGGGCTTTTCGTACATTTAATAAAAGAACTGTATGAAAACTTTAGGAGGTTTACTGTTTTCGATATTAATGATATTTGCACTTCAGTCGTGTGCACAAAAACCAAAAAAACAGCCAAATACAGATACTCATTTAAGTGCAAAGGAACTGTCAAAATATAGCCAGGCCACTTTTGCAGCAGGATGTTTCTGGCATGAAGAAGCACTTTTTGAAAGTATAAAAGGCGTTAAGGAGGCAGTCTCGGGATACGCAGGTGGAACAACTAATAATCCAGGTTACAAATCGATAGAAAGTGGCAGGACGGGGCATGCAGAAACTGTAAATGTTTATTATGATCCTAATGAAATCAGTTATGCAACCTTATTAAAGATTTATTTTGCCGGCCAGGATCCGACACAGGTTAACGGGCAGGGAAATGACAGGGGAACCCAATACCGTTCTATTGTTTTTTACAGGAACAATAGCGAAAAAAAGCTAATTGAAGACTACATGAAAGGCATGAAGGCTTCCGGCAAATTCGGTGCTCCGCTTGCAGTACAGGTAATGCCTTTCACAAAGTTTTGGGACGCCGAAGCTTATCACCAAAATTATATCGACCATAATCCTGGTAATAGGTATGTACAAATAGTTAGTATCCCCGAAATCAAAAAATTACAGAAAGAATACCCGCAGTTAGTAAAGGCGGGACGGATGTATTAATCCACTTATATTTCGCTATTCGCCAAAGACAGAATTTTTAATATTCAAGGTTCTATGTTCAATAACCAATGGAGGCAGGGGCTGTTGAGGCTGACATGAAAAGATGCGGCAGAAGTGAGTGACATCACCAAAAGCTTGCATTAGGACAACCGGAATTCCACAAAGAACTGAAGCTGGCTACATAAAAGTATTGATCGGTTAGTCACTCAGGTAATAATGACCGGGTGACTAACTGATAAACTTCCATAACAAGATCAATCCTGCGTATACACAGGTTGATATAAAAATCCCTTTTGCAGTACGGTCTTTACGACTGTTGACATAATAAGTGAAAATGGCGGCATTGGCAACCAGTGAAACACTTAACATAGCCGTAAGAAACGATTTTTGAGTTAGGACAATGCCAACGAACTCCTTGAGCGTGGCAACCGAGCTGAACTTAGCAAAGTAATAAATCAACAAGCCGAGAAACGGTGCAGTAATCCCTAATATTAAACCTAAACGCAGTTTATCTCTATTTAGCATCAATTAAAAGTTGAGAGTTTTTTCAAGCTTATCTTTAAGCTTATAGTCAGTAAGATCAAATTGCACCGGTACAACGCTTACAAAGTTGTGATTAAGCGCCCAAACATCGGTATCGCGACCCTTGTCGAAGTTTACAAACTCGCCTGTGAGCCAGTAGTATTTTCTTCCGTTCGGGTCAACACGTTCGTCAAAATCTTCTTCGTATTTAGCATACGCCTGTCGGCATACTTTTAATCCCTTTAGCTGATCCACATTTACTGCGGGAAAATTTACATTTAAACAAAGATGTTTATCAATTACCTTCTTAGAAAGTATTTCCTGAACAATTAACCGTGCATACTTTTTCGGACCCGAAAAATCTGCTTCAAGGCTGTAATCGAGTAATGAAAAGCCTACGCTAGGAATACTTTCGATGGCAGCTTCAAGCGCAGCAGACATAGTACCGGAATAGATCACATTTATTGAATGATTAGCGCCATGGTTTACGCCACTTAAGCAGATATCGGGGCGACGATGAAGTATTTTATCTACAGCCAGTTTTACACAGTCAACGGGTGTTCCACTGCAGGAATAGGCTTCAACCTTCTCATCAAAATAGTTTTTTACCCTAACCATACGTAAAGGAGAGCCAATAGTTATCGCGTGCCCCATGCCGCTTTGTGCTTTATCAGGAGCAATCACTACTATTTTCCCCAGGTCTTTTACAGAGTCTACCAGTGCTGCAAGCCCGGGAGCAGAAATGCCGTCATCGTTTGTAATTAATATAACCGCCTCCTCTTTGGGAGAAGTGGTCCTTTTTGATGATTTGACTTTAGCTGCTGTTTCAGGCTCCTTCGCGGCTTTAACCTTAGTATTTATATCGGTCTCCAAAGGTGCCTGCCCGGGGTTCAATTTAGTTGATGTATTCTGTGTTATAGCCTCGCCGTTTTCCTTAGTTTCTTTTTTCACTTTTGCCATAAATTCTGTTCTTAACGCTGCAAAAGTCATTATAAATATATTCCTTCCAAAAAAATGTTTTTATTAAACTAATTAAATTAGTAATTTGCAGCTAAACAAATTAGCCTTTCTTATGTCGCAAGCAGGAAAAAACCTAAAATACCTTCGGAAACTCCGGGGGTGGACGCAGGAAGAATTTGCAAATAAGTTGAAAATTAAACGTTCCCTCCTTGGTGCGTACGAGGAAGAGCGAGCAGAACCGCGAATTGAAGTCCTTGAAATTGTGAGCAACATTTTTAAAATAACGTTGGACGAACTGCTACTAAAAGACGTAAGTAGCGCCAAAGGAGTTACTTACATGGACAAAAGGCGACAGTTGAAGTTGTCTGTGGCTGCCGCCGAAATACAATTCGTACCTGTAAAAGCTGCTGCGGGTTACCTTGCAGGTTATGCCGATCCTGATTTTATTGACGAACTGAATACCTTCACTTTGCCCATGCTTTCTGGCGGCAGTTACCGCGCCTTTGAGATAATTGGTGATAGTATGCTGCCCACCCAAAGTGGATCTGTAATTGTGGGCGAAAAAGTAGAGGATTTAGAAAACGTTAAAACGAGTAATACTTACATTGTAGTATCGAGAAGTGAGGGAATTGTATACAAAAGGGTGTTGAAAAGCAACCGCACAAAGAATAAAGTAACCTTGGTAAGCGATAACCCTTTGTACGAACCTTACCAATTGAATAGCGAAGAAATTGTTGAACTCTGGCAGGCACAAATGATTATTTCAAAAGCCAATGTGCAACAACGCTGGGATGTAAATCAACTGGCAACTGTTGTGAATAATTTGCAGGAACAGGTCAGCAGTTTGAAGAAGAAGATAAATTGATAGAACCAGGATTTGTTGGATTGTTTTTGATTATGCGGAAATGAGCTTGCCCGCTTTTCTAACCTGGAGCTGAGTTTTACATATTACTATATTGGTACGAGCTGAAGTTTTTTACAGGATCATCGTCCCGGACTTGGCCGGCTTCACTTGTACGGAAAATTTTGAGCAGCTAATTGCACGGGTATTATTAAGCTTCAAATATTGGGGGGGGAGTTAAGTACACCGGGCGAAAGCCCGGCTTTTTTGTGCTTTGCGTCTCAACCAAAAATATGAAATGCAGTACGAAACGTATTGCAATGTGCTTCCACTATATTTCTTATATCCGGCGAGTATCCTCCCCCCATTGAAACAACACAGGGGATGCCATGTGTTTTACAAAGAGAAAGCACTAACTCATCTCTTCTTTTACAACCTTCCAAAGTCACTCTTAGCTTACCGAATTTGTCTGTTTCCAGTATATCTACGCCTGATTGAAAAAAACAGAAGTCGGGTTTTACATTATTGATAAGTAGAGGTAATGTTCGAGATAAAATAGTAAGGTAGGTTTCATCATTTATTCCATCGGTAAGGGGAATATCAAGGTCAGATTTTTCTTTATGAAAAGGATAGTTATGTTTACCGTGCATACTGAATGTAAAAACGCGCGGTTCATTTTCAAAAAGTTTTGCCGTTCCGTTTCCCTGGTGAACATCCAGGTCAATAACAAGAATTTGTTTTGCAAGTTTTTTATGTAAGAGATAATTAGCAGCAACTGCATGATCGTTCAAAAGGCAAAAGCCTTCTCCCCTATCAGCAAAAGCATGATGAGTGCCACCGGCTACATTCAAGGCCACGCCTGTTTCATCAGCATAATGACAACAATCTATGGTTCCGCGGGTGATGATAAGTTCACGTTTGGTAAGTTCAGGCGATTGAGGAAAACCGATTCTTCTTTGCTCTGTTGCTGTAAGTTGTTGATGAACTAATTTATCGAAATAGGATTGTTCGTGTGTCCATAAAATCATTTCCTCTTCACAAGCCGAAGGACTAAAAAGATTTTGTTCGGTTATCGTGCCTTCATGCAACAATTGCCCTGGAATCAATTCATACTTTAGCATGGGAAACCGATGACCTTCGGGTAATGGATGAGAATATATTTCGGAGTAGGCTATTTTAATCACAGATTAAAAGGACTATTGGATTGAAGGAATCACTGTTTGAGTTATCAGAACCGAAGAAGCCGATTGTCTTCGCCTTACAAACATTTTCGGTTGAAGTGTGCGACGCAAGAGGAAACCCCCAACCCCTAAAGGGGCTTTGAAGCCACACAATATCAACCTCTCCCATTCTTTGTTGCAGTACAAGGGTGCGACGCAACGATGCCGAACTGAACATTGTGTCGCCGGGAACAAAAAGTCCTATGTTCATTACTTAAAAGGTTTAATAAGAGCTTGAATGCCAGCTAACAAAAGTTGCTTCTTGTTTTTGCATACTGATCAGGTTATTAGTCCCCGTTATTAAAAAGCCCCCTTTAGGGGTTGGGCTATGTCACACTTTCACTACCGCTGCCTGCTGTCGCCTGGCTGAATTAGCCGGTATAATTGCAAAAACATTATCCGATGATTTTGGTTCGATAATAGCGGTACCTGTAAACCTGGAGAATGCGGGAAGAACAGCAAACTGGTGGTTAAAATAATAGCAGGGCAAAGAGATGGACTGTTTTCCCAGTCCTTTCAATAAAACACAGGGGTGGATGTGTCCGCTGAAATAATAGTCGATTTGATCAGAAGGCTCACAGGCATCAGTAATGTCGTGAACAAAACAAAAATTTGAAATATTTAAATGTGCATCTGAAACGGCAATGTCGGCTGAAGTATACCAATCTTTCTTCAGGATATCGTGGTTGCCTTTCACCAGTTGAATATGAAGTTGCGAAAAGTCGTTGCGCCACTTTTTAAAAAATTCCAGTTCCTTATTGGCAACACTGTGAAAAAGATCGCCGACAACGATCAATTGCTGAGGTTTATAAAACTGCAACTGGTTCAACAACCGTTGCATGTCTTCTTTGTACACATTTTGAGGGACCGCAATCCCTGATTTGCGAAAATGCCCCGTTTTGCCAAAATGTAGATCGGAAACGATCAGTGATTGTTGCTCTTCCCAATAAATACATCTTTCCGTAGAGAGCCACAATGTTTGCTGATGTAATAAAAACCGCTCGGATACCTGCACTCACTTAAATTTAAACCCGCAAATATATGCAGGGATGTGAAAAGTGAAAAGCGAAACGTCAAAAAGCGAAGGCAGGTGTAAGTGTAGGGTTGCATGTTTCACCTTTGCCGTTAGATATTTCACGTTCTACATCTTACGTTTCATCTTATACGTTTCACAACAATTTAAATCCCACCCGCTTCAAAAATTTTGCTCACTTTTGCCTGCCATTAAGCCCACAAAACTTTACAATGACGGCTTAATCTTTAATATGAATTGGGAAACCATTTTTACTACACAACGCATAGGGCAAGAGAAAGAGTCTGCTCGTCCGCGTTCCGGCTTTCAACGCGATTTTGACCGGCTGATATTTTCATCCGCTTTCCGTCGGCTGCAAAATAAAACGCAGGTATTTCCTCTTCCGGGCAGCACTTTTGTCCACAACCGGCTTACGCACTCGCTTGAAGTTGCCAGCGTTGGACGTTCGCTTGGCAGCATTGTAGGCGAAAAAATCAGCAGCGAAATAAGCGATAAATCGAGCGATAGCTATGAGTTTTACAGACACGAATTAGCAAATGTGATCGCGGCTGGTTGCCTTGCACATGACATCGGCAATCCTGCATTTGGTCACTCCGGTGAAAAAGCTATTTCCGCTTATTTTATTAATAATGCCCGAGCGGTTATTGAAGGAAAGGAATTACAATCGTTCTTCACCGAGAAGGAATGGGCTGATATTTCAAATTTCGAGGGTAATGCGAATGCAATACGAATACTTACCCATACATTTAAAGGAAGGCTGATTGGAGGGCTTGGATTAACATATACTACGATCGCCTCTATTTTAAAATATCCCTGCGAAGCAACGGCGGTGAATAAGCAATTCAAACATCGCAAAAAGTTTGGATTTTTCCAGTCAGAAAAAACTGCGGTTCAGTCAATTGCCGAAAAATTAGGAATGCTGCGGGAAGATGGTGAACTCGTAACTTATAAACGGCATCCATTTGTATACCTTGTTGAAGCGGCCGATGATATTTGCTATAGCATTATTGATATGGAGGATGCCCACCGGCTTGGTATTCTTTCTCACGACCTGGTAAGAGATTCATTTCTGCATGTTATTAAATGCCTCGATCCTTCCAAAATTGATGAAAACCGTACGTTGGATGTTTATAACAAAATAGGAGACCTGAACGAAAGAATCAGCTACTTGCGTGCCAAAGCCATTAATCTTCTCACGATCAAAGCTGCAGAAGTTTTCTGGGAAAACCGGCAACAAATATTAGCCGGATCTTTCAATGATACCTTACTCGATAATATAGAAAACAGTTGTGCACCGCTGAAGGAAGTATTAAGGATCTCGAACGAAAAAATTTACAACCACGACACAGTGTTGGAAATTGAAATAGCGGGTTATAATGTAATGGCAGAACTGCTACACCTGTTCGTGCCCGCATTATTAAAGCAAAAGCCCGATCATAAGGATCAGAAGATCTTAAAGTTGTTTCCCTTACAGTTCAGGGAGTTTGAGGAAACGAGCTTTCCCTACGAGAAGGTGCTGAACGCTTTCGACCTCTTATCAGGAATGACAGATCTTTATGCAACAGAAATGTATAGGAAATTAAAAGGTGTTGATATACCTCAACACCGTTAAGTCGTTTCCTGGCTGGCCAATACAATTTATTAGTCGTTGCTGTTTAGCTTGACATTTTATCGCCCTTGTCATCATTTTCCCAAAGATCAATATCCTCCGGATCCGGTCCACTTCCATCCTGGCTGTCCTCGGTTTTAATATTACCGGCCGAATCTAATTCCTGCGCCTTTCCTGAACTTATATTTTGTACTGAAGCAGGGTCTTCTGACGGATCTAAAATTCGCCCTTCTGTAGCCGTCGTTTTCTGTACATGCTCCTGGCCAGTCTTTTCATTATTTTTCTGTTCCATATCTTTTTCAAGGTCCTCGTTACTCATATCCGCGGGGTTAGTATTGTCCATCTTTAGTAGTTTAATTACGAGTAAAGGTTAAAAAATTATGCCGCTGGCCATTATTAGTGGCCTAACCAACAACAACGTTACGAACCTTCTCTTTTATGAAATATTCAAAATTGCTTTAGCCTGCAATATCATTTTTTCATCACCGGTGTATTTTCCTCTTTCATCAGAAAGTTTCACTACCGGCGTCCAATGTCCGCCTTCCGGGAAAGCTTCCACCATTTTTATTACAATGTTCATTGCTTTCATTCCAACGTCGTTAGTAAGGTTGGTGCCGACCCCGAACGACATTCCAATTTTTCCAAGGCAATATTCCGCTATACGGGCGACTTTTTCGTAATTCAACGCATCCGAAAAAATGATCGTCTTCGACATTGGATCAATACCGAGCTTCTGGTAATGCTGAATAGTGTGCGCGGCAAATTCAATGGGGTCTCCACTATCATGTCGCACACCGTCAAACAACTTGGCAAACATTTTATCGAATTGCTCGTAAAACACGGCGGTAGTATAGGTGTCGGATAACGCGATCCCAAGATCGCCCCGGTACACATTCACCCAGTTCTCCAGTCCGAGTAAATTTGCCATCTTAAAACCGTATTTTGCCGCATGAAACATAAACCACTCGTGTGCATGCGTACCAATTGGTTTAACTCCATTAATCATTGCGAAATGCACGTTGCTTGATCCTACAAACGACTTCCCCCCATATTGCTTCAATGCCCCCATCACCAACTTATGTACAAGGTAAGAGTGCCTTCTGCGCGTGCCGAATTCTGCTATAGTAACACCCAGTGCATTGTATTTTTCTATTTTATCTTTAGTTACAGCTATAACCTTTTCGTCATTGTCTCTCTCCAGGTTATTCAGCCTGTAAAATAATTCCGAAACAAGCGACAAAAGGGGTACTTCCCACAAAATAGTTCTGTACCAGTAACCCTCTACAAATATGCTGATATCTCCATCTTTTTGCTCAATAACAACTTCTTCGGGATTGTAACAATAGCCTTGCAAAAAATCGAGGTAAGTTGGGTCAAGGTAAGGGCAGTTGACCGATAAGAACTGCTTTTCTGCGACCGTTAACTTCAACCCCACCATAGCATCTACCGAGTTTCGCAGTGCTTTAGCAAAGCCTTCCGGGAAATGGTGTTTTCCCCGGTTTATAAACTCGTACCGCGCTTTTGCTTTTGGAAACAGCTTTATTACCCCGTGCTGCATAGTAAACTTATAAAAATCATTATCGAGCAGCGAAGTAAATTTAGCAACCGCTTTATCCATATTTTACTTTAGGTGTTCGTATGCAATTAATATGCTACCGGCAATAATAGCGTAATCACAGGTATTCAAAAAACATCCGGTGCTGGTTTTTCTTTTTTGTGACCAGCAATTAAATCATTATTCAACATGGTTGTGTCACTCACTTGTACCGCTTGTTCAGTTGTCATCACAAAGCGCAATGTTGACCCGAATGCCCGCAAAAATTGGTTTACGAAAAAAGGAGAAACAGAGAAAAGTACATTTATAGCAACAAAACTATCTGGCATGAATTTAAGAACAAGGTAGTTTTGCATAGTCAAACTACTTTTCTCACAACCGAACAGATAAAATATTATGAGTAGAATTCCGAACCCTTTAGATACTAAGCCCGATGTAGTTTTAATTGGCGCTGGTATAATGAGTGCCACCCTGGGAGTAATGCTAAAGCAACTTGAGCCGGGTTTAACCATAGAAATTTTTGAAACACTAGACGTTGCAGCAGCAGAAAGTTCAGATGCCTGGAATAATGCAGGAACAGGGCACTCCGCTTTTTGCGAATTAAATTATACTCCGCAGCTCGAAGATGGCTCTATAGATATCTCGAAAGCTGTTAAAATTGCAGAATCGTTCGAGGTCTCAAAGGAGTTCTGGACTTACCTGATCGAGGAAAATTTTATTTCTGTACCCCCTTCTTTCATAAGGCAAATCCCACATATGAGTTTTGTATGGGGCGAGGAAAACGTAGAATTTTTAAGGAAGCGGTATGAACTGCTTACATCTTGTCACCTTTTTCGGGGCATGCAATACACCCAGGACAGAGATGAGTTATGCGAGTGGATACCTTTGGTTATGGAAGGCCGCGATCCGTCAGAAACGGTAGCCGCTACCAGGATGGATATTGGAACAGACGTAAATTTTGGATCGTTAACCCGCTGTTTGTTCGAACATTTAAAAAAGCAGCCAGGTGTTAGTCTTCACTTCAGCCACCAGGTTCGCGACCTGGAGAAAGATGAAGATGACGGAACCTGGAAGTTAAGTGTAAAAAATACGGTGACGTCGGAACGAAGAAAACTGAAGGCAAAATTTGTTTTTATAGGTGCAGGTGGCGGCTCGCTACCGTTACTGATAAAATCTGAAGTTCCGGAGGGCAAAGGTTTCGGCGGCTTCCCTGTGAGTGGACAATGGCTGAGGTGCACCAACCCCGAGGTTATCGCTAAGCATAACGCAAAGGTGTATGGAAAGGCCTCAGTAGGGGCGCCACCAATGTCGGTGCCGCATCTTGACACAAGACTGATTGAAGGCAAGAGAGAGCTTCTTTTCGGCCCCTACGCAGGCTTTTCGACTAAATTTTTGAAGCACGGTTCCTACATGGATCTCCCCTCCTCTATTAAGCCAAGTAATATTTTCCCAATGTTATCTGCAGGAATTAAAAATATTCCGCTTACCAAATACCTGATTGACCAGGTACGACAGTCGCCTGAAGACCGTTTGAATGCGTTGCGTGAATATCTCCCCGCAGCACGCCTGGAAGATTGGGAACTGGAGATTGCAGGTCAGCGTGTACAGGTAATTAAGAAAGGCAAAGAAGGTGGTGGCGTACTGGAATTTGGAACAGAAGTCGTAAGTGCTGCAGACGGTACCATTGCAGCGCTCCTGGGTGCCTCTCCCGGAGCATCAACCGCCGTTTCAATCATGGTGGACCTATTGAGGCGTTGCTTTAAGGACAAGGCGGACTCTCCTGGATGGCAGGCTAAATTGAGGCAAATGATTCCTTCCCATGGCCAGTCGTTGGCAAAGGATGAAAAACTTCTTATGCAGGTAAGAGCGCGTACCAGCGAGGTGCTTGGAATTAAAGCACCGGTTTTAGCTGAAGCATAAGGGCAGACCTAAGCGGAGTATCGGCACTGACAGTGTGTTCAGCTTTTAATTGAAAATTGAGCATTGATCGTTGATTATCGAAATTTTTCTTCCTTTTGCGCTGATAATTTTCAATACTCAATGCTCAGTTTCAAAGCTCCATCAAACAATAGTCAAACGGGTACAGGTGAAGCAAAGAGGTGAAAAACATGAAGGCTGAATAAAGCATTTTAGTACAAGAGTGCGACGCAACGGTAGATAAAACAGAGAACCAAAGGCTCGGCCCATAGAAAAACATAATAAATTGCAAAGAATAGCAACATTAATTTGTAATTGTTATTACTTCCCCGTACTTTTGCACTCCTTAAAAAGAAAATTATGGCAAACCATAAAGCTACAAAGAAAGATGTGCGCCAGGCGGCTAAGCGTAGAGATCGTAATCGTTACTATGGTAAGACTACCCGTAACGCAATTCGTGACATAAAAGAGATTAAAGAACCGGGCGCTTTTGCTGAGAAACTACCTGATGTGGCTTCTATGATTGATAAATTAGCTAAGCGTGGAGTAATTCATAAAAACAAAGCGGCTAATCTAAAACGCAAACTGGCTAAGAAAGTTCCTGTAGCTCCAACAGCATAAGTTCTGTATAAAACTCATTATTTCAATCCTGCCAAACGGCAGGATTTTTTGCTTATTTACCGGGGAAGAAAAGGGTGAAGCTGTTTGTGTTATCTGCCATGGCCTCGTAACTGATGCTGCCTTTGTGTACATTCATTATCCTTTTAACAATTGAGAGACCAAGGCCGTAGCCTTTCTTATTTTGCGAGTTTTCTCCGCGGAAAAAAGGGATAAATAACCTGTTCTGTTCTTCTTCAGATAACGGCTTTCCGCGATTATTGAAAGTTAAGGTTATGCCGGAACTGTTTGCCTTGATAATTATTTCCATCTGCAAATTCTCGGAATATTGCAACCCATTTTTTACCAGGTTTTGCAGGGCCGACCTTAAGAGCGATTCACTGCCTTTAAAAACCAACTCCTCTTCATTTTCCGGCGCTCCTTCAAACTCGATGGTCACCTTTGCATCGGGCCAAACTTGTTTTATAATATCCACCGTGTCGTATAACACTTCATCTATACGTATCAAAGTCCAGTCTTTTGGCTGGGTCATTTTTTCGTACTTGGAGAGCGTTAATAAAGAATTAGTAAGATTAATGAGGTCCTGCTGTTCTTCCTTCAGAGAGAATAATACGGTGCGGTAACCGGCTATAGAAAGATCTTTACTTAAAGCAGCTTCAGTTTGTGAAAGCATGGTGGCTAATGGTGTTCTTAACTCATGCGAAGCATGTTGCACAAAGTTTCTACGCTGTTCAAATGCCTGCTCGAGCCGGTCGAGCATAGCGTTGAATTTTTTGGCGATCTGCTTCATCTCGTTGTTATCCCTGTCAACAAATATTCGCTCCTGCAGGTTTTCCTCATTTATTTTTTCAATTTGCTCCTTCAGCTCTTCGAGGGGTTTCATTGCCTGCTTTACATAAAAAAAGGCCAGGAAACCCGATAAAAGGAAGCCGCCCATTACCGAGAAAACAAGCGCAATTTTTAAATTGTCGCCTTTCCGGTGTCCAAAAATGTCGGTGCCTGAAGCAAGTACGAAAATGGATTTGCCTTTTTGATTGGTAAAGAGGATTAGGGCTTCCCTTTCATGTATGGTGAAAGTGTATTGCTTGCGCTTTTTTGCCAATTTAAAATAGTCGCGAGGAATTTTAAGGGAATGGCTGCCAGGACTTGTATATATGAGATGGTAAGCAGAGTCAAACAAACTCACGTTCTCTTCGGGCAGAGAATAGTGAAAACCGTTGTTCAGTCCGTTTGCCACATTAGTGGGAAGCCGACGATTGCCATAAAATAAAGTATAAGTTTCTTTAGCCTTTAAAGACAGCCGTTTAATAAATTCTTCTTTTCTGAAATTTTCATTCAGTACATAAATAGACACTGCTGACACCACCAGTATGACGAGTACAGATAGGCTGTACAATAGGGCGAGGCGAATCTTAAGATTCATGGAACTATAATTCCTTTACGTAATATCCAAACCCGGGTTTGGTATGTATAAGCTTTGTATCAAAAGGCTTATCAATTTTGTTTCTAAGGAAACTAATATAAACTTCTATCGTATTTGTGCCGGTATCAAAACTCAATCCCCACACTTTTTCAAGAATTTCCTGTTTTGAAATAACTTTTCCTTTTGATTTTGCAAGCAATGCAAGTAATGCGAATTCTTTTGCGGTCAGGTTAATTGTTGTTGTTCCCCTGGTTACTGATTTATTCAACAAGTCTATTTCTAAATTTGAAATGACCATTTTCTCTCCCTGCTCGTTTCCCGAATCAGACCTTTTAAGAAATACCTTAATTCTTGCAAAAAGTTCATTAAAGTGAAACGGCTTAACAATATAATCATCGGCTCCCAGGTTAAAAGCATCCATTTTATCCTGTATTTCTCCTAAAGAAGTAAGCATGATGATGGGAATACTTTTCTTAACTTCCCTAAATTCTTTACACAAAGCGAGGCCATTTTTATAGGGTAGATTCACATCGAGCAGCACTAATGAATATGGATGTTGCTGAAATAGCTTTTCTGCGACAAGGCCGTCGTAAGCCACATCTGTCTGGTATCCCTGTCTTGTTAATTCCTCCTGTATAATTTGTCCCAGTTTTGGTTCGTCTTCTGCTAAAAGTATTCTGTGGTTTGTCTCCATTCTTTTTAATGAAATTATAAGGCCAATTTAATGAAAAAAGTTTTCCCGCTTGTATCTAATTATTTTTTTGCTGTTTTTCAAAGAGTACTTCAATTATCATCAAATAATGTAGGGAAGATAGAAAATGGATTGGGT
>JAQBNO010000220.1 GCA_028288485.1 Segetibacter sp.
CCGTAGGAGTTTATATTATTTATACCGAAATGTTTAATCTGAACGGCAGTAAGAGGTCGTTTAAGAAGACGGTAGTGGTAGCAGGTAAATTTTAGAAAATATTCGTCACAAATCGATTATTTGACCGAGGTTCTATGAATAACGATACTACATCTTAAAACATTATATAGTACGTCGAAGGGGGTAATTGAACCTCGTAACCTGTGTCGTTGCTGAGTTTGCCCGAATGTTTTCTCTTCTTATCCTACGCCTCCCGTAATTTTTTATCTAATAACTAAAGAAATAGTTTGTAAACTAATATTTTAGTCCTTACCTTTATTTAAACTAAACTTTTAGTTAATGAAAAAAGTATTAACCAAAGCTGAAGAACAGGTAATGCAGGTATTGTGGAAAGTTGAAAGAGGATTTTTAAAAGACGTTATCGACGAAATGCCTGATCCAAAACCTCATTCGAACACTGTTGCAACTATCTTGAAAATACTGGTCGAAAAGGAGTTTGTAGGGATTGAAAATTTTGGAAGATTGAACCAGTACTATCCTTTGGTTAAGAAAGACGATTATTCCAACAACTCAATTAAGAACCTTGTCGAGGGATATTTCGACGGATCCTTCAGCAACGTAGTATCGTTTATGGTGGAGAAAAATGAATTGAGCGTTGACGACCTTGAGCTTTTGCTGAAACAAATTAAAAAAGATAAAAAGTAATGTATGCTGCCATTTGCTTATTATTTTCTCCAGGTTTCGGTGGTCACCGGGTTACTATATGCCTACTATTTTATCGCTTTACGCAATAAAAAGTTTCACCAATATAACAGGTTTTATTTACTGATAACTGTGTTGCTGTCGTTAATAATGCCAATAATACAAATCCATCTCTTCGCAGATGTAAGCCAGGAGTCCGATGTAGTAAAGTTCTTTTCCGTTTTGAATAATACTGCTGTTTATGTAAAAAACGCAACGAGTAAACAAGGGCTGTTATCGTATTATAATGGCTTCGGATTGTTCGTATTCGCGGTTATTTCAATAATATTCTTTTTTATCTTATTATTCCAGCTTGCACGAATATTCCTATTAATAAGAGGTAACCCGAGAAAAATTTGGAAGAATATGTGCTTTGTTTTTACTACACATGAAAATACTCCCTACTCATTCTTCAAATACATTTTTTGGAATAAAAATATTGATATGGAGAGCGAGCAAGGAAAGAGGATATTACAACACGAGCTTACTCATGTAAAAGAACATCACAGCGCGGACAAGCTATTGCTAAGCATCGTACTTATAGTGGGTTGGATTAATCCTTTTTTTTGGATCATACGGAAGGAGCTCAATATGCTGCACGAGTTTATCGCTGATGAAAAAGCCATTTCAAATGGTGATACCAATGCTTTTGCCGCTATGTTGTTGACCGTCATTTATCCCCAACATTCTTTCGCTTTAACCAGCTCATTTTTTCATTCGCCTATAAAAAGAAGATTACTTATGCTTACAACATCAAAGACTACCAGTTACAGTTACTTTCGTCGTTTAATGGTTTTACCATTACTGGCACTAATCGCGATCCTCGCAGCTTTTAAAATTGAAGCGAAGCATTTAGGAGAAATAAAGAAAACTCACAAAGAAGATAGGAATTTAAATAAGCAAGAGTTCAAGAGTCAAGCAAAAGAAGACTTGCTAAAAGAGCGGCCAATTATGGATAATTCTGATACTATTGCTGCAGCTTTTCCGGGCGGAAGCGATGCGTGGAGGAAATACCTGGAAAAGAACCTGGATGCTAATGTTGTTACTACCGATAAAGCTCCGGCAGGAATTTATACCGTTAAGCTTCAGTTTATTGTAACAGAAACAGGTGAGATTAAAGAAATTTCGGCAATAAACGTTCCTGCTGCTTGCCCCAGTTGTGTTGCTGAAGCCGTAAAATGTATTGCAAAAGGACCGAAGTGGGAACCAATGACGATAGTTGGTAAAAAAGTAACGTCGCAGGTAGTGCAATTTATTAGCTTCATGGTGGCCGAACAGTAATTTGGATTTTTACCGCTTAACTTCCGTGCGATTTGATTCTACCATAGAAGGAGGTGCAATTCTACTTTCACCAGTCATTTCAATAGATTCTTTTTTAGCCGACTGTAGTTTTTATAGCAACGCCTGTTGTGTCACTCACTTGTACAGATTGTTTTTGATGCATCGTTTCTCATTCGGTGAAATTTTCTGCAAAGCATACCAAGCTCATAATCCATTCGATGATTAATAATTTTTAAAATAGTTTTTAAATAAAGCAACCGGGATTTATAGGAAAGAGACCGAAACATAGATTATCATTTGCATGAAACACTTAATAATTTTCGCTTTGCTTCTTCTAAATTTTTATTCTCCGAATTTAAATGCACAGGTAGGGGAAATTGATAAAAACAAAGTAGCTGACTACTTGCAAAACGAACAATACAGTGAGGCTATTAAATATTTGGATAGCATTACCGGTAATCGTCCGCAGGAAATTTATGTGCTAAATTCTCTTGGCTATGCTTACTTCAGTAACAAGAGTTTACCCAAAGCAGAGGAATACTATTTAAAAGTTTTTCAAATAGATTCCACGAATTTCACCGCTAACAAGTACTTAGGATTAATCAATACGAGTTACAAACATTACAATGAAGCCATTTCGTGCTACAACCGATTACTGAAAACACAACCGGCAAACGGAATTATATACAAATTTGTGGGTGACGTTTATGTAGAAAAAGATAAAATCGATTCAGCATTAATTATGTATTCGGCCGCATATCGCCTCCAACCGTTAAATCAAAAAATAGTATTGGCTTACGTTAACCAGTTACTAACAACTAAGAATTACAAACGGAGCGACTCTATATTAAATGCTTTTCTTGCCTATGATTCCACTAATGTGACTGTAATGATGCTTGCTGTAAGGTCGGCCTATGAACAGAAAAATTATAAGCAGGCAGCGTCTTTTTCAAATCGTTGGCGGAATGTTGATTTTATAGATATAAATACTACTGTCCATTTAGCCGTTTCTAATTACAACCTGAAAGATTACCAGCAGTCTTTTCAACTTTGTGATGCACTTCTGCAGCAAGGTATAGATGCAGAGAGCATATTATATTATGCGTCCCGTGCCATGTATAAACTCAGTCAATTTAAGAAGAGTAACGACCTGTTAGCCAAATGTTTGAAGAAGGCTGTTTCCCGCAACGCAGCTACTTATTTTTCTGCCAGGGCTGATAATTTTGAAGAGCTGAAGCAATATAAAAAAGCGATCCAGGCGTACGATACCAGCTACTACCTTTTCAGGGACCCTTTAAGTTTGTATAACATCGGCAGGTTGTACGAAAGCAAACTGGATAATAAAACGAGGGCTTACCAATATTATTCGAAATATCTAAAAGCCGGTGAGCCAGAAAGTGAAGATGAAAAACGGGTGTATGCTTATGTAAAAGAGTTGGTGGAAGAAAAAAGGCTTAAGTAATAGGAGTGGATTGTTATAATAAAGCATCGAGAAAAGCTCATCAGAATTACTGCATGGTGAACCGGGTTCGCCCCTTCGACAGGCAGCGTACCCTTCGACTTCGCCCAGGTACGGCTGCCATGGAAAACTGCCTGTGAACCGAGCGTGGCAACGATGTTTAATCAGGGGACAAATGTTTGGAACAAAAAAAAGCCCTTCTTTCTGAGAGAAAGGCTTACTACAAATTTTAAATCAACTTATACCAGGTCAATATCGAAATTTACCAGTTGCACAAATTCCTCCAACCTCGCATCTATCTCGCTTTTTTTAAGTTCTGTTAGTCGCTGAGTCCCGAATTTTTCAACACAAAAGCTTGCCATAGCACTTCCCATAATGATAGCGGTCTTCATATTGTCGAACGAAATATCTTTGGTTTTTGCAAGATGACCAATAAAACCTCCGGCAAAAGTATCGCCTGCGCCAGTAGGGTCAAATACATCTTCCAAAGGTAAAGCAGGGGCGAAGAAAACATGATTTTCGTGAAACAACAATGCGCCATGCTCTCCTTTTTTAATGATCAGGTATTTAGGCCCCATCGTTAAAATTTTTTTTGCGGCTTTTACCAGGCTGTATTCGCGGCTTAATTCTCTCGCTTCGCTATCGTTTACCATAAGCACGTCTACCATTGTCAACAAATCTTTCAGGTCGTCAAGTGCAATTTCCATCCAGAAATTCATCGTGTCCATTACAATTAGTTTTGGACGCTTTTTCATCTGTTGTATTACACTTCGCTGAACTGCAGGAACAAGGTTGCCTAACATCAAAAACTCGCAATCCTGGTAGCTGTCAGGTACTACAGGGGTGAAGTTTTCGAGAACATTTAATTGGGTTTCAAGGGTATCACGGGTATTCATGTCCATATGGTAGCGGCCACTCCAGAAGAAAGATTTTTCATTCTTTTTTATCTGTACGCCTTCTAATTGCACGCCACGTGCAGTTAGTGCATCTAATTCCTCCTGCGGAAAATCGCCCCCAACTACTGAAATTTGCTTGATCGGTTTTGTAAAGTTGGAAGCACTCCAGGCAATATAAGTTGCTGCACCACCAATAATTTTATCAGATTTTCCGAAAGGAGTTTCAATAGCATCAAACGCCATTGACCCGACAACCACTAAAGACATAAAAGAAGATTTAAATGATTTGTTGCTGGCGAAACATTCACAACCGAAAAAAGGGTGTGTATTGCCTTCGGGGTGCGAAACTAATTGATTTTTATAAAGCAGCCTAAAGAAGTACTGTAAAGAATACGCGGAAAGGAGAGTTAGGTGTAAAATTTGTCACCGGGTAAGTATTAACAATAATTACGTGGTTGTGGGCAATTAAATGTTAGCTAAACTTAACACCGTCAAAAATTAAAGAAAGCTAGTTTCAATATCTTTGAGTAAAGCGACTGTGAATATGGCAAAAATCAAAACAACTGAAAACAACAGCAAAAGGGAAATCATAATAGAAAATGCTGCGCGACTTTTTAGAGAAAAGGGCTATAAGGCGGCAAGCATGAGAGAATTAGCGACTGCGGTAGGAGTTGAAGCTGCAAGCCTTTATAATCATATCGACAATAAAAACGATTTGCTTACAGCCATCTGTTTCAATGTGGCAAATAATTATACGAGTAATATTGAAAAAATTGAACAGGAAAATATACCTGTTATTAGCAAGATAGAAAAGTTGTTAAGGTTTCATGTTCGTGAAAGAATTATAAACTTCTCGGAAGTTTTTGTAACAGATACAGATTGGAGAAATATGGAAGAACCTCATCTTTCGGAATACAGGGAGATGCGCCGTAACTACAGGAAGCGTTTTGCTGAAGTGGTTCAAGAGGGAATTGATAAAAGAGAGATCAAAGGAGTGGATGCTAATAGTGCGGTAATGATATTTATCAATGCGATAGCAGCAGTTGACCAATGGCACCGGATTATACATAAAGTAAACAGCCAGGACCTGGAAGACAATATAATTACCATTTTGGTTAACGGTATTAGAAATTAGCCACCTTGATATTTAAAAGGCAAGCGTTCGCGCCGGCTTATAATTTCTTTTTTACTCACTGTTTAAAGTAGGTTTAAGTAAGTGTTTCAAAAAATAACTTTTATTATTGACGTCTACCCTTATTTTTGCGAAATTTCGCCTGAATGTCCAACAACTTATCGTCCAACGAATCTCTACCTTCTCAAAAGAAGAAAATTATTGTTTTAGGAAGTGGCCCGAACCGCATCGGCCAGGGAATAGAATTTGACTATTGCTGCGTTCATGGTCTTTTAGCAATTAAAGAGTCAGGTTATGAAGCTATTATGGTTAACTGTAACCCGGAAACGGTAAGTACAGACTTTGATATTGCGGATAAACTATATTTCGAACCTGTGTATTGGGAGCATCTCTGGGAAATTATTGAACTGGAACAACCTTACGGGGTGATTGTTCAGCTTGGTGGCCAGACAGCTTTGAAGCTTGCAAAAAAACTCCAGGAAAAAGGGATAAGAATCATAGGAACCTCCTTTGACGACATGGACATTGCCGAAGATCGCGGTCGTTTTAGCGATCTTTTAAAAGAACTCGAGATTCCCTATCCCGAATATGGAACCGCTTACACTGCTGATGAAGCCATCGAGGTAGCAAACAGGGTTGGTTACCCGGTATTGGTTCGTCCGAGTTATGTGTTAGGCGGACAAAGAATGCGTATTGTAATTAATGACGACGAGGTAGAAAATGCAGTCGTCAGCCTGCTGAAACACATACCAGATAATAAGATCTTAATCGACCATTTTCTTGATCGTTGCCAGGAGGCAGAAGTAGATGCAATTTTTGATGGTGAAGACTTTCATGTAATGGGGGTGATGGAGCACATAGAGCCTGCCGGTATTCATAGTGGCGATAGTAACGCTGTCCTTCCTGCCTTCAATTTAACTCCGCTTGTTATTACAACCATGGAGTATTATTCTGAAAAAATAGCGAGGTCACTAAATATTAAAGGTCTTATAAACATCCAGTTTGCTATAAAAAATGGTAAAGTGTACGTAATTGAGGCAAACCCGAGGGCATCACGTACCACGCCATTCATTGCAAAAGCCTACCAGATACCTTACCTTAACATTGCTACGAAAATTATGCTGGACGCAGCGAAACTGAAAGATTTTACTTTTGAAAAAAAGCTGGAAGGTTTTGCTATAAAGGAGCCGGTTTTTAGTTTTGATAAGTTTCCCGGCGTAAGCAGGGAACTTGGTCCGGAAATGAAAAGTACGGGGGAGGCGATCAGGTTTATCAAAGACCTTAGAGATCCGTATTTCAGAACGTTGTATAAGGAAAGAAGTATGCATTTAAGTAGGTAGGTTAGTGTGAGGCGCCTGGTAACTCCCGTTATGCTCTAATACGGCGTGTTACGTTCGTTGTACTACTTTTATTAAAGTTGTTATAGTTATAGGCCGAAAAGGTCTGCCACACTTTTAAAGTGTGGCAGACCTTTTCTTTTATATCAAAGAATTTGCATAACTTAATACCACTATGCAACTAACTGAAGGAGGATTGTACCATATTTACAATACCGGTATCGATAAACAAACGATATTCTCTTCACCAGATAACTATATCTATTTTTTAAAAAAAGTAAGAAAATACCTTCTACCTGTATGTGATATTCTTTGCTATTGTCTTGTATCAAATCATTTTCACTTTCTTATTCATGCTAATCAAAAAAGTGTTATTCCTACAAAAGCAGGAGCATTAGAAATGCAACTTGTGTCAGCGTCGTTCAAACATATACTTAGCAGTTATACAAAGGCTTATAATAAAATGTATCGCAGAACCGGCTCTTTATTTGTTCAAAACACCCACTGTAAAGATGTGTCTGCAACTGCCAATAATAGCCGCGTTGGTGTTATCTGTTTTAATTACATACATCAATGCCCTTTAGTTATTGGAACAGTTGGCAAAATTGAAGACTGGCAATATTCTTCATTCAAGGATTATATCGGGTTGAGGAATGGAACGCTCTGTAATAAACAGAAGGCAATTGAACTATTGAGGTTGGTGGAGGATGAGATTTATAGAGAGGCTTACAACATTTTAGACAAGGATGTGATAAGAAACTTATTGTTTAACTAAAGTGCCACACTTTAAAAGTGTGGCACTTTGCTTTTTAATTTCGCATGCCCCAAGCCCAGCCTTACTTCTGGAAAAAAATGCCTTTTGTAAGGCTTATCATTCCTTTGATAGCAGGTATATTATTACAATCCGTCTTTCCCTTTTCGCCCGTTGTTCTTTTATCGGTAGGAGTTATCACTTCACTTTTCCTTGTACTACACTTCTTCCTCTCAATTTCTACAAAATATAAGTTGCGTTGGCTCCCAGGTCTTGCAATTAATACTTTACTGGTTATAACAGGCGCTTTCATTAGTTTTAATAAAGACATCCGACATAAATCATACTGGATTGGTAATTACACAATTAATAGTGTTGCAGTATTGGCAACACTGCAGGAGCCGCTGGTAGAAAAAGCCAAAACATATAAAGCAGAAGCATCGGTTGAAGCTATTAATCTTAACGGAGAATGGAAAGATGCAACGGGTAAAATTCTTATTTATTTCAGTAAAGACAGCAATATTCAAGCAATGAGCTATGGCTCGCGGGTGCTGTTTTACAGGCCTTTGCAATTGATCAAAAATTCCGGCAACCCCGGTGGCTTCGACTATAAGCAATACAATGCTTTCCAGGATATATATCACCAGGTGTTTTTAAAAACTCCGGAGTATGTGATAGCCAACACTACTAATAGTAATGCTTTTAAGCAGTGGCTCTTTAACATACGGTTTGTTGTAATTAAAACTCTGCAGCGGTACATTAAAGGTGACAAGGAGGCAGGTGTTGCCGAAGCACTTCTTATTGGGTATCGTGACGACCTGGATAAGGACCTGGTGCAGGCCTACAGCAACACCGGTGTTGTTCATATAATCGCCATTTCCGGGTTGCATTTAGGAATGATCTACGCAGCACTAGTCCTATTATTTAAACCATTTACAAAAAATAAATGGATCAAATGGTTGAAGCCGGTTGTTGTTTTACTCATTCTTTGGGTATTTACTTTGCTCGCGGGTGGAGTGCCTTCCATTCTTCGCTCTGCTGTGATGTTTACCTTCATTGTTTTAGGCGAAACAATCGACAGAAAGTCTTCTATTTACAATACGCTGGCCGCTTCGGCTTTTGTGATGCTTTGCATTAACCCTTTTTATTTGTGGGACGTCGGCTTTCAGCTTTCCTATGCTGCCGTTATAAGCATCGTTGCATTTTCGAGGCATGTTTATAACTGGTTTTATGTAAAGAATAAGCTACTTGACTTCTTTTGGAAACTAACGTCGGTTACATTCGCAGCTCAGATACTTACCGTCCCGCTTATCTTCTATTTTTTTCACCAGTTCCCCAATCTCTTTTTAATAACTAACTGCGTTATTGTTCCGCTTTCGTCTGTTATCTTGTTTGCTGAACTAATCTTGCTTGTCGTTTCAATAGTTCCCGCAGTAGCTGGGTTTATAGGTGCAATAACGAGTGGACTATTAGCTTTTATGAATGGTTTTATTGAAAAGGTCAACAGTTTTCCGTATGCAGTTTATGACGGTATTCAAAACAGCCTGGAACAAACCATTCTATTATACCTTGCCATTGTTAGTATTAGTTTATGGTTATTACACAAAACAAAACCAGCGTTGTTTGCCGGACTAGCTGCAATGTTTGTTTTTATTGTGATGGATGCTTTTGAGAATTTTGGGCTAAGGCGACAGGAAAAGGTAATTGTCTACAACATGCCTCAACACCAGGCAATTGATTTTATTTCCGGCAAACAATACGCTTTTATTGGAGATAGTACGTTGCTGCAAGATGGATACTTACGCAACTTTCACTTAAAGCCTTCGAGAACTTTACATAGAATAAGTCCCGCAAATAATCTTACCGGTTTATATATCGGTTACCCTTTTGTGCAGTTTTACGAAAAGAGGATCTTGCTCATCGATAAGCCCTTCAAATTTGAAAGTGACCATAAAATGTATGTTGACCTCATCATTATTTCACATAACCCAAGACTTTACATTTCGCAAATTGCTGCTGTTTTCAAGTGCAGCTTATACGTTTTCGACGGCTCCAACAGCACCTGGAAAATCAATCAATGGAAAAAAGATTGTGACAGCCTACATTTGCGAAATTATTCAACAGCAGACAGCGGCGCATTGGTGTTGAATTTATAATACAAGGTATAAACAGCATCAATAGCGTTTTGCCAACGTACGTATCTCGCCTTAGGCGGGACGATACTAACAATCGATAACATATCTGTAACCAAAAACCTTTATTTAATCTAAGATAGCATGCAAAAGAAAATTCAATCGGCACTTATTTCTGTTTTTTATAAAGAAGGTTTAGATGCAATTGCCAGGCAATTACACCAGTTGGGAATTACCATTTACTCCACTGGCGGAACTGAAAAATTTATTAAAGACCTTGGAATTCCGTGTGTTCCCGTAGAAACACTTACAACCTATCCGTCAATTCTCGGCGGAAGAGTAAAGACGTTACATCCCGCAGTTTTCGGCGGCATTTTAGGAAGGCGCGACCTGGAGCAGGATGTGCAGGAAATGAAACAATACAACATTCCTGAAATAGATCTTGTAATTGTTGACCTGTATCCTTTTGAAGAAACCCTAGCGTCTACCATAGATGAAAAGCAGATAATTGAAAAGATTGATATTGGCGGACCATCGATGCTTCGCGGAGCAGCTAAAAATTTTAAAGATCTGCTGGTAGTTGCGTCGAAGGAAGATTATGCGTTATTGGAAAGAATGCTGATTGATCAGAAAGGTGAAACAACAATCGAGCAACGTAAGCGGTTTGCAGCGAAGGCTTTCGAAGTGGTAATGAAATATGATATTGCCATCAGCAATTATTTTAATCCCGGAAGAACTTTTTCATCTGCAGGTACCGCTGGGAAGCAATCATTAAGATATGGCGAAAACCCTCACCAGCAAGCTTATTTTGAGGGAAACCTGAAAGAGGTTTTCACCCAGCTTCACGGGAAGGAAATTTCGTACAACAACCTGGTGGATATTGATGCCGCTATAGAATTGATAGATGAATTTGCAGCCTATTCAATGGAAGGTGAGCAGACAGATGCGGTATTTGCAATCATCAAACACACAAATGTTTGTGGAATTGCTGCAAAATCCAGCATAAAAGAAGCATGGGATGCAGCATTGGCCGGAGATCCGGAGAGCGCTTTTGGAGGAGTATTGGTATGTAATGGCGTTGTTGATAAAGAAACCGCTGAAGCTATTAGTGAAATATTTTTCGAAGTGTTGATTGCGTACGATTTCGAAGCGGAAGGTCTGGAAACATTGAAAAAGAAAAAGAACCGTATCCTTTTACAATTACAGCATGCTTTTGAAAGAAAAGAGCAGTTTAAATCGGTTGCTAACGGCGTATTGATACAAGATAGAGACCAGGGTAACTTCGTTGAATGGAAAGAAGTAGGCGGAAGAGAAACGTCGCCTCATGAAAGGGAAGATCTTGAATTTGCCAACATTGTTTGCAAGCATTTGAAGAGTAACGCGATCGCGCTCGTAAAGAATAAACAATTGGTTGGTAAGGGCTGCGGCCAAACCAGTCGGATAGATGCACTTCGCCAGTCGATACAAAAAGCAAAGCAGTTTAAGTTCGATTTAAATGGCGCTGTATTAGCGTCTGATGCCTTTTTCCCTTTTAGCGATAGTGTGCAAATTGCACATGCAGAAGGTATACAGGCTATCATTCAGCCCGGCGGTTCTATAAAAGATAAAGACAGTATAGAATACTGCGTAGAAAATAACCTCGCTATGGTTATGACCGGAATGCGCCATTTTAAGCATTAATATCGAACCAGGACGGATCCGATTATTTGGATTAGGAGGAAATGCGGGCGATCCTTTATTTCCTTCTAATCCTGTTCAAACCATGTAGATCATAGGTCTGTTACAGGCTTTTGTATTTTCATAGCATCATCCTTGCGTCGCAATCCGTTCATCGGTGGTGCTACTATTTAACTTTTTCACTTTTTAAATAACGATACATCCGGCTGTGTAGAGCTGATTTTGCACACCTCCCTTTATTTCCCCGTAATCTATATTGTAAATCCTGTTAATCGCGGTTTTATTGGTCAATCCTTATTGTATATCCTGTCAACCATGGTACTGTATATTTCTTTCCAGCCCTCGAACATCTTATCGGTGCCCAGGAAGTGATTGTGCCAGATAGTAATAAATAATCCATTTACTTCTTTGGTAACATTGTAATAATGCTGCATTTCTTTTAATGCCTCTACACCAGATAAGTGCTGCTCAAAATATGAATTGGCATCCATATAACAGAATGGATAAATGGTGAGGGAAGTAATCTCTTCTTTTTGCAGGTTGTACCACAAGTATGGCAAACAATAAGAAGCCCTGAAGCCATTAATACTTCCATAGCCCATTGTATAGTCTTCTGATATGCCTGCCTGCATTAGTCTTCTATATGTTTCAGGCAGGGTCATCCGTATATAATGTTGGCGGCTTTTGTGTATGTTATTTCCTGTAATTGTCGCCAACGTTTCTATTTCCTGTTGCAATAGTTCGGGTGTATCGCCACTTTGCCACGATGGATGAACACCAACATGATATGCCGCACTGTGTTTTTGCATCAGTTTTTGAACGGCCTTTTTCGAGGGGAGAATATTTTTATCATAACCTTTAATTTCCGGCGCCACCAGAAAAAAATATATTGGCTTCAAATGGTATTTCTCATGCAATTCGTCGAGCCATTCATAGCTGTCAAACGGATCTTTTTGGTTGCCGAACAGTACATTTATTCTTTCGCTTGCTCTCGCCCATTCGCCTTCTGCCATGGCTCTTAGTAAGCCACCTGCATTCCGCACGTATCCTTTGTGAGAATAGCTGAATGCAATATCAATATCATAAGTTGGTAGAAAGCGAAAGCCTGGTGTATCAAAGTATAGGAACGGGAATGCCTGCTTTAATAGTGTACAAAACTCCTTCAGCCATAAGTTAACCAGTGGTAAGCATAAAAAATCGCTTTTGTATGCGATACTGTTTTCATGCGCATATCTTCCATATGTATCAACCTTATAAGGTAAATATTCTTCATACCGGGTAATTAAATAAAAGGAAGCAGCAAAAATGTCAAACGGTAAATCACCGTTAGAGCTTTTAAAAAATACTTTTGTGCCTTTCCAGCTAAAAATCTCTATTGGCTGTTTTTGTATATCATTTTCAAACAACAGGGTTACCGGATCGATCCAAAGTATATCTTCTCTCACATAAGCTGTCGAGTAGTTTATTTTATAGCCGGTAGAATTATTGAAAAAGGCAACATCTTCAGTTAATTGAAAATTGTTTACCCCTATTGCATTTAGCAGAGTAGAAAAAATATATTCTACACGTGGAGTAATTCGGGCACAGTAAACAATTAGTTGCATCGTTAAATATTATTCTTCCATTTCGTTCTTACTGCAAGAATAATATAAATAGGCCGAAAGAAGCCAGGCAGAATTGTTTACAGTTATACAGACAGATACTTTATCCTGCTTTTAGGAAAGACAACTGTGTTTAACGAAGCAGCAGGCCCTGTTACCAACGCTATTTATTATTAAGATTTACCCTTTCGTTCTTCCCACATTTGGTTGAAAGTTTTTGCACTGAAGTTAAGATCGGCACGATGGGTCTTCCAGCCTTTGAAAACTTTATTTACCACCAGGTTCTTCAGTTTACCGTTTCCCATGTTCATCATTTTTCGGTTCAGGCTGGCAGCCTTCCATGCTTTCCACGCCATCTTTTCACCAAATGTCGACATGCCGAATTCAACAGCTTCATGCCTGTTTTCAAGCAACAACTCATGTAGGTTTATTCGTACGGGACAAACCTGGGTACAGTTACCGCATAACGACGAAGCGTAGCTTAAGTGCTTAAAGTCATTCATGTCACTTAAATGTGGAGTAATTACACTGCCGATAGGTCCGCTGTAGGTAGCTTCGTATGCATGTCCGCCAATATTTTTGTAAACCGGGCAGGCATTTAGGCAAGCTCCGCATCTAATACAATACAAGGCCTCCCTTGTTTTCGGATTTTTAAGCAGGTTTGTCCGTCCATTATCCAAAAGAATTACATACATTTCTTCGGGGCCGTCATTTTCGCCTTCCTGCCGTGGACCGGTAACAATAGTATTATAAACAGTTACCTTTTGACCCGTTCCAAAGGTTGAAAGTAAGGGCCAAAACAAACCGAGGTCTGTCATTGTAGGAATAACCTTTTCAATTCCAACTATGGCGATATGTGTTTTCGGAAATGCGCAGCTCAATCTTGCGTTTCCTTCATTTTCGGTAACAGCAATTCCGCCAATGTCTGAGATTATGAAGTTGGCGCCTGTAACGCCCACTTCGGCCTGCGTGAATTTATCACGCAATATTTGCCTCGCAACTAATGTAAGTTGTTCCGGTGTAAGGTTCGAAGGTGTTCCTAATTTATCTGCAAACAGTTTGGCTACATCTTCTTTGCTTTTATGCATCGCAGGAGTAACAATATGGTAAGGCGGTTCTCCGTCAAGTTGCTGAATGTATTCTCCTAAATCTGTTTCAACGCTTTCTATTCCCTCTTTTTCCAGGAACTTATTAAGGTGAATTTCTTCAGTAACCATGCTCTTACTCTTCACCAGCGTTTTGCAGTTCTTTTCTTTACAAATCTTCCCGATTTCCTCTAATGCCTGTTCTGCAGTTTCTGCCCAAATTACCTTACCTCCCCGCCTGTTAAATTGCATTTCAAATTCTTCCAGGTGTTGGTCAAGTGTTTCAATTGCACGCCATTTGGCATTTTTAGCCCTTTCACGGGCAATCATCACATCCGAAAACTGCAGCTTTCCTATCGGTACTACTGCATCGTATTTGCTTATATTAAAATTAATCTTCCGCCGGTGTTCCATATCGGCCGACCTGATGGTACTTTTTGCTTTGAATGATGAAGCCGTTTCAGTCATAAGTTTTTTATTTTTTGTACTCAGCACAGTTGTATTGCCAAACATCGTTGCCACGCTCGCTTGTACTGCAAAGCAATATTGAGCGTGGCGGTTTTTCCCCTGAACTTGACGAAGGGTCGCACAGTTCAGGTTTTAAGTTCTTTAATTTACAAATCAGCTTTTAATCCTTTTATCAAACATAAAATTACCTACTTCAGCAATTGAAACTCCATTAAACCCGGCATGTTTTGTATTAATAAGGTAATTAACCTGCCGGCTAATTACTGCAGACGGAACTTTCAGTAAGAATGCTTCCTGCTTATTATACCAATCGTCCCCTATTTACTGTGTGAAATTTTTTTGTTCCCTTTCCGACCAGTTTTGAGGAAGAGTTTGGATATCGATATCCTTATTAAACCGGTTGCAACTTTGCTATCACTTTTATTCTTTTTCTTATTTTCAACCGCACCGGCAGGCATAACAAATAGGTTTATTTAAAGAAGAACATTTTCGCTGAAGCAAAAGAAAAATTAC
>JAQBNO010000071.1 GCA_028288485.1 Segetibacter sp.
CTAATTAAACTGTGCCCTTTAATCATTAATATTTGAGTAGAAGTATTGGAACTGTTTGTCGTTGTTCTTCTTTATGCAGGGCAATGAAGAATTCACCGGTGCAAAAAATCGAACCATTTAGCTAATTCCCACAATTTGCCCAATTATGGTTAGGATAAGACCGACGTTTTTCAGGTGCAATTATAATAAAAGAAAATTGATTAATAAAATATGTATCCGCCTTTTCTTTTTTTCTTGACTTTTATAATTGAAAATAGTCAAAAATTAAGTGCCGGTACAAGGGCGCAGTAATAGTTTCGAGACAGTTGAGCAACAGGTCTTATTTTCCTTCCATATGGTATGTTGTTTTACTTAAAAAACACATGCAATGTATCCGACCGGCCAACCCATCTTGTTGGTTTTAGGCTAGTGGCTTAGTTTGCAATAAAAGTTACAGATGCCATACGACAAGCAAACACAAGAGGATATGTTTAGCAAGATCGCTTTGTGGAAAGAGAGCGGACTATCACAAAAAGCTTACTGTCAGCAGAACAATATTCGCTATTATGTCTTTCATTACTGGTACAAGCGTTACCGGGATCAACAAAGCGCAGTTAAGGAGAATACATTTGTGCCCCTTAATGTAAAGCCCTCTACCGTCTCTCTTAGCAGTTCTGCTATTGAAATATTACTTCCTGATGGTAAACGTATTTTGTTTCATCAGCCGGTCGGTCCTGATTATCTTAAAGCGCTTATAAGCTGATTATGCTGCATCTTTCATCATCGTGCAAATTTTTTTTATGGTGCGGGGATACAGACATGCGCAAGGGATTTGACAGCTTGAGCGGCATCGTTTCTTCTAAAATGAACCTGGACGCTTTAAGCGGTGCGGTTTTTATCTTCCTGAACAAAAAGCACAACCAGGTAAAGTTACTCCTTTGGGAAGGTGATGGGTTTGGTTTGTATCACAAACGGCTCGAAAGGGGAACGTACGAGATGCCTTCATATAATGATCAAAGCGGCAGTTTATCTATCAGTAGTCAACAATTGCAGCTCATACTTGAGGGCATCTCACTGAAGAGTGTCAGACGGCGAAAAAGATATCAACATATGACTCAAAGCAGTGGATAACAACTCAGCGCTGGTTGAGGAGATTTGGGTCTTTTGTTATTTTTGAATCTCAATGCAACCAGTAGCAGAACATATCGATTACAAGCTTTTATACGAGCAGCAGAAAGCCACCAACGAAGAGTTGCAATTTCAAATCTCAGCCCTTGCGCTTCAACTGGATAAGTTTAAAAAAATGCTCTTCGGATCAAAGAATGAGCGCTTTGTAGCTACCGCTGATAACAAATCTACTCTCCAGTTGAAGCTTGATCTGGATGCAGAAACCATTGCAGCTTGTAAAATCACTGATGCTACCAAGGTTGAATATATCCGCACTAAAACAGAAGTTACACCTAACCCTCCTAAAGCACATCCTGGCCGGATGAAATTGCCCGAGCACCTGCGGCGGGAAACTACTATACTACAGCCTGACATTGATGTAACGGGTTTAAAGAAAATAGGTAATGAAGTAACTGAAGTGCTTGATTATATCCCTGGAGAGCTTTATGTAAAACAGGTCATTCGTCCTAAGTATATACAGCCCGCTGCTGACAATACCAGTACTGTTATCACTGCTTCTTTGCCAGGACGTATCATGGAAAAATGTATGGCAGGCGAAGGATTACTGGCACAGATTACTGTAGATAAGTATGTTGATCACAGCCCGCTTCACCGCCAGAATCAGAAGTTTCAAAGAGCAGGAGTAACCATTGCACAATCAACCATAAACGATTGGATAAAAGCAGTTCTAACCCATATAACGGCACTTTATGAAGCGCATAAGCAACTTGTAATAGCCTGTGGCTATCTGCATGCCGATGAAACTACACTGAAAGTTTTAGATGAAAACAAGAAAGGTACCAGCCATATCGGCTACTATTGGGTATATCATAACAGCAAGGAAAAACTGGTGTTGTTTGATTATCGGGAAGGACGCGGACGTGAAGGTCCGAATGATATTTTAAAAGATTACCAGGGCTATTTGCAGACAGATGGCTACGGCGTCTATGAAGACTTTGGTAAAAGGCCCGGGATAACTCTTATGCATTGCATGGCTCATGCACGACGTAAGTTTAGTGATGCACTGCAAAGTGACAGAGTTAGCGCAGAATATGCATTAACCCTGTTCCAGCAGCTTTATACAATTGAGCGGACAATAAAAGATAATGCGCTAACAGACCAGGATGTAGTTCAATTGCGGCAAGAGCAAGCTGTGCCTATACTGAAAACATTAAAAGAATGGATGACGGCAGAGTATCCCAAGGTAAGACCGAAGAGCCCTATTGGTCAGGCAATCGGGTACTGCTTACCCAGATGGGAGAAGCTAAGCATTTATACTACCCATGGAAGTTTAAAAATCGATAACAATACGATTGAGAATGCGCTACGACCAGTCACCATCGGCCGTAAGAATTACTTATTTGCTGGCAGTCATGAAGCAGCACAACGGGCAGCAATGATCTACTCCCTGTTTGCTACCTGCAAATTCCATAACATAAATCCCTACAACTGGTTAAAAGATGTATTAGAACGAATGCATCTCTACACGACCGGTAACATCGCAGAACTTCTACCACAGAACTGGAGAAAGGCTGAAGGATAAAGCTTCAGCCTTTTTTTATGCTCCACACGCCCATGTCTTAGTCGGTCGGTTACCTCGCAATACAACTAAGACCTATATCAATTGAGCACCACCAGGGATCTAAGGCAAAAGTTTACAGATGCTTTGGGAAATGATCAAGTTAGGCAGAACATATATTCAGCACCTTTCAATAACCAGCAAGCTTTGTATTAAACAACGTGCATTGGTTGCACGGACACCGTAAGTATAAAGAAAAACTTTTTCATTCCTGACAATAAGGCATGGATGCAACGGGAAAACTTAAAGGGTGCCTTCTTAAAACGCCTTTTATATAATCAATCCCAATACTAACAAGTGTATGGAATTGATATTGCTAATGTAAGGACGACCCAAACAGAACGGAGTGCTAAGCAACGTAAGCCTTCCACCAAGTACATATTGTCTGT
>JAQBNO010000127.1 GCA_028288485.1 Segetibacter sp.
CAGCTGGATCAGGCACCATGTCGTCTCTATCGTTGAGAAGTTGATGGCCAAATGAAAATGCATCGGTAACGACCTAGGATAGTTGAAATATTTTGCCTGCACGAAATCCAGAAAAGCAACTACTGCAAAAAGCACTGCAAGTAGATAAACAAAGGCGTCACACATCAGTGTAACGCCTTGCAAACCATGGAGTGGGCCCACCTGGGCTTGAACCAGGGACCCCCTGATTATGAGTCAGGTGCTCTAACCAGCTGAGCTATAGGCCCTGCTTCGGTGAAGCGGGTGCAAATATATAAACTTTCGCATTTCACGCTTCATTATTTTTGCAATTATGCAAAAAATCAAAAACATCATTTTCGACCTGGGGGGAATCTTTATTGAAATTCACTTTGCAAAAACTGAAGAAGCTTTTACTTCCCTCGGAGTGAACAACTGGAGCCGGTTCTATACCCAAAGTACCGCGTCGACACTTTTTGAAAACCTTGAAACAGGCAAGTTTACACCGGAAGAATTTTATGAAGGTTTTAGAAAAGAAACGGGCCTAAATTTAACCAATGAACAAATAAAGGATTCATGGAATGCAATGCTGGGGGCTTTCCCGGTCGAAAGACTGAAGTGGCTCGAAGAAATCGGCAAACGGTATAACATTTACCTGTATTCAAACACCAATGCAATCCACTACGACGCTTTTCAGAAGATCTTTAGGGAATGTACAGGAAAGCAAAGCTTTGATGACTACTTTATAAAGGCGCACTATTCGCATGAATTGGGTTTAAGAAAGCCGTACCCGCAATCCTATACGAAACTCCTGGAAATTGAAAACCTTAAAGCTGAAGAAACACTATTTATTGATGATACAGCCAAAAACATAGAAGGAGCCAATCAGGCAGGATTGCAAACCGTACTTTTATTACCCCCAAAAACCGTTTTTGACCTGGCTCTTTAATTTTTCCGTTTCGCAGCTACTTCTTTGCGTTCCGGCTTGTTTTAAAAGAGTTAAACGCAAAGAAGGCGGACGACCGCAAAGAGCCGTTCGAAAAAAGATGGAAAAAATTTGCTGATGAATGGATTGCAGAAGAAACCTTACGGGGCGGCGGCGAAACCATGCAAAATGAACTTTTAGTGCGATCATTTATAGCACAAGCGGCTTATGCAATAACTGTTGTCGGAAGCGAATATTATAACACCAATCCATAAAAACAGTCACCAACTTTACTCTTTTGTTGCCACTGCCAATGCAGCGGGGTGGATTGCACCCTTCGGCTTCGCTCAGGGTACCCTTCGGTAAGTTCACGGCACCCTTCGGCTTCGCTGAGTTCTATCAAAGAATTAAAAGTTGAACTGAGCGTAGCAACGATGATTCTTATAGTACAAAAAGCCGGTATCTAAAAAACATTAAAAATCAAGACCTCAAAAACGAGTTCATTAGCAGGATGATGCTATGGAAACCCTGGCCGGTAATTAAAAGAAACCTATCGAGGGGTTTACTTCACCTCCTCAAAATCGATATAATCACCTTTTGCAGATGAAGCAGAAGTAGTCGTACTTTGGTTAACAGCGCCATTCCCCGAACTGCTGGTAGTTTGATTAGTATTTTCAAACTCTCCCATATTCTGCCGCATATTTTTCATTTTTGCCCGCATAGTACGGGTGGCTAACAAAACAGGTATGACAAATCCAAAAATGAACCTATATAAAAAGTAACACGCTATTATGCAGAAGAATATTCGTAACAATATCATTTGGCGAAGTTACTACCCATGTATATTAACGTAAATAAAAAGCGTTGTCTTTTTGGTTTTTTGCAAAAGGTTAACGCAAATGTTTATATTTAAGGCCACTCTGCGTCAGTAGAAATTTGGATGATATATATTCTTATCCGTACATTTGCAACGGAAAAATGAAACAACTGAAGGGAACGGCTACCGTTCCCTTCTCTTATTTAACATGGCGAACGAAACAATTATAGCAGATATTGAAGGCAAACTAAACGACCTTCTTGCAGCGGACCCGGGCGACGATTTTTTAGTTTCAATCAAAATCAAACCCACTAATAACATTAAGATTTTTATCGACAGCGATACGGGAATGTCTATTGAAAAGTGCGTGAGATATAACCGGAAGCTGTATGCAAAAATCGAAGAAAGTGCAATGTTCCCGGAAGGAAACTTTTCACTGGAAATTTCATCGCCAGGTGTCGACGAGCCTCTGAAGCTGCACCGGCAGTATGTAAAAAACATCGGTCGAAATGTACTCGTTACTTTTAATGACGCAACCGAAAAAGAAGGAAAGCTTTTAGAGGTAACAGAAACGGATATAATAATCGAGCAAACAACAGGAAAAGGTAAAAAAGCCGAAACAAAGCAGTTTGTTATTCCTTTTGACAATATAAAAACAACCACCGTTCAGGTTCAATTTTAGAAAATCAGCCGGCACATAGGAACCGGAGTTTTTAATTTTATTTTATGGCAAGTATTAATTTAATTGAAGCATTCCAGGAATTTAAGGATGCGGAAAACATTGACCGTCCTACTCTCATGAAAGTGGTAGAAGACGTGTTTAAAACCCTGCTGCGTAAGAAATTTACGAGCGACGATAATTTCGACGTAATCGTAAACGCTGAAAAAGGTGACCTTGAAATTATTCGTCGCCGGATGATTGTAGAAGATGGAGAGGTAATGGATCCCCTTGCCGAGATCGCTTACAGTGATGCCACTAAAATTGAACCCGACTTTGAAGTTGGTGAAGAATTGTACGAAGAAGTAAACATTTACGATTTTGGTCGTCGCGCTATTTTAGCTGCAAAGCAAACTTTGGCGAGCCGCATCAGCGATCTCAAAAAGAACGTGCTTGTAAAAAAATACAGCGAAAGAATAGGCGAAATCATTAGCGCGGAAGTTTACCAGGTTTGGAAAAAAGAAGTGTTGTTGCTCGATGAAGATGGAAGCGAACTTATCCTTCCAAAGTCTGAACAGATCCCAAGCGACTTTTTTAAGAAAGGCGAATCTATCAGGGCCGTGGTTGAAAGGGTTGATTTAAAAAATAATACACCCGTAATCATATTAAGTCGTACCAGTCCGAAATTCCTTTCTAAATTGCTTGAAATTGAAGTTCCGGAAATCTTTGATGGCTTGATTGTTGTTCGGAAAATCGTGAGAGATCCGGGTGAAAGAGCTAAAGTAGCTGTCGAAAGTTTCGACGACCGTATCGACCCTGTTGGAGCCTGTGTAGGTATGAAAGGTAGTCGAATTCACGGTATCGTCCGCGAACTTAAGAACGAAAACATCGACGTAATCAACTGGACGAATAACATAAACCTGCTGATTCAACGTTCACTTACCCCTGCCAAGATAACCAGTATGGATATCGACCAGGAAACGAAGCACGCCAGTGTTTACCTTAAACCCGACCAGGTTTCATTAGCAATTGGCCGTCGCGGTGTTAACATTAAACTTGCCTGCGAACTTACTGGTTTCGAGATCGACGTTTACCGCGATAACGAAGGTGAAGTTGAAGAATTTGACATTGATCTTGAAGAATTCAGCGATGAAATCGAACCATGGGTTATTGACGAATTGAAGCGTATCGGTTGCGATACTGCCCGCAGTGTGCTCGACTTAACAGCAGAAGAATTAGAACGCCGTACCGACCTTGAAAAAGAGACGATCGTTGAATTCTTAAGCGTCCTTAAAAATGAGTTCGAAAAAGAATAAGACCAGTAAAAAAAGAATTTGATAGCAGGCAATGGCAGCGCGGGGAAACAGTGGTTGCGACGCTCCGTTCAACGTTCGTTCTTTTAGCATCCGGGGAGCGAATCGGGTAAACGAGGGGAAAAAGAGACGAGGATACGAATAACAAAAATAATTTTTATTTCAGCAGCTTTGGAATTAAATGTAATGTACAAAGGTTACATTTACCCATTTGCTGCATTAAGAAATAGCATTAAATAAATGAAGTTCCGCGGGGGCGGTAGCAGAATATAAACGTTGAATCCATAACAAAAAAGGCCCTAAAAAAACAATGGCTTTTGGATAAAACTTAGGCTTACTTTTGGGCCGCGTTTTTAGAGAATGCGGTCAATCGACCAAATAAAAATATTGAATGTTAGAAACGAAATTACCGAGATTATTAGCCGCTGCCAAAGAGTTTAACGTTGGTCAGGACACTATTGTAGATTTTTTGGTTGGCAAAGGTTTTAACCGCGACGACCTCAAACCTACTGCAAAGCTGAGCGATGATATGTACCGTTCATTGCAGCACCAGTTCCAGGGAGACAAAGTGGCAAAAAATAAAGCCGACCTCGTTGAGATTCCAAAAGGAGTTCAACAGGAAGGCAGAAAGAAACGTGAGGATGAAGAAATTACTTTCTATAAAAAAGAGGTAGCAAAACCGGCTGCCCCGCAACAACCTGCAGCAGAAACTCATCATGCTCCTGTTGTTGAAGCAAAAATTCCTGAGCCAGTTTCAGAACCGGCACCAGTCGTACAGGAACAACCAAAACCGCAGCCTGTGCCACAGGCGGCACCTGTTTCAGAACAACCACAGCCTACACCGGAAGTGGAACAACCGAAGCCGGCTCCGGTCGAGGAACAATTACCGACACCTGCTCCGGTGCAGGAACCAACGATCGCTCCAACTGAAGTAGCAGCTGCACCAGCAGCAGTTACTGCTGCCCCCCAGGCCGAAGAGAGGGCTTCGGATGATTCGCGGTACGCACAACAACCGGTTTCTCTTAAAATAGAAGCGCCCGAAATTGAAGGTCCCAGGATCATGGGTAAAGTTGATCTTTCAGCTATAGACTCTTCTACGAGACCCAAAAAAGGCTCAAAAAAACCAGAAGAACTGAGGAAGCCCGCGCCTGAAACAACCGCAAAAGAACAGCCAAGGAGAGAGCCGGCAAGGCCATCGCAACCAACTACACCTGTTGTAAATCAACCCCAGGTACAAACGCCGCCAAAGGTTCAACCACAACCAGAACCACCAGTTCAGGTAATGGCACCGGCAGCATCTATTGAAACTCCACCCACTGTTTTATCTAATATAAAAGCCGAAAAACTGGAAGGACCTAAGATATTAGGAAAAATTCAGTTACCGGTAGAAAGTGATACGCGTCCAAAACAACAAACTGCGCAGGAAAAGCGTAAACGTAAGCGTATACCTGTAGACCGTAAAGGTGAGCAGCCGATGAGAGACCCTAACCAGCAAAGGCCGGCACAACCGGGCCAGCCGCAGGCTCTATCGCAATCTACAGGACCAAACAATCGTTTTGGACCACGTTCTTCAGAATTACCTGGTGCACAACAACGCCAGCAGGGAGGACAAGGCGGAGGTTTCAATCGTCCTTCCGGGGGTGCACAGGGTGGTGGATTTAATCGTCCGGGTCAGGCACCAGGGCAAGGCGGACAAAACCGACCGGCTCAGGGTGGTGCCGCAGGTGGAGCTAACCGTTTCGGCCCACGTTCTACCGACAAGCGCAGGGATGATAAAGAAATCGATCAAAAAGAAATCCAGGATAAGATCAGGGAAACGCAGGCTAAATTGTCAGGAGGATCGGGTCGTGGAAAAAGCTTAAAAGCAAAATACCGGAAAGCAAAAAGAGATGGTGTTGCAGATCATATAGGACCAGAAGGAGAAGACAATAAATTATTGGTTACTGAATTTATCAGCGTAAGCGAACTTGCAAATTTAATGGATGTAAGCTTTGCTGAAGTTATCGGTAAGTGTATGGGGTTAGGTATCATGGTATCTATCAACCAACGTTTAGATGCAGAGGTAATTGAATTGGTAGCAGGGGAGTTTGGCTTTGATGTTGAATTCATCGACATGGAGGCGCAGGCCGAAATGGATGAGGAAGAAGAACAGGATGATGATGAGCAACTGCAGCCGAGAGCGCCGATTGTAACCATTATGGGTCACGTCGACCATGGTAAAACATCACTCCTCGATTATATCCGTAGTGCAAATGTTGTTGCTGGTGAGGCCGGCGGTATTACGCAGCACATAGGAGCTTACGAGGTAAAAACAACTTCAGGTAAAAAGATCACTTTCTTAGATACTCCAGGTCACGAGGCATTTACAGCCATGCGTGCCAGGGGAGCTAAAGTAACAGATATTTCGGTAATTGTAGTTGCTGCAGACGATGCAGTAATGCCGCAGACAAGGGAGGCTATTAGTCACTCCCAGGCTGCAAGCGTTCCAATGATCTTTGCTATCAATAAAATAGATAAAGACGGCGCTAACCCCCAAAAGATCTATGAGCAGTTATCCGGTATGAATATACTTGTAGAAGAATGGGGTGGTAAATTCCAAAGCCAGGAAATAAGCGCGAAGAAGGGTATGAATGTAGACCTGTTGCTCGAAAAAATTGGTTTTGAGGCAGAATTACTCGACCTGAAAGCAAATCCTGATCGTGAAGCAAGCGGTACCATCGTAGAAGCGACGCTTGATAAAGGACGAGGGTACGTGGCAACATTGTTGGTTCAAAACGGCACACTACGACAGGGAGATATTATGGTGAGCGGACAATACTTTGGTAAGATCAAAGCAATGTTCAATGAAAGAAACCAAAGACTTACAGAAGCACCGCCATCCACACCGGTACTTGTGCTCGGTTTGAATGGTGCTCCGCAAGCTGGTGAGAAGTTTCGTGTTTACCAGGATGAAGCTGAAGCAAAAGATATAGCAACGAAACGTTCTCAAATATTACGTGAACAAGGTTTACGTGCAAGGAAACACATTACGCTCGATGAAATTGGTCGCCGTTTGGCATTAGGTAACTTTAAAGAACTTAACCTGATCATCAAAGGTGACGTGGATGGATCAGTAGAAGCATTGAGCGACTCATTGCAAAAACTTTCAACAGAAGAGATTGCTGTACGGGTAGTGCATAAAGGTGTCGGACAAATTTCGGAAAGCGATGTCAATTTAGCTACTGCATCTGATGCTATCCTGATAGGCTTTAACGTTCGTCCTTCAAGCCAGGCTGCAAGAGTAGCTGAAAATGAAGGCCTTGAGATTAAGCTTTACTCTATCATCTACCAGGCGATCGATGAATTGAAGAGTGCGATGGAAGGTATGTTGGAACCGAAGTTCCAGGAGAAAATTACTGCTAACGTTGAAGTTAAAGAAGTGTACAAGTTTGATAAAGCAACAGTTGCAGGATGTTTGGTTCTGGATGGTAAGATCTTCAGGAATTCGAAAGTGAGGATTATTCGTGATGGTATAGTTGAGTTCCCTAAAGGAGAAGGAGCAAGTGCAGAACTTGGTTCACTTAAACGCTTTAAAGACGACGTGAAAGAAGTTGCGAATAATATGGAATGTGGTATTACAATTAAAAATTATAACGACCTGCGTGCGGGAGATATTATTGAGGCATTTGAAGTAGAAGAAGTTAAAAGAACATTATAATAACGAAGCCTTTCGTAAATTAAAAGCACCGCCACAAACGGTGCTTTTTTAATTTTAGGACGGTCAATATTAAAAAAAAATTAAAGAAATTAAAAAGGGTTTAAAAATGGTCGAATCAGACACCATGCACAATATTTCGAATAAAGTTTAAAATTGAATCGTTTTCTATTTAATAAATACCAGAATTGGTAGGCTTTCACTTCACACATTTAAATAGAAAATTATTTTTTATGAAAAAACTTTATTCATCTCTATCCAAAGTTCTGTTAACCGCTGTTTTGATTTTAGCAACAGGTGCAGCATTCTCCCAGTTAAAAGTAGGAACGAATCCTACGCAGATTAATAAATCTTCTATCCTTGAACTGGAAAGTGATAGACAAGGCTTTCTGTTAACACGTCTTGTTGACACCCTCAATATCAACGCACTAACTCCGCCAGATGGTATGTTAATTTACCTTCAATCTGCTTCTCCTGCAGGTCGCGGCTTATACATTCGTAAGTCCGGAATATGGCAAAGATTCCTTACCGACTCAAGCGCTCTTGACAAATGGTCTAAAAGCGGTGATTTATTAAATGGTGCAGAAAAAATGGGATCGCTGAACGCCCAAAAATTAAGGTTAATCACTAATAATATTGAACGTTTAACCATCGATGGTTCTACAGGCGATGTAAACATTAGTAATTCAGTCGTTATCAATAAATCGTTAGCAGTTACAGATACTACAACCACAGGAAAATTAGTGGTTAAGGACAGCGTATCTTTTAATAAGATTAACAGGTCAGCTGCGTTAACCGAAGTGCTTGTTATAGATACAGCAGATGGTTCTGTAAGAAGAAGAGGACTAAGTCCCGACGCATTCAAAAGCCTGGTAATGGGTTCGTTCAGAACTACAACAAATGCAAACGGGTTATCCAGGATTACCGGGGCTGTTTCAGATACGCTGGTGCTTCATCCTGCCAGTGCAACAACACCAGGTGGTGTATCTGCTATTACCCAAACTTTTGGTGGTAAAAAAACTTTCCAGGACTCACTTACTGCAGCCCAAACTTTATTGGTAGGAGGTACAGCAACTGCTAATTCAACTTTACAGGTTCAGGGAAGTGTGTCGTTTCCTATTCGTACCGTCACAGCCAGCACTACCCTTACCAATGTAGATTATACTGTATTGGTAAATGCAGCCGGTGCTGCTGTTAACATCGCTTTACCCACACCTTCAAATTCAATAACCGGGCGTATTTACATTATCAAGAAAATTGCCGGAGGCCTTGCCAACGATGTTATTGTAAATGGTGCGATAGAAGATGGAACATCTTACCCGCTTTATAACGACTGGACAGTTGTTAAAGTGCAAACTGATGGAAACAGGTGGTATGTAATTAAGTAATTGGAATTAATTAATCCGAAAGAACTGAAACCAATAATACCTGCAAAACCGGGAATCTTTATAAAAGGCCGAGAGAGTTGACTACTGCTATAAAGTACAAGTGTGCCACCCCTCGACAAGCTCACGGTACCCTTGGGCAGGCTCAGGGTAAAAACTGCCTCGCTGAATGATGCGTTACTGTACAAGCGAGCGTGGCAACGGCAGTCAAATACTGTGAATATAGCCTGGCTCAAAAAAAATCTGGACTTCCGAGTTTGGGATAAACGGTTTTCAGTTCTTTCTTTTTACTAGTGCACACAAATTTGAAAAGCGGGAAAAGGAGGATTTATGTTCAGATTTACTAACGCTGGTAATCCAAACTTAGCCTATTATGCGCAATATTATTATTCTTATATCATTCTTTCTAACTGCCAATGTTATTAATGGGCAGGAAACCATGTATGTACCGCCGGGATCACAAATACAATTTGGAAGTTCTACCCCCGCAGGCATATTTGGCTACTTGGTAAATGAGGGTAACCTCAGTATGAAAAAGAGTTCACACATTTTTTTTTCCGGTAAGATCTGGGTCAATAAGCCGGGTAGTAAAGTAACCGACGATAGTTTAAAGATAAATTCATTAAATGGTGGTACGGTCCATTTTGTCACTAACCCTTATGGCCAACAAATTCTCGAATCGTCTTCTAATGCAAACAACGGCTCATTTAGCAATATTATTATTGACAATTACGCCGGTTTAATCCTCGCTTCAAACGTGAGTGTCCTTAACAACCTGCACTTTCAACGAGGGCATTTGTTATTGAATAAACATGACCTTGAAATGGGTGACGATAAAATGAGTGGAAATATTACGGGTTATGATGAGAACCGGTTTGTAGTAACCGGAACAGATACGACCGGAGGTTTTATAAGACAAAAATCGATTGTCTCGAATGCTCTTGTTACATTTCCTTTTGGGCCTACACCCTCCATTTATAGCCCCGCCCAACTGGTGAACAATGGGTTAAAAGACGATTTTTTTGCACGGGCGTTCAATAATGTTTATCAAAACGCTGTATCTGGCCCTAAGGTTAAAGATAGCACTGTAGCCCTGACCTGGGAAATTGGAAAAAAATCTCCGGCCGAACAAGATGTTGTGGTAACACTCCAGAACGACATGAATACAGTAGAAGAACCAGTTTATAAAAAGTTACGTTCCAATAGCTTCATTACCCTATATGGAAATTCGAAATGGGATAAACCAAATGCTTTGGCTAAGGGGAGAAGCCCGGGAAGTATAAGTTCATCGTTTCCTATTCAAAACGCGATGATGAACTCGAGAAAGCTGACATTAGGTAATAAAAGGCTGTTTCTGTCAAAGAAAGTTACTACCCGTCCAAAATCTATCGATGTAATAAATGTATTTAGCCCGAATGGTGATAATGTTAACGATACCTGGAACATTAAGGGCATCACCGACTATGAACACCCTGTGGTAGAAATATACAACCGCCTGGGCAGGTTGGTTTTCCGCTCCTTCGGTTACAGGCAGCAATGGGATGGTACATTCAACGGTGCTCCATTGCCTGTAGCAACTTATTATTATGTTATCGACCTAAAAAATGGAGCGAGTCCTTTAACCGGGTATGTTTTGCTCCTTCGCTAATGTTTACAGGTAAAACTTCAGTTTGAATTTTTGTTTTCAAACTGAAGTTTTTCATTGGTTCTTTTGTTGTGTCACTCCCGTCCGAACGGCTTCAGCCGGGTCGGCACTTGTACCGCAGCTTTTTTATACCACCGTACCCGCTTTATAAAACATTTTCGTCAAAAAAACGAGGCTCTGTGCAATAGAAGGCACTATAACATAGTTTTATTATGGGTTTAATAAACGATAATTAATTGCGAAGGCGTCCCACTCATTTTGCAGTAACAAAGGAAAATCCAAATGAAACCCGACAGCTGTAACCAGTAGAAAAACAGGTTTACCTATAACAGCTTCCACGATTGCTTATAGCTACGTAAAAAAATTACTTATTTCTTTTACTCTTTCGAGTGTTAAAATTCAAATAAGTGCAAAAAAGGAGAAATTATGATTAGAATCAGTCCGTACCTCGTAATATTTTTTTCAATTTTAAATTTATGTGCTTCCGCCCAACTCCAGGTCGGCGACCAGCCTACAGTATCGCCGAAGGTCGCTGTAATGAATGCGCAGGGAAGTAATGGATTACAAGGACTGTGGCTACCCCGCGTTACCGACACTTCAGTTACCGGTATCAGGCAATTCAATCCACCTGATGGCATCATTATTTATCACCCACCTTCAGGAAAATTATTTTTAAGGTCAAAAAATGCATGGGTAAGTTTTGCCGGCAATGCTATTGACCGGGTAATAGCTGGAGGTCAAACTCAAACAGGACCTGCCGTTACATTTAACACCGGAACCACAGGTAATGATTTTAACGTTACTTCGGCAAGTAATACCGTTACCTATCAAATGCCCAATGCCAGTATCACTGCCAGGGGTGTAGTAAATACGACCAATCAAACATTTGCAGGAACTAAAACATTTAACAATGGAGTAACTGTAAATAGAGGGGCAACCATTAATAACGGTACAACTGCTAATAACGGGCTTACTGTTACCGGGGTTGCCGGAAGTACTTCAAGCCTTACATTAGGCATCACTTCAGCTACGCCGGTAAGTGGAATTAGCACTAATATGCTCACAGTAGACGCCGCGGGAAAGGTTTTTTTAACTACTAACAATGTTCAGGCAAATAAACCATCACGCATCTTAAATTATACCCTAACAATTTACGGCGGAAACGTGGCCCCAAATAGCACTTACACCGTAAATACCCCGCTGCCGGCAGTTGCTAATGTTTCATTTCCGGCAACTGTGTACATCTCTCCTTCCACTATGCTTTCAACCGGAACAACTGTTGACTGGGCTACCATTATCAATAATAACCTGGTAGCCAACATATCAACGAGAGCTAATTCGCAAAATTTTACCAACTATATTTTTTATGTGACGATAATAGACTTTTAAAGGCTGGGCAAGCAACTAATAATGATCTGAATTTTAGTGACAAGGCAACTTAACATTGTCGCTTCTTTAAACGTCAGGAGTGAAAGTGGTTTTTTCATTTAGCGTTTAACGTTTCAGGTTTGAGATGAGATTCACGAAACGGCTTGGGCAGCAACTCTTAGCCACGGTAATTAAACGAATTGTTTGTTAAAAACTTTTCGGCCTTAATCTATTCCCATCAACAAAAACCTATTTTTGATGCATTAGCATTAATATGAAATTAAAATCACTTCTTCTTGTTTTTACTGTAGGTGTAAGTACTTCATTGTTTGCACAGCCTAAGAAAGTAATAGCAGATAAAATTGTAGCACAGGTAGGCGATAAAATAATTTTACGTTCCGACATCTATAACTCTATCGCCGACGCACAAAGGCAAGGTGCGCAATTGCCACCTAATCCTGAATGTATCCTGGTAGAAAGAGCTTTAATTGAAAAGGCACTGGTATTACAGGCGGAAAAAGACTCACTTCCGGTAAGTGAAGAAGATGTAGAAGCGGAACTTGATAATAGAATCCGTGGCTTCATTATGCAATACGGCTCGAAAGAAGTGCTCGAAGAAGTTGCAGGTAAAAGTGTTTACCAGTTAAAAGAAGATTTCCGCGAACCTATTAAAGAACAGAAGCTCAGCGAAGCAATGCGCAGGAAGATAGTGGAGAACATTAAAATAACACCTAACGAAGTTCGCGATTATTTTGAAAAAATACCGAAAGACAGTTTAGCTTATTATGAAAGCGAATTGGAGCTAAGTGAAATTGTAGTATACCCAAAAGCAAACCGCGAGGTCGAAAGCTATGTCTCGAAACAACTCAGTGACTGGAAGAAGCAAGTGGAAGACGGGTCTGCAAAATTCGAACAGTTGGTAAAGCAATATTCTGAAGACCCGGCTGTAAAGGAGGGTAACTTGCAATATACATTAAACAGAACCGACAAAATTTGGGATCCAACTTTTCTATCTACTGCATTTAAATTAAAGGAAGGCCAGATTTCCCAGGTAATTAAGTCGAAATTTGGTTTACATATTATTCAACTGGTGAGCAGGGCAGGTGATGAAGCTATTGTCAGGCACATCCTTAAAATACCGCCGGTAACCCAGGAAGAAATTAATGAATCAATAGTAAAGCTTGATTCAATAAGATCAAAAATTGTTGCGGGTACCATGGGGTTTGGTGAAGCAGTAAACAGGTACAGTGAAGATGAAGGCAGTAAGTTCAGCGGTGGACATTTACAAAGCCGCGATGGTTCAAGCTTCGTAACTATTGACCAGTTAGACAAAGATATGGTACAGGTGATAAAAAATATGAAGGTGGGCGATTATTCAGCCCCTGTTTCTTACACCGACGAAAGGGGAAAAAAAGCAGTTAGATTAGTTTACCTGCAAACACGTACCGAACCTCATCGCGAAAATCTTAAAGACGATTACAGTAAAGTTTCGCAAAGAGCGGTGGACGAAAAAAAGAACCTTGCTTTACAAAAATGGTTTCAAGTGCATATCCCTAATTACTATATAGTACTAGACAAGGAGTTTGCAGCTTGTGAAAGCATAAAGGAATGGTCGTCGAAGGCGGTCGTTAATAATTAATAGCAGACAGATTTTAGTAAAAGGCTGTTTCAGTAATGAAGCAGCCTTTTTGATTTTAAGCCATTTCTCGATCTTGTTCAGAGGATGTAAAATTAGTTCTTAAGCCAGAGATGGTTAAACAGCCAGCATAAATACAAGAATTTATTAGGTGGAAGCAAGCCGGTTATCTTATAACTCACCTGCTTCAATTTAATATCTTCAATTGCTTACTTTGCAATCGCCACCCTCCCGCAGGTGCTGATAATTATAAGCCCTGGCTTATATTTCCGCAAAAATTAAGCTGAATAACTTTTGTAACAGCACAAGAGGTCGTTCCATCGTCACCAGCTGCCGGCTCGCTGCTGCGTTTACGATCAAATGCATACGGGATAATTTTAAGTTTCACGAATTTTTAAACGGCAGAAATAGTTGAACTAGCAGAAGAAGTACAGGTGTACGACGCCGCAAAAAGTGCGTGGGAGGCAGCAACTATGCTGAACGGGTTTCTCATGCCGTACCCAAAAAACTCTACAATTGTCAAATCGTAATATCGGCCCGGTAACAACACAAGGAATAGTTTTTGAACACTTCCTGGAAATAAAACACAAAGGCCTTATGTATAGTTACTATAACAACAAGAACAGAAAATGAACATTGAGATAGTTTCAGGAAGCCCAAGGCAGGAAAGTGTAACCTTTAGGGTAGCAGTTTATCTTCGAAAGTATCTGCAGGAAAAAACAAGCCACAACATAAATATAATAGATATAAGAGAATGGAATTTCCCCGACTTACAGGAAACAGTTTACAGTTCAGTTGATAATACCCCGGAGCATTACAAGCCGCTTGCAAAAAGAATGTTTGGCGCCAATGCCTTTATCATTGTCACGCCGGAATATAACGGCAGTTACACCCCGTCAATGAAAAACCTCTTCGATCATTTTCCTAAACAAATGCACAAGGCGTTTGGCATCGTCACTGCATCGAATGGAGCACTGGGCGGAATAAGGGCCAGCCAGCAATTGCAACTATTAATTTGCGCATTGTTTGGTATTCCTAGTCCCTACATGTTGATCACACCCCGCGTTGATAAAAAATTCGATGAAAACGGTGACCTTGTTGATCTGTCATTTTTTAACTCTATTCATAACTTTGTGACAGAATTTTTATGGTTGGCCGAAAAGCTCGCTTCATGAACTTTTTATTAACCAATCGTTTTGCCGCGGAGTTGTACCTTCGCCGTTTCTTTTTAATACCAACATGAGCGACGAAATAAAACATGAATGCGGGCTTGCATTCATCCGTTTGAGAAAGCCTTTCTCTTATTACCTGCAGAAATACGGTACAGTTTTATACGGTTTAAATAAACTGTACCTGCTAATGGAAAAGCAGCATAACCGTGGCCAGGATGGCGCTGGTATGGCTGCAGTAAAGCTGCACGTAGAACCCGGTTACCCTTTTCTTCATAGAATCAGAAGCGTTGCCTCACAGCCTATTGCCGATTTATTTTCTACTATTGGCAAGGAGGTAGCGGAATTGGAGAAATATCAACCCGATATCAGGCAACACCCGGGACTGTTAAAGGGCCACCTTCCTTTCCTGGGCGAGTTATTATTAGGGCATTTGAGATACGGTACACAGGGAAAAAACAACGCCAGTTTTTGTCACCCGTTCATAAGAAGAGATATAGCGCCGGCTAAAAACATGGCACTTGCAGGCAATTTCAACCTCGTTAATACCGAAGAACTATACGACCTGATAAATTTTGAAGTTGGGGAGTTTTCAAAACAAAGTGATTTGGCAGCCATGCTCGAGATAATTCATCACTTTATTGTAAAAGAAGACAATGAAAACCCGGGCAAATTGAATATTGCGTCTATATTAAGAAAAGCAGCTTCCCTTTTCGATGGTGGTTACACTATTGGCGGCTTGCTTGGCAATGGGGATAGTTTTGTATTGAGAGATGCAAACGGTATACGTCCTGCCTATTATTATATTGACGACGAAGTTGTTGTTGCAGGGAGTGAAAGAGCTGCAATTCGAACTACATTTAATGTAGGCGAAAACGAAGTACTTGAATTAATGCCTGGAAACGCTTTGATAGTTGATGCACATGGCGAGATTACAGTTGAGCAGGTTTTAGATGTGAAAGAAAGAAGGGCATGTAGTTTTGAACGCATTTATTTTTCACGCGGTAGCGATGAAAAGATTTACCGTGAAAGGATTGCATTAGGACATCACCTGAGTAAAACAGTCTTAGAAGCGATTCAGTACGATCTGAAAAATACGATATTTTCTTACATACCCAACACTGCAGAAATTGCTTATTACGGAATGTGCAAGGGAATGGAAGATTACCTGAACAAAATAAAGGTGCAGCGTATTTTAAGCTGGGGAAACGACATCACCGAGGAAAAGCTTTCCACGATGGTAAATCGTAAAATAAGGCAGGAAAAAATCGCCATTAAAGACGTGAAGTTGCGTACGTTCATCACCGAAGATTCAAACCGGAATGAAATGGTTCAACACGTATACGATATCACTTACGGAACGGTGCGAAAGGGAGAAGACACCCTTGTTGTTATTGACGATTCAATTGTAAGAGGAACAACACTTAAAGAAAGTATTGTAAAAATGCTTTCAAGGCTTGGTCCGAAAAAAATTATTGTAGTATCGTCAGCTCCTCAAATCCGTTACCCCGATTGTTATGGAATTGATATGAGCAAACTGGCCGACTTTATTGCTTTCAGGGCAGCTGTTGCATTACTACATGAACGAGGAATGGAAGATTTGCTGGATCAGCTTTATTGTAAATGCAAAGAGCTGAAACGTACCGACCAGTTACATACTGAGAACATAGTTAGACAGGTATACAAACCTTTTACCACTGCCGAAATATCGAATAAAATAGCGCAGTTAATTACGCCAGAAGATATTGATTTCCCGGTTGAGGTGATTTACCAGACTATTGAAGATCTGCACGCGAGCTGCCCGACTAACACAGGTGACTGGTATTTTACCGGCAATTACCCGACACCAGGTGGTAATAAAGTGGTGAATAAGGCTTTTTTAAATTATATGGAAGGAAAAGACGCAAGGGGCTATTAAGTGGTATAATTTTTACCTGTGTAACAGAGTTGAAATATAGAACGCTGTTATATTTGTTTTTAAATGCCCCTTTATGAAAACATTACTGCTTGTTCGTCATGCCAAGAGTAGCTGGGATTTTAATGTAGATGATTTTGATCGTCCGCTAAATCATCGTGGTAAAAACGATGCTCCTGAAATGGCCAAAAGGTTGATAAAACGAGATCTCAAGATTGATCAGTTTGTGAGCAGTCCTGCAAACCGGGCCATTTCTACCGCCACTTATTTTGCTGAAGCATATGATAAAAAGGCCAAACACGTTCTTACCTTTCGCGATTTATACGAGCCAAGTTTAGAGTCGTTTTATGAGGTTGTCGAAAAGTTAGATGATGATGTTAAAACAGTCGCAATTTTTTCTCACAATCCCGGGATTACGGCTTTTGCAAATAAACTTACTTCCGTCACCTTAGATGATATGCCTACCTGCGCCGTTTTCGCTCTTAAAGCAGACATTAAAAAATGGAAAGATTTTACAACAGGGGAAAGAGAGTTTTTGTTTTTTGACTATCCGAAAGCAGAGTAAGAAGGTATTATTTTAATTCTTTGGGCTCGGGCAGTTGTTATCCTTTTTATGTTACCAGCTTTAAGACGTTCCGTCATCATCGTTGTGTCACTCACTTTTACTGGCCGATACCCTATTCAACGCGTTGCTCTCGTGGTACTGTACTTTGAGGTTTCACTTTTGACGTTCGACCCGCACAACTTCAACACTTCCGATCTCTACACCCCCGCTTCCTTCCTTTTTACTACCAGTACCCAATCGCCATCCAATATGAGGTAACCAAATTCGTAGCAGAAATAATACATATTCCCCTTTTTGTTGACATAGTTATGGGTGAAATATTTAAACTGGAAACCTTTTTCCTGCAGTTTTTGCCTGGTCGTTTTGGCAATTTCTTCGGTTGCCGGCAAGCTTTCTTCCAAAATCCTGCGATTACGCCTGAGTAAGTTGTTGATATTCCTGACATAGCCGTTGATGTCGCTGTTGAGCTTATTATTGTAACTGTTCCTGCAAATATCATCACAGAACTTTTTGTCGATTCTGCCTTTTAGCACTTTATTGCATTCCAGGCATGTCTTTTCTTTTGTTTCCATGACAGTTCTTTTTTACAGTTGCTTCACTAAAGCTAGCTAATATTTATCCGTTTACAAGCGCTTATAAACATCTATATACGGCTATAAATGCTTAACTACCTACTACTACTTTAACCATGTTTCATCTTTGTATTGTCGATAGCAATTAAAATTTCAATCACAACATTAAAAATAAATACAATGACAAACAAAGTACAACTGATCGGGCATTTAGGCGCAGATCCTGAAGTTAAAACATTAGATGGTGGTAAAAAGATGGCAAGAATTAATATTGCCACCAACGAAACTTACACCAATGCCGCAGGAGAAAAGATAACTGAAACACAGTGGCATAACGTAGTAGCCTGGGGTAAAACAGCAGAAATAGCTGAAAAGCTCTTTACTAAGGGCATGCAGGTTCTCATCGATGGTAAACTTGTAAACAGGAACTTTACCGATAAAGATGGTAATAAACGGTATGTTACCGAAGTGCAGGCGCATGAGTTGCTCGCATTTTCCAAAAAGTAAGTTGGATGAATTTTAAATGCCATTATTTGTGATAGTATTAATAATGGCATTTAAATGCGTCTTTTAAAAATGGAGGAATTATAATAAGGTAACAACAGTGATAAGTTTTAATGCAATGTCGGCTGCATTGCATGCCCACTTCTCTTTCTGATGGTGCCTTTTAAAAAGAATTCGGAAAAGCAGTTCGTATTGACCATACAAAAACCTGTAGGTTTATCTTTGCCGGTATGAACAAAAAGCCTACGCTGTTTACTTCTCTTTCACCTGCCCTACTTCACTTATTTGATTTAACTGACTCAATCGTTGTTATAATCGATGTTTTTCGGGCTACTTCAACAATAGCTACTGCTCTGTATAACGGAGCGGCAAGGGTAATACCGGTTTCAGGAGTTGACGAATGCAAAAAATTAGGCAATGAACTTGCAGGGTGTATTACAGCAGGCGAACGGGAAGGAAAAGTGATCGAAGGACTGCAGTACGGAAATTCCCCTGCTGAATATCCAAGAGAATTTATCCAGGGAAAAACATTGGTCTTAACAACGACGAATGGAACGAGGCTTTTGCACATGGCCTTGGAGAAAGGGTGCTCTGAAGTAATTACAGGTTCATTTCCTAACCTTAGTGCAGTTTGCGATTATTTAATGAACCAGGAAAAAAATATAATTCTTGGTTGCTCGGCCTGGAAAGACAAGGTAAACCTTGAAGATACTTTATTTGCCGGCGCGGTAATAAACCGGGTAAAAGAGCATTTTACAATTCATGACGATTCAAGTTTGATGGCAGAAGAGATGTATATGCTTCATAAGGATAATTTGTCGGAACTTATACAGCATACTACCCATTGGCACAGGCTTGCAGCGTACGGTTTACACAAAGATCTGCACTACTGCATTTCGATAGATGTTGCCAATGTGCTGCCTGTTTATAAAAACGGGAACCTCGTAATCGGATAATTCAGCTGATAAAATGCTGATACCCAGGAATAACAGTTGAATAAGGAGAGGAAAGCGCGACTTTCTAAACATAATTTTCGGTTATACGCGACAGAGAGGAACGGTTCTATATCTTCTTTTAGAAGTTGCCATAAAACTATACGGTACAAGTGAGTGACACAACCGGAGTTGCTTCAAAATACTGTTGCTCGTCACAAAAACACAAAACTCACACTTTACGAGGTAGGTTTAGCGTTTATATTATTGAGAGCTGCAATAATATTTATCATGGTAATAAGTACGGCTCGAAGAAAGTGCGGGAGTAGAAATGTGGCTGCAATTGGGGCGTGATTCAAAGCTTTGTTGATAATAATTTACCTGTTATATATATTATTCTTAACAAACATTTCATTCACATCCTCCATGTTGCCCTGCTTACTGACAGCTTTTCCTTTACTTTTGCGAATTGACCTTTTTTGGAGTGAGACGACTGTTGACAGGGGTGTGATGACAGGAAAAACTGTAATTGTAACTGCTGTCATCCGTCATCTGTCAACATAATAACTATACATGGCATTACCGCATTTGATAAAACATATTTATAATAACGGAACGGACGAAGTGATTCGGCGGGGAAAGAAGATACACGCAATTGCGAATGTAGAACTAATGGATTACGATGACCTGATGGCTGCCGTAACTTTTCGCGTAAAAGACGATATCTATTCAACGTATTATAAGGTTCAGATAAATAAGTTTAAAGAAGCTTCTACTTTAACGCTTCGTTGCAGTTGTCCCTATAACCTGGGAGAAATTTGTCGGCATGAAGCTGCAGCTTTATTCCAATTGCAGGAACTGCTTGACAGGAACATGCTCGATGAGAAAGATCTTCTTTACGACCAGAAGCATACGGTTGTAAAAATGAAACAGCTGGATCTTAAAATGATCAGGCTGCTTACCTCTCCGCAATCCTATACCGAAGCTGAAGAGTTTTTACGCAGCAATAAGGCAACAATACTGGAGGCCAAAGATGAAAGAGTAAAAGCTGAGGTTGAAGTTGATGGAGAAAAATACAAAGTGCTGATCCAAAAAAATGAGGAAAGGAACTTTGATACAAGTTGCCACTGCGACAGTGACGACAAGCATCCTTTATGTTTGCACAAAACAATTGTGCTGGTTCAATTACTTGGCCGTTATGGAGTGGGCTATTTTGATACCATTCGCAATTGGGACAAAGAAAAAAACAAGCTGCTCGAAGCATACGGCTATTCTCTTTCCGACAACCTTAAAGGAAAATTTGAATTTGCATACAAAGACGGAAAGCCCTTTTTAAGGGTTCTTGATACATCGATAAAAAGGATAGCTCCTCCTGCTCTTGGTTTTCAAAAAAAACCTGTAATGGAGGCGCCGCTTGCCGAAGTTGAAGTGGCTGAAGAAGAAACCAGCCACGCCGCCATGCAACTTGGATTGGTATTTATCGGTAACGACGACCAATACCCTTTTATCCAGGTGGAAGGAGTGCAGGGAGAGGTAAATGATGAAAGAAACGCTTTTTCATCGAAAGTTGAAAAACTCGATCTGAACAAGTACATAAATACAGAGGTCTTTAGTGACGACGACAAAATGCTTGTGCAGCAATTGCGGAAATTGTTGCCTACCGAAATAACCCGCTACTTAAACCGTAATTCTCCCTTCAGCGGTATCTGGGAAAATATTGTACAGCAACATAACGACGAATTGCCAGAAGAAACGCGAAACCTGATCGTTGAGTTTCTTCATCCGCGCTTTAAAAAACTATTTGCCGATTCAAGTCCTGACTTTACTTTCCAGTTACCGCCACGTAAACCTTATACTACGGCTAACCTTAAAAAGGTTCACTTAAGTGAAGAGCCTGCCTTATTAAGCTTCAATATTACTTTCAACGCCGGGGTTTACGAAGTTCAGTGCTTTGTTAAGCTAAACCATACCGAAGTACCGGTAGCTGAAAATGAAAGCAATTCTCCGCTGGTTTTTTTTAATAATGATTCGCTTTATTTGTTCCAGAGGCCAAAAGACGCATTACTGGTAGAAAAGTTTTTACCGCAGGGTAAAATAAAAATACCTGAAAAAGACTGGGGTCGCCAGTTACAGGAAATGATTCTGCCGCTGGCCAAAGAATACAATGTTCAGTTTAATAATGTTAAACGGGAAGATATAAAGGATATAAAGCCCGAGGTAAAGTTGATGTTGAAAGAGAAAGGGGATTACCTCTTGTTTCAGCCGGTTTTTATTTATAGGGGTTATGAGGTAAAACAGAATGATAAAGAAAAGATCATCATCCCTCAACAGGACAGGTTGCTGGTTATTCAAAGGAATGTAGAAGAAGAACAGGCATTTATACAAAAAGTATCCGGATTGCACTCGCAGTTTATTCGTCCTGATGATTCTGACAGCCTTGTTTTGAAAGGTGTTGAAGTATTAAAGAACAACTGGTTCTTCCTTTTTATAGATGCTATGAAGGACATGGAAATTCCGGTATTTGGGTTTGAAGCTTTAAAAAACTTCAGGTTCAATACTGCGAAGCCATCTACTAAAATCTACATCAGCAGCCATACCGATTGGTTTGACGCCAAAGTGGAAATTTTCTTCGGCGAACAAAAAATCACGGTAGCGGATGTAAAAAAAGCACTGGCAAACAAGCAACAGTTTGTTCAGCTGCAGGATGGTTCTTTGGGTATTTTACCTGAAGAATGGATTAAGAAATATTCGTTATTATTTAGAGTGGGAGAAGGCAAAAGCGAAAAGATGAAGCTAAGCCGTTACCACTTTAGCGTAATCGAGGAGTTGTACGAAAACCGTAACGAAGAAGAGTTGTTCTTCCAACTGGAAGAACGCTACGATAAACTGAAAGAGTTTAAGAACATTGAACCGATCGAGGCTCCACAACACCTGAAACCTATTTTGAGGCCTTACCAGGCATCTGGTTTTCAGTGGCTGAATTATTTACACGAGGTGAAATGGGGCGGTATACTTGCCGACGACATGGGTCTTGGTAAGACCGTCCAGGCGCTTTCTTTTATTCAACATATAAAAGATACCAAAGGCTCCTTAAAAGCGCTGGTGGTTTGTCCAACAACGCTGATGTATAACTGGGAGAATGAAATTAAAAAGTTCACCCAATCCCTTACTTATTATATTCATCATGGAGGGGCAAGGGATAAAAAACTCGTTTCGCATCCGCAGGTTGATATCATTATTACAACCTACGGAACATTAAGAAGCGATATAAAATCTTTTGTTGAACCAGAATTTGATTATATAATTCTTGATGAAAGCCAGGCAATTAAGAACCCGTCGAGCAAGGTTACCAAAGCAGCGAGCCTGTTAAAAGCTAAAAGCCGCTTGTGTTTGAGTGGTACGCCTTTGCAAAACAATACGTTTGATGTGTTTGCGCAAATGAATTTCCTAAACCCGGGCATGCTGGGTACAATGGAATTCTTTAAACAAGAGTTTGCGGTTCCCATCGATAAATTCGGGGAAAAAGAGCAGAAGGAACATCTTAGAAAGTTGTTGTTCCCATTTATCCTGCGCAGAACGAAAGAGCAGGTGGCAAAAGACCTTCCCGATAAAACCGAAATGATCCTGTTTTGCGAAATGGGTGATGAACAACGGAAAATCTATGAAGCTTACCGCAACGATTTCCGGGATAAGATTTTGGGTGTGGTAGAGAGCCAGGGAATTGGAAAGTCGCAATTAACCATTTTGCAAGGCTTAATGAAACTTCGCCAGATCTGCGACAGCCCGGCAATAATGAAGGATGATGAAACTTTTCCGAACGTGTCTATTAAGTTAGATGAACTCGTTAGAGAAATAACGGAAAACATCAGTGATCATAAAGCGTTGATATTCTCCCAGTTCCTTGGAATGCTGGCGCTCATCCGCCAAAGGCTCGAAGAAATGGGCGTAAAATACGAATATTTCGACGGCAGCACCACTGCCATTGATCGTGAAAAGGCTATCCAGGGTTTCCAAAACGACGACACTTGCCGCGTATTCCTGATTTCATTAAAAGCAGGCGGCGTTGGTCTTAACCTTACCGCCGCTGACTATGTTTATATTGTAGACCCATGGTGGAACCCTGCAGTAGAACAACAAGCCATTGACCGAACTCACCGTATTGGCCAAACAAAAAACATTTTTGCATACCGGATGATCTGTAAAGACACGGTTGAAGATAAAATTTTAAAACTGCAGGAAAAGAAAAGGGCGCTTGCTGCCGACCTCATAACCGATGACGCGGGCTTCGTTAAGAACCTTACACGTGAAGACCTGGAATACCTGTTCAGTTAAAAATAAACATTTTAAGATGTGCCGGTAGCTTTTGGTTACCGGCATTTGTTTTTTATAGCCGGCCTGACTAATAATACAATATTCTTTTTTGTTACCAGCTTCAGTACCGCAGGCATCACCGTTGCGTCGCAATCCGTTTATCTGTATATCTTTTGGCACCTTTTTATAAATGTGGCTAGTAATTGCAGGCGGGTGTTTGCAGCGGAGGCTAACGCAACAAATTGGTTTGCCGATGAAGTGATTGCGACGCAACGATGATGCCATGGAATTACTTTGCAGGTATCAAAATTGTAGAACAATAGAGAAGGCTTCTTGATGCGCGGCGAAAATGTTTTAATTGTTACCGGTTCTGAATAAAACATTCATAACAGGAAGGTACAACGATTTCTTTTTGTTTTAATTTAGTGGTATCTTTTATCGATCTTTCGCTTAAAGCTACATAGAAGGCTATCTTTTTACCAAATTCTACCGAATCTCCTGTTATTTTCCACTTATTTGGAAAACTTGCGTTAAATGATATAAAATTGCATATTAGTGTAATAGGCAATATTAAAGAATTAGTACTTATTTTTTTGAAACGGAGATAACCTATTGAGTATATAGATAAGCTTTTATGACAAATGCAAGGAAAATACTATGGAGCAAAAAACAGGATCCACAATTTCATGAATTTCTTGAGTTGGAAAAAGCAAAATCAAACGCACTTGGAATTCAAGGCCTTTCATTTGGACTTTTCTTAATTTTTCTCCTACCCGGCCTGGGTCTCGACCTTATTATTAATCTGAAAGTTTTATCGGTCGGAGGGCCGAAAATTCATTTGATTATTTTTCATCTGACGGCATTAGTCCTTAATGTAATCTCGTATGTTATTGCGACGAGGTTTCTGAGGCAATTAAAAACAGGAGTTTTCCCCCCGGCGACGCGAAAGAAATTCGTTATGTTTTCAATGCTCTATCCATCCGTTATGCTAATGGTGGGTATCACACGGTCATTACTCGACCAGCTGGATACTTCTCATCTTTTGTTTTATGTATTAGCGCTTAACCTGATTGTTGCGACTATTCATTTACACCAACGCATTAGTTTGTTTATTTTAATTCCTCCCATGCTGTTTGCATGGGTTTTAAACTTTTTATATGCAGATGGCTATCCTTTCATTTTAGTTTCCTTTATCGGTTGGTCGTTTGCAATTACTGTCGGAGCATATGTTGCCAATTCTTTGTTGTATAATAACCTTATTGAAAGAGTTCTCCAAAAAGAAGTCAACCGGTTACAAAACCTTAGTCTTTTAAAATCAAACGAATCGAAAGATCGTATTTTGGGTATGGTAGCCCATGATCTTCGAACTCCCGTTGCTAACATTGATCAGCTAATTGAGTTTATTTCTCATCCCACTACCAGCGAAGCGGAACAAAAACAATTTTATGCCCTTATTAAGCAAAGTTGCGACCAGGCATTTAATATAATAGCAGATATCCTTGAAAGTAGCGGGAGTAATAAAACCGAAATGCAAAAGGTTCCTACAGATTTGAACATATTGATAGAAAAGGTACTTAAAGTGCAGGCTTCGAACCTTGCCCATAAACAATTAGATGTTCATTTTAATAAACAAGGCACGGCTGTAATTGCTGATATTGACCCTTCCAAGATTGAAAGGGTGATTGATAACCTTATATCAAATGCCATTAAGTTTACTGCGAACCAGGGAAAGGTAGAAGTATCATGTTATTTGCAAGCAAATCATGCTTGCCTGAAAGTGCAAGACAGCGGCATTGGCATCCCGGAGAAAATGTTGCCTTATATTTTTGAGCCTTTTTCCAAAGCCCGCCGTAAAGGACTGGATGGAGAAAAAACCGTGGGCCTTGGCCTTTCCATCGTTAAAAATATAGTGGAACTGCATGGCGGAAAGATTTCAGTAGACAGCGTTGATCACCAGGGAACTACGATAGAAATTAGTTTGCCTGTTCGATAAAAGGACGTTCTTTTAACTGCTGTTTAATTCACAACAAAACTTTATAAAAAAATGTAGGGTAAATTTTAGAAAGTATTATACTTTTACACCGCAAATTATTTTTCACAATTTGATTGATGTAAGAAGTTGAAAAATTCTATAACCCATACATATGTTTCTGCAAGTCACCCTTCTTTAAATGGTGCTGTACATTATTTGGGTACAACCAACTTCCTTTTTCTTATCCGACGACCACGTATCTGATTTAGGTCTTACAACCCCAGTAAGATATACAGGTGAAATTTAACCTGTTTGGCACGATCTTCTTTACAACATTCTATAATTCTTTTTTCAACGTGGATCAGCAAATTATTATCAAAGTAGCCACAAGTGGCGATGTTAAATATTCAACAACTATTACCGACGAGATGGAAGCTTCGGCTAAAGCCAGGGGAACCGGCATAGCTAAGCGTAGTCCTGAATATGTGGCAAAAAAAATGGAAGAAGGTAAAGCGGTAATAGCCGTTACGCCCGACGGAACATGGGTAGGCTTCTGCTACATTGAAGCCTGGGGGCACGACCAGTTCGTAGCTAACAGTGGCTTAATTGTAGCTCCTGCCTTCCGTAAAAGCGGGGTTGCAAAACAGATAAAAAAGAGAATTTTTGATTTGTCGAGAGAAAAATATCCCACTTCAAAAATATTTGGCCTGACTACAGGTTTGGCTGTTATGAAAATTAACAGTGAACTCGGCTATGAACCGGTTACTTACTCTGAATTAACCGACGACGAACAATTTTGGGCGGGCTGTAAAGCTTGCGTCAACTACGAAACACTAATGAGCAAAGACAGGAAGAACTGTTTTTGTACTGCAATGCTTTATGATCCGGCCGATCACTACGAGCCTGAAGAAACAGCTGCAGATTTTCAATTAAAATCAAACCTGTACGAACGCTTCATGAACGTAAAGAAAAGCCGTTTGCTGAAGCTGTTAAAAAAGAAAAAGCCTGAAAGTAAAGAGAAGGCAAAGTCTCTTCTTAACCTCTTTTTTAACTTATAATCTCTCTTCATTTTCCTAAATATGCTCCTGTAATGTCAAAAAAAGTAGTCCTGGGCTTTAGCGGCGGATTAGATACTTCTTTCTGTGTTAAATATTTTACTGAAGAAATGGGCTATGAGGTTCATAGCATCATTGTTAATACCGGCGGGTTTACCAAAGATGAATTAAAAAATATTGAACAGCACGCCTATGCATTAGGTGTAAGCTCACACAAAGCAGTTGAAGCCGAAGAAAGTTATTATAATACGATTATCAGGTACCTGGTTTATGGTAATGTTCTAAAGAATAATACATATCCTTTGAGCGTAAGTGCTGAACGACTGATACAGGCGCTTCATATTTCCGACTTTGTTGAAGAAATGAAAGCAGATGCTGTGGCTCATGGAAGTACCGGCGCTGGTAACGACCAGGTGAGGTTCGATATGATCTTCAACATTATGATTCCCGGCGTTGAAATAATTACTCCTATCCGGGATCTTAAACTAAGCCGTGAAGAAGAGATTGAATACCTGAAGGGTAAGAATGTGAACATGAACTTCGAAAAGTCGCACTACTCTATCAATAAAGGTTTGTGGGGTACAAGTGTGGGCGGTAAAGAGACTTTAAATTCATATGGAATGTTGCCTGAAGAAGCCTGGCCAACACAGGTAACTGAAAGCGGCACCGAAGAGATCAGGCTTCATTTTGAAGAAGGTGAACTTACAGGCGTTAACGGCGATACCTTTGAAACCCCGGTTAAAGCAATTAAATATTTACAGGAAATTGCAGGCGCATACGGAATTGGAAGAGACATTCACATCGGCGATACCATTATTGGCATTAAAGGACGCGTAGGTTTTGAAGCCGCCGCCCCGATGGTTATTTTAAAAGCACATCATGCGCTTGAAAAACACGTTCTCACTAAATGGCAACTAAACTGGAAAGACCAGCTTGCGCTGTTTTACGGCAACTGGCTACATGAAGGCCAGATACTTGACCCGGTGATGAGGGATATAGAAGCGTTTCTTAAAAATACACAAAAGACTGTAACCGGCGATGTGTTTGTGCAGTTAAAACCATATCATTTTTATATAACGGGCATTGAATCGAAATTCGATTTAATGAACAGCAAATTTGGTAAGTACGGTGAAATGAATAATGGCTGGACAGGCGAAGACGTGCGGGGGTTTTCTAAGATCTTTGGAAACCAGACAATGATCTGGCACCAGGTGCATGATTCTGCTACTAAAAGTTAGAAGAATTTGGTAGCCGGCAGTAGTAAGCTGATTACACTCCTGTTGCGTCGCACACTTTTACTGCATCTTTTTATTCAGCAATTATAACAGCGTATTCTAGGTAAAAAAACATAACTACGAGTGCACCTTTAGTTGTATCCGGGCGTCACCCTTTACATCACTACTTTTGGGGTAACAACTGCGAAGCATGAAATGTTGTTGACACTGCTGAACTTTCAGTCAATTATGAAAAGATGCTTGCAGAAACAGAAGAAGTTTTACACTATCATAAACTGCACCACAGGGTTTTTTATAGAACCAAAGGCACGGCAATTTTTGAAGTTGACGAAGTGATCCTTATGATTGATCAAGGTGAAGGATTGCAAATTGAAGCGGGCCGCAGACATCGGGTAATGAATAAGGAACAAACCGTCATTGAGTTTATTGTTTGCGCTCAACCTTCTACGACCGCGGATAGATATAACCGGGTGTAGCGCGGAAAGTGCCGATGATAATTATAATTGCAAAATCAGGATTAGGAATTTATAAAAAATTAGAATGACCGAACCAATAAGTAATACTTCAAGAGAGGGCAACATAAAAGTTGGAATAATTGGCGGAGCCGGTTATACAGGAGGTGAGCTTATTCGACTTTTGATCAATCATCCTAATGTTGAAATCGCTTTTGTTCATAGTAAAAGCAACACCGGCAAAGATGTTTCTGAAGTTCATGCAGACTTACTAGGTGAAACAGAATTAAAATTTGTGGGTGGAGAAGTCAGCCCTGAAGGAGGAAGCCTTGCCGATATTATAGATGTTCTTTTTTTATGCGTTGGACATGGTGATGCGAAAACATTTTTGGATGAAACTCCGGGTATAACAGGAGTTAAGATAATAGACCTGAGCCAGGATTTCCGTCTTAATAAAAATGCTTCGCATTCCGTAGGAAAGTTTGTTTACGGTTTACCCGAACTGAATAAAGAAGAGATCAGGTCGGCAACAAACGTGGCAAATCCAGGCTGCTTCGCTACTGCAATACAACTTGGATTATTACCACTTGCTAAAGCAGGATTGCTAAAAGATATTTATACAACAGGTATTACCGGTTCTACTGGTGCCGGGCAAAGTCTATCTCCTACTACGCACTTTAGTTGGAGAGCAAATAACATTTCAGCTTATAAAACGCTCACACATCAGCATTTAAAGGAAATAAAACAATCGCTTAAACAGCTACAAAATTCTTTTGCAGATCCAGGATCGGGTGGTGGAGGTTTATATTTTGTTCCATGGCGTGGAGATTTTCCAAGAGGCATTTATATAAGCTCTATTATCGATTGTATTTTATCATTAGAAGAAGTAAACAAATTATATAAAGACTTTTATGCCGGTCATCCTTTTACCCATGTGAGTGATAAAATGATTGATATGAAGCAGGTAGTGAACACCAACAAATGTTTGATCTACATCGAAAAAACAGAAGATAAAATCGTTGTTCATTCAACAATCGATAACCTGCTTAAAGGAGCAAGTGGACACGCAGTTCAAAACATGAACCTGCTGTTTGGCTTAGAAGAAACTACAGGCTTGAAATTGAAGGCGAACTTCTTCTAGGTGTAAGGTTTAGGGCTTAGGGTATAAGGGAACCCAAAAGCACAAATTATAAAATTTAAAAATGCGCGATTATAAAAAGTTAGAAGTTTGGAAAAAGTCTCGCGAAATGTGCATGTTGATAAAGAACAAAGTTGCTACGAAGTTCCCAAAGTTGTTTTGCTGCTTCTGAACTGCGTTGTATATCAGCTGAGGAATATGATACAGTAAATAAACTTGTAAACGAAGCCAGTGCTATGCTTATTTCATTCATAAAATGCTTAAGGCCGGATAATTAATTGACAATGTAGCATAATGTTCCTACGCCTTATGCGCTAAACCATAAACCTCATGATGATAAAATTTTACGGCCTGATAATTAACTAACAACATGGCATAACGTCCCTACACCTTATGCCTTAAACCTTATACCTTTTATGCAACTATTCGACGTTTATCCTCTCAACGACATTACCATTACTAAAGCCAAAGGTTCTTATGTATGGGATGAAAATGGCGTCCGGTATTTAGATATGTATGGCGGTCATGCTGTTATAAGCATTGGTCATACTCATCCACACTGGGTAAAGCGAATAGAAGAACAATTGAGCCAGATTGCATTTTATTCCAACTCCATTAGAATTCCCATCCAACAACAACTAGCGGAAAAGCTGGGAAAGGTGAGCGGTAAGGAAGATTATCAATTGTTCCTTATCAACAGCGGGGCCGAAGCGAATGAAAACGCATTGAAGCTAGCTTCCTTTTATAATGGCAGAAAGAAAATAATAGCTTTTAGCAAATCTTTTCACGGAAGAACATCTTTAGCGGTTGCTGCAACCGATAATCGCTCAATTGTTGCACCCGTTAATGAAACAGACAATGTTATTTTCCTTCCGTATAACAACGAGCAGGCTTTGGAAAAATGCTTCGCCGAATACGGAAATGAAATATCATCGGTCATTCTTGAAGCCATACAAGGTGTGGGTGGAATTATTGAGGCATCAAAATGTTTCCTTTTAAAGATCCGTGCACTATGTAATCAATATAATGCTGTTTTTATAGCCGACAGTGTCCAGGATGGATATGGAAGAAGCGGACAGTTTTTTGCCCACGATTATGCCGGTGTAAGTGCAGATATCTACACAATGGCCAAGGGAATGGGAAATGGCTTCCCGATTGGCGGAATTTTAGTTGCACCAAAGTTCCAGGCGAAACATGGCATGCTGGGAACTACCTTCGGAGGAAACCATTTGGCATGTGCCGCTGCATTGGCAGTGCTCGAAGTAATTGAAAGGGAAAACTTAATTGACAACGCTAAGGAAACAGGTGAATATTTATTGAGCCAGTTGCAGCAGATAAAAGGAATTGAAAATGTACGTGGCCGTGGATTAATGATAGGTTTCAATGTTCCAATTGAGCTAAAGGACCTCAAGAAAAACCTGCTACATAATCACCATATATTTACAGGCGAGGCAAAACCGAACGTAATAAGATTGCTGCCTTCGCTGGCAATTACGAGGAGTGAAGTAGATGAGTTTATCAACGCGCTTCAGAAGGAAATAGAAACGTTAACCAGTGTAAAAGGCGTGGATCCGGAAATGGAAAAAGCGAGTGTAGAGGTATTGGCTGAAGTTGGCCGAAGTTAGGCTTCATGGCCGGTAAAAACACCCGGAAGACTTTCTTTCTCCTTTAAAAGGGGCTTTTATTTGCTCAATATTGTTTTAAAAGTACAAGAGAGTGACACAACGATGTATCATTAGTAAACCCAAGTTGGACACATAAATAAAGAAAAGAATTGAAGAATTTTATCTCCGTTTCTGATGTAATTGACATAAATGCGCTGGTTGCAAAAGCGCTTGCTTATAAAGCAAATCCTTTCAGGGATAAGACAACAGGAACAAATAAAAGAATAGGTCTATTGTTTCTTAATCCGAGTTTACGAACGAGGTTAAGTACACAGGTGGCGGCTCAAAACCTGGGAATGGAGGCAATCGTTTTCAATGTAGATAAAGAAGGCTGGGCGCTCGAATTTGAAGAAGGCGCTATTATGAATGGAAACACTGTTGAGCACGTGAAAGATGCGGCACCGATACTTGGTAACTATTTCGATATTTTATGCATCCGCACTTTTCCTTCGCTGAAGAACCGCGAAGATGATTACAGCGAAATGTACATCAGCCAGTTTATCAAATATGCCGGTGTACCTGTTATCAGTTTGGAAAGTGCGACTTTGCATCCTTTGCAAAGTTTAACCGATATAATTACTATAAAAGAATTCTTAAATAACTCCCCTTTACGAATTGGGGGTAAACCTAAAATTGTGCTTACATGGGCGCCCCACATTAAGCCGCTTCCACAGTGTGTTGCTAATTCATTTTCGCAGTGGGTTACGGCATGGGGTGAAGCAGATTTTGTTATAACCCACCCTCAAAATTATGAGCTTGCTGAAAAGTTTACGCAAGGTGCAACGATTACACACAACCAGGACGAAGCTTTAAAAGACGCAGATTTTGTATACGTGAAAAACTGGAGTGCGTACAATGAATATGGAAAGATGTTCAACAACGACCCTTCATGGATGTTGACAGCAGAGAAATTAAGGATCACCAATAACGCGAAGGTGATGCATTGCCTTCCGGTAAGAAGAAATATAGAGTTGAGTGATGAAATATTAGATGGGCCAAATAGCCTGGTTACACAAGAAGCTTCTAATAGAGTTTGGGCGGCACAGGCGGTTATAAGCGAACTGCTGAAGCCCCGACCCTAAAGGGAGAAGAGAGAAAACCGCAACAGGTTGAATTAATTTTACAATGTTAATCAATGAAATTTTTTTTAGCCAAAGGGGATTACTACTAGTTAGCTTTTCTAGCGTCGCACTCTTCGACACTTTTTTTACAGGCTAAGCAGTATAAAAGGCATTGGGAAACCGAGCTAAGTTAAGGGTATGAGCGCAGTGTATAATAAGAACGAAGAGGAATTGAGAGAGGCCGATGACAAACAGTTATAAAGGCTTGTCTCCCTTATACAGCCGCAACAATTTATTAAAGACTATCTTTCTAACGAAAGGGAAGATTTGTATCAGGAGTTTTTAAATGCAGGCTCTGCGAGAAGGAATCCAGATTAATTTTATTTATGAGTGACGGTACAGATTTGCACGATAATAACCGCTTCCCCTTTAGGGGTCGGCAGGGGCTCTTTGTAATTAAAATTGGAGGCAACGTAATCGATAGTGAAGAATCTCTACAATCGTTTTTAAAAGACTTTGCTGCAATAGATGCAAAGAAAATTTTAATACACGGCGGCGGCAAGATTGCTACAAAAATTGGCGAGCAATTAGGAATTCAGTCTAATTATATTAATGGAAGAAGAATAACCGATGATGCAACAATTGACCTCGTAACTATGGTTTATGGTGGATTGGTTAATAAAAAAATTGTTGCCCGGCTTCAATCCGTAAATTGTAATGCCATTGGTTTAACCGGTGCCGATGGAAATATTATTCCTGCAACGAAACGACCCATAAAAGACGTAGACTTTGGGTGGGTGGGAGATGTGGAAAGTTCAATGTTGAATGTTGCAAGTTTACGATCGCTACTGGAAGCAGCATTTGTACCGGTTTTTGCACCACTTACACACGACCAGGAGGGACATATTTTAAATACAAATGCCGATACGGTTGCTTCAACTTTGGCAATTGCTTTGTCTGTTTATTACGACGTGAGGTTAATCTATTGTTTCGAAAAGAAAGGCATTTTAGAAAACGTAGATGATGAAAATTCAGTAATCACTTTAATAGATAAGCAAGCTTACGGACAACTTTTAAGCGAACGGAAATTGTTTGCCGGCATTATACCTAAAATCGATAATGCTTTTGCGGCAATCGATGCCGGCGTAAGAGAGGTTCTGGTAGGCGATGCAAAAGATTTAATACGAAATACAACCGAAAAAACGAGCGGAACACTTTTTATAAATTAATGGAAATTCAGTCGTTATATAACCAGGCAGTATACCTTTTGCAACAATTGATTTCTACTGCCTCTTACTCGAAATACGAAGACGGAACTGCAAACATTATAGAAAGTTTTCTGAGGGAAGAAGGTGTTGGCACAGAAAGAAATTTAAATAACGTATGGGCTGTAAACAAACATTTTGATCCTTCAAAGCCTTCCATTCTTTTAAACTCTCACCACGATACTGTAAGGCCTAATCCTCAATACACTAAAGACCCTTTTACACCTGTTATCGAAGAAGGAAAGTTATTTGGTTTAGGAAGTAATGATGCTGGCGGCAGTTTGGTCAGCCTTATTGCCACTTTTCTTTATTTCTATAACCATCATCAACTAAAATACAATCTTATTCTTGCAGCAACTGCCGAAGAAGAGATCAGCGGATACAATGGTATCGAGCTTTTGTTGGGGAACAAACTGTTTCAGACAACTTTAGATGGTAAAGAGCCTGATTGTGCAATTGTAGGAGAACCTACAAAAATGGATCTGGCAATTGCAGAGAAAGGGTTGATGGTTTTAGACTGTACAGCTGTGGGCAAAGCAGGCCATGCAGCCAGGGAAGAAGGAGAAAATGCTGTTTACAAAGTATTGAAAGATATTGAGTGGTTTAGAACGTACCAATACCCAAAAGTTAGTGAATGGTTGGGACCGGTGAAAATGAGTGTGACAGTTATCAATACCGAAAATAAGGCCCACAATGTGGTGCCTTCGACTTGTAGCTTTGTTGTAGATGTAAGAATTACAGAAGTATACAGGCATGAAGAAGTATTTGAGATCATACGTCAAAATGTAACAAGTGAAGTAATGCCGAGAAGTATGCGTTTAAGATCTACAGGGATAGATATCAACCATCCATTGGTGCAGCAGGGTATTCGTCTTGGTAAAAAATGTTATGGTTCACCCACCAGCAGCGATAAAGCTTTAATGCCTTTTCCTGCGCTGAAATGTGGACCCGGAGATAGTGCAAGAAGTCACACAGCTGATGAGTTTATCTACCTTTCGGAGATTAAAGACGCGATTGATGTGTATGTGAAGATGTTGAAGGGGGTGCTGTAGGCTGTTAACAGTTGCCGGATGGCCGTTACCCGGTTGAACCGGAGCAAATTAAGGGATATATTGAGTGTAGAATACGGCAGGATGAAAAGTTACGGCTATTTAGAAGTGTTCCAGGAATCAAAGCGACTGGCAATTGAAATTCATAAAATTTCGCTGGCACTTCCTAAGTTTGAAATGTACGACGAGGAAGTCGAATTAGATGTTCATCGTAAGCGGTAACAATTGCCATAGTTGAAGGGTAGGGAAGACGGCGATATAAAACGGACCTTTTAAAACAGCTGGTATACAGTCAATCGGAATGTGATGAGACAATTGTACATCTGGATTTTTTATACGAAACAGGATCCTATAAAAATGAAGGAGTATACAGCCAGTTGAAAGATGAATAGGATAATTTAAGCATGCGAATTAATAAGTTTATTCAATGGGTTGAAAATAACTTAAATGATTTTTCTAAAACATAAAATAAACACCGGTAACAGGTAACTGGTAACGGCTAACTCTCTAATGAAACTCTGGCAAAAAAATACAAACACCTCCGAAGCTGTAGAAACATTTACGGTTGGAAATGATCGTGAAATGGATTTGTTTCTGGCACCTTTCGACGTACAGGGATCGCTGGCTCATATCAAAATGCTGGAAAGCATTGGCTTACTTACAACAGAAGACTGGACAGTATTATCTGCTGAGTTGAAGAAGATCTATAAGGAAATCGAATCAGGTAATTTCTCGTTACAGGATGGCGTTGAAGACATTCATTCGCACGTAGAGTTATTACTTACAGAACGGTTGGGTGAGGTTGGTAAAAAAATCCATAGTGGCCGCAGTCGAAACGACCAGGTGCTCGTTGATCTTAAATTGTTTTTTCGAACTGCAATAGAACAACTCGTTCATAACATCGAAATCTTGTTCCAACTGCTTCAACAAAAAAGCGAGGAATTGAAAGATAACCTCCTGCCGGGTTATACGCATCTTCAACTGGCAATGCCTTCGTCGTTTGGACTATGGCTCGGCGCTTATGCGGAGAGCCTGGTTGATGATGTAATTACATTACAATCTGCGTATAAAGTAGTGAACAAAAACCCGCTCGGATCCGCCGCCGGTTATGGTTCTTCGTTTCCTTTAAACAGAACTTATACCACTAAATTATTAGGTTTCGAGAATTTGAATTATAATGTTGTTTATGCGCAGATGAGCCGGGGTAAAAGCGAAAAAATAGTTGCTCAGTCTTTAAGCAATGTAGCCGCAACGCTAAACAAACTTGCGATGGATTGCTGCCTTTACATGAACCAGAACTTCAGCTTCATTTCTTTCCCCGATAATTTAACCACCGGCTCGTCTATCATGCCGCACAAAAAGAACCCCGATGTTTTTGAACTGATACGTGCAAAGTGTAACCAGTTACAGGCCCTTCCAAACGATGTTACTTTATTAACCACCAATCTTCCCTCCGGCTATCACCGCGACTTCCAGTTGCTAAAAGAATACCTGTTCCCTGCCTTTGTTACAATGAATGGTTGCATCGATATGATGCACCTGATGATCAGTAATATGAAAGTGAAACAGGACCTTTTGAATAACGAACAATACAGGTATTTGTTTAGTGTGGAGGAAGTGAACAAATTGGTTTTACAGGGTACCCCATTCCGTGATGCTTATAAAAAAGTAGGAATGGAGATTGAAGAAGGGAAGTTTACTTATTCAACAAAGGTTGAACATACACATGAAGGAAGTATAGGTAATTTATGCACACAACAAATTGCAGAAGCGATGCAGGAAGCAGTAGATTCTTTTGCCTTTGAAAAATATCATGAAGCCATAAAGAACTTGTTGGCGTAGAATTTTTGATACCGGCATTAATAGCGATGAAGAGACATCGTTGCGTCGCAATCCGTTCGTCAGCAGTATAAAATGTGGCGATTTTCTTTCGGGTATTTTAATGAACAGCCTTCACTTGCTGCAACATCGGTGGCAAGACCGGTTATAGAAGGAATGTAAATGGCGCCCATCGTTCTGTAGTTGAAAGGATTGCGACGCAACGATGATAAACAAGAAAAACAACTGCTGGTACCAAGAAAGGAAATCTCTTTCCCCAATTAATAAAAACGACCCACCCTGCTGTTCCATCCACATTTCAACTAACAGCTTTTGATAGTTTTCAATCCTCGCTTACCTTTATTCCATGCGACCTGATAAATTCTTTAAGGAGTTACTGCTGCCCATATTTAATCCACGCAGAACCAAGGAAATTCACCGTTATAATCCAATTAGGGAAAAAATAAGGGAAGACGCACATCATACGATGCTGTATGTCTTTAATTACAATGCTGAATCGATTGAAAAAATTGAGCTGAAAAATATAAATGAGACGTTTGTTTTCAGCAACAATGATAAAGTTACCTGGATAAATTTTGACGGGCTGTGTAAGGCCGACGTCGAAGCTATTTGTCAACATTTTGGTATCCATAATCTTTTGGTTGAAGATATATTGAGTGTGGGTCAACGGGCTAAAATGGATGACATAGAAGGTGTAATGTTTTGCTTGTTAAACATGCTGTACTTTAATGCACAAAAATGCTGCGTTGAACAGGAACAAATAAGCATTGTACTGGGAAAAAACTTTGTAATCACTTTCCAGGACGAGACGCATCGCGATGTGTTTAACAGTATTAGGGACAAGCTTTATATGACGGCCAGTAAGCTCAGGCAACGAGGTGCCGACTATCTGTGCTACAGCCTGCTCGATGTTATCGTAGATCACTATTTCGCTGTTATGGAAAATTTAGGCGACAATATAGAATCTCTTGAAGAAGAAATCATACGTAACAGTAACACCCGAACACTGGCAAAACTAAATAGCTTGCGAAAAGAACTAATCATATTAAAAAGAAATGTTGCGCCCGTTCGGGAGTTAATAAACGGCTTTATTAAAAGTGAAAGTGAATTGCTCGACGAGAAAATAAACAAATACTTTAAAGACGTTTACGACCATATAATCCAGGCAAATGATGTCGCAGATAATTACCGCGATATCATGACCAACCTGCAGGATCTCTACATCAGCCAGGTAAACCTGAAGATGAACGAAATAATGAAAGTTATGGCTATGGTTACCTGTTTGTTGGCACCTGCAGCGGTAATAGGTGGCATATTCGGGATGAATTTCGACGTGATACCTTATGCCCATCAGCAATGGGGCTTCTATATAACCGTTGGTTTAATGTTGGCTATTCCCATGATCATGTTATGGATCTTTAAAAGAAGAGGATGGTTTTAAAAACCAGATCTGTTACCCGTCTTATTTAAATAACCTTCACTGCCCGATTTTGCTTTTCCCGTGAAGCAAAAAAGAAAAGCAAACAAATTAAAACGACGGAAAAAGTCATCCGTGTGCATTATATTCCTTTGCAATATTTATTTATTAACATTTACATTTCTTGGTAAAGCCGGTGATTTTTGTGTTTCATTTTGGGAAAAGCTGGCAAAAAATTCTACATCATGGGGAATAATTGAACTAAATGAGCTTCCTTTTACTAGTAGTTTTATTAAAAATTTCGTTCGTCCCACGTTAAAGTCTTTAAGAAAAAAAATTCCTAAAGAAAGTAAAGGGATTGATAATCAACTACAAATGGTAAAAAAGGCACTATGAACGGAATTTTTAACTTGTTTTCATACAATAAATCAGCTACTTTGGACGTCCTATTAAAATATTATTAACCCCGACCGAAATATTTTATGCCAAAAAACGTCAGGTATCTTCAAAAGTCAATTTTTTCTGTTTTAATGTTCGTTTCTGTTGCAAGTTTTGCAAATGATGATAAAAAAGGATTACCTGATGATAAGAACCTCCCTTCTTTATTTACCAATTCATCGAGTGCGCCGGTAATTAAAAAAATGGCCGATTCCATTTATGATTTAATCAGCCTTCGCGAATTTGGTCTTGAAAGAGAAGTGTTTTTTAACGCTTACAAGGGTTACCAATTCCTTCTGAATAAGGGCGCGTTAAGAAAAACAAACCTCCTTACCATTTGCGATTACAGCCAAAGCAGCAACAACAAAAGACTGTATGTTGTAGACCTGCTGAATAGTCGGTTGTTGTTTAACACGTATGTTTCGCACGGAAGAAACAGTGGCGGTGAATTTCCAAACAGTTTTTCCAACTACGAGAATTCAAATAAAAGCAGTCTTGGTTTTTTAGTCACCGGTAGTCCATATACAGGAAAAGCAGGTTTAAGTTTGTATTTAAACGGAATGGAACGTGGCATTAACGACAACGTAAGAAGCAGGTCGATCGTATTACACGGTTCACGATTCGTAAATGAGTACATCATGAATACCAGGGGAGTAATTGGCAGAAGTTTAGGTTGCCCTGCGGTTCCTTACGGTATACATGTTAGAATAATTGATGCAATTAAAGGTGGAAGCTGCGTTTTTATAAATCATCCTGATGAATGGTATACACATACTTCTACAATATTAAATGCACGTTTCGACCTTGCTCCATCTGGTTTGAATAATGTTGCTTTACAGGAAGGAGTTGCTGCAAATGACATGTCAGGAAAAGATGGTTCTTCCAGGTAATTTTTTTTATATTAAGTAATAAGAATGGCAGGTACCAGTCAGGTGCCTGCCATTTTTGGGTTTAATACTCTACACTTATAATTGTATTAAATATTTACACACCTCCTTCCCTGCTTCTCCTTAACAATTCTTTTAATGTGAACAATCAACCACTTCATTTACACATATTCAATAAGATATTCACACTTTATAAGCCGATTGAACTGACGCAATAGCCTGAAAAGACTTATAGTTTTATGCTGCAATATTTCCCTTGCTTTCGTCGTATTAGAGAAACAGATTTCAATAATTCTATAAGTCCAATTTTATGCAGGGAAAAACTCATTTTATAAAACTACTATTGGGGGTGTTAGTGTGCTTTTCCACTCATTCAATTGCGAACAACAATAAAAAAAGAAAAGTACAGAATAGCCCTGCTTCCAAAGAAATCTCGTATTCGGCCAGATCGCCTAACATGAAACTGTTGGCTGATTCTCTTTACGAGGTTATTGACCTCGCTAACTATGGGATGGAGAAATCAACATTTTTTAATGCATATAAAGGATACAGGTATTTGCAAAACAAAGGTTCTGTTAGAAAGAAAAACCTGTTGACCATTTGCGATTACAGCCAGAGCATCAATAATAAAAGGTTATATGTAATCGACCTTGTTAACCTGAAAGTATTATTCAACACATATGTTGCACATGGTATAAAAAGTGGCGATGAGTGTGCATCCAGTTTTTCTAATCTTGAAAATTCAAATAAAAGCTGTCTCGGTTTTTTGATCACTGCCGATACTTACAATGGCGACGCAGGTTATAGCATGCGTTTTAATGGTATGGAACACGGCATTAACGACAGGGCAAGAAGCCGGGCAATTGTACTACACGGTTCAATAGTGCTCAGCGAGCCTAAAAAAAGTTCGCAGGAAACAATCATTAAAAGTTTAGGTTGTCCTGCGGTTCCTTATGGTATCCACAGTAAAATAATCGATGCGATTAAAGGGGGCAGTTGCTTTTTTATTAATCATCCTGATAAAAAGTATGCAAAGACCTCAGCAATAGTTAACGCACAATTCGATCTCGCTCCAATTGCCAAAGCAGAGTAAGCTCGGCAACGGTGAATGGCAACGGGCAATTGTAACAGCTGGCTGATATTCGGTACTCACGTTCAATCTTTAAGCCGTACACCCGTGACCTCGTCTCCGGCACAATAGCAAAAACGACAGTACAAGGGAGTGACACAACGATGACGAGTAAAATTACTAGTGTCGGTCACCAAAAGAATGTTGTTAAGCCGGCCAAACACGTTCAATATTTACCATTCGCCTTTCATTGACCATTGGCTATTCAACTACTCTTTGGGGACCGGCAAAATAACCTGCTTCAACATCGTTGTGTCACTCACTTGTACCGCAAATCTTTATTGATCTTTTCGCGCAACTCATTTTGTTTTTATTACCAATTAGAAGATTGAGTTATTTTTGTGTTCACTGCCGGTTGTGTCGCACCGGCTTGTTTTAAGTAATGAACCCTGATCCCTCAAATACTATTTTTCAAAAAGCTGTTGCTTTTGTAAATCAGACCAATAGACACCTGTTTATCACGGGGAAAGCAGGAACAGGTAAAACAACCTTCCTGAAGTATATAAGGGATAACTCGTTTAAGAAAATGGCCGTAGTAGCTCCTACCGGCGTAGCTGCAATAAATGCCGGTGGAGTAACCATTCATTCATTCTTTCAACTTCCTTTTGGTCCTTTTATTCCAACCGAAAGTGGCTTTTGGGGTCAGTACAATGGCGAAATAAACAACCGGTCAAGTCTTCTGAAGAACTTAAGATTACCAGCAGCGAAAAAACAAGTGATTCGCGAACTTGACCTTTTAATTATCGACGAGGTTTCCATGGTTCGGGCCGATCTGCTCGATGCAGTAGATACAGTTATGAGGCATATAAGAAGGCAACCTTTGCTTCCTTTCGGGGGTGCCCAAATGGTATACATCGGCGACCTTTTCCAGCTGCCGCCAGTAGCAAAAAACGAGGAATGGGAGATCTTGCAGGAGTATTATAAAAGCCCGTTTTTTTTCGATGCAAACGTGGTAAATTATGTTCCTCCAGTATATATTGAATTAAAGAAGATCTACCGGCAGAAGGATGATGCCTTTATAAATATCCTTAACCACATCAGGAATAATTGCTGCACTCCGGGCGACCTGGAGCTTTTACATCGTCATTATAACCCGTCTTTTTCGCCTGCAAAAGAAGACAATTACATTACCCTTACCAGTCATAACTACAGGGCTGATTCAATTAACCAAACTGAGCTTAATAAGTTACCCGGTAAAATTTATACTTACGCCGCTAAAATATCGGGTGAGTTTTATGAAAGATCTTACCCGGTCGAAAAAGAATTACAGTTAAAGCAGGGTGCGCAGGTAATGTTTATTAAAAATGATAAAGGCGAAAACCGGAAATTTTACAACGGGAAAATAGGAACGGTCAAAAGAATTGAACGGGAAAAGTTAAGCGTTGTCTTTCCGGGGGAACAGGATGAACTGGAACTCGAACAGGAAACCTGGAGAAATGTGCGGTACAATTACAACAACGAAAAAGACGATCTCGAGGAAGAAGAGTTGGGAACGTTTACGCAATATCCATTAAGGCTTGCATGGGCAATCACTATACACAAGAGCCAGGGCCTAACTTTTGAAAAAGCAGTAATCGATGCAGGAGCTTCCTTTGCCCCGGGGCAGGTGTACGTTTCGTTAAGTCGTTTAACCGGCCTGCAGGGTCTTGTATTACACTCAAAAATTCTACCCAATTGCATAAGCACCGATAACAGGGTTATTGAGTTTGTACAAAAAGAGATGGCTGAAGATGTTTTACAACAAACACTGGAGCAGGAGCAAAAGGTGTTTATCCGGCAGTCGTTATTGCACAGTTTTTCCTTTGCAAAAATCGCGGATATTGTTGAGGGCAATTTTCAAGAGTATGAACACCGGCAGATTCCTGAGAAGGAAAAGTGTATTAAATGGGCTCATCAATTAAATGAAGTCGCTCTTAACCTGCAGGACGTTTCTGAGAAATTCACAAAGCAGCTTGAATACCTTTTTCTATCGTGCGAGGCCGACGGTTATAACAAACTGCATGAAAGAACAAATGCAGCGGCGAAATATTTTTTGACCGAACTCGATGAGAAATTACTTTCATCTGTAAAAAAACATCTTGACCAGGTAAAGGTTCGCCAGAAGGTGAAAAGGTATGTAAAAGACCTTCAGGAATTGTTACTCATATTGTCCAGGAAAAAACAACAAATTGAGCAGGCACTACAACTATCCGACGCGTTATATAAGGCCGTAAATGTGCACGACCTGCTAAAAATGTTGGAACAGAATAAAAAGGAAACACCTCTTCCGGTTGCTGCTGTTGGAACAACAACTACAAAAGGCAAACCTGAAAAAGGGGAGAGCGGCAGGATGAGCCTTGAAATGTTTAAAAAAGGAAAATCAATTGCCGACATTGCTGCAGAAAGGGGGCTTTCGCAAGGCACTATTGAAGGTCATCTTGCAGGTTTTGTTTCAACGGCTGAAGTCGATATTCTTGACCTTGTTGATAACAACACACTTAATGAACTAACTGCTTTGCTTGAAGCAGATGAAGATATAGGTTATGCTGATTTAAAAGAAAAAGCCGGTAACAATATCTCTTACGGAACAATTAAAGCCGTTATTAACTTCCATCAATTAACTAAAGGAAAGAAAGAATTTACCGGTCCCTGACACTGTCATCTGTCATCGAAGAAACCTCTATTGCTTACTTTCCAGATACTTGATAATTGCCAGCCTTATATCTGATTTTGGATCGCCAGCTACTGCTGTTTGTGAACTATATACCTTTGTTATTTCCGGGTTTTTTGTATTAAGGAACGAAAGGTTTGCTTCCTTGCCACTCAATAAAAATTCTGTTATTGCAACGCGATAAGTTTTAGCCGGATCGATGGGCGCATTATTCAGCAGAAATGTATTCGCGCTTTTATTATACACCACAGGCTGGAACTGTAGAAAGCCGCCGCTATTGCTATTTTTCATGCCGGTCTGCAACACCTGTATCAACAAGCTTCCTTTCATATCTACCTCGGTGATACCGCCTCCGAAAGGTAGACTCCTGATAATATCATATTGAGAAATGGGAGGCGTTAAAATATCATCTAACCTAAGTGAGCCGGAATTAAAAAGTACTGCATCTGCCTGCGGACATGCAAAAGCGATTGCCTGTGTTATCAGCCGCGTAAAGTTTGTGGATGTGGCTCGGGTTTCGGTTTCTCTTCCTTCAAGTGGTTCTCCGGTTTGCAAAACAATTTTCTGTGCATCAAATCCCAGGGAGGCATAATTGTCTTGCGCTATTTTAACCCATTTCTGAACAACAACATTAGCGGTACTGTCGAAAGCTACAGTTGTATCAATGCTTTTAAGTTCGGGACGGGGAACGGTAAAATTATGTTTGTTCTTATCTACCCGAACCTTAATTACATATGCTGAACGTGCGTTGGAATGCGCCTTTGTTATATAAACGTTTCCCGTTTTATTGAAGACCATGCTATGCTCGTGGCCTCCCAGGATTGCAGCAAGTTTGGGTAACTCTTTAGCCAGCGTCATGTCGTCATCAATTGCCTGGTGAGTGATCGCTACAACAGCATCAACAGAATCTTTTAGGCGGTCATACAAGGTTTTTGCAGTTACTAAAGGATCTTTATAAGAAACATACTCGGCGGGGTTCGACGATAGTGTAAGACCGATAAACCCGATCTTTGCAGTCGTTCCATCATTATCTCTTACATTCATGATAAATGTTTCAGGAAATGGTACTGCACCAGGAATTCCCGTTTTTGTAAAAGCTACAATACTGTCTTTAAACTTATGAAAAGTGTTTGAAGAGACCCAGGTGAAGGTGGACTCGTTAATCCTTTCCTGCAGTTCTTTTTCGCTTATGTCAAATTCGTGGTTACCAAATACCACGAAATCCATTCCTGCTGCATTCATCGATTCAATCATTTGTGCGCCACGTATAGATTTACCCTGGTATTTCAAACTATTGTATACAGATGGACTTACAAAATCGCCCGACATTACTAAAAAGGTATTTGGATTTGCTTGCTTGTATTGTTTTTTTAGTGTTGCCACCCGTGCCATTCCACCTTCTTTGCCACCCGCTACCGGCGCTATTTCATATACATCATTTACCTGCACAAATACTATTTCAATCTTTCCATCATCTTTAGTAGTAGTGGTAATATTCCTGGTTGTTTTACACGAAGCATTTACTAAAAGAATGGTAACAGTAAAAAGCTGGATATATTTTTTCATAAAAATAAGGTTGACGAGAAAATTAGTATATAATAAGGCTTAGGTTGTGAAACGCTGAACGTGAAATGTGAAGCTATTTTCACGTTTGACGTTTCGCAACTTTATGGTTTATTCGCTGATATCAATCCATAGTCCATCAGTGTTGGAATTTCTACTGTCGTAGGTTGAAGTCCGGCGTTTGATAGCCATGTTCTATATTCTTTCCGGCTGTAGGCTCTGCCTTTTGTTCCTAAAAAAAGCATAGCAGAATAATCGGTAACTGCAATAGGGCCGTCTAATGTATCATCAAGGAAAGCGTCATGAACCCACAATTCACCGCCTGGATTAAGTGCTGCGGCAAACTTTTTTGCAAGCACTTCACAGGTGTTGGACGGCCAATCGTGAAAGAGGCTCGCTGCCAATAATAAATCAGCTCCTGGAAGAACATCTGTTAGCATATCGCCGGGTAAAAAAGTTACACGTTGCTTGACACTTTCAACTCCATTTCGTCCACTTCTACAAAATTCGTCCAATAGTTCTGAGGCTACTTTTAATACTTCAGGACGATCAAATACAGAAGCTGTAGAACCTGGATTTGCCAGCAGCCATTCGTAGGAATAATAACCAGTACCACCCGCGACGTCGAGCAAGTGCCCCTCTCTTTTGGTTATTTTACCGGCAACAATTGGAGACAGGTAACGGGCTCTGCCAGCAAGCGCCATTGTAAAAAAACGGGCAGCTTCCGGTTCATCCATAGGAGAGGGGCCTTCTTCGTCTTTTACATAAGATACACCTTCAGAAGCATCTTCCGGTCCGTCGTTTTTTAGCCATTGCGTTATTGTAAGCACCCCTGGATCTTGCTTTTCCAAGCCCGCATAACCAATGAGATTTATTGGACACGCTGAAGTTAAATGGTATCCGAGATCGGAAACCTGGAGCTTTCCATCATCCGTGTACTTCAATAACCCCATTGCACAAAGAGCAGGAAATAATACCATGGCGGGGCGTTCTTTCAAACCTAATTTTTGTTGCAATTCGGCGAGGGATAAAGGACCACTACTTAGCTCTTCAAAAACATGTAAATAATGAACTGCAGCAACTAATAAATGAGAACTTGCCTTAGAACGCAGATGCCGGGTGATTGGTGCAAGATCGATCTGGGGTAAAAACATTTCCTTCCTTTTAGTTTTAGAGTTTTAAAGATAGGCTGGTAAAAATGAAAAATATGCTGATAGCAGTTGCAGCTTTAATTAGATGGAAAACTGTTGTAATAACCGCGGTTACTTACTCTTTATATTTTCTTCGTAAAATGCTATCCATTGTTCAGGCGTAAGTTTTTGTGCAAGTTCACCAATTAGTTTATACGGAACCTGGTGTGATTTCTTAAAGCGAATACAGCTTTTGCCCATGTCGGGCTTGGCCTTCGAATGTTTTCCGTATTCACTTGTAAACCACTCCAACAGTTTCTTATCACCATAAATTCCCATGTGATAAAGTGCAACAAAATTTTTTTGCGATGCCAGGTTCATAAACGGCAATGGATGTTTTGGGTCACAATGATAACCATGCGGGTATAAAGAGTGCGGAACAACATAGGCCAACATCCCATAATCCATTGTTTCAGTAAACCCAGGGGGAAGATTTTCAAGAATTACCTTTCTTAGTTCACCAATAACCTGTTTTCTATCGTCGGGAAGTGATTCTATATACTCCTCCGGAGTTTTCATTAATGATTGCATAAGGTAAAAAGGGTTGTTTCGTATTTTTAGATAAATCCATGTTGTTAACGTAACAGTTTTGTTTGGTGAACCGACCTTAGGATTACTACGCCATATCGTTCCCGTTAACGGGGCAAGTAGTGTCACTCCCATCCGAACGCTTTACAGCCGGGCGGGCACTTTCACGCTAAGTACGTTATCCAGCTAAGCGAAACGTAATTAAGTTATGAAAGATAAATGACTATGGTAGAACAAGTCGCAAAACGGCCCGAGCAGTTTAAAAATAATTCGTCCCGGCAAACTTTGCAACCGGGCTGGCTAAAGTATGAATTAGACAATTACACAAGAACGACAAAAGATCAATTTATACTTCGGTAACAACAATTTTGGCGTTCAGCTGTTCTGCTGCATAAAGAACAAACAGTACAAGAGTGCGACGCAAGCAAAGCCTGGTAGTAGTAATGCGCCTGGCTCAAAAAAAACCGCTTACTTTTAACCGGTCGTGGCGCTGATTGCTTCCTATTCTTTTGTCTTTCAACAAATTAAAAATATTTATAACAAAAAAGAGTGTAGAAATGTTTCCCCACCACCCTTTATAATACGCTTGCTTTCATTAAATGCCGCTTTTGGCGGTTATAAAAAATGCGGCAAAGGTTTTGACTTTACAGTTTTGCAATTATAAATATTAGCCCCCAAAAGTTTTTGCATACATGTATGACAGCGTGGAAAATGATGTTTGGTATTTTTCTTCTTTTATTTTGTGCATGTACTCAAAAAAAAGAATCTTATTCGTATCCTTCAATTCCGGGTTATGATCTTGCAAACCCTGTGATGATCCATTTGAAGACGGATCTTGATGAAATTTCAGGCATTGTATATTACCCTCGCGACACCAGCATTTTCGCTATAAACGACGAATTAGGCATACTCTACAAAATATATATCAGGAAACAAATTAAGGTTAAGAAGTGGAGATTTTCGACCGAAGGAGATTATGAAGACCTTGTGCTGTACGACAGCACTTTTTATGCCCTGCAGAGTAATGGTAATATAAAAAGGTTCAGGTATGTAACAAAAGACTCAGTGGCACTTGAAAGTTGCCAGCTGCCGATAATGGGTCATAACAATTTCGAAAGCCTTTATTTTGATCAGTATTATCAGAAAATAATTTTGATTTGTAAAGATTGTGCGACAGATAATAAAAAGACCGTCTCTGCTTACTCGTTTAACCCCGCTGACCAGACATTTGTTGACGAGCCATTTTTTGTAATCGATACAGACCACGTAGGCGAACTGCTCGGAAGTAATAAATTAAAGTTCAAACCGTCTGCTGCCGCCGTTCATCCACTAACCAAGGAGCTATACCTCGTATCTTCGGCAGCCAAGGCAATCGCAATTGCCAACAGGGACGGGAAGGTTAAAAAGGCTTACTATATTGATCCACGGCTGTTTAAGCAGCCTGAGGGAATAACATTTACCCCCAATGGCGACATGATAATATCGAATGAGTCAGCCGAAATCGGGGCACCCAATATCTTAATATTTAAATACAATCCTTCACTTCATGAAAAAGGTTAGTGCGTTTTTTTTATTGATTTTTTTAAGTTCATGGTGTTATTCACAAAATGATACTTTACAGGCAAGGCTCATATTGATTGGAGATGCCGGCGATTTTAAAAATGGGAGGCACCCGGTTATAAACGCAGTAAAGGCAAAGACAAAAATAGATAGGAAAACCACCATTCTTTATTTAGGCGATAACCTTTATACTACCGGTTTACCCGACGAACAGGCTTCTTATTATGATATAAGAAGAAGTGTTTTAGATACGCAAATTGCTATTGCAAACGGTACAGATGCCAAAGTTTACTTTATTCCCGGCAATCACGACTGGGACAATGGAGGAAAAGGCGGCTGGGATGCCATTCGGCGGGAGCAGGCTTATATAAATACAAACGGGGGTAAAAATGTAAAGTTTTACCCGGAAGACGGGTGTGGCGGTCCGGTAGAGATCTCCCTAGCTCCCGATGTAACTATGGTTATTTTTGATAGCCAATGGTGGATACATCCATACGAAAAACCAGGGATTGAATCAGATTGCCCCCAAAAAACAAAGCTGGAGGTGCTTTCTGAGTTAGAAGATATTCTTGCGAAGAATGCAAAAAAACTGGTTATACTGGCCTGCCACCATCCTTTTAAAAGCTATGGAATTCATGGTGGTTATTTTACTCCAAAGCAATACCTGTTTCCATTTACCGACCTCAAGCCGAACTTGTATATACCCCTGCCAATAATAGGCACCATTTACCCGGTGGTAAGGGGAGTTTTTGGCGTACCGGAAGATTTGAAACACCCCGATTATGCCAATATGATTAATGACGTGCAGAAGGTGGCAAAAACACATCCGAATTTGATTTTTGTAGCGGGCCATGAACACAACCTGCAGCTAATAAAAGACAGTAGTTACAATTATATCGTCAGTGGCAGTGGAACAAAATCGACCAGGGTTTCGAAAAATAAAAAAGCTCCTTTTACTTCTCCCTTAAACGGTTATGCTGTTCTCGAATTTTCTACAAATAAAAATGTAAACCTTACTTTTTATACGGTTTCGGATTCTATACGAAAAGCGTATAGCGCTCCTTTAATGAATTACTCCAGGCTGCCTACAGCCCAATTTGAAGATACCATACCTATCGTATATGTTCCCTACTCTGCAGACAGCATAACTGTTGCTGCGAATACAAAGTATGCAAGGGCTTCGGCAACCAAAAGATTTTTTAACGGGAATAATTACCGCGACGTGTGGGCAGAGCCTGTTAAGCTGAAGGTGTTTCGTGTACGGGAAGAGATGGGCGGGTTTAAAGTGGGCGCACTCGGAGGAGGACACCAAACAAAGTCGCTTCGGCTGACAGACACGAAAGGAAAAGAATGGTCGCTTAGGGCAATTAATAAGGATATCACTAAAATACTACCGGAAGGTGTGCGAGGCTCTGCAGCAGATGCTTACCTGCAGGATTTTATCTCCTCGGCTCATCCCTATTCACCGGTGATCGTACCACCATTAGCCAAAGCCGTTAATGTTACAGTAGCTTCGCCGAAAATCTATTTTGTTCCCAACGATCCTGCTCTCGGTTTATATCGCCCTTATTTTGCCAACACTATTTGCCTGCTGGAGGAAAGAGAGCCTGTGCCGCGCGACGAAGACACCAAAAGCGAACAAAAATTGGTACAGAAATTAATTGAAGACAACGATGACCGGGTAGACCAACGACAATTTCTGCGGGCCCGCTTATTAGACTTTTTGATCGCCGACTGGGACAGGCATTTCGACCAATGGCGGTTCGGCGAAATAGACACAGGTAAAGGCAAGCTGTATTATCCTATTCCCCGCGACAGGGACCAGGCGTTTTCGTATTCTGATGGTTTTCTTGTAAAAATGGCCTCTAATAATCTAGTGCCTTTTTTGAAAGGCTTCCGAAAAGATATTCCGCAAGTTAGATGGCTGGCTTATTGGGCCAAAGACCTGGACCGCACTTTCCTTAACCGCCTCGATTCTGCAGTATGGAAAAGAACCGTTGCTACCTTTCGGGCTAACCTTCCTGATAATGTTATTGATAATGCAGTAAAGAATCTACCGCCGGAAATTTATGCTATAAGCGGGGCTGAAATCAGCGAGAAACTAAAAAGCCGGCGTGAATATTTACCAAAGGCAGCAATGAAGTATTATAACTTTTTATCGAAACAGGTAAATGTAGTTGGCAGCAATAAAAAAGAATATTTTAAAGTAGAGTCCGTAGGAAAGAACATGCAGGTAAGAGTGTATAAAAAAACCGATAATACCGATTCTGCTTCTTTGATGTATAGCCGCATTTTTGAACCTTCTGTTACCGAGGAAGTACATTTATATGGCTTGAACGGCGATGATGTTTTTGAAATTGATAGAAACGCAAAATCAAAAATTAAGGTGCGGATTATTGGGGGACGAGGTGAAGACACCTTCGATATCAAGGGAAATGTCAGCAATAACCTCTATGATCTTACGACCGAAAAAAATTACATCAGTAATAAAAACAAAACAAGAGTATTATTCGAAAACGACCCGTACGTAAATAATTATAGCACTAGCGGGTTTAAGTACGATACCTATAACTTTCCACTCCTTAACCTGGGATATAATGCTGAAGATGGACTAATGGCAGGTATCGGTTTTTCAAAGAAAACATACGGGTTTAGAAAAGACCCTTATTCGACCTATCAAAGATTGAGTACCTTATACGCCCTTTCAAGCGGTTCTTATAAAGTGCGTTATCGCGGAGAGTTTAACCAGGCAATTAAAAATACAGATATTGTTGTGAATGCAGAACTGGCTAAGCCAACGCTTAATAACTTTTTCGGATTGGGCAATTTTACCAAGGTAGACCGAACAAGGGATGTGCAATACTACCGGGTGCGGTATAATTATGCCTACGCAGAATTGTTGTTTCGTCGTCGTTTTGCCAGCTTTTTTAATGTTTCGGCTGGGCCTGTTGTGTATAACTACTGGAATCATTTGGAGGATAATGAAGCGAAAATTTTAAGTACACCATCGCTGGTGGGGTTGGACTCTGCTGACATTTATAAAACGAAAGTGTACACCGGGGGTAAATTAGCTATGCAGATCAATACGGTTAACAGCGAGCTTTTACCTACTCGTGGCTTCCTGTGGAATACCGAATTTACTGCATTAGCAGGGTCGAATAAAAACAGCCGGCCTTTTACATCGCTTACTTCTGACATGACCCTTTATTCAAGTTTAAGCGACCCTGCACGTGTAGTCAGTATTATTAAGTTAGGTGCAGGACATATCTTCAGCGAGAATTATGAATACTTCCAGGCGATGAACCTGGGGCAGAACAACTTTCTAAGAGGCTTTAGAAAAAACCGGTTTTCGGGGTCAACGCTTGCTTATGGAAGCGTAAGCCTGCTGATCAAACTGTTTGATTCAAAGTCTTATATTTTTCCTGGTTCCGTTGGTTTGCTTGCCTTTGATGACGTTGGCAGGGTGTGGACACGAAATCAAAGCAGTCATAAATGGCATAACTCTGTAGGTGGTGGAATCTATTATTCCCCTTTCAACATTTTGCTTTTATCAGCTGCAGTTGGATTTTCGAGCGAAGAGACGTTGTTTAATTTATCAATAGGCACTAAATTCAACCTGACATTTTAAAATCATTTCATGGATTATAATACGATTTATAAAAAAGTTGAAACGCATGTTTCAAACCTTTTTGAACGCTCGAACGATACAAAGCTGGTATATCACAACCTTCAGCATACCGAAAAGGTTGTAGGCCGTATAAAGGAAATAGCGAGCCATTATAACCTGATAGAAAATGATATGCTGGTTTTATTTGTAGCCGCCTGGTTTCACGATACTGGTTATTTAATAGGCGAACCTGTGGGTCACGAGGATAAAAGCGTGCAGCTAATGAGAGATTTTATAAAGGATTACGCTGCAGATGAAGACCTCGTAAATAATATAGAGGAATGTATACTGGCAACAAAAGGAGGTGCAAAACCTGCCAATTTATTGCAGCAGATCATGGTAGATGCCGATACCTATAACCTGGGTACCAAAGAATTTGAAACCACCAATAAACAGGTATATAAGGAGTACACCCTGAGGTACGGTTACATCAGCAAGTACGAATGGAATAAACAAACTTTAAAATTGCTGGAAAACCACCGCTTCTACACCGACTACTGCAAAGATCTGTTGTCGGAAAAGAAAAGGAAGAATATAAAAGAAATCAGGAAAAGCGTGGAAGAACATAAAAGTAAAGAAGAAACTGCACCGGAAGCAGGCAAGGAGGGCGGGGGTGAAGATAAGGGCGCTGCAAAAGCTGCGAATAACTTAACAACCAAAGGCATACAAACCATGTTGCGCCTTACTTCTGAAAATCACATGAAATTGAGTGATATGGCCGACGGGAAGGCAAACATCCTAATTTCGGTAAATGCAATAATTATCTCGGTTATCCTCTCTGTATTACTTCGCCGGTTACAGGTAGATACCTATTTAACTATTCCTACGATTATATTTCTTACCTCTTCGGTATGCACCATTGTTGTTGCCATTTTGGCTACCCGCCCCAAAATAAGTGAAGGCACGTTCAGCGACCAGGATATCGTTGACAAAAAAACAAACCTCCTGTTCTTCGGTAATTTTTATAGAACACCTCAGGCAGAGTATGAAAATGCAATGGCAAGAATGATGGTTGATTCGGAGTATTTGTATGGGTCGCTGATAAAAGACATTTACCAGTTGGGAGTAGTGCTTGCACGTAAATACAAGTTAATACGATGGGCTTATAATATATTTATGTTTGGAATAATCATTTCGGTAGTGGCCTTTGCTGTTGCAGTAATGTTTAGTAACGGAACCGATGGAGTAATCACCAATGCACAGGGAACGCCGTTGTAATTGAAATAGGATGCTTCATTGCGATCTTGGTTTTACCATTGTCATTCCGGGAAGGAATCTCTTTTAGGGCGAATGGGATGCTTAGTTCGTCAGCATGACAAAAACGAAGCTGTCGGTGGCGGGTACGAAGTACTTGCTTCGTGGTACACGAGTTGGTGAATTGAAGGAGAAGGAGGAAGGGGTTTGATGCTCTACGTACGAACAGTACAAGTGAGTGACACAACGATGTTGAATTAAAGCCCGCAGTCGGCGACCAAAAAATTTTGAACAAAACGATTGCCTGCACCAGCTGAAACTAAAAAATAATTTATGCTTTTCAACAGAGACTTAAGTTGGCTGGGATTCAACTTCAGGGTTTTACAGGAGGCAGCAGATAAAAAAGTTCCGTTGTTTGAAAGGATAAAATTCCTGTCGATTTTTTCTTCGAATCTCGACGAATTTTTCAGGGTTAGATATCCCGCAGTATTTGCTCTTTCGAAGCTGAACGAGAAAACACAAATGCAGGCCGTTACGGGTTACAATGAAGATATCCCCGAAAAAATGCAAAGCGAGATTAACCGGCAGTTGAACATTTTTGGCAGCATTCTTACCAACGACCTGATACCTGAATTAAGGAACAGTGGAATTGTTTTCTACTATGGGCAGCCTATTCGCGGCGAACACATAAACGAAATAAGAGAGATCTTCCTGTCGCAGGTACTATCCTTTATTCAACCTATATTTCTCGACGGTAACATCAGCAATAAGTTCATTCCCGAAAATAATTACCTGTACTTCATTGTTTCGCTAAAAGAAGAAGATGCAACAACTAACTCCGTCGCTGTTATAAATATTCCCTCCAATAAACTACCAAGGTTTTTTGTTCTTAGTCCGATAGATAACCAGGAGTATATAATTTTTATAGACGACATCATTCGTGAAAATCTTGAATGTATTTTCCCTGGTCAAAACATACAGGGCGTTTACAGCATAAAATTCAACAGGGACGCGGAATTAAAGCTGGAAGATGAATATAGCAGCAACCTGATGCATAAGATTGAAAAGCAATTGCGTAAGCGGGAATACGGTGCTCCTTCAAGATTCCTGTACGAGCAGTCGATGCCGCGTAATGTTCAATTGTTTATTGCATCCACTTTTAACCTGCAGTTTGAAGAAATGTTCGCAGGCGGACGATACCATCACCTCAGCGACCTTGCTTCATTTCCTTCATTTAACAAGAAGCTGAAGTTCGAAAAATGGAAACCGTTGAAACTGGCCGAAGTGAACGATTGCGGCGACATCTTTACCATTTTAAATACGAAGGACATTTTGTTACACTTGCCTTACCATTCGTACAACCCTGTATTGTCCTTTTTTAACCAGGCTGCAGTGGATACATCGGTGAAAGAAATTTACATCACCTTGTACAGGGTGGCGGCAGATTCACATATTGTAAATGCACTTATCAGCGCAGCGAAAAATGGTAAAAAGGTAGTTGCATTTGTTGAGCTGAAAGCCCGTTTCGACGAAGCAAATAATATTAAGTGGAGCAGGATAATGCGCGAAGCAGGTATTAAGATCATTTACGGTATTCCTCATATCAAAGTACACTCAAAAATTGCGGTCATTAAAAAGGCCGCAGGCAGTAATACACTTACTTATGCTATTTTAAGTACCGGCAATTTTAACGAGGTTACTGCACAGTTTTATACCGATCATCTTTTAATGACAACCGATCCAAACATTATTAAAGAGTTGCTTGTATTGTTTAAATACCTTCAGAAAGATCACAAAGTGCCCGGAAAGGGGAAGGCAAAGTTTGATAAACTGCTGGTGTCGCAATTTAACATGAACGAAAAATTTGAAAAACTGATAGACGAGGAGATACAAAAGGCTAATCTTGGCGAAGAGGCATTGATTCGCATAAAAGTTAATAACCTGGAAGAGCCGCACATGATCAACCTATTATACAAGGCCAGCCAGCAAGGGGTAAAGGTTAATATGATCGTTAGGGGAATTTGCTGCCTAATGCCTGGCATTCCCGGTATCAGCGACAACATAACTGTTCGAAGGCTTGTAGACAGGTACCTGGAGCATACCCGCTTATTCATTTTTGGAGCAGGGGATAATCCGGAATTAATAATGGGATCAGCAGACTGGATGATCCGGAATTTACATCACCGGATAGAGGTTTGTGTACCGATAAAAAACCTGGATTGCAAAAAAGAACTGGTAGATTACTTTGAAATTCAATGGAGCGATACAGATAAGGCGGTCGTTTTATCTCCTAACCTTGAGCAACACCGGGTTAACGAGGGGGATGGGCAACGGGTAAATGCCCAGTACTCTATTTATAAATACCTCCAAAATAGAGTATGAAAGCACCGTTCAAAAAGTTTTTCAATTTCACGTTTGTAAGCAGGTACCGGTTTTCTCTTATATTCTACATTTCTGTTTGTTGGATGTTAATTGATCTTGTTGTTGTTCTCACCCGGCCCGATCCTACATATTATAGTTTTGCTTCGGCCATTGTTTTGCGCTCTTTACTCCTTTTCCTTTTTAGCCTGGGCTTTGGTTATATACTCATATTCAGGCTTAAAAGGCTGTTTAGGAACAGGCCCTTATTCATTAGCTTTTTTTTACGCAGTGCTATTTTGCTTCTTGCAGCTTATATAGTAAACTTTATTATTCATGTCGCCAGTATTCTTTTTTCTCTCGACCTGAGCGTAGCTGATTCATTTGCGAAGTATGCCGAAGATGCCACCAATAGTAGCTGGATAGCCCAGAAAATTATGTATTGGATGGTACTCTTCATACTTACCCAATTAATTATAGAGGTAAATGAAAAGTATGCGCCGGGCGTTTTTATGGACATACTTCTGGGTAAGTACGTAGAGCCGAAAATTGAAAAGAGAATTGTAATGTTTATGGATCTCAAGGATTCTACACCTATTGCTGAAAAACTGGGTCACCAGCAATATTTCAAGTTCATCCGTGAGTTTATTTACCAGATTTCGAATGCACTTATTGAGCACGGAGGCGCCATATACCAGTACGTGGGTGATGAAGTAGTTGTATCGTGGCTGTTCGAAAAAAAGAATCCAAAACGATGTATGGCTGCTTTAATAGAAGCGAGAAAAAACCTGCAGAAACGAGGAGAGCACTTCAGGCGTGTATTTGGTGTAATCCCGGAATTCAGGGTGGGTATTCACCTCGGCGATGTTACCGTTGGGGAAATAGGCGTTATAAAAAAAGACATAGCCATGAGCGGCGATACCATGAATACAACGGCCCGTATTCGAAGCGCCTGCAGCGAACTGAACCAGAAATATATTGTATCGAAAGATTTCAAGGAAAATGTGGATCTTAAAGAGTGGCAAACCGAAAGCCTCGGAATTGTTGAATTGAAAGGAAAGGCAAACGGAATCGAACTATTCTCACTAAAGATCTAAGGGAGTTTGTGTTACCGGCAACACAGCCACGAGGAGAAATCGTTGCGACGCTCCGTTGAACGACTGCTTTTCAAATCAGCAATCTTATTCTCCAATTATACGGGTGTATTTGGAATAATTTGAGTAAATGAGACGTTGAGTTTGTTGATAAAACTTTTTCCCGGCTATTGTGTTATTTTTAGCCACAAACCTTCCATAAATACCTATGAGTAATTATATATTAATGCTTGAAGATGACTCTGATGACAGGGAATTAACCCGGTCTTCGGTAAAAGAATTAGGCTACGATATTGAAATAAAGTTTGCAAAAAATGGCAAAGAAGCATTCGATATACTTGAACTGAATGCAAGGCCGCAACTAATTTTTATCGATTACAACGCAGCCCCTGAAGATGGGCTGCAGGTGCTTAAAGAAATTAAGCTGGTAGAAGAATTCAAAAAAATACCTGTCATCATTCTTACTGATAATGCCGATAAGAAATTAATACGCTCTGGTTACGAGTTTGGGGCCAGTTCCATTGTAAAAAAACCGCTGTCAGATGAAGCGACAAGGCAAAAGATTGATACCTTTTTTAATTATTGGCTTAAAGCAGCGGAGTTATAAATGACTTCTGTACCGCGGTAATTACCGGCGGGGGTGAGTTTTTAAAAAGCCGGTAGCCTTTTGTAATTTTTTCTTCCAGGCAGTTGGTAGAATGCACTACTGTTGGCAAAGACCTTTGTAATATTCCATCAACTCCTTAAGAGAAATGCCAATTGAGTTATTGAATTCGCTCTCGTTAATGTCGGCGGTAAACATGTTTATTTCTTTTGATCACAAAAATGAAAGCAATAAACGTAGATTAAAAGATAATAATCATTGAACGGTCTAAATAAGGTAGAGCCGGTCTAAGGGAAAGATAAAAGAACAACCACAGTAAAAAACAAGGGAAGTGCGGTCTCCGGTATTTCAATGTTACACCTGAGCATGATCTACATGAAAGACATTGGTAAATTCCCCTACAATAGCTTTTTCATTTTTGAATTTCAGCCTTTCCAGTTTTAGTGCTACTATATCTTCGGCAAACACTTTTCGGTACATGGGGTGCATGGTACCTCCTGTCACACCTGCAGGTTTTGTTGGATCATATTGAAATTGGGGATCTACTAAAGTTCCCCTTGGGTACATGATACCAGGTACACCTTTGCCCCTGTGGTCCAGGTCAGCCGGGTGATTAAGACCAAGTGTATGCCCGTATTCATGAGCGGCAGTTGTAGAACCGGCATATAGATTCTCCAGTTTAAAATAGCCGCTGTTGCAACCGAGGCCATCTACAAAAGAGATATTTCCATGAGCATATTCTTCGATGCGGAAATAGTTATTGCGTGGATCGAGGTTGCTATAAATTTCTTCCATGTCAATAGAAGGCTGAAATTGGGTGGTAATGCGAAAACTTACCAAAAACAAAGTTCCTTTTAAGTAGATCATTCCTTTTGGTTCGTTCCACAGCGCTTCTATTTCGGCTCTTATACACTCGGTTAGTTTTTCATCCGCTGCACTTCCATAGGTAATGATGTTCGAACTGATAACGATTGTGCCATTTGCCACGTCTATTTCTACTTCTCCCATTTTCATTCATTGTTTAACAACAGAAGATATGCTAACCCTTTCTACCGTTATCAGTGTTCTTAAAAGCGCCATTTTGAAGAGTGGCAACCGTTGATTATTTCCCCGGCCGATGCCATCATAGATTAATACTCAGCAGTATTGATCTTAAGATCCGGATCATTATCAATAAACTCTTTCAACTCTTCTTCGTTATCCACCTATACTATACCTGGCCCGTAAACTCCTTTCGGACCGAATACAGGACCGAAAACCTGCACCATTCCTTTATCCAGGTACGGAGTCCAATATGGCGCATGGTCCCGCATAATTACTCTTTCATCTTCCGCCATTGGTTGGGCAAAGTTAGCAGGTGCTGGTAAAAGCTTTACAGGAAAATGTTTCTTATCCATAAAAATATTGGGTTAGTAATTAATGCAATTACTATTGAAAAAAGAAAATTTAAAATCGTTCTGCTCCCACTTTTAGCTCAACCATAAAAGTTGTCGAAGTCTGGTTCCTCTTCATTCAGCTCATCGCCGGACTGGTTAAATCTAACTTCAGATTTTTAGCAGAAAAACATCTACAACCGGCGAAAAAGAAGTTATGCCGGCCGTAAACTGGTACACAAAAAGGTGTTGCGCTATAAGGTATAACTTTTGTTTTTAATATCACCTCAACTATTGCTAATGCCTGGAAAAACATCCAATAGAAGTTTGACTGCACTGAACTGGTTAAACTTCTCCGCAGCTGATATCAGTGACGGTGTAGGCCCCTTTTTAGCAGTCTACCTGGCTACGAATCTTCATTGGGAACCAGGGATGATCGGTATGGCTATTTCTGCTACAACTTTTTCAATGGTTGTTGGGCAGTCACCGGCAGGATACATAGTTGACAATACCCGGCAAAAGAAAATTCCTATCATCGTAGCCTCTTTAATTGTTGGTGTCGCGGCCCTCTTTTTACCCTTTCTCAAAAGCTTTCCTATTATCATCTGTTGCCAGGTAGTGATAGGATTAGCAGCGTCTTTCTACGTACCAACCCTGGTTGCGCTTGCCTCGGTCGTGACTGAAAAGGGAAAATTTGACCATACCTTAAGTAAAAATCAAAGTTACAACCACGCCGGTAATGTGGTAGCGGCAGTATTAACCGGGGTCGTGGCAAGATTTACTAATAATGCGGGTATTTTTTATGTGATGATGGGCTTAGCCGTGTTCTGTACCATAAGCGCCTCTTTCATAACCCAAAAAGGTGTTCCGGCAGCGGAGGCGGAAAATGCGGGGAAAAATGAAACGAAAAAAGGCTTTTTCCGCGAGGTACTGTGTAATAAACCATTCCTTGTCTTCCTGCTTTTAACCGTTATCTTTTATTTTTCAAATGGTGCAATGCTACCGCTTGTCGCCCAGGAGATTGCCAAAGCTAAACCGGAAAACTCTACTTTATATTTAGCCGCCTGTATTATCATTGCACAACTGGTTATGGTTCCTACTGTTTACATCTGCGGCAAACAGGCACAAAAGGGACGTAAAAAATTACTCGTAGTTGCTTTTATTCTTTTGGCTACCAGGGGTGTTCTTTATACGCTAACCGACAAGGTAGTGCATTTGTTATCATTCCAGGTGCTGGACGGTATGGCGGCTGGTGTTTTCAGCGTCACTGCAATCATGGTTGTTAACGATCTCATGGGTAATTCAGACCGGGCCAGTTTCGCCCAGGGCATGCTTGCCGCATCTTTGAGTCTCGGCTCTACTTTAAGCAACCTGGTTTCCGGATTTATTGTAGATGCCGCAGGTTTTAAGATAGGCTTTGCAGTTTTATCGGCGTTAGCATTAGGAGCGCTCTTGCTGTTATGGAAAGCGATGCCCGAAACTTTAAAGAAAACGTAGCTCGGAACTCTCGTCTTTGCCTCACTTAATAGTATCTAACAACTATCTTGATGTTAACACCTATAACATAGTAATCATGATACAAGGTGAAGTAATTCCGGTTAATCATGGTTCCTGCCTAGCGGCATTTCGTTCATCTGAATACTTTTAATTGAGCTCCTACCAATGCTATAGTTGAAGGCGACCGCTCTTCACCGTATCAATGCCAGGAACACACGCAAGGATAATGTACTTTCAGAGATTGTTCGATTTACGATAGAAATGATTGAAAAGTGTTCATTATACCTGTTTAGAACTTTGATCGTGGAAAAGAAATTGTAGTACCTGCAACTTTTATTTCCTCGTCTTTAATAGTTCATGTTTTCGCAATGCTTCTTTAATGGTACTCATTGCCGAAGTTGTTAGTACGCCGTTTAGCAATATTTTTGCACCTGCCCATAACAAAATGCGCTTATACCAGTTTACTTTTACCGCATTCATAATAAGAGCCTGCACCCTTTTTTTTACTGGCCGTCTCAATTCGTCAATTTTACGCGCTTTAATAGTTGGCCAGGTGCCACCACCTGAAAATGTTGGAATGGGAAAATAATTTTCAGGTGGTCTCGGAGAAAAAATAGGTATTATCTGGATTTTGCCATCTTTAGCAGTAAACTTTTTTTTGTCTGTACCCGCGTATCCATTTTTAAAAATCTCATTTATTTCTGCATCCTCTGCTGGAATGGTAAAATAGTCGCGTAAAAACGTTTCACAATTAAACCTTCCAAGGAAATAGTCATGAACCCTGAACTCTTTGCTTATGAAGCCGGCAAAACCAGAGAAAGCCCCGCAGGCAATTGCTTTATCACCTGCCACTTCTTCCATTTCCCCATCGATCTTCTGTCTTTTCCGGGAAGGAGCAATTAAAAACTGTCCAGCCCTGACTGGATTCATGGCGTTATCAAGATCTACCGGTTTTGACCGCATTTGCTCCAGGATTGCACCTAAAGTTAATCCTATCACCTGGAAGAGCTTTTGATCCGGTTTAAACTCAGCTGGTTTTGTACTTGGGAAAGGATCAATCATCAATACCGTGCTTTTAAACTTTTTGTAATCCTGGTAATCGTCGCTTACATCCTGGCCGGTTCTTTTCATCAACACATCTCTTACCTTCTCAAACGGTTCGTTATTAATTACACCACCGTCAACATTCAGCGTTTCACACTCCTCTCCTGGTACCGGAAATTGTTTAGTGATATCAATACACCACGGAATTAAATTCACGTCGCTTGATTTACGCTTCAATAGCCTCGATTTAAGACCTACAGGGAATGCACCGGTTGCCATAGCCGCATTTCGTGCTATGTCGGTATTAATGTCATTTTTAAAATCGAGGAGCATCCAACCATCGGCAGTTTCACTGGAACTATTCAGTTTAAAGCAGGCATAGTCATTATGAATCGCCATGTAATATTTCTCCGAGGTAGAGCCGGCGTTCAAACCTACATTGTATTGAAAACCCTGCAGGTTTGTTAGTGTGGTAAAGATCTGGAGCTCTTTATCGAAATAAGGAGGAATATCTTTCCATGCTTTCTTATCTGCCTTTATAGCTTTTTCTGCAATACAGTCGAGGAAGTCTGAATTTAATAAAGAAATAATTTGTTTGTCTTTTATATCATCTGTTTTCAGCAGCAACGGGAACATATCCTTACTTAAAAGGTCTACCCACGAATGGTATAGTTTACTCTCCGGATGTTCTGCCAGCAAATCATCAGAAGGTTTAGTAACAGGCACAATTGGGTTATTCAGGGCAGCGGCAGTGATAATTCCGGTCATTCCACCAGCAGAAGCACCACCAATTACAGGTATAACTACATTATGGGTCGGCGTTCCCTCAGTTTTTGCATCTTTGCGCTTCTGCCACTCCTCCAAAGCTTCCATTAAATAATCCATGACACCTGCAGTATAAGCGCCTGCGGAAACGGCGCCGGCCATACAAAGGCCTATGTAAAAAGTATCTCCAGGGGTTGAAGTTTCTGTCGGCATATTGTTATTATTTATGTTTTCCTGTCTAATTAGTCATTTAACTTGCTTTTGATTTGCTTGTTTTCTCAGCAGAGCTTCTCTTATTCCTTCTATTCAACAAATGACTGTAGGTATGATGTTTTTCTATTTATTAATCCACTAATAACTATAATATATCCGACAAAGTCAATAGGTGTTTTTACGGTAAGGGTATTATCGTTTAAGACTCGAGGAAAGCAGTTACAATTAAACTGTCAACGTTAACAGTTATGCGAACAGAAGATGAAAAAGAATATAATTAGCTGATTGTGAAACAGGGACAATTAAAAGTATCTTTTAGAAGACTTATCAGCTTAACATTCTTTCTACATTAAACCAAAACAACATGATAAAACATAAACTGTTTAGCCAGCCTTGTAATGATTGTTGCACATATGGCGATCCGCTTTATCTGGCATGGGGTTCTTTCCGGTGAAACCTGGTCACATGCCGCGCTGGGAAAATCAGTTGCACAAGTACAGCAACAGGAAATGTCTCCGCTTCCTTACGTAATTGATATTATTGGAGCAACCTGTACCTGCTTTTTTTATCGTGGCTGGTTCAGCAATTAAATATTACCTCTTTTTCCGCCATTGGACTTGTGTTTCCCTCACTTGCCACCCATTATATGTTTCTTGAATTAAGCAATACGGTGCTGTTTATTGATTTTGGAATGATCGCCCTGCTAGCGATACTGACAACCTGCGTACTGGCAGCACGGAGGAAGAAATAGCCTTTTGGTGAAAGCCTGTGCATTCGTTTGTCTCTTTGCAGCCAAATGGACATAAATGCAAAAGCCGGGTGCTTTAACTGACCCGGCTTTTGCATTTTCTATTCTACTTAATAAGGGAGTATGTAGGAAAGGGCCATATTTTCTACACTACGCCATTCCATTTTAAAGTAGTAGTTTCCCGAACCCGGGCAGCCAGTGGCGATGCCCGATGAATTTAAACCATACGTGATAGTAATGGGGTGATCGGGGTTTGGATAAACAACTTTACCAGACACCAGCCTGAACGAACAATCCTGGCGAATAACCAGCGCCTGTGTAATTTGACAACTGAACTCTTTCCCTTTGCGGTTAATTCCCCATTCAGAAATATTATTGATCGTCCCGTCAAAACGTGTTCCTGTAGTCTTTATAACAATGCCGTTCTGGTAAGAAAAAACTCTTTTCTTCGAAATGTCCCATGCACGTTTTGTGCTGTCTTCATATGTAATGCTTAGCCCGTTACTCGATATAGAATGAATAACCGAGCCAGTGGAAGCAAGCTTTTTTAACAGGCCGCCCGAAACATTGGTAATCGTTTTTGTGCCGTTGAGAACAATGCTCTTATTGTCTCTTGTTCGGGTGATCTTTAAATCCTGGAAAGTCATAGATATTGACGCTCCCACTGCTTCCCATTTCTTATTAAGAGGGCAAGTTATAATAGCAACGCCTGTACGGATCCTGCGAGTATTGCAATTGGTGCCATTATAGGTTATAGTAATCGTTTTCGCGGTAGCAGTCGAAGTTGCAACTATGGTAGCATCGCAAATAACATCTGTATTCCGGGCTGCAAACGAAGAGTCTGATTCAAGAACCAGGTTTACATCATTTGTAAGAGCATCATCTTCAGTAGAGGCAAGGGCTTGATCATCTGATTGAATGGAGAAGTCTGTAGTGTAATCAATTTCCGGCTCAGCCGTTTTAATGCAACTTGTAACCGTAAGAAGCGTAGCTGCAAAAATTGCCAGCAAAAGAATAGCAGAATATTTTTTCATAGAAAAATTAGCTTGAGATATTGGAGTTTTGAGAACAGAACACTTTAAGTATATCATCGTAACGCGCTTATCGATATTATATTTTCTCGGATAAACTTAAGTAAAAATAAAAATGGCACCGATGTGTTGCTTATTTCACAACTAAATTGTTTTCCGGTGCTTCTGTCTTTTTGGGCTATTTATTTTGCGGTAATTGAAACTCGTTTACTTACCAAATTTTTCTTTGGTACCAACAGTTGCAATTCTCCCCATCACGTCTTCTTGCATGCAGTGTTTATAGAAAAAAATCAGAAACGTTCTCCATGCTCCGCAGGAGCATCGTAAGTTTCGGACAAAGACAACATGAGCACGTTGCCGGAAGATAAAAATGTGCAAGAGTCCCGCCAGGGCGGGAAGTAAAGCTTAATAGTAGGAACAAAGTGTGGCACTAAAAACCTTTCGCTTTTAACCCTTATTTCCCAAAGAATAGTAAGAATCAAACAAGCCCTTTGCCTCTCCAAAAATCTCGTTGCTGTTTGCCTGGTATTGTTCAAACACTCCATCCTGGCTGAAAAAACCAAATGAATGCTCTTTTTTCAGGTAGATATCGCATGACTCGCTTTCGAGGTATTTGTTCACGAGCACCTTAAACTTGTCGTGCGGTAAGGCGGCAATTTCAGCAGGGCTTTTACTAAAATCAGGGTAAAACATTAAGATTTCTTCATGGCCGAGTTTGTAAAGATTTACCAGCTTATCCAACGTCTTCAATGCACTTTTTTTACTTCGGCTGTTCTCTTCAACTTTGTACACTTTATTTTTGACGGAAGAAATATAATACAGATCAAGCGGGTTACCGGCAGCGATAGCAATAAGATACCTGATGTAAGCTTCGAGCAGGTACTTACTTTCATTCCTCGAAAATGAAATAAACACCAGCTTGCCGTCGTAAATTCTGCTGAGTCTACCCTTCAGCAGCGTACCATTTACAGGTAGTTCAACATTCATGTTCTCTTCGCAGGCTTCTCCGATGCAATCGCCCACCAATTCCTTCAAAGGGCTGACAGCCTCTTCCGTATTCGTAAGCACCAGGTCGGCCATATTTTTTAAAGGCAGGTTCCCGGTTGCAACGCCTTTGTTTCGATAGGCCATTAACTCCTCAAAGTCTGAAAACAACAGGTCCTGTTTCATTTGCCACGATTGCAAACTGTCCAGCTCAAAAACTTCGTTTTCGGGCAGCAGCACATTATCCTGTTCGTATCGAATTCGAAGCACGTTATTGTAATAGGCCTTAAACGGATTTTTAAAAAAGCTGATCAATGAATCGATAGAGACTTCATCAAAAGTGAGCGGTTCAGTTGTAGTTGTGGCACTAACCTCAGTATGGTTATCAGTCATTTCTGCCTCGCCCAGGTAATTGTATAATCGCGAGTCCTGCGAATAATATTTATGACTGAAACTATGCAGTGGATGTGTAGTAACCATCATTTCCCTCGCTTTAATTCCTTCATCTGCTACCCCCGATTGTACATAATCTATCAACTCATCAAGTAATACCGAAGGCGGCATAGCCGTATTGTCTTTGGAGCTGCGGCCTATATAACTGATGTACAAGTATTGTTGTGCAGAAAGTATCGTTTCAAGGAAAAGGTGCTTGTCATTTTCCTTTACATTCCGGTCGCCTTTTCTTTTTTCCTGCTCCATCAAGTTGAAGCTCACCCTTGTTTCTTTGCGGGGAAACTTGTCGAAGTTCAAGCCGAGCAAGGCAACAACTCTAAACGGAATGCTTCGCATAGGTATCAGCGAGCAAAAGGTAATACCTCCCGATGCAAAAGCGTTTGAACGTGACTCTCCTGAAAGAGAGTTGACAAAGCTGTGTTTAAAAACGTCAAAGCCAATCTTATCGTTCACTACATCGTTTAATACGTATAGCTTCTCCAGGTTTCGTAGTAACAGTTGGTAATCTTCGTCGTTGTTGTCTTCTGTTTGACAGATCAATTTGTCAACCACTTGCTCAATGTATTCTCCCCATTCTGTAATGGTTCTTACATGTTTACGTTCTTCAATGGTCGAAATCAGCACTTCTGCAAAATGACAAAAACGAATCAGCTCAAATGAATCTTCCCCTTCCGCAATATCTAACGGGTAGGTAGTGTAGCCGTCTACCACATATTCTTCCCCGCCGCTCATGCAAATGCCGTACATAATCCTGCGGATACCATTTTTCCAGCTTACATAGATTGTTTCATCTTCTTTTCTGCCGTCGATACCAAACCTGATGTTTGCTTTATCAACCGCCTTTCTTATCAACTCAGGGTCAGAAAGGGTAAACCTTGTCCTGATATAACTCACGTCTAACAACTGCAGCACTTCCTCCGCCTTAAAATTATCTTCACCCAAAGCCAACACTGAATGAAGTGCACTAAAAAGATTGTCGCTTATGGTAAAGCTTTCATCGGCAATAGTGAACGGAAACTGATACCTGGCAGAATTGAAAACCGCTTTTATGTAAGGCGTATAAGCATCGATATCGCTTACCATTACTACGATATCTCTTGCAGATAAATTTTCTGATTTCCTGTCCACAAGGTGAACCAGGTAATTATATAAAACCTCTACCTCCCGCGCCGTAGTATAACAGGCGTTAATGGTTATTGAACCGTCTGTAATATCATTTTCTGTAAGTTCATTCCGGCCGGTCGAATCACTGTTATGAAAAATATCATTCTGTATTTTTCCCAGTAAACTTTCAGTCGCCGGTTCAGGCGATTCTACGTCAGTGTATTGATTTAAAAAGGCATCGCTTTCAAAAAACATACTGAAGGTATCCTGTAATACTCTTCCCCAACCCGTAAGCAAAGGATTACCGGCATTTTGCAAATCATCGTACGACAGATTTACATTGCTCTTCTGCCTCCACAAAGCCAGTTGTTTTTCGCTTTTATCCTCGAACCAGTAAACAGCCGGGGCAGGGTTTAACAGGTGAAAAGTAACATTAACAACCTTTGCCAGTTCATAAAAAATATGAACATGATAAGTTGTGATAATCGACAACCCAAATACATGAATGTTTGGTATTTGTGCCTTCAGTTTCTTTTGTTGTTCTGGTTGTTTCAGTGCTTCAACGATCGATTTACCAATCACTGTTTTATCGGGCATGCTTTCTCCCAAAATTTCTTTTGCCTTTACCCAGAGAAACTTTTGCCACCCGTTGTTTGTATCAAAACCGGTAGGCTGATCGTTCCAATCGCGTATCATTTCCGGCCTGTAGATCTGGTATTGGTCAAACAAGTCAGCTGCTTTTTCAGCAAGTGCCATTCGCTTAACATCATCATTTGTATAGTAGTTAGCGATTTTTCTAAACTCATCCTGGAACTCTTTGGCAGCCAAAAGTGTAAATAGCACCCACTGCAGTATCCCTGGTGAAAGCGCCTGTTTATTCTGCGACCCGAGTTTATAATAGATCTCATTCACCAGGTCGCTAGGCTTTAGAAATTTGCAATTTGCCACGATCCCCAGGCTGCCTGCGATCTTTATCTTCAGCCAGTTATTCATCCCCTGCGTTTGCGTAACTATATATTGTGGCTGAAAAACATGGTTCTGCTGCAGGTGCAGTTCCTTCGACAGTTGAACCGACAACTGCTCCAGCGAATTAGACCCGTTTATTTGTAAACTCATTATTAATCGTTTGTGCTGCCTTGATCGATCAAAGCCTTTTTTCTTTTTGTGAACCACCATTTGTTATCAATGCGGCCCCGGTTGTGTCACTCACTTTTGCCGTATCTTTTCATAGCGGCAACCTCATCCTCCGAAACCCGGCACGCATTATAAAACTACTTTTGTACTAACTATCAACTCGTTCTCTCAATTGTAATTCCTGTTCCTGAGAAACAATACCGGCTAAGAATGCTGCTCATTGATTTGCCGGTCAATTGAGTGCGATCCTTCGGCTTTGCTCAGGTTAAACTGCTCACGATTAAGCGGGACTATGAAAAACTACCTTTGAACCACTCGGATGTATCGAAAGCAACGATGATGCCCGAGAAGATGGCGCGGTATCAAAAAAAGGGACTATTCCCCAAACCGCTCCATTATGCCTGATGCCCTTTCAACCAAACCTTCCGCGGTATGCAAAATTACTGCTTCACTTGCCTGCACTATCACCTTCGATTTTGCACGGGTAACGGCTGTATATAAAAGTTCACGGGTTAAGATGGGAATGTTGATATTGTCGGGTAAAACCACCAAAACCTTTTCATATTCGGATCCCTGGCTTTTGTGGATCGTCATGGCAAAAACGGTTTCTGACTCTGCAACATACCCGGGGAAAACAGATTTTAATTCATTATTACTATCCTCGAACCATGCTTTCTGCACGCCGTTTTCATCGGCCCTGATAATCCCGACATCTCCATTAAATAAGCCAAGCGAGTAATAGTTTCGGGTAACTATAATTGGCCTGTTTTCATAGTATTCCGAGTTCTTGTTGATCAGTTTCTTTTTCCTGAGATAGTTTTCGATGGCTGTATTTAAGCTGTACAGCCCCTGTTCACCTTCCCGTACTGCACCAAGCACTCTTAGTTGATTAAGTTTTTGCAGCGCCATTTTTATATCCGGTTCCTTAATATAATCTGCATATCCATCTGCAAACTGTTCAAATAACTCCTGACTATACCCGGTATCAATCGTAACCTGTTCGTCTGAATTGTTTTGCAGGTATTCCTGTAATGCGCCCACATCATTTTTAATGATAGCCTTGCTGAATTTGCCGATGCCTTTATCGCTGGTAAAACGATGACTTCGTTTCAATTCGATAATATGTTCTGATAGCAAATGAGGCAACCCGTTTAAAACATATTCAGCAGGAAGTTGGCTGCCGGGGTCGGAAATGAAGGAATTGACCAGTTCTGTTCTTGCTGCTGATAAACCCTCTGATCCTGACTGCGATTTGCAAAGGTCACCAAATAAGCTGCCTGCTTCTACTGACGCAAGCTGGTCTTTATCTCCCAGAAGTATGAGTTTGGTTGCCGGCCCAATCGCGTCCAACAGTTTTGCAAACAGCGCCACGTCAATCATTGACGACTCGTCCACTATTACCACATCGTATGTAAGCGGGTTGTTCTTATCGTGTTTGAAATAAGGTGAATCGGGAACATACTTTAGTAACCTGTGAATAGTACCGGGAGTTAGCGTTTGAAACTTTTCACTAATGTTATCCACGCCCTTTAATGAAGAAGCTTTTAAAGATTCTGCCATTCGAACAGCCGCTTTACCTGTAGGCGCAGCCAGGGCAACTGTAAGGTCGGGGTTAATAGTATACAGCATAGCCAGGATTTTAGCTACCGTAGTTGTTTTACCGGTACCAGGGCCACCGGTGATAATCGTAAAATTGTTGAGGACAGCAGATACCGCTGCAACCAGCTGCCAGTTTATATTCTCAGAAGGAACACTACTTTCAGGCGAGCTTGTTCCTGCAAAGATCTCTTTAATAAAATCTTCATTTGATTTCAACGCTTTGATGCGCCTGCCGCTGTCTCCTTTTTCACTTTCAACAAAGGTTTTTATCCTGGTTAAGATAGCCGTTTCGTAATTGAAATACCGCTGTAAATACAGCCGGTCGTTATGTAAAACAAATGGCTGCTTCATTCCATCTTTGACTGTTACAAGTGGTTCATCCTTCAGCCTTACTATACTATTTAAGACTATCCCCGTATCGTAAAAAGGAGATTCTTCCAGTAGTGCTGCAGCTTCTTTAACTGCAATGCATATATGTCCTTCGCTCAATTTTTTGGAAACCAGAAACGCAAAGGGTTTCAGGGTTTCGCTTTTAAAAAATTCCGCAAATTGTTGATGAACATTATTTAGAGTTTGCATGAATAAAGAGGTTTGTTTAGCAACAGGTTTGCAACGAAAGAAGTACAAATAGTACAATGTACAATGGAAATCTGCTTATTGCCCTCGCAAAAGTATGATCAGTCGGTTGAAATTAATGAGTAACCTGCAACTTATAGAAGTGAGTTTCAGTCTTTTAAAATATCTGTAACTATTAAAACTCTGAACATGCTAACTACTGAAACGATTGGAAATATTATTATTTATGTATTGCTCTTCCTGTTGATAGTAATGTATATTAAGCCTTTAATGTCGCGTTTGTTCGACGAAGAATAAGTGAACACTTGCCTTATTTTTTTAATTTCAGCCACATGACAGCTAATTTCTACGGTTAATACGAAACTAAATTTTTGCCGGAATTCTGTAAAAGCTACTAAAATTTCTTTAAATATCACCTTTAAACCATTCTCATGAATTCTCCTAAATCAAACCCGATTAGTAGCTTTACCTTCACTGAAACCTACCAGTTTTTTCTTTCGGTTAACGACGTAACGGTACTTGACGAAGTCCTTCAATATTATATCAGTATCGAAAATTTGAATGCCACTTCCGCTTTGAAAGTGTTATTTAAGGAAAAGAGTTTGAGAAATTAACGTCAGGCGGGCATCGATATTTAAAAATGCATCTACTGCAGGAACAACAAAACCGACAAAACCTGGACAACTATTAGTATAAGTATGACAAGGCTTAAAACATTTTGAATTCGTTTTATTTTCGCTCTTTCAGAGTTTGGGGTGAACTTAATGTTCACTTGATTGAAATAAAGAAAATCAATAATTTTCCATTTCTTGTTCCTGTGCTTTATAAACAAAAAGATTTTCACTAAAAATGATAGCGAAATGAAGAGGTAAGTATATTTTAGGAAGAAATAAATAATGAAATCTATCATAAGCACTTTTTAGTGCAAACTCATCGTTAGTTTGGAGAATAAAAATAAACTATCCTTATTTCAAACCAAATTAAAAATTTCTTAAGTCAGCTCTTTTTCGCTTTACTATCAGACTTTTATCCTCGTAAGATTTTAATAATGAGAATAAAAGGGAATAAAACGCCAGAGTGAATACCTAACGAAAAAGGGAAGGGCTTTATTAATTGAAGGACAGTAAGTAGTCCAGTTTTACTTCATTACTCACAACCTGGCGGCTCTTTAATTGGAGGAACCTGTAAAATGCTTTAAGCTCATGAACATTATAACATTCCTTTTCCTCTTCCACAAGTTCTCTAAGAATGTTGATAGAAGACAAATCCAAAGTTCTGATCAGTGATTTTATTTCGCGGAATGAATAAGTAGGTTGCATAAAAACAAATTTTCAACAAGGCGATTTTCGGAGAACAGCAGCAGTAGTTTTTTTCTTACGTAAAACTAACGATGAATTTCCTAAGGATATTATAATTACATCTATTTAATTTAATCTTATTTTTTTCACGAAAAATTAAGCCTCATTTAATATTCCTTGTCTCAAAAACATTTATACACTTTTGCGGAACTCATTATATTAACGGTGATTACCGAAATTAGTTTCCCCTAAACCCGGTTTTGTTTTTTATCCGGTCACTATTCTCGGAATTAGCTAATTTTTGCCTCTTTTTTTATTCCGACACCTTTATTCATACAACTGTTGCACCAGTTAAAAAATAAGAAGGCCCCTCAATTTTAGTCTCAAAAAAAATGTCAACGCTTATCTTCGCGGCATGACTGGTGTAGATAGTGTACAACTTAAAAATGTGATTGTTCATAAAGTTGGAAACCCAACAAGAGGCGAAGAACTTAAACTTAGCCAAAATCCACTGACGCTCAACGATCCTGTAGTGCAGGGAATGCTCACGAAATATTTCCTCGGTTCTTTTAACGAAAACGAACAGTATCATTTTACCCATCTAAGCGATATTTATTTAAACGAGGTCTTTACCTACGTCGCTAAAATTTTTGAAGATCCCGACAGTTTCGTCGCCACTTCCGCCTTACTTGCCTCTTTCCTTTCTAGTAAAAGCACACATGTAAGGGTAAAAGAAGGCGAAATGTATGTAGCAAAATTTGAGCAGGTGCCTTTTGGTACGGAGTATATCCAGGCAGTGGGAATCTTTAAATCTGAAAATAAAGAAAGCTTTTTAAAGGTATTTCCGCATGGACAAAGCCTGGAAGTTATTTCGGAGGAAGGAATTAATATTAATAAGCTCGATAAAGGCTGCCTGGTATTTCGAAACAACAAAGAAGAAGGTTATACTGTTTGCGTAGTTGATACTACCAACAAGCAGAATGACGCACAATATTGGATCAAAGACTTTTTGCAGGTAGAGCCATATGCAGACAGCTACCACAACACCAACCAATACCTGGGGCTTTGCAAGCAGTTCATAACAAATGAATATGCCGAGAAATTTGACATCTCTAAAAGCGAACAAATCGATATGCTGAACCGGTCTATGGATTACTTTAAAACCAAAGACCAGTTTAGTATGCAGGAATTTACCAGCGAGGTAATGCATCACCAGGAGGTGATAGATACTTTTATGGATTACAAAAAGACCTATGAATCGGTGAAAAACTTCGAAATCGAAGATGAATTCGATATTAACCTTTCTGCCGTTAAAAGGCAGGCGAAGGTTTTCAAAAATGTTCTGAAGCTCGATAAGAACTTCCACATTTACATTCACGGAAGAAAGGACCTGATGGAAAAGGGATACGACGAACTTACAGGAAAGCACTATTATAAACTGTTCTTCGACGAAGAATCTTAAGTCAAAATGATGGATTTATAGGCCCGTAAATAGGATAGAGAAGTTTTATGGACCATGCAGGACAGCTACTATCGTCATCGTTGCCACGCTCGCTTGTACTGTAAAGCCACATTCAGAGAAGCAGTTTTTACCCTGAGCTTGCCGAAGGGTACCGTGAGCTTGCCGAAGGATCGCACAGGTATACGTTTTGTCCGGCGATCAATCAAGATAAGTCTTTCAGCAATAACACGAAAACGATAACTTTTATAAGGCACTTTTTTTAATCCAGCCATCCTTATCATTATTCGAAATAAAATAAAAATCTTTATAACCTGCAAGAATGTGCACCTGCTCACCAGGTGCTAAAGTAGCTTTTCTTGCAGCCACTTCAACCGGCTCATCCAGTACCGGCAATTCATGTTTGATACTTACTTTTCTTATTGGCGATTGTACCGGTGAAATCGCAGAACTTGCTACAAATCCTTTTTCTCCTCCAGGCAACAAAACTTTATACCAGTCGGCTGTTGCTGCTTCCACTTTTAGTAATGTATTCGGCTCAATCGATAATACAGCGCTTGCATTTGCTGATGGCTCGGTTAACAATTTAACGTTCTTATTATTTCTTACCCATTTGTTTAAGTTCGTTACGGGAGCAGTGATTTTACCCGGTGTTCTGATTACCGGATTTACAAATGGCAACGGGTCAACGGCACCCGACCTTGTATAAATTCCGAAGTGAAGGTGTGGGGAAGTACTTCTTGCATTTCCTGTGTTTCCCATTAAACCTACTGTATCTCCGGTTTTTACGGTTTGCCCAGGCTGAACCAGTTGTTCGTCAAGGTGGGCATAATATAAAGTGTAGTCTTTGTTATTGGGCGATAGAAAAACAACTTTTCCACCTAATACATTTTCATTTACCCTTGTTACCACGCCATCTGCAGCCGCTACCAATGCTGTTCGACGCGGTGCGAAAATGTCAATGCCTTCATGTAAACGTGCACCTGCATCGCGACCGGCTCCCCAAAAGCTGCCAATATTGCTTTTGACCTTAGGGGTGACCGGAAAAGCTAACGATGGACCGGTGCTGATAGACAGCGTATACTCGCCACCCTTCAACAGTTCCGGCTGCAGTCTCAAAATATAATTTCCGTCCTTTTCAACATCAAAAGTCACCGGAGATAATAAGGTGTCAGCCGATAATAAAAATTTGGGTGTCAAGTCGCCGGTTACTTGTGCTTCCCACAAATCAAGGTAAACTGCAAATCCTGTTGCCGGTTTTTTACTTAAGTTAATGGTTAATTTTTGTCCGCGTCTTCCTCCGAAAATAACTCCCACTGCTTTTGGTTCGTCTGGCGGAAAGTAGCCGGACTCGGTATAGGGAATATTCACAGAAAGTGGACTTCTCAGGCTTTGGTCTGCTGCTGCAAACCATTTCCTTCCCATCGCCGTTTCATTCAACCCAGCACTTTTTATTTTATCTCCGTATTGTTCATGAGGACTCCTTTTTCCAAATATTCCTGAAGGACCCGAAGTGGTGCAGGATGAAACTGTTACTACGATAAGAAAGGACAGACACGATGTTTTTACAGCTTTCAAAAAATATTTCATAAAGGGAGATATTTCAAATTTTACGCCATGAAACTTAGATAAAATGTAAAGGTTTGAAGGCTTTTTCGAGGACTTTAGACGGTAAGTGCGGATTAAACGCGGAGAGCTTTAGGACTGGAAGCGCCGACCTTTTTTGGTGAAAATAAATAAGTAATGCTTTCGCGGTACTTATATTAATCTAATATTTATTCGTATTTATTCGTGTTTATTGTAATCATAAAGAGGGGTTCACCTTTTAAAAATTCCTTTTCACCGATTTTTACATCATAAGATTTAAGAGTATTGACCTTTTTATGGTTTAAACTGTTAGCCTGTTAATTCTGCTTTATCTTTATTGCTCTGAATAATAAAAAGCTACCTTATATAATGAAGTATGTTTTCCTGGCCGTTCTCTTTTTAAATATGTTGGCTTTCTCGTGCAAGGGTAAAAAGGAAGACCCTAAAAAAAGTCAACAGGCTCCTCCGCCCACTGTTGATGTAATAGTTGTAACGCCGCAAACTATTCCTAACACAGTTGAAGCGAATGGTACAGTGGTGGCCGGTGAGTTCGTAGAAATCAGGCCTGAAATTAGTGGCCGTTTAACTTATTTAAACGTTGCTGAAGGATCGCGGATTTCGAAGGGAAGTGTAATAGCCAAAATAAACGACGCGGATCTCCGGGCCCAATTGAATAAAGTTAGGGTTCAGTTAGAACTGGCAAATATTACCGTCGCACGATATAAAAAATTATTAGACATCCAGGGAATTAATCGCGCCGATTATGATGTTGCTTTAAATGCGGCCAGTAGCCTCCAGGCAGATATCGGCATCATACAGGCAAATATTGCAAAAACAGTTGTTCGTGCCCCTTTTACCGGTGTTGTTGGTTTACGGCAGGTTAGTAATGGCGCTATTGTTAGCCCAAACACTGTGCTCGCCACTTTGCAGCAAATGGGTAAAACAAGGATAGATTTCACTCTACCCGAAATGTATGCTAATCTTTTAAAGAGAGGTAGTACAGTAGATGTTGAAACAGAGGCGGGTGGTGGTTCTAAAAAATACGCTACTATTATTGCCATTGAACCACAAATTAGTACCACTACAAGAAATGTATTGGTAAGAGCAAGACTACAGGAAGGCACAGGCGTAAATCCGGGCAGCTTTGTAAAGGTATATGTAGATGCAGGTGAAGAAAATGGAATGATGATCCCTGCAAATTCAATCATTCCTGATGCAAGAGCTAAACAGGTAGTAGTGGTAAAAAGTGGCAAAGCAAAGTTTGTTGATATAGAAACCGGCGTGCGGCAGGTTGGCGCAGTACAGGTGACCAAAGGATTAAATGCAGGTGACAGTGTTGTAGTTAGCGGTGTTTTATTTGCCCGGCCTGATGGACCAGTAAAAGTAAGAAGCGTAAAAAAACTTGATGAGGTAACAAAATAACCGAACGTTAGAACCATGATTTGTGGATTTAACGGATGGAGAGGAGATGGGATGTCGTTCCCCGAATAGCTTCACTTGAATCTTTTTTTACGCTTTAAAGATTTCTGCCGTCAAAATTAAGAATCCGATAAAAGCCGAACCTGGAGTAACAGTACAAGTGTGCGACGCAACCATGCTGAAACGTGTTATAAAGGAGACTACATAAAAATTTACTAAAAGAAAAGCGATCTGTACAAATGAATATTTCTGAATTATCGCTGAGAAGACCGGTACTCGCTACCGTGATCAACTTACTAATTATCCTTTTTGGGTTGGTAGGTTTTAGCTTTTTAAGTGTTAGAGAATACCCCGCAATCGACCCCCCGATTGTTAACGTAAGAACATCTTATACCGGGGCTAACTCTGATATTATTGAAACCCAGATAACGGAGCCAATCGAAAAGGCGGTAAACGGAATTCCGGGTATTAAAAGTATTACATCGTCAAGCAGCGCCGGTTCAAGCAACATCACAGTTGAATTTGACTTAAGTGTTTCACTGGAAGAAGCAGCTAATGATGTTCGTGATAAGGTAAGCCAGGCAGTTAGAAATTTGCCGCAGGATGTTGACGCGCCGCCGGTGGTGAGTAAAGCAGACGCCAATAGTGAATTTATTATTTTACTGGCCGTACAGAGCCGCAGCAAAGGCTTGCTCGAACTGAGTGATTATGCCGAGAATGTATTACTGGAACGTTTTCAAACCATTAATGAAGTAAGTGCGGTAAATATTTTTGGTCAAAAGAGATTCGCGATGCGCATCTGGCTTCAACCCGATAAACTGTCGTCATTTAATATTTCTTTTACCGAGGTACAATCGGCATTAGATCGCGAGAACGTTGAGTTGCCGGCAGGAAAGATCTCGGGAAACAATACGGAGTTAATTATCCGTACACTTGGTCGCTTAACAACCGAGCAGGATTTCAGCGACCTGATTGTTAGGCAGGACTCGGCGGGAATTGTAAGGTTAAGCGATGTTGCTAAAGTGGAACTTGGCCCGGAAAACGAAGAATCGAGTTGGAGATACAATGGAGTGAATGCAGTAGGTATGGCTATCATCCCTCAACCCGGCGCTAACTATATTAATATTTCTGACGAGTTTAATAAAAGACTTGAAGACATTAAAAGAACGGAGAAGGCGGATTTTGAAATGAATGTATTGGTCGACACTACACGAAACGTACGACGGTCACTCGAAGAGGTAGAGGAAACACTTCTTATTTCGCTGTGTCTTGTAATCCTGGTGATCTTTTTCTTCTTTAGGAACTGGCTGATAGCTATTCGTCCGTTGATTGATATACCAATATCGCTGGTGTCGAGTTTCTTTATAATGTATATATCGGGATTTTCGATTAATGTGTTAACACTGCTTGCCATTGTTTTGGCAACAGGTTTAGTGGTCGATGATGGGATTGTGGTTACGGAGAATATTTTCAGAAAACTCGAAGAGGGAATGTCGATAAGAAAGGCGGCATTAGTTGGAAGCCGGGAAATTTTCTTCGCCGTTATTTCAACTTCCATTACGCTTGCCGTTGTGTTCCTCCCGGTTATTTTCCTGGAGGGATTCGTGGGCCGGTTGTTCCGCGAATTTGGTGTGGTGGTAGCGGGTTCGGTGCTGGTCTCGGCCGTAGTTTCATTAACTATCACACCCGTGCTGAATGTTTACATGACAAAAAAGAACAGCGGGCATGGCAAGTTTTATGAAAAAACGGAACCGTTTTTCCAGGGAATGGAGAATGGTTATAAAAACATGTTGGCAAGGTTTATAAAAGTGCGATGGATAGCCTGGGTACTCGTAGGAATATGTGGAGGGATTATTTATTTAATAGGCAGCAATATACAAAATGAAATTGCTCCGTTGGAAGACAAGAGTAATATACGTTTAAATATCACGGGCCCCGAAGGCGCGAGTTATGATTATATGACAAAGGTGGGGACAGACCTTGTTAATTATCTATATGATTCAATTCCTGAGAGGGATTATGTATTTGGAGCCATACCGGGTTTTGGAGGGGGAGGGGGAGTAAATTCGGGTAGTTTGCGTCTTGCCCTGGTTGACCCGGCAGAAAGGAATAGAACACAGACAGAAGTAGCAAAAGACCTGCAGGGAAAACTTAGAAGGTTTAATAATGTAAGAGCTTTCCCTATCGAGGAACAAACAATATCTGTAGGCGGTGGAAGGGGCTCGCTTCCTGTTCAATTCATTATTCAAAACCTCGATTTTGAAAAAATAAAAAGCGTAATTCCTAAGTTTTTGGAAGAAGCCAGGAAAGATCCTACTTTCTCCAACGTCGATGTTAACCTGAAGTTCAATAAACCCGAGCTTCAATTGCAAATCGACAGAATAAAAGCGAAAGATATCGGCTTGTCGATTACAGATGTAGGCGGCGCAGTACAGAGTGCCTTTAGCGGACGAAGAGCGGGTTACTTTACAATGAATGGTCGTCAGTACCAGGTGATTTCACAAGTTGAAAGGGGAGACCGGAACGAACCGGTGGATATTAATAATATTTACGTAACCACCAGTACCGGCGAGAAAGTTCCGTTAAGTTCCGTGGTTAGTATGGTGGAAACAAGTAATCCCCCGACGCTGTATCACTACAACCGGTTTAAAGCCGCAACCATGCAGGCTTCACTGGCAGAGGGGAAAACAATTGGCGATGGTGTAGAAGCTATGCAACGTATCGGTACTAAATTACTTGACGAAACATTCCAGACTTCCCTAAGTGGTCCATCGAGGGATTATGCCGAAAGTTCTTCGAACACCGCATTCGCCTTTGGTCTTGCGCTAATGCTGATCTACCTGGTTCTTGCAGCACAGTTCGAAAGCTTTACTGATCCGTTCATTATAATGATTACTGTTCCGCTTGCACTTTGCGGTGCTTTGATCAGCTTGTGGTTATTCGACCAGACACTCAACATTTTCTCGCAAATCGGGATGATCATGCTGATAGGGCTGGTCACCAAAAACGGGATTTTGATTGTTGAATTCGCTAACCAAAAAAGGGAACAAGGCATACCTAAAGTTCAGGCAGTACTTGAAGCGGCACAGCAGCGGTTACGGCCAATCTTAATGACAAGCCTTGCTACAGCACTTGGTGCCTTGCCTATCGCCATGAGCTTAGGTGCAGCAGCCACCAGCCGTATCCCGCTGGGTATCGTGATCGTAGGTGGCATCATGTTTTCACTGGTCCTCACTTTGTTGGTCATTCCGGCTGTTTATACTTTCATGTCGGGCAAACATAAAAAAGACACGAACTTAGAATACGATGAGGTTAACCGGGAGGAGAAGCTGGAGCAGGAAAATTTATTACATAAACATTCAGGAAACGGAAAAAGCAGTGAGGCTTTAAAGCCATCACCAATGCCAATAAAATAAACAGGATGAAGAGATTTGTTTTAACTGCACTTGTGTTTTTTGCAGCGGTTCATATTCAGGCCCAGGTTTTAACGCTTCAGGAAGCTATAAATATTGCACTAAAAAACAGCCTTGATATAGAGATTGCCAGGAATTCTGTTACTGCAAATCACATCAATAACCACATAAGTGTGGCAGGCGGTTTGCCGGTTGTTGACGTTAACTTAACTAACAATCAATCTCTCACCAATTTAAACCAGAAGCTTAGCAATGGTACTACTACATTAAGACCCGGAAACTTGAACAGTTCGTTGAATTCAAGTGTTGGTGCAAGTTTTTTGGTGTTTAACGGTTTCAGGGTACATGCCGCAAAAAAAAGACTTGAGGCGCTCGAACAACAAAGTGAACAGGTCGTGAGCATGCAGATACAAAATATCATAGCAAATGTAATGATCAGGTATTATGATGTTGTAAGGCAACACAGTTACATACAAACTATACAGCAATTAATTGAAGCAACACTGCAACAAAAGAAGATTGTAGATGTAAGGCAAAGTGTGGGCCTTGCCAATAATGCAGATACTTACCAGGCACAACTCGATTTAACCGCTGCCCAGCAGGAATTGCAAAACCAGGAACTTATATTATTGCAGGCAAAGGCAGACCTGATGAATTTAATGACTCAAAGACCAGACAGTGTTTTTGTAATCAGGGACACTATTGTTGTTGACAGCTCAATAAATTTTAACACGGTAAGAGAAAATATTAAAAATAATCCCGAGGTATTGTCGGCAGAACAGCAAATTTTAATAAATGAATTGATTGTCAGGGAAGTGGGAGCGCAACGATACCCGGCTATTTCCTTGAATACCGGCTTCAATTACAACCGGAATCAAAGTACTGCCGGTTTTACCTTATTAAACCAGAACTACGGACCTTACCTCGGGTTTACCCTGGGCGTACCGCTTTTTAACGGCGGACTTTTTAGGCGGCAAATAAGAGTTGCCGATATCTCTACAAAAAATGCAACTGCATCCCGCCAGATTTTAATAAATACCTTAGAAACCTCTGCTGTAAAATCGTGGCAGGCATACCAGAATACCTTGCGAAGGTTGCAGCTCGAGAAAGAAAACAACCGTATTGCCGCTGCTCTTCTTCACCTTACACTTCAACGTTATGAGCTTTCTGCTGCTACCATTATTGAAGTACGTGAAGCACAAAGAAGTTTTGTGGAGGCCGGGTACAGGCTCGTTAACTTATCTTATGCCGCTAAAATTGCAGAAATTGAATTGAAGCGATTGGCGAGCCAGCTAGGGATTTAATAGAACACTGGTTTGTGATTTTTTTTATTGCCGATAATTCGGCTTACTGTTAATAATATCTCCGGTCACATTATAGTTACCGGAGATTTTTTTTGGAGCCGGCAATAGTTCCTTCTGCAACACCGGTTGTGTCACTCACTTGTACTATATATTTTTATGGCGCCTTTAGCCTTTTTGGAAAAGTCTTCATTTTCTCTTAATAGTTTTTTCCTGACATTGTACTGCAAAATTTATAGAACAATTATCGACATAATCGCCTCAATTGATTATTGTTTCTACTATCCCCGTAAACAAAAAGTTTTCTTTTCTCTGTGCATTTCCCGCCCTTCAAAGTCACTTATATCACAATAATTCCCAATCGAGGAATTTTGTCTTGCAGGGACGCTTTTTGGCCCTTTTTTTACCACCAATCATCCCAATCGGCCTAACTCCTACCCCAATTGAGCTAACTGTAATTTCTCCGCAATCTACCTTTCCCGACGTGCGTTATAATCATGTTGCCTACGGTAACAATGTTTTTAAAGTCCTATATCCAATCCAAAATTTCCAACTTCCATGAAAAATCTTCTTTCACTCGCCTTAGCCATCATCTTGTTTGGCTCTTGCAAAAAACTCGACGAGCTTTCCACTCCCGGTAAAACTCTTCCCGGAATTGAACAACCTAAAACTCAAATCGAAAACCTGGGCCACGTTTTTTCTGGTACCAATATCACCTGGACACTTCACCCACTTAATGCAGGTCACCAACCTTTATTCACTTACCTTCCTAATCAAACCACCGGCTACAGCTTACTGATGATTGATAACGGTAAATTGAACGGTCAAACACCTATCAACGCTTTTCGTTTTGTATCAGTTAACATGCAAACCCTTTCTTCGAAGATCATTACAGTGAAAGGTGCCGACGGAAATCCTGCCAATTATTCTCTTGGTCGTATCGTTCGTTGCATTTTCGGTTTGGATAAAAAGTTTTACGTTGCTACTGAAGGTTCTCCAACCGGTGGCGGTCACCTGGTTCAATACGATCCAAATACTGAAACTGCTGTTGACCTCGGTAAGCCTTTCAAAAACGGAAATAACTACCTCGCTATTTACACCCTTAATGTAGGTACCGACGGTGCTCTTTATGGCGGTTCTTTCGGTGGCGAAGGCGATGTAATGACTTTCCGTTACGACTACAAAAATTTTTATGTAGACAAGACCCCGCTTGACAATTCGTCACGTTATGTAACCAATGTTTCTGGTGACAGCAGGTATACTTACGCTGTTTGTGGCAAGAACAACTGGAACCTTTACGCTGTAGACAGGCAGACAGGTGAAAAAAGAACGCTGAAAAGCAACCAGGGAAATACTACTCCTATGGATATTGCCAGCAACACAGATGCTCCTTATGCACATAGCCAGGCAACTCACTATAAACTTACAGGTTTCAATATCACTGCTTTAAAAGAGTATCATACTCCATCAACCCTTCGTATGGGCTTTGTTCCTTACGCAGAAACAGACAAGAACGTTCCGAAAGTATTATGGAATGATGTAGACAATAGAGTAGACTACCAAATGGCTAACGGCCAAACAGGTTCAATAAGCGTTGATGGTTTACAGGAAGATGTTTATCCTGCCGGTGGACCAATGATGTATTATAATAACAAACTTTACCTCGTTTCTAACAAACAAGGGTTGGTAGGTACTTATAGTCGTGGTGAAGGTTTTGATAAACTGGGTCGTACAAGTATGTCTATCCAGACTATCGCAGCACCTCCTGCAAACTCTGCAGATGCCGGTAAAATCTTCATGGGTGGTTATCCTAAAGGAGAACTTCAGCAATACACACCAGCAAAAGCATGGTCAGTAAACATAGGAAGCTTTACAAACGTGATTGCAGCCGCTGCTACTTCGTCTTCAAACCCTGGTAAAAATGCGATGTTTCAAAATCCAGATGCTTCAGGTATCAACGGGTCAATGAGTTTACTGGGTATTGGTTATACCAAAAATGGTTATATAGCAGGTGCAGGAAATAATGACCGTATCACAGTATCATCTGGTCGTGAGTTAAGCATGGGAAGTTATAAGAACGGTACAGTAAGAAATCTTTACCTGCCTGAATTTTCCAACTA
>JAQBNO010000129.1 GCA_028288485.1 Segetibacter sp.
ATTACCACTGGCACAACTATTACAGTATGTACCATACAATTTAAAAACTCATTACAATGAACGAAGAACAAAATACTACCGGAAACGGTTCAGAAACTGCAGGCGCTGCCGGTAAAGACTCTCTTACCACAGCTAGTACCTCACCCTCACAAACTGGTTCCGACAACGACAACGCGGCACAACAGGACGACTACTATGCAGTTGACCATGCTAAAAAGGATGTGATTTCAACTATAGGAGATGGTGAAATGCATGACGAAGGATTGGTTGGAGCAGGAGAAATAACTACTGATTTACAATCTTCCACAGAACGGTTATCCGACGAACAGGATACAGCAGAGTTTCATGATTCAGAAGGGTAAAACAAGAATATTGTGTAAGAAGCATCACTTTGTGGTGCTTTTTTTTATGCTTTTCCCTTCTGTTTTAGTAGCGATTCTCATACCCGGCGAGAGGCTTTCTGACTGCTAATCACCATTGTTGTGAGATTCCTCCTACGTCGGAATGACAAGACGTGGGAATGACAACAACAACAGGCCCCAATGACAACATCAGCTCCCAATGACAACATCAGGCCCGCATGACAACAAGAGGCCGCAATGACAACCACAGGTCGCAATTACAAGAACAGCAATGGTTGCAAAGGGAACAAAAAGTACAAGAGTGCGACGCAAGGGGCGCTTAATAGCAGTACTCAACCCTGCTCCATAACTCACAACTGCATTAAATAAAAACTCCACTTTATTACGCGAGCTAAGATATATGTAAGGGCAGCCGGACTTATGTTTTATGCCATCAATTCCCTGTACCCCGTCCTGCTAATTATTACCCTTCTCTATTCCAGATAGACATTAGGTGTCGGGATAGATTTTTTTGTTTCCGGCTTAAGAAAAAAAGAGAAACAAAACATATCAGCAAGAAAAGAACCTCACTTATAATTTGTTGTTGGCGCCACAATGGAGTTAATAATACCAAAAGCAGATGCAGAGTGCGCAGGTTTAATTACAATACTGTTAAGATTAATAACATCATTTTACATTTCACTATTTAATCGGTCATAATATCTGCAATGCTTATTCGTTTTTTAAAAACTGACTATAGTGTTCTTAATGCTATAGTAGCCCTTTTCTATTATGAGAGTTATAAAGCCGGCAGAGATCGTGGGGGAAATACTATCGCTTATTGACGAAGCTGATAAAGAACTCGTGGTTGTAAGTCCATATAATGATTTTACATTCGGACATGAATTACTTGCACGATTGAAAAAGGCAAGAGTAAGGGGAATAAATATAACTTTTTTTCTAGGCAACGACGTTGAATTACCCTCAGCGTTTTGTGAATTGCCGTTGCAGGTATATTACGTCGAGAAACTGCATGCAACAATTTACCTGAATGAAAAGCAGGCAGTATTTACATCTATGAACCTTGTAGAAGCGGTCGGTAATGTTTCAATTGATTTTGGCATTGCCACAGAAAATGCTGAAGAATTTAAAGAAGTAAAAGAAACATACTTAACTTCTATTCAAAAGAATGTATTCAACAATGCCTGTGAACAAGACGTAAGTTTTAAAAAAGAGCTTTTTGAAAACCGACCTCTCAGCACGCTTTCGCATGACCACGACATGACAGTTACACTTCCTGAAAAGATGCAGCTTTTTGAAACGCGTTTTCAAAAAATATTCCGCCGGCATAACTTAAAGTACCACCAGGAAAAGGAAATGATAAGCTGCAATAATTTCCCTTTTGCATGGACCAGTTTTGAATACACAGGAACGATAAAGATCTCATTCCATTTAGCATCAACTTTTGATTATAGAACCTTTAGAAAAGAAAATATCAATGATTTCAATGACTGGTTTGGAAATCATAAAGGTTGCTGGAATTATCCTTATGATAGTCTCTGTATCTATGGCGACGAAATTGCTCATGGGATCCCGGCAGATGACCTGAAGGCCCGGGTAGCCTACACCCTATATTTAATTAAAGAGGTTACAAAATTTTTACAGCCAAAAGAAGAAGTCCTTTCAAAGACCCCTTTATTTACTACTACCCATTATAGTGTCTATTAAAGCCGCTTCCATTCCCCCGATAAAAGATGTCAGCATACAAAAACAAAAGGTGACAGAAACGCAAAAGGTGAAAGATGACGGTTGGCAGAAAAGGCAAACCACATAGCTTCAGAACCTGCAAAAAAAAGGCTTACCAACCGGCAAGCCTCTTCATGTATAATTCTTTTAAATCACATCCTGGTTTTTGTTCCTGTACGATGTGCTAACAGCGGTTACTGTTTGTTTTCAGCTTTCTTATCCAGCACCTTTCCTACTACAAATCCACCACCTGCTCCTATAAGTCCGCCAACTACGGCGCCTTTAACTTTATTCTTACCTATGATAGCCCCTGCAACTGCACCGGTGCCTGCACCAATTACTGCACCTTTAGCCGAATTACTCCATCCTTTCTTCTTGGCAACTTCCGGCGTACTTGTTTCAGTTCCTGCACCCGTTGAGCTTACACCGGTTCCTGCAGAACCTGCGCTTGCTGTGGCTTTAGGGGTAGAAGTTCGTTTAGTGGCCGATGAGGAGTTGCGCGCCGGTTTAGTCGTTATGGTTTTAGCAGGAGGAGCGTTGGGATCAACTTTTACATATTGCGTACCATCGTTGCTTATAAGTGTATCACTAAGTCCGTTCATATTAACATCCACTGGCCTATCGGTAAAAGAGTTATGGTCCATGCCCATACTGTCGGCCTGCATGATGCTATCTGTTGTAACTGTTTCAGTTACTGGTTTGCCTTTGCACGCTGCAAAAATTGCTACAATTGCTAAAGCTGTCAATGTCTTTTTCATAATTTCCGTTTAATGTTTCTTCGAATATTTTTTTTATTATCGAAGCAAAAGATTGTAATGAGGTTATTCAATTACTGCGATGCGGCCAGCTTTTCAAGCTTCGAACACAAGTATTCCTGCACATGAAGTCACCTACGGTGTGCAATAAATCAAGTTTAAATAACCTTTAAAATGGGATTGTAAGACGATAGATCACCAGGAGTTTAAGGAGATCTATTTTTTATGGAGCCGGCATTTGTAATTCTATTGATACTTTGCTTGCGACGCTCCGTTCAACATTGCTTTTCATAGCAACAAATACCTTGAAAACTTTTCATTTTTACCATCTCACCATGCTACCAGGATAATGTAAGTGATAGCAGGAAGGGAGACAGGTGAAGTTATCTTTATTTCCTTAGTTAGTAAACGTTATAAAGGATATTAAATTGTTTGTTGGAATTTAAGTTGTTGTAATAGCCGGATAAAAAAGTAGGCAGTTTGAATGATGACGATTGACGGAAGAGAAGAAGACAGCGGGGCTAATAAGCGTTACTGAAAGAACCATAGCGAGTATTCTAAACTAAAAAAGCTGTTGAAGGATTTTGTTTCAACAGCTTTTTTAATTTTTGGTGTTCCAGCCCCAGTGATAATACCGGCCTCGTAACACCAGATGAACCTAAAGTTGCCACTGCTTTTAATTCGGCTGCAACCGGTAAAAAGTTAACTATCGACTTTCAGGGCAGCCTTCGCAGCAACCTAACAATACATCATCTGCATGTTCACCCAAATGCACTTCTAAAGCAGGCTTAGGTAAACACAGGTAGTCACCATTGTGAAAAATACTGTACTTTATGACCCGGTTGTTTGCATGGCTTTCGCTGGTAAAAGTAGTAGCCATTGTGAGGGACACTGCGAGTATAGCGGCAACCGTTAGGCCTTTTTGTTTGGTAGTCATCGCTATTGGTTTAGACCGATCGGAAGCCAAGTACTGTGCCACAGTAAAACCGGTCTGCAATCTACTTTTAAAGCAAGAACTCCGTCTTTTTCCCGGGAAATTTTTACCATTATTGGAACCGTTGGAGCTCCTTAATTAAGGTAAGTCCAGGTAATGATAACAGGATTTTGGAGGAAGGGATGACGCTTGACGGGTTGATCGTGTGACGGATGAGAGATGACGGATGATGGTTGACAGGATGACGTCTCACGGGATCACGGTTCACATTTCACGTTTGACGTACGAAGGTTGACGGACGAGGTTTGATATTTCACGTTTCACGTTTACGTTTCACTGCGGCAGATGACGCTTTTGTGGATGCCTGGCAGAGGTTGACAGAAGGGACCATGACCTGTTCGCATTCCGGGTGTTTGTGCTGACTAGCTCGTAAAGCTCTCCTACCCCGCAAGCAGGACACATGCCCCG
>JAQBNO010000140.1 GCA_028288485.1 Segetibacter sp.
CATCCGTTTTCTTTTATAATTGATATTAAACCCACTTCGACCCGCAAACTTTTACGCTATTCGGCACTATCATAAGTACTATAAATGCAGCAAGCGGCGCCTTAGAATCGATACGCGATTAAAACAAGAATGAAGGCAAGCAGCCACTAATGCAGAAAAGTTGAATGCTATAAACTAGCAAACTATAAGGTACAGAAAATGGATTGATTGATTAGAGGTTTTATGGTGAGTATAGACATAACCAGGTGTTAGGAGAGATTGAGCCGGTGGGAATACAAAAAGAGTAGCTATAATCGTTGATGATAGTTAGAATACTTAATTATATGTATATATTGTTGGTCAATATGCTACCGAAAAAAAAACTATCTTATGATTTTCAAAACTACCCTGCTTGCAGTAGCTTTTCTACTATCTGTTAACAATATTTTTTCACAAGACTCTAAAGCATTTTCTGTCAACTCTTTTTACGACTCCTACAGGTTATTTAAGTTTGACAAAACCCCGAGTCGTAAGATGGCAATAGATGTGCTCGCGATATTACCCTCATACAGCCTCGAAAACGAGTCATATAATTTCTCAAACACCAAACTGAAAGAAATATATAAAAAAGCTGTTGACTCAGTATTTTCAATAAATAGAGTGATCAGCTATTTCGAAAAGGAAGCCTGGCAAGACACAACCGGGTTCATCAAACTCATAAATAAATACCACGCTTATGACACTTTGAGAAAGGGGGATTCCGCGCTGATAGAATCATTAAAAGAAATTGAACCGCGGCAACTCGTTAGTGAATTCTTTAATGAGGATACGTCGGGAAGAGCTGTTAGCATTGCTGATACAACATTGCGGCGACAGATTTATGAGAATCTTGCGCGCTTTCCTAAAACTGAACTGTTGTTAGATAATTTATTTAAAAATATCACATTCATTGATACAACAAAGTTTATTGATACAACAAAAGGTGCTATAAATGACAGCATTTTAAAAGTTGAATATGAAAATAAATTAGAAGGTGGACTGAAAGAAATAAAAAATTTAGTCAGAATAGAACTGGAAAAAGACCTTGAAAAAACAAACGTAGAAATCACTAAAAGCACGGCTTCGATTCAAAGGCATTTTCTAGAAAATTTCGCTCGGTTATCAGGCGGCTTCCGGCAACATGTTTTAGGATCAGAAGCATTGAGCAAATATGATGAACTTGTCATACAAGATAAGTTGATTTCAAACAATATTCAGTCTAATCAAAATGAGGCGGCAGACTCCTTTTACTACCGGCAAGAAACCTACTCACTTACCAACTTTAAACTTCCAACACAGGCAGAAGCAATTGATGCATTAGCGATATACCTTGCAAAGCGTTTTAAACAGGAGGTTGCATTAACCCTAGTAGATCAATTCCGGAGAATATTAAAAAATGATGGCCTGGTAACAGACTTGTTTCCACAGACCCTAAAAATGTTTGAAACCGGGCAGATTTTTGAAATGCCCACCTTTGGTTCAGCCTGGACTTATGCAGTGTCGAAAGACTTCAGTAATCTCCTGGCTAATTTATCCCGGTCAACCTATGTAACTGAAAAACTAGGTGATAGCGCCCTTGTAGGTCACTTGCGGGATGTGGTTAAGCTATCGGAACTGATCAATAAACAATATAGCTATACTGATGCAGTTTCACAATTATACAATGAAGATTTAAAAAGCACTTTTTTTAAGGAGAACATACAAACGCTGTATATTATAAACAAGGAGCTATTTGATACTGCAAATATTTCAAGGTTTTGGATTAGTGCACAACAACTTTACAGCCTGCCTGCTGACCAGGTAAAACTCCTTTTTGCACTGATAGCTTCAAAACATAACGGACGCCTTGGAGCCTTCTCAAACTTCGATTGGAATAACAGTGAAAAAGTAAGAAAAATGCAGAATGTGATATCAACGCTGCTTGTACAATTAAACAATTTTCAGGCGGAGCAGAGAAAACTTGCCCTATCAACTACAGGTCTTCAAATAATACAAGTCTCTAACTACTGGAATTTTTTATCGGGCATATTTGATGGTTTAAATGTTTTAAAAAGAGATACCGCTTTTTCTGCAACCCGGGGAAAAGTGGAACGCTTTATAGCTTTGACGACCCACGTAATTGAAAGCTACTCATTATTAAGTCAAAAGAATTATGCAGGCGCTGCTTTAAAAATAACCGAACTGTTACCTGTAATAAAAAATAATGACTATATAGATTTTGAAAGCCTCATTATTTCGGAAAAGAAATTGAACAAAGTATCAGAGGATTTGAACAAGAATGATATTGCAGAAATTAAAGCGAAATTCTTGGAGGTAAGTAAACAGTTGCAGGAGTTTTATTCTTTAAAGAATCTAAAATATGAGGTAGATAATTCAACACCAGACTTCGCGTGGGGCCGGACAGATGAAAGGATTAAACAGTACCTCAATAAGCATCCCGGACGTATGTTACACGTTCTACGTTCGCCTTTAATGTATTGGATGAAAAAAGATAGTGCTGAGTTAGCTGAAAAAATAAAAAAGCTGGCACACGCTATTAACAAAAACGAGTTTGTTGTAAAACACAAGGAAATTATCGAAAACGACATCGACTCTGCTATTATAGGTCTAACGGCCCGGTATGACGATGCATACGTTAAAGCTTATATTACCAAAAATACATCTAATCAACTTGAATCTTTCAGGAAATTAACCAGCTTCTTATCAGACCTGATGCAATCAAGGGATAGTAGAAATCTAAGCATGGTAATAGAGAAATATGCGCTGCCCCCCAACTCATACAAAATTAAAAGAGTTAGCAGGAGATCATGGGATTTGAATGCTTACGTAGGTGCTTATATTGGAGCAGAATTTCCACTAAGCAGTAAAGACAATATTAGCTGGGCAGGAGTATGGGGATTGTCGGCACCAATCGGAGTGTCTTATAGCTGGTCTACAAAAACAGGCCCGGCCAGAAAATCATATTTTACATCGCAAGGCACGTTAAAACAGCTGACAGGCAATGCATGGACGCTTACATTATCACTTATAGACATTGGTGCGGTGGTAGCATATAGGATTACAAATTCAGATGCTGCGTCGGCTGGTTTACCAAATAAAGTTGAATGGGGCCAGCTATTATCACCTGGTTTTCATGTGAGATGGGGTCTGAAAAACACACCAATTTGTTTTTCCGGTGGCATTCAATATACCCCGGAATTAAGAAAAATAAAAGATGCTACTTCAGTTAATACTTTACGTCTCTATATAGGAGCATTTTTTGATCTTCCATTATTTAATATTGCTCACAATTAAAAACAATGCCTTTTCTTGGAAAGGGTGTGGCACGAGCAAAGCAAATACATATTTCTTTTTTCCCGCTCTTCGCAGGATCTCAATTACGGTATGGCTGCGACTACGAGCAGATGAACACTCCAGTGTGCCTGGTATTTGAAAAAACCATTGTTGCTCACGTGAAAAATACTGTTTGCTAGGTGTTTAAGTGTCGACGAAGATCACTTAAATGAAAATTGATAACAGGGACTGTGTCACTGTAGAAGTCAAAAGATGGAAAAACGGCTAAGTTTATAAAGCCGTTTTCCCTTATTTAGCTCCGCAGTGAAAATATAATATAAGAGTGCGACGGTCATCGCTATTAAAGATAATTCATTGAAGAGCCAACTACTACCTTTTTCGGTAAAGAATGCTGAAAATACAGACAGATTGTACAAGTGTGCGACGCAAGGGGGTTTAATAGATCTTCCTCCGCCGGCTACCAAAACTTCTTCTTTAACAATTTCCCCTGTAAATTTTGCAGCTTGGGACGGGAAACAAACCGTTAAAATTCTTAAGAGGTTTTCATTCTTAGTACCTTTGCGACCTCTTTATGAAATCAAGAACACTTAAAAAAGATAAGGTTAATATTATTACCCTTGGATGCAGCAAAAATATGGTTGACAGTGAGGTACTCAGTGGTCAGCTGTTGGCCAACGAAATTGCTGTTGTACACGAAAGCGGTAAGCGCGACCATAACATTGTAATTGTAAATACCTGCGGTTTTATTGACAAGGCAAAAGAAGAAAGTATCAACACCATTCTCGACCAGGTGAACCTTAAAAAAAGAGG
>JAQBNO010000151.1 GCA_028288485.1 Segetibacter sp.
TACAGGCATTTGTCCTTTATTGAATCATCGTTGCTACGCTCAGTTCAACTTTTAATTCGTTAATAGAACTTAGCGTAACCGTTTACCCTGAGCGAAGCCGAAGGGTCGCATTTCGTTCATCGGCAAAGCTTTGTCGACCTTTTTTATCTTTTTACGCTGTCAAACATACGCAGGGTTGTTATCATACTTCGCCGGTTATTTTCCAATATTTCTGTAAAAGGTTTATTAGAAAATCTAAAAGTTGTTTGTTGAATTTGCAACATAACCGGCTTAATTGCTGTAATTATTCCAACTTCTTTAGCTTTTAAAAGAACTCCCGGCGTTCCTGTAAATGAAAGATTTAATTTAGATGCTAATTTTCTCGCTTTTAAATCATCTAATATCAATAAAGAATTTACTTTTTAGATTGCTGAGAAAATAGCGCTTGCCTCACCCTTATCAACTTTCAGTTCCAAAGATCTTTGTGGGTGCAGATTGGCAACAACCTTTATATTTATCCAACGGGGAAGAGGTTTGTTAAATTTGATCGACACAACAATAGTTGTTGTCTCATTTCCGAACAATTCCTTCATGACAAATGATTAATCTTATCTAATAGAATAAAGCAACTGGTGTCCGCTATGATAACACTATCTTGCTCTGGCATCTCTTGCTATTTGGGAAATTGGATGGTTTATAGTGGAAACGTTGTATTGATAAAGAATTTCTGCAAAATTCTTTTTAGGCATTTTTGCTAAATCCGCAGCCGGCGCAAATGATTGCTTTCCTGCTTGGTATAGTTTTACGGCTACAATTCTTTTAACTTCTGTTTCGGTAACTTCTGTAGTGGTAATTCAAGCGTTAGCTTCATATTACCAGGTTACAATAAATATAGAACCTGGTTGCGACTGCAGAACGTAACAATAGAGGACAAGAGTGCGATGCGACAGTAGCTGCAGCTAAATAAGAAGTCTTATTTACTTAAACTGCATCCACATCCGGAATAATAGTCACGCTGCGGTATCTCTTATTTGATTGAATGATGCCAACCTGCTGCACAATATCCTGCTTACATTGCCGGATTAAATTTGCATCTTTTGGTAGCTTCAGCAACAGCTCGAACAGGTATTGATTGCGAACGCGGTTCACAGATGGTTCAGCTGGTCCGCTTAGATAAGCGGCATACTTTTGCGACAGCACCTGGCCTAAAATATTTGCAGCTTCTTCTGCGATGTCCTTATCCTTATGCTTGCAGATGATTTGAATAATGCGTGAGAAAGGCGGGTAGAAGAAGTTCTTCCGGTTCTCGATTTCGAAGCGGTATAATTCTTCGTAGTTGTGGTGTTGTACAAATTGCAGCACCGGATGATGCGTATTGCTTACCTGCACAATCACCTTGCCTTGTTCTTCGCGCCGGCCTGCTCGGCCGCTAACCTGTTCCATCAGTTGAAACGCTCTTTCATTCACCCGGAAGTCGGTGAAGTTTAAGAGGGCATCTGCATCAACAATTCCTACAAGATTTACGTGTTCAAAATCAAGCCCTTTTACCACCATCTGCGTACCTGCAAGTATGTCTATTTTTTGCTGTTCAAAAAGTTTAATGAGTGAATCGTGGTCATTCTTGCCGCGAACGCTGTCATAATCCATTCGTGCAATTTTTGCTTCGGGAAAGGCTTCGGTTAAAGCCTCTTCTATCTTTTCGGTACCGAAGTTTTTCTGCATGAAATTGTGGCTTCCACAGGCTGCACAAGTATATACCAAAGGATAAGCAGTTCCGCAATAATGGCACTGCAGTTTATTTTTTGCTTTGTGGTAGGTGAGCGAAACATTACAGTTTTCGCACTGAGGGATCCAACCACAGGTTCCACAGAGCTGGTAGGGTGAATAGCCACGCCGGTTTTGAAACAGGATGACTTGTTTTTTCTGCTGCAGCGACTGCTGAATGCCTTCTGTTAATTGCGGTGATAAGATGATTTTTGCCTTGTCTTTTGTAATGATGGTCTTTACGTCGACTATTTGAATGGCAGGCATTTGCACGTTGCCGTAACGCTCGGTCAAATTAACCAAGCCATATTTCCCCGATTTCGTATTGAAATAACTTTCTATAGAAGGGGTAGCGCTGCCTAATAAAACTTTTGCATTAAAGAGCGAAGCATAGTAAATAGCAGAATCACGGCCATGGTATCTGGGCGCCGGCTCCTGCTGTTTATATGACGGGTCATGCTCCTCATCAATAATAATCAACCCAAGGTCTTTGAATGGAAGAAATAACGAAGATCTTGCCCCGAGTACTACTTTTGTTTCACCCGTCTTTATTTTGTTCCATATTTCAACTCTTTCATTCGGGTTGAATTTGGAATGGTAGATAGTGATGTAGCCGCCAAAATACTTCTGAAGTCTCCGGATTATCTGTGCAGTTAAAGCTATTTCGGGAAGCATGTACAATACCTGTTTTCCTTCCTTTATGTGCTGCTCAATTAGTTTTATATAGATCTGCGTTTTGCCGCTCGATGTAACACCCTGCAGTAAACAAACTGACTTCTCTTGTAAAACCTGTTGCACACTTTCTGCAGCAACAACCTGGGCTTCCGATAATTGAAAATCTATCTTAATGTCCCGTGGTAAAGTGGGAAGCCTGTCGACAGAACGTTTTTCGAGTCGTACAATATTTTTATCAGCCAAACCTTTTAATTGTGCTGCTGTAGCATTGGCTTTCTTTAAAAGATTGGTTTGTGTTACTTCGCCTTCGGTTTTTATTAAGTGCAGGTAGGAGAGGAGGAGTTCAAGTTGTTTGGGTGCTTTGTTCTTGCTCCATTCGTTCAGCAGCTTTGCCAGGTTATCTTCGTTATGATAATCGGGATGAAGGTGAACGTATGTTTCCAGCTTTTGTTTGTACGTATCCTTCAGCGCTTCCCAAACAATACAAACCTTTTTTTCAACCAGTCCTTTTATAATTGGATAAACGTGTGAAGCATCCAATATCTGCTGTACTTCACCAAGCTTCAATTCTTTTTTTAATAAAAGCGCTTCTGCTACCAGGTATTCTTCATCGTTTAAATCTGAAAAGTCTTCGCCATATTCTTCGTTAAATGCAAGTATGCTTTCGCTTGATAATTTTAAATGTGATGGCAGAGCAGCCTGCATCACATCGCCTTCGCTGCACATGTAATAGGCAGCCATCCATTCCCATAATTGTAACTGGTGTTGGTAAACAAGCGGTTGGTCATCCAGAACATTCAGAATTTCCCTTGGATCAAATGCCTGGGGTTTGTTTGAATGAACCTGTTTTACGATGCCTGAATACTTCTTATTCTTCAACTGTACCTCTACTCTTGAACCTGGGTGTATATTTTCTTTTAAATGTTCAGGAATTGCCCAGGTATAATTTCTTGGTAATGCGAGGGGAATGATTACTTCAGCATACAACTTTCGTTTTACGTCATCAGAAAAAAGAGTGGAAGATGTTGTATTGTCCTGCATTGCTTAGGGGCACAAAATAAAGTCTTTATGCCTAACGAAATAAGAGGCATCCGAGAATTAACAATAGGACGTTATAAACAGATACTTAAGTTATTGAATACTTAAAACAAGATATAAAGATTGACGTACTTTTTCCATCAGATCGTTATCAACAGCTCCATTTTTTTAACTAATCGTTCTACAGAAACTGAACGAATTTGAAAACAACCAATAGAAAATTTTTTGCTTAATCCATTCCCCTCATCAGGAGAAATTTTAACCATCCAGAGCGCAACAGCATAACGATCTTTCCGGTCAGTAAGAGGAACATTTACTTTTAATGGACGCTTCCCGGGAAGCTTATCATTGACATAAAAGCAGTTCTTGTTTTTTTGATTTCTGCTCCTGCGGCAGGTTCAAGACAGCCATATTTCACCTTGCTTCTTAAAATATTGAACATCTATGAGGTGAAAATAGTCAGTTCTTCGTCCGTTTTATAATCATGTTATTAATCGTTTACCGCTTGCTCTAAATTTTTACTTTTATTTTCTCTTAAGCTTTTTGCTGTTCTTTCAATCACAAATAACTTGTCTGTTTCATCAAGCTTATTAATTTCTTTTATAATTGCCTCTGTAGTCATTTGGTGAAGTTAGGAAAAAGATACCTTGAAGTTTGAGGTCGACTGCAATGGTTAAAGTTTATAAATAGTGCCATAAAAATTTGCCGTACAAGTGAGTGACATTGTGTCCTGCAAAGCTATTGAATAGATGATAGAGTTCTTATAAATAAGAATGAGCTATCGGTAGGGTTGACAGACAAACCTATCAAACCCCGCTAAGGTGCTTTACTTTAAGAGGTGAGGTGCTGAACGTTAGCGGTGAGGTGAGTGTAAGTGAGTTGAACGCAAGTAAACCTTTGATGAGGTATCGAAAACTTGGAAGTATACATCGAAAGCAACGTTCTGTCACACGTTGTGAAAAGAGTGCAGCGATTATAAACTGGTTTTGGCTGCATGATGTACGGTATAGAGAAGGCAAGACACTTACACAGGCTAAGCAATGGAACAGGAGAACCTGACATGAGCCAGGCGAAGCAAATAGGTAAAATCATCTGCAGGCGCGCCAGGGTGTACGAAAGCTAAGCGGGTGAAACGGTACAAGCAGCACAAATTGTAAGGCCAAAAGTAGCCGAAGAGCATGTGTCAGGGGCGGACAGGTTCGTAGTAGTGAAGACGTTTTGTGAAAGCAAAGCAGAGCGAAGGGATCTGACCAGTCGGGAGAAATCAATTGAACCAACCTTGTAAAAAGGGAAAGAATTTGAAAGATGGAACCAAAAGTAAAGAAAGAAGATGGCCGTTACGCGATTAGTATGGAACAAGTGATAGCAGCGTGCAAAAAGGTGCGCAGCAAGAAGGGCGCAGGCGGAGTAGACGGCATGACATGGGAAGCATTTGACAAAGACTGGCAAAGTCTGCTGTACAAATTGTGGAACCGAATGACAAGCGGCAGCTACTTTCCGCAGGCGACCAGAGAAGTTATCATACCTAAAGCGGGTGGAGGCGAAAGGCGATTAGGCATACCGATTTTGCTTGATCGGATAGCACAGCAAGTAGTGGTGGATATTTTAGAACCGTTGGTGGAAAAGGAGTTCTGCAACAGTTCATACGGTTACCGTCCGGGCAGGAATGCACAAGATGCTGTAGCACAATGCAGGAAGATGTGTTTTACGTATGGCTGGGCGATCGACCTTGACATCAAAGGTTTCTTTGACAACATTGACCATGAGTTGCTGATGAAAGCGGTGGAACGTTTTACACAGGAAAAATGGATACTGATGTACGTAAAGCGATGGCTGAACGCAGCGATACACAAGGCGGAAGGGAACATAGAACAACGGACAAAAGGCACCCCACAAGGCGGAGTAATCAGTCCGGCGTTAGCGAATATGTTCCTACATTTTGCGTTTGATAAATGGATGGAGAAGTATCATGCAAACAACCCATTTGAAAGATATGCAGACGACGTGATAGTACATTGTTATAGCCTAAAAGAAGCAGAGCAGCTACTCGAGCAAATAGGAGAGCGAATGGCAGAATGCATGCTAAGCTTGCATCCGGAGAAAACAAAGATTGTCAAGTGTCAGAAGTGGGGGAGCGATGATGAATATCCGAATAAGAGTTTTGACTTTTTAGGATACCAGTTCAAGCCGCGCAAAGCAAGTACAAAAGATGGGAGGCTAATAGGAACGTTTTCACCGGGTATCAGCAGCAAAGCTGTAAAGCGGATACAGGCATGGATAAGCGAGAAGAGATTATTTAAAGACACGAGCAAAAAGCTGGTGGAAATAAGTTATCAAATAGAGTTACAAACAAGAGGATGGATAAATTATTATAGTAAGTTCCGTCCCTCAGACATGCGTAAAGTATTCAATCCGATAAACAAACAGATAGCCAAGTGGTATGCAAAGAAGCACAAGTGTGGATGGATAGAAGCAAGTAATAAAGTGCAACAAATCGCAGCAAACCACAGATACCTCTTTGACCATTGGAAGAAGGGGTACACTTCTTTTTGAACTAAAAGACTGGTAAGAGCCGTATGACGGGAGACTGTCACGTACGGTTCTGTGAGAGGGTGAAGCTGAAATGCCTTGCCCTACTCGGCCAACGATGTTGCCGTAAAATACATCTGATTGTCCCCAAAAATGATAAAACTTAAACATGGTGAAGTAGAAGGGTTCTTCTGCTTTTAAGCAATTTTATGTTTAACAATAGTGATTTGAATTATAATTATTAATAATGAATTAATATTGTGGGGGACTGCTTCAGATTCGATGATAAGGCTGCTTAAA
>JAQBNO010000134.1 GCA_028288485.1 Segetibacter sp.
CATGGCTGATGAAGCAAGCACAACAGTAAAAGTGTGCGACGCAACGGCTGTATAATAGAAGTTCGGAGGCCGGGGACAAAAGAAGGATACACATTAGACAAAGCCGTAAACCTCTGCTACGACAGAACCTTTTCATAAACGAAACCAAGCGAATAGAGTTTTGTTTGAGTTGTATGATAAGTACACGATTGGAGGTTGGTAAGTGATAAAAAGAAAACCAAAGCTAAAAGTGTTTAGTTCGATAAAATCATCTTGGAAAATGAGTGACGATAAAATAATCTATAGGATATTTGAAAGTATATAAATAATGGCCTTTCATTATTGTGATTTACTCACTGTTCCACCTTTCTTGCTATCTACCATAACCGTATATTTTCCACCTCCCTGCACTATCCATCTTACGCTTACCGTTGCCAAACCTGGTATGTTGCGGACGGTAATTGTAGAGGGATTATTTTTTTGTTCGCTAGTGATGTTGAGGTCGGCATTATCAACAACCATCCCTGCTATTACTTTGGCGCCTGTTAGAGTAATATAATCGGGACTTTCAATTTTGTATTTGAGGTCCTGGCTGGAGTGAGTTGGCATTAGCCTGCTGTTGGAAACAATTGCAGTTACTTCCCTCAACCCATCACCGAGGTCTTTTTCAACAACCGTATCAACATTTAGTTTGGGGGTATGATAACAGTGATAAATAGTAAACGACATATTGCGGTGTGCATCGCTTTCCATTAAAAATCCGGGATGTGCCCTTCCAAAGTTTTTCTTAAACCCCCCTATTTCAATTTTGCCATATTGCGGGTGATTGAATTCATGCCATTCAACGAAGGCATCTTTAAATAAGGTAAAACGATCAAAAGAAAACGATGTGTTATCCTGCGAATCCCGTGCGGCTTCTTTATTAAAAAATAGATAAGGTGTCCATAATTCATTTGAAAAGGTATATATACCACGGCCACCATACAACCAATCCAGTTCACCACCATAGACTGAATAAAGATCTTTATATACCACCAGGTATTTATAGCCGGGTATTAGTTCCTCGCCTTTCTTACCGATCACATCATACACCTGCAAATCCTGCGCGTTGTACGTTTGAAGATCATTCGGATCGCCCGGGCCACGTAATATTTGTCCACCCGCGTTGTGAAGACTTTGAGCAGCAGCAATGTTCGGATGCTTCATCACAAATTCCATTACAGCCCGGTTCTCGGGAAGTGAAAATGGATATTTGTAAGCGCCGTTCTGAACGTAATTAGGTTGCCATCCCCAGCCCCAGTCGCGGTTGGGATCGTATTCGAATGTGTAGCCATCTTCATTCACCAAACCATCACCATCATTATCTTTTCCTTCAAGCCCAAGAAATTCATACTCACCCTTTTCATCAGGCCCCGCCTGCAGTAGGCGTCGTGGTTCAACAGGATCGGGACGGTATCGCCCGTTTGGGTTCTTACGACGCATCAGTAAAATTTCACCATCATCATCCAGGTCATCATAGCCGTCTTCATCTACCAGTCCATCACGATCATTATCTATCGGGATGACCCCAGATCTTGGTGAACTTCCGGTATTAGGCTCATGGAAATAACTATCCCTGCCGTCAGGATTAATAGTAGGAATAATATAGAAAACCTTGTCGGCTAATAATTCCTGTATAAACTTTGTGTCTTTAAAAGACTCTGTAAGATACCATGCGGTGTATAACGAAAATTCACTTCCTTGTACTTCATTGGAGTGAATATTTCCATCTATATACATACCGGGCTTTTTATCCGCATTTCCTTTTTTAAAATCCGTAATTGTAAGGCACCAGATATCACGCCCTTTGTATGATTTGCCTATTGATTCTAATTTGGCAAGGTGAGGATACGCAGCGGCGATCTTTTTACATATTTCTGTAATGCCTGCGTGATCATTATACCTGTTCCAGCTCATAACTACTTTTGGATTAACCGGAGAGCCTGCAGCTTTAAATAGCTGCGACGATGTTTGAGAATATGCAGACAGTGTAACACCTGCGAGAAGAAACTGTAAAGTAAAAAGTTTCATATAGCGGCTCATGTTGTTCGTGGTTTAATTGATATTAAAGAGGTACTTCAATGGTTTTACTTCCAGTAGTGGGACTACCTGCTTCAATGGTGAGTTTGCCTGTACCTTTTATCAGCCAGCTCAGTTGTTGCGAACTGTATCCTTCCAGCGAATTCAATACCTGTATTTTCTTGCCACTAATAAAAGACTGATTGCCGCTTGTATTTACTTTTACGTTTATTCGCTTTACCCAATAAGTTCTTTCGCCAAGCTTTGAGTGCGAAGCAAGTGCTCCCTTGTTCATTACATCTAATGTTATTCTTGTTAAGCCGGCACCAGGCTTTTCGGTTTTTACATTCACGATGTCCAACTCCGGTTGATTGCCTGCTAACTTCATTAAAAAGTCTGTGTGTTTTTTTACAAGATCGGGAACGAGTTTATAAGGAGGGTTCATCAGTACAAAAGGGTCAACACCACCCACCTCCACTTTCTGGTTGGGAAAGTCAGGATGCTGAATTGTTTTCCATTCGGTATAAGTGTTCGTGATGCCCTGCTGGTTCGCCCAGCGGAGATAGTTAACAGTTGCCTCATCAACTGTAAGAGGCTTTTCGCCTTTGGTACTGTCGGGTTTTGTTTTAGGCACCCACCAACCCGGCGTACTAAAACTGTAACGTCCGTAATGATAATAACCCCATGAAAGAAAATCGCCACCAGCGGCATTTGTTTTGGGAGCATCTTTCATGTTAACAGTTTTATTATACAGCTCAGAAACCATACTATCTGCTCTTACATCCTGCTGAAGCCACCCGGCTATGATTGGCTGCGTAGCGGTTGCGGCATTGTAGGTAAAAGGTGTGCTGAGATTGTTATTGCTTCCAAAGCTTACTATAGCATACACATTAAATTGTTCGAATAAATAATCAAGCAATGCCCGGGATTCTTTTTCGGAAACAGCATACTCCCCGGCGCCGGGCGAAAAGGATTGATTTTTATAAGTGAAGTTTTTATTGAACCATACGCCTCCTTCACCATCTTCATTGAACGCTCCATCTTTATCATTGTCTATTCCTTCGGAGTATAAAAGATATTTTCCCTTCTCACCTTTAACTGCATCGGCTTTTAAAATAACTGCGGGGTTATCAGGATGTGTTTTATAATCGCCTATAGGCGACTCTACCCGCATCCAGGTTATTTTGCCATCGCCATTAAGATCATCAAAGCCATCTTCATTTATCTTCCCATCCCTGTCATCATCTGTTGGTGCGGCATTACCCTGTCGCTCATATTTGAGTGGCGCAAAATATTGTTCCATAGCATCGGGGCTCATATTTGGAAAAATATAAAAAGTAGTTTTATTGAGCAATGCCCTAATGCTATCGGTTGTGCTGCCGTCTAATAAGTTTTCTGCAAGGCCAATTGCAAGTTCAGTACTTATTAAATAATTTCCCTCTGTGCCACCTACTACAACAATGGCCGGTTTACTTTCTACATTCCCTTGCCCGATGGTGATCTGCCATATATCTTTGCCTCCAACTGTTTTTGCAAGTGATCTTACCTTGGCCAATTGAGGATTGCTTGCTTGAAGTTGTTGAATGCGACTAGTTTGCTGCGTGTAATTGCTATAACCGGATTGAGCTTTCGAGAGCGACGAAAATAAAGTTGCATAGCAAAATACCAGGATTATTTTTTTAATCATGCAGTATAATTTTGGAATGGAAGATAAGATTTATCGGGTAGTAGTTTTAAGAAACGTACTACGAATTTTTGCTTCTGAAAACAACCCTTTTTTTGCTGTTGCCGGTCTTCCTTGCAGCAGTGCCGTTGATGATGTTATCACTTTCAA
>JAQBNO010000019.1 GCA_028288485.1 Segetibacter sp.
CAGTAGCGACTAAAAAGTACAAGTGTGCGACGCAAGCAAAGCCAAATAGTAGCCACGTTGCTGGGCTCCCAAAAATACACCCGCTTTTTTCACTTCACGTATTACATTTTCAAATACCTCAACTTCCGTCAAAAAAAAGACCCAGGCATTTAGATGAAATTGGGTAAAAAACCGCCATTAGTTGGCCACCTGCGCCTTCACACCACAGTCGCAACTGGCAGGTAGACGGTGGGTGTGTTGGAATAATGAAAGCTTATAACCACCCTGACCACGCAAAAAAGTCTCCACTTTTAGGTGGAGACTTAGCAAAAAGAATAAAACTTTAGTGTGAATTTAATGATATCGATCAGTAGCCCGGGTTTTGCTGCAAAGTATTGCCCGCTTTTGCGGCAATTTCAATTACCCTGTTTGGAATTGGGTAATATTCGTTTTTGCCTTTTGTAAATCCGCCTGAACTTTTCAGGTAACTTCTCCTGTTTTTTTCAACAGAGACATAGGCGTTCAGCACCTGGTCGGCAATTCCCCATCGCACAAGATCAAAGAAACGATGGCCTTCCATCGCAAGTTCCAGTCGTCTTTCAAAACGAACTGCTTTTCTTGCAGTCTCCTGGCTCTCAAAAGGAGAAGTATAGGGTTTAATCTGGTAATTTGCGGGTGATCCCGGAACAAAACCGGCAGGATTGGCTGCCCTGGCCCTAACCCGGTTGATATATTCTTGTGCTTTACTTAGAGAACCGGCTTCAATCTCTGCTTCCGCCGCCATTAACAAAACATCTGCAAACCGAATGATATTATAATTCTTTGCTGTTTGCCTGAAATTATTGCTGTTGGTAAAATTACCCAGTTCTGAATTTTTGGTAACATGCTTTTTAGGGCTGTACGGACCGGCATAAGCCTGGTCGCGAATCCAACTACGGCCGGGATGAGGGCCATAATCGTAATAAGGAATACTTCGTCTTCCTGCGGTCCAGTCTAAACGTGGGTCTAAGGGAGTTACTATATCAGTTGTAAAAGGCTGGTTTGAAGTAAGCCCCTCATCATTAAGAAGATTTGTATTGTTGTACGATTCATCTAAAAGTGGCAGACCATTTGCGTCTGTTTTAAATGAATTTACGAGGTTTTGGGACGGTTGAAAAAATCCGCAGCAGCCCCAAACACCCCCGTAAGGATAAGCCAGTTCGTAAGAAGTTTCAGCGGACGCGGTTACTATACCACTCGCCTGATTTTGTTGCGAGAAAACTGCTTCTTCACTATTTTCAAAAGCTATGTCAAAATTTTTCCAATACTCTTTCTGCAAATCATATTTCTTACCGTTCGCCGTCATGCCCTCTGCTATAATAACGTCGTATAAAGCTTTTGCTTCAACAAATTTTTTCTCATACATGTAAACTTTAGCAAGGTAAGCACCAGCGGCCCATTTATTCGCTTTACCCACTAAAGGTTGGGTAGGCGCTAAATTATCATAGGCAAATTTAAAGTCGGCTTCAATTTTTGACCATATGTCGGTCTTATTATCGTATGTAGTAGTTGCCTCATCTGTATAAGGCACCTTGTTCCACAACCTTTTAGCTTCAAAATGAAAATGCCCTCTTAAAAACCTGGCTTGTGCTATATAATCTTTCTTATTAGCTTCTGTAAGTTCTGGTATTAGACCTGCAAATTTGATTACATCATTAGTTCTTGCAACCCCGTCGTATAAAGACAGCCACTTATAATAGAAGTAAGTATTTGCAGCCTGGGAAGCAAACAATTCAATTTCCGTCATTTGCGGTTGGTCGCCTGCATCTGTTCCTTTATACGCATCATCAGAAACGACGTCTCCATACACCCAGTTCGTGGCACCTACCATCCAACCTGATGCGCCTGCTATGCCTTGTCCGTCGAGCATACCGTATGCTCCTAGCAGCAAGCCTTCAATACCTTTTTTGCTCTGTAGTTGCTCTGTAGAGTAACGGCTAAAAGGCTGCGGTTCTAAATATTCTTTCGTACAACCACTGAATGCCATAAAGGCTGCGATTGCTATACCGGAGACTATTAAATATCTTGATATTTGTTTCATAATTATTTGTTTTTCAAATTCAACATCTATTGCCAATAGGTTTAAAATCCAACGTTAAGTCCAAAAAGGAATGCTTTGGGTGTTGGGTAATTCCCTACATCAACCCCGAGGTTTCTATCAGCAAAGCGCCTGGTATAATCATTACGACCAGTATTAATGGTTGTAATTTCAGGATCCAGACCGGAATATTTGGTTATAGTGAAAAGGTTTTGGGCCTGGATATAAAGTCTTACACGATCGATCCCAAACCTGTCAAGAATGGTTTTTGGAAGCGTATAACCTAACTGAAGATTACGCAATCTTAAATATCCACCTGGCTCTATATAATAATTAACCGGTAACGTACCGCTTGTTGCATCATTACTGGTTATCATTGGAAGTGATGCATTGCGTCTTTCCGGAGTCCAGCTATCATACAGTACCTTTTTGGTCCTGTTTCCCTGGAAAGTGTTGAAATCTGTCCAGTACCGGGTATAGTTAGCAATCTGTCCGCCACACTTCCAGTAAAGGAAACCGGAAAAATCAAAACCCTTGTAGCTCGCGCTTGCATTAAAGCCCATAACAAATTTAGGATGTGGACTACCAATGAAAGTTCTGTCTTCAGGAGTTATTTTTCCATCAGGCTTGCCATCAGGACTAGATAAATCTTTGTATTTCCAACCTCCGATAAATTTGCCCGCCTGGGTAAGTGAAGCAAGTTCAGTGGCATCATCAAAAAAGCCGTCAATCACGTATCCATAAAAGCTGGACATAGGTTGACCGGTAACAGAGCGGTTGAATGGATCTATTCTTGTTCTATCGCCTTCGAAGAAAGGATCCGCCAATTGTCCTACCTTGTTCTTATATAAAGAGAAGGTCGTGCTTACATCATAACGAAAGTCTTTGTTTGGAGTTCCATGATAAGCAAGGGCAAGGTCTATACCTTTATTATTCATATTACCTATATTGATAGGTTGCCTTTCGATTCTTCCGCCAAAAATTGTCGGGTCTAACTCTTTCTCAAATAAAAGGTCAGTAGTTTCGCGGTTATAGAGATCCAAGGACATGGTTATTTTATTATTTACCAGTGTTGCATCTACACCTAAAGTAGAGGTTGTTGTTTGTTCCCATTTGATATCGGGATTACTAATAGTTTGATGCCTTACGCCAGGAGTAAAACTGGTATTACTTCCGTTAATGGGGTAAGAAGCATCATTGTTTATGGTGAAAAGACTAAGGAAGCCAAGCGGGCTGATGTTATCATTACCTAAACTTCCATAACCGAATCTTAATTTAAGGTCATTAATAACTCCGTTCTTTTTGAAGAACCCTTCTTCAGATAGCCTCCAGCCAACACTGAATGCAGGAAAGTTACCATATTTGTTTCTCGGGCCAAATGCGTCGGAGGAACCATCCCTTCTTAATGAGGCAGATACAAGGTATTTATCCTTATAAGCATAATTGACTTGAGATATTAACGGAGAATATTTCCTGTTTCTAAATTCGCTGCTTGCACCAGAAGGCGTAGGACTGAGTGTAGAACTAATTTGCCAGAAATTTCGATCCAGGTTGAAAAAATCATTTGCATTTGCAGAAAGGTTTCTGCCTTGATTTTGAACAATTTCAGTACCTAATAAAGCCCTTACCTCATGTACATCTTTAAACGTTTTCCTGAAATTTACCGTATTATACCACGTTAACTGGTAACCATAGCTTTGCGCTTCATTGAAGGTGGCAATATTTGTTCTTCCCTCAGCTCCCTCATAAAATCCTTTAACAAATGCGAATGAGCTGGCATTACCGAAGTCAACCCCGATATTAGAGCGGAATGTGAAGTAACGTAAAAAATCAAATTCTCCGTACACACTTCCTATGATACCAACTCGTTTTTCTTTGGCATCTTTTCTCCTGTCTAAATTGGCGTATGGACTTTGCGCGTTTCCGAGATTGGCGCCTCTTGTACCGGCATAATTTCCTGCTATATCTAACACCGGAACTATCGGTTGCATTCTGTATGCAAAGGCGATCGGGTTACCTTCATCCTGGTTTGTAAACGCCTGAACTCCTGATCTGTCAGTAAAGTTCAGTTGCAGGTTTTCACCAATTCTGACTTTATTTTTTATCACAAAACTGGTGTTAGACCTGAGCGCATACCGCTTGTATCTTGAAGTGTAAACAACACCTTTCTGATCAAAATAATCTAATCCAAAAAGGTAATTGGCATTTTCAGAACCACCCGAAACTGTAACCTGGTGGTTTGTCATAGGTGCTTTTTGCAAAATTGCGCCTATCCAGTCGGTGCCTTCTTTACTCGCAGGGACGATGAGGTACGTGCCGGGCCCATTTACATCGAATGGATCATATTTATATTTTGAAGGGTCTGCGGCAGGATCACCTGCGAAAATGGCCCCGCTTTTTCCACCAGGCTGTCCGCCACCGGCGTAAATAAAGTCAGGAATAATTGGCGTAGTGCTTTTACCGCCTGGTCCTGCATATTGACCATGTGAAAATTCACCATTTGCATTTAAATTACCCGAGTTTTTTGCTAAGAGAAAGAGATAATCTCCATACTCTTTTGTATTCATCAACTCCAGTCTCTTATTGAAGCTTTGTACGCCATAATAAGTTTCGTAGGTAACCCTCGGCTTTCCCACTCTACCTTTTCTTGTCGTGATGATAATAACACCTCCTGCAGCAGCGGAACCATATATTGAAGCTGCTGAGGCATCTTTCAACACCTGCATACTTTCAATATCATTTGGATTCAATTCGGTAATCGAACCTACACGTGCACCATCAACTACGTATAAAGGTTCGTTGTTTCCAAACGTGCTGTATCCATGAATACGCACATTCGCTCCAGCGCCGGGAACACCTGAAGTACCAACAGTTACTCCCGCGGCACGACCTTGTAAAAGGTTTTGAACATTTGACCCCGGATTGGCGATCAATTCCTTGACATTAACCACAGCTACCGAACCAGTGATGTCTTTTTTTGCCTGGGAGGTATACCCAGTTACTACCACTTCCGTAAGAGTCGCGTTTGTTGGTCTTAAAGAAACATTAAGGGCATCACGGCCGCCAGCAGTAACTTCTGCATTTTCAAAGCCAACGTTCGAGACTATTAGAGTTGGTCTGTCCGTGGGAGCATTGAGTGTAAAGGCTCCTTCCGCATTCGTTTGAGTGGCAATGGTTGTTCCTTTAACGGCAACAGTAGCACCTGACACGGGTTCGTTGTTGTTGCCTGTAACTTTACCGCTTATTGTTCTTTGGGCAAAAGTTACGATTGAGAAAAAGAGGAGACATGCAGTTAAAAGCAAACTGCGGGCAGTTAGTAGTTTTGGCATACAAATCGTTAAAAAGGGTTAAAAAAATAAGCAATTCGCGAACAATTTAACAACTTTTTTTAAATACCCAAAAACTTTTAACCAAAAATGATCGGTGAAGGGGGCGAATACATAGGCCAACGAGAGCTTTAGTAGCGACAATAAAATAAATTGTAGTGTAACAACAACACGCTCGGGGGATGAAATTTGTATGAAGTTTTCTATCAACGATAAAACTTTAGATACAGCTGCTGCTATTGGTATGAAGTTTTTTTATCACCAGCAATATAATTCGTATTCAACATCCAGCTAATGAACTCGTTTTTCTGTCTTGATTTTTAATTTTTTGGATACCGGCTTTTTGTACTATAAGAATCATCGTTGCTACGCTCAGTTCAACTTTTAATTCTTTGATAGAACTTAGCGTAGCATTTTTTTTTACCCTGAGCGAAGCCGAAGGGTAACCTGAGCTAAGCCGAAGGGTAACCTGAGCTAAGCCGAAGGGTCGCAATCCTTTCGCCTGCATAGCTACTGGCAACAAAAGAGTAAAGTTGGTGTCTGTTTTTATCGGTTGGTATTAAAATATTCGCTTCTGCCAACAGTTATTGCATAAGGAACATCAGCCGGTTGGGTGTAGATCCTTTACAAGAACGAAGCCAGTCGGCTTGAGCTAAAACTGAGCGCACTAAAAGTTCATTTTGCATGCTTTGGGAGCCGCCCCTGAGGTTTCCTGCGTTGCACGGCTATACTGCAACCACAATTT
>JAQBNO010000135.1 GCA_028288485.1 Segetibacter sp.
GCGAAGCACATGCACTAAGGGGAGTGGGTATGATTGAATTACCGGCACCTGGTTTAGGTAGCCTCAATTATGACCTTTATCTGAAACGTCTTGGTAAAGACCATCCAAACATTCCTATCATAATCGAGCATTTAGAAGAATCAGATGTACCGAGAGCAAAACAATTCCTTGACTCGAAACTTTTAGCAAATGGCTATTAGTAAGTCGAGACGTTTAAGTTCGGTTGTATTATCAATAACGGGTTTTTTTTATTGGTCCGAATGTTCAGGCATGACAATCATCTAAAAAAGTTCGAATCCATTTAATAAGGCAATTAGAATTTTAAATAGGATTTGAATTAAAGCCTGAGGCTCCCCAATAAGATGCGGACGAACGTAATGCGACGCAACGATGAAGCCGCAAAAAACGAATGCCTGTAACAAAAAGATAAAATTCCGGGCAGCGAAAGAAAACACCGTTCTCTTAAATATATCCCCTAATGGCATTTTAATTAAAATCAAAACAATCGCAAGCCGTATGTCAAGTAAAATTTTACATAGCAGAAGTAAGGTTTTCTATTTCTTACTTAATATAGCCATTATTCAGCTAATGGCTTTTTCGTCGTTACTCGCGCAGACGACAACAGAAATTGCGGGTAAGGTAACTTCAGCGCAAGGCGATGCTTTATCAGGCGTTAGTGTAAGAGTAAAGGGCTCTTCAAGAGGCACTTCTAGTGATGCTTCGGGTAATTACAGGATCAATGTTACCGGCTCAAATACTGCGCTTGAATTTAGCAACATAGGTTTTGCCACTATTGAAGTTCCTGTTAATGGCAGAACTTCCATCAATGTTACCTTACAGGAACAGGCAGAGGCATTGGGTGAGGTTGTGGTTGTAGGATATGGAACCACGAACGTAAGGGATCTGACCGGCTCGGTTGCAAGGGTTACCGAGAAGAATTTTAACCGCGGTGTTAACACCTCCCCTGACCAGTTGGTGCAGGGAAGAGTTGCCGGCGTACAGGTCGTAAATAACAGTGGAGCTCCGGGATCGGATGTAACATTCAGGATAAGGGGGATCTCCTCGGTACGATCAGGAAACCAACCGTTGTTTGTGGTGGACGGGGTGCCTTTACAGGGTGCAAATACAAAACCCTCTGGCAATGCCGGGGCTTTAAATGCAACCCCGGCGTCCAATCCGTTAAACTTTATTAACCCTAACGACATAGAATCGATTGACATCCTTAAGGACGCTACTTCTACTGCAATTTACGGTTCAAGAGGTGCCAACGGAGTAGTGATCATTACTACTAAAAAAGGAAAAAGGGGCGCACCACGTCTCGATATCAATCTTTATACCGGGATCAGCCAGTTACGCAAGAACATCGACTACATGAGTGCCGACCAGTACAGGGAGGCTATTAAAATGCGCAGCCTTAATGCAACCAAATTTGACGGCGAGGCAAGTCTTGATCCTTTTAAAGAGATACTTAGAACAGGATTTACAAAAAACTATGATGCTTCTATATCGGGTGGTAATGCTGATGCAAATTACCGCTTGTCGGGCGGTTACCTGCAACAGGATGGCCTCATAAAAATGTCGGGACTAAAAAAATTAACGGGAAACTTTTACGGGGTATTTAAAATGCTGGATGGCAAACTTACTTTTAATACCAACATTATTGCTTCCAATACCATTCAAAATTCCGCTCCTGTATCGAACGATGCAAATGTGCAGGGCAGTCTTATCGGCAACGCGGTTGAATGGAACCCTACAATACCTTTAAGAAATCCTGATGGCTCATTTACCCAGGAAAAATATAAAACCATTGGTTTAGGTACTAACCCGCTTGCGCTGCTGGAGTATTACAGGGATGTTACTGATATCACTAATTTGTTAGGAAATGTATCGGCCAACTATGAATTTATTAAAGGATTAGATTATAAGATTACCCTGGGTATAAACCAATCGCGGGCAACAAGAAAAATTGACTTTAACGGCAATTTGTTCCTGAGCAACATAACCGGCCGGGGTCTTGCTTCTGTAAGTAATTCTACACTATTTAGCCGTAACTTAACTCATACACTTAACTATAATAAAGAGTTCAGTCCAAACTTCAGGATGAACTCGTTGTTAGGGTATGAATACCAGGTGTATAAGCAAAACAGCAGTAACGTTACCGGTTCAAATTTCACAACCTTCAGTGTTTTGGGATCGGATATATTAGGCAATACTCCTGCAGGTTTGTTATCGGCAACTACAACCACTGCGCCCTCAAATTCTCTTCAATCTTTTTTCGGACGATCTAATCTCATCTTCGCTGATAAGTATTATATCTCCGCTATACTAAGAGCAGACGGCTCCAGTAAGTTTGGAGAAAATAATAAATACGGGTTGTTCCCGTCCGTTTCAGGTGCATGGGTTTTATCAAGAGAAGCGTTTTCTCCCAAGGTATTTACAAACCTGAAACTCAGAGCAGGTTGGGGTATAACAGGAAACCAGGAATTTCCTGCCGGTGCTGCGCAGGGTCGTTACTCGTTCAGGCCGGGTACAATGAGCCTGGCCAACGTCGCTAATCCGAACCTTAAATGGGAAACGACTGAAACTGTCAACCTGGGCCTTGACTTCGCTTTTGCTGGCAACAGGCTGTCGGGAACAATCGAATTGTTTGACCGAAAAACAAAAGATCTGCTTTTTCAGTTACCAACCATTCAGCCTGCGCCAAATGCACAATACTGGACCAATATTGATGCAACTATTATTAATAAAGGAATTGAGTTAGGTCTGAATGCAACACTCATCAGCAAAAAATCGCTTAACCTTGAAGTAGGTGTTAATGCAACTGCGCTTACAAATAAATTTACCAACTATACAGGTGCTCCAATTTTAACCGGAAGAATAAGTGGCAGTGGCTTAGGTGGAGGAATTCCGGTACAATTGCTTACAAACGACCAGCCGCTTTTTATATACAATCTTAGGGATTACCTGGGTTTAGATCAGAACGGAGCCGCCATTTACTCAGAAACTGCAACCTACCAAGGAACGCCTAACCCAAAATACCTGCTTGGGTTTAATGCGGCTTTAACTTCAGGCAAATTTGATTTTAGTGCAAACTTTTTCGGAACTTTTGGTCATAAGTTATTTAACAATACTGCTTTGGTTAACCTGTCACCTTCAACCCTCGCAACTGGTAGAAACGCTTCAGATAAGGTAGGATTAAGTAACGAAAGTATGAATAACGCAGTAGTACTTTCCGATCGGTTTTTAGAAAACGGCAATAACCTGAGATTAAGCAACGCGACCATCGGTTATAACTTCGGAAATATTGGTAAAGCTTTTAAAGGTTTGCGCCTTTACATTACCGGTCAAAACCTGTTTGTTATCACCAAGTATACCGGTTTCGATCCTGAAGTAAATACCGACAAGGTTACGAACGGTGTTCCGTCATTTGGTATCGACTACCAGTCTTATCCTGCACCAAGAACATTTGTTTTTGGAATTAATACATCCTTATAATTAAGTTATATGAAACAAATAAAATTTTTAACACCGGCCATTTTTTTAATACTCACTTTCAGTTCCTGCACTAAGCTGAATGAAGATTTGTACTCTGATTTAGCTGCAGACAGGGCCAGGGCAGAGATTGTATCAAAGGTTAATTTTACTGCTTTACTTGACCAGGTTTACCGCGATATGGACAATCCATTTCCCGGCTACGACCAGGCTTTTGGTTTGCAGGAAATGAGCTCCGATGAGATGGTCGTTCCTTCTCGTCCTTCCGGCTGGGACAACAACGGTATTTTTCGTGAAATGCACCAGCATACCTGGACACAGGATAACTCCCTCATCAAATCTGTCTGGTTAAACCTCAACAGGGGAGTATTTGATGCATCAAATATTCTTGAATTTAAACCTCCTGCTAATGTTGCAGCCGAAGCAAGATTTTTAAGAGCTTATTTTATGTACGAAATAGTTGACCTTTTTAATCAATTGCCTTTTCGGGAGGTAGGTTTTAATTTATTGGAAAAGCCGAAGGTTATTAAAGGCAAGGAAGCGATTGATTTTGTTATCAGCGAAGTGGAAGCGGTAATGAAGGATCTTCCTGCGACTGCTCCCGATTGGAAAGCTTCAAAAAATGCAGCCAATGGTTTTTTAACCAGGTTATACCTTAATCGTGGTGTATATGCCGATCCCGGCAACCCAACTTTTGCCAGTACTGATTTGGACAAGGTAATTCAACATGCCGATGCAATTACCGGCAAACAATTAAACTTTTACTGGGATAATTTTGGTCCCAACAACGGGCAAATTTCAAAAGAGATCGTATTCAGTGTTGAAGCTATCGGCGGTACAAGAGCACATGGTTTACAATTTCAATGGTATGCAACATTGCCAGGTGAAATTAAACTTTCTGCCTCGGGTGGTGGCTGGAACGGCTTGTGCACTTTAAAGGAGTTCTATAATAAGTACGAAACAAATGATATCAGGAGGTATTACGAATCTCCTATAACCAAGCCTGTTTATGGGTATAATGTCGGATTCCTGGTTGGACAACAATATGACCAAAACGGTCAGCCAATTCCAAATGTGAATCTTACTCCTGAAGTGCCAACTATAATTGGCGCTACGCTTTACAATGGTATCAGGCCGCTTAAATACATTCCCGACCTGGGGCCCAATATTAACAGGCCCGACAATGACTGGATTCTCATTCGCTGGGCGGATGTACTTTTAATGAAAGCAGAGGCTTTACTAAGAAAAGGAGATGAGCCGGCAGCCCGGGCAATTGTAAACCAAATAAGAACCAGCCGCAATGTTGCCGCATTTGGTACCCTTAATTTAGATAATTTGTTAGACGAAAGAGGACGAGAAACATATTGGGAAGGGATGAGGAGAAGAGACCTCATCAGGTTTAAAAAGTTCAACCAGCCATGGGAGCTGAAGCCTGCGTCACAACCTTATCGTAATGTTTTTCCTATTCCGAGAGAAGATGTTTTAGCTAATCCAAATCTTACCCAAAACCCGGGTTATCCCGGTGCAAGATAGCCGAAAATACTCTTAGTATCCTTTAAAGCAGGCTATCCATTTTGCATAGTTATAGCAATAATGGGTAGTCGCTTATGCAACCAAAACAGGATCTCCTATATGATATTTTTCAACAAGGAAAGGACGGTTTTGGTCGCCGGCCTAAGCTCTTATATCAACATCGTTGTGTCACTCACTTGTACCTGCAATAATTCTATTCCACTTTTAACGAGTTGTAAGGCACGTTAAGTTATAAATTATCATTGGCTATTTTCGAATGATGAAAAGTATCTCTGTCGGGAATATTCACTCCGATAGATATGCGTAAAACCTGATTAAAAACATGAAGTGCTTACCTATAGGGTTTCTTATTGTCTTTACCTCCCTGTTTCTTACATCCTTTAAAGGAGAATTAAAAGATGCGAAGAATCATAAGCATGCTGACCGGCAGGTAAATGCAGCTCCTGCTGAAATCTGGGTTTCTCTTAAAGGCTCAGACAGAAATACCGGGGCCAAAGAAAATCCTTTTGCTTCTGTTCACATGGCCGTCCGTAAAGCCCGGGAACTTAGAAGGTTGAACGATCCTTCCATTGCGGGTGGTATTCGCATAATTGTTGAAAATGGCAATTATCAGTTTGAAGAAGCTTTGTTTATTCGCCCCGAAGATTCCGGAACCGAAACAAGCCCTACAACTGTTGACGCCGTGCCTGGAGGCAGCACTATTTTTAGTGGGGGTGTTAATGTAACAAACTGGCAAAAAGCAACAGGCAAAATACCAGGACTGCCTAAGGAGGCAATTGGAAAAGTTTGGGTAACAGATGCTCCGACGGTTGGCGGCAGAATGTTGGAGTTTCGCCAGTTGTGGGTGAACGGCCAAAAAGCAGTTCGGGCGAAAGAAAGAAATGGCGACAGTATGAGCCGTATTCTTTCCTGGAACCGTGCTGATGAAAGTTGTTGGATTCCTAAACCTTCTGTAGCAGACATTAAAAGTGCGGAAGGGCTGGAAATGTTTATTCATCAATGGTGGGCAATAGCCATATTAAGAGTAAAGTCTATCGAGGTAAGAGGTGATAGTGCACAACTTAGATTTCATCAACCCGAAAGCCGTATTCAATCAGAACATCCATGGCCTGCTCCCTGGATTTCAAAAGAAACAGGTAACTCTGCTTTTTATTTAATGAATGCAGTACAATTCCTCGATCAACCCGGTGAATGGTACCTGGATATGAAGAGCGGGAAAGTCTACTACTGGCCGCGAAATAATGAGAACCTGAATACAGCAACGGTAGTCGCTCCGTCATTGGAAACACTGGTAAAAATGCAGGGAAATATTGATCACCCTGTTTCTCATTTTTCCTTCAAAGGCATTTCATTTCAGTATACCGGTTTTGAACGTCCTTCCAAAGCTGGTCATGTTCCTCACCAGATCGGCTTGTACATGCTGGACGCTTACAAACTTAAAGTCTCCGGAACGCCTGATAAAAAAACGCTGGAGAACCAGGCCTGGGTTGGACGGCCTTCCGCTGCAGTGGAAGTTTCGTTTGCCGATAACACCAGTTTTGAAAATTGTCGTTTTGAACACCTGGCATCAAGCGGCGTTGATTATAACATCGGTGTTCATAATAATACGATCAAAGGAAACCTGTTTAAAGATATTGGCGGTACTGCAATACTTGCCGGTGTTTTTTCAGATGAATCAACAGAAATTCACCTGCCCTACAACCCAGCAGATGAAAGAGAAGTGTGCGATAACATGGTCATCAGCAATAACCTGATAAACGATGTTACAAACGAAGATTGGGGCACTGTAGGAATCGCCGCCGGTTACGTAAGAAATAGTACCATCGAACACAATGAAATCTCCGAAGTGAATTATATGGGCATTTCATTGGGATGGGGTTGGAGCAGGACAATCAACGTGATGAAGAATAACAAACTGCTTGGAAACAAAATACATCACTACGCGAAACAGATGTATGATGTGGCAGGCATCTACACATTAAGTGCACAACCAGGAACTATTATCAACGAAAATCTTATTGATAGCGCTTATAAAGCACCCTATGCACACCTTCCAAGTCATTGGTTTTATTTGTATACCGACGAAGGTTCTTCATTTATGACGGTGCAGGATAACTGGACCCCGTCTCAAAAATATTTGCAGAATGCAAACGGACCCGGCAACACCTGGAAAAACAATGGGCCCGATGTTGACAATTCAATTAAAATGGCTGCGGGATTACAACCTGCATACAGCCATTTATTAAGGGAGAAGATAATAATAAGCACGGATTGGCCGATCGTACATGAACAGCCTGTTTTGATAGAAATTGTGACCGGTGACAACCAGCAAATAGATGTGCAAAAGTTACAACAGCTTCTTGCAGATAATAATTTACCCCCGAACTCTTTACACCAATGGGAGAACAGGTATGTTATTTTTGGTAAAGTGCAGGATGTTTCCGTGTTCCAGGGTAAAGTGCAGAAAGCACTTCCGGCAACGCAGGTAAAAGTATACTATGATCTGTTCTATGAGTTCGACAGGAGACAACACTGCGACAAGGCGGAGATCGCAAAAGAATGGGATCACGTTATTTTAACCGCCAATCTTGTTGAAAATCCAAAGTTGCAGAAGGAATACATGGATTACCATTCAACTCAATTTGAAAAATGGCCGGAGGTGGCTAAAGGCTTTTGTAATGCTAATTTCCAACAATTGCTGGTATACAGGAATGGAAGACGGCTTATGTTGGTCATCAGTGTTCCAAAGGGTGAAAGCCTCGATAAGCTTAACCCTAAAACCACCGAGAATAACCCTAAGGTAGACCAGTGGAATACTTTAATGAAAAAATACCAGGAAGGAATACCCGGAACAAAACCAGGAGAAGTATGGGTGCTTTTAAAGGAAATTAAAAATTAGGGGATAAATATGAAAGGATAAAATGATTGACAATCATAATAAGGTAAATCGTTAGTATCAGCTGTGGCATGAAATGAATTCGATAAAAATTGATGTACAACACAACCCGGAAAAATGGCAAACACGTACACACAATTATTCGTTCAAATTGTTTTTGCGGTCAAAGGCAGGCACAATTTGATTCCTAAAATACATAGCGAGACATTGAACAAGTACATCACAACTGTTATCCAAAAAGATAAACATAAAATGCTTGCCGTTTACTGTATGCCTGATCATATACATTTTCTTGCAGGGTTAAATCCCGATATTTCTATTTCAAATATGGTTTTAGATGTTAAAAGGTCTAGTACAAATTTCATAAATCAAAATAATTTCATCAGTAATCATTTTAATTGGCAGAAAGGATATGGTGCATTTAGTTATTCCAAAAGCCAGGTTCCCAAAGTCATAAATTACATTTTAAACCAGGAAAGCCACCATAAAAGGAAAACATTTCGGGAAGAATATTTGCTTTTTTTGAAAAAGTTTGAAATTGAATACGACGAAAAATATTTGTTTGAATTTTATGATCGATAATAATTACAGGGTTGGGCTCTGCCCAACAAATAATTTGTGTTATGTATTTTTCTACCAACAGAGTTGAGCTCTGCTCAACCAAAACAA
>JAQBNO010000173.1 GCA_028288485.1 Segetibacter sp.
TACCAAGTCCTACAGAACGAACTGAACTAATATTTGTATGAAATGACAAGTTTAAAGACAAACCTTCCTTAATTCTGTATTTTATGCGGCCACCGAAAGCAACCCTTCGACTTCGCCCAGGGCTACGGCTGCTATGAAAAACTGCCTGTGAACCGAGCGTGGCAAGGATGATTCCATGAAATACAAATGCCGGTAACAAAAAAGATAAGACACGAGGCACTCTCGTGCTTCAAGGCGCATAGAGATTGATATGTATAGTAATCAACACATCACTTATAAAAACGGGATAAGCAGGCATATACTAAAATAGTTGGGCTAGAATGAAACAACATTTATTTAAATACGCACAGCTAGCTAAACCCAAAGGAACGTTTCTTTTTCTATTGCCTGACAGAGCAGTGCTTTCAATCGTACTTCAAGTCATCTTTCAAAAGACTTGAAGAAGCAGGAAGCAGAGTGCCGAGTTCACCAGTTTTTTTTGGCTCCTGCAGTTCAAAACGTGACAGACCTTCCCGGCGTTGTTATCATTCCTAATTTATGTCTCTTTCGTTTCATCTTTCGGGCCTTTGCTGCATCAATTGCGAGTTCTTGCTTGTTATAATTTTCCAGGTTCATCACTTTCTCACGATTGAAATATTACTAATGCGGCGTCCTTCAGAAAATATTTTCCCCAAGGCAATCCGGCCTCACCATCCCCTGAACTTTTAGCATTCACCTTTGTCCTGCAGGGCTTCCTTGCACAGGTTTAGTTCCCGGCTAAGTGACGAAACGTCTCGTGTGATTACTATATAATTGATCGCACATTATTTCCTATTGCTCAACACCACAATATCCATAGGCTTTACACTAACCTGCTTAGCAACAGCTTTTGTAAACACATCTTTATAGTTGTTCTTCTTCAATAATGGATGTGTGAATGATACCGGTTTGTTGCTGCGGTTAACAATAACAATAACTTCTTCATTGCCGTAGGTACGGCTGAACGCGTACAGCTTTCGTGCATCATCTATTGATATGGTAGCATAAGTTCCCAGTTTAATTGCTTTGCTCTGTTGCCTTAAAAGAATAAATTTCCTGTACCAATCAAATAAGTCTTTGTTGAATACCACTTCATCGGGGTCATGCTTACTTTGGTCGGGATTGAAAGTTTCATCATCATATTTTTTTTCAGCCCACACCATAGGTTTGCGACAATCAGGATCATTCGCTCCCCACATGCCGGCTTCATCACCGTAAAAAAACATGGGCGAGCCTAAGTATAGCATTTGAAATGCCGCTATCAATTTTTGCTTTTGTATTTGCGACGCTGTTGGTTTCCTTGCATTGTAATTTTTATTGTTGCTCTTTTGGCTCCAGTTAAAATATGCTCCCCAGTCACCAAACTTTTTACCATCGGGGTTGGCTACAGCACTTGCAAGGCGCGTAGCATCGTGGCTGTTCATCAGGTTTTGCATATTCAAAGCAACCCCTTGTCCGAAAGCTTCCCTCAATTCTTTTAACCTTGTGTCGAACTGCGTAACGGTTGAAGCTGTCGTATCCTGCACAAAAAAATCATGCATGATAAAAGCAAAATTGTAATTCATGGTAGCATCGAATTCATCCCCGCTTAGATAGGGTCTGGTTTGCTCAATAGGATAAACGAGCTCGGCTGTCATATAAGCCTGCGGATTAATGCTTCTTACCCATTTCCGCCAGTCTTTCCAGAAAGGGTGACCAACATCATAAGCGACATCGAGGCGCCAGCCATCAATGCCATGGGTTGCGCCTTTATTCATAGGGTTCATCCAGCGTTTGGTAGCGTTAAAAATATATTCCTTCGGACCTGCTACTATGCCAGTACTGTCTTCTTTTAATTCAGGCAGTGTTGTTACACCAAACCATCCTTTGTATTTAAATGCGGTGCCTTTTGCAGGATCTCGCCAGCTTTCTACCATAAACCAGTCATTGTAAGGAGATGCCTGCTGGTTCCTTTCAACATCCTGGAAAGCAAAATTTTTAACACCTAAATGATTAAATACCCCGTCGAAAATGATGTACATCTTTCGTTTATGCACTTCCTCGATGAGCTTCAGGGCAAGTAGATCAGCACTTGTCCATACCCACGTTTCAGGCTTTAACGGATTTTCTTTTTCCATCAATTTTTTATCTCCTCCAGGATCAGGACCAAATGTGGGATCAACATGATGATAACAAAGTGCATCGTATTTGTGAGATGACGGTGACCAGAAAATAGGAGTGAGGTATATGGCATTAACACCAAGTGATTCAATGTAATCCAGTTTATTTAATATCCCCTGCAAATCGCCCCCATACCTCCGCCGTTGAATATTGAAATATATATTCTTACCATTCTTTTGTTCATACGGTTGCAACTGGTACCAGTCGCTCGTCCATGGATGAATCTCGAAGGCCGATGTATCATCAAATGGATAAGCGCCATTTTGATCTGTTACCTTCGGGTCATTGTTCCGGTCACCGTTATTAAAACGCTCGGGAAAGATTTGGTACCAGACAACGCCTTTACTCCATTCGGGTGTAAAATCTTTTTGTGCTGACCCTTGTAACGGACTTAATAAAGTTTGAACTGCAAGTAAGATTACCAGTGTGATTTTCATTGTCATTTTAAAATTTGCCAGCTAAGAAGTTAGGGGGGTAAAAACAGGTACAAAGATACTTTCCCGGTTGGTTAGCCGGGCCTATTCTTAAAGAATGAATTGAAGGGTTGATCCGTCTGCAAGGAAGACCACAAAGGCGAAAAGTATACAGTGATGCATGCCGCGGTGCCTTGCTGACCCATATGGTTTTTAAAAGGAGAAACCAGCAGGACCAATGCCGGCGGCTCGTTTAAATTCACCTGCCAGGTGGAGAACAACTTAGTGTAAGACATGCTCTGCCAAAACCTTCTGCAGATCGTAAATATTTACCTGTTTATTAAATTTCTTAGAGATACTCGGACTAATCTCGCTGGATACCCAAATCTTCAATTCTGCCTCCAGGTCGAAGCTTCCTGCAGTTTCTATACTAAACCTCGAAATACTTTTATAAAGAACGGACAGGTATTCTACTTTTTTACCGGTTATCCCTTGTTTATCTACCAGTATTAGTCTTTTGTTGGTAAATATAAAAACGTCTCTAAATAACTTAAAGCCTACTTCGATTACTTCATTACTTGTGAGTAGTTTAGAATAATCCCTGCTTAATTCCTCCGAGGTAGCAACTCCGGCATTACCAAGCAGGTTAGATAAGATACCCATGTTTTTATTTTGTTTATTGGTTAATTTATTTCTCTCCTTAATTAAAACAAATTGTAGTACAAGCAATTGCACCTCCGTTAATCATTGTTGAGTCTGATGCCATCGGAAGCGGCTTTTACCCTGAGCGAAGCCGGGTGATACCCTGAGCGAAGCCGGGTGATACCAACTGTAGCATGTGAACTGCAGCCTTCAGTTCACATGTTAAAGGCGACATTCAACGGCAAGGCTGTAAGGAAGACCAACAAAGGCGAAAATACCTGTTGTACGTTGTATCCAGCCTGTATAAAAACCAATTGCTATTAGTAATATAAGAATAATCAGGATAACTAGCCAAATAGTAGCTGCAGAAGATTTACGCTTGGAGTTTGTTGTTGAAATTGCACCGGCTGCGGTAGTTGATAATGCTTTTGCCTTTATTAGTTTTCCAACATACTTATTAGAAAATGTATCGATTTCTGCCTGGCTAGTTACAACCTGTTCAGCAATAAATATCTCTCTGTCACCTGTTATTTCATAGGCCTGCATGGTAATGGGAAACTGATCTTTTTGTAGTAGCATAATTTCAAGTTATTAGAGTTTAAAGATTATAAACAGGTTATTAACCTGCAATTTTGCTGCCCGCTGTATCCTTTGTACAATCCCGGCTAAATTTTTCTAAAAGGCGTACCTCGTCTAATCGAAGTCTTCATAGCATAGCTTTCGTGTATTGGCATGAGACGCGGCGGTACATGCCGGTCGTCCCCGCTAATGTCAGCAGGTGATGGACGCCGGTCTAAATAGTGTATTCAATGCCGTTGTTGTGTCTCATGACCGACAACTGTAGCGTGGGAACTGCAGCTTTCAGTTTGCTCGTCCGGCGATGCCTTCGGTGCATGTTGAAGGTGATAACCCATTCAACGGCAAGGCCGCAACGAAGGCCAACAGAGGCGAAAAAGATACTTTTCCTGTTGTAGCAAGGCCTATTCTTCCAAAATGAATAATTTCAGCTGCCGCAGTTTGTCGAGATTTATCAGATCATTTGATCCGCTGAATTTTAATTATTTTAATTATTGTACAGGCTGAAGTAGCTCCGATTGATCAGTCGTTGCGTCGCACTCTTGTGCTACTGAATCTTGCATGGCCAATTCGGAAGTATTTCGGAAACGTTCGGTCGCAGTTTTTAGTTTGAGCTTTCAATGCCGTTGTTGTGTCTCCCGGCCAACAACTGTAGCGCGGGAACTGCAGCTTAGAGTTGATGCGTTTGCGATGCCTTAGCTGCATGTTGAAGGTGATAACACCATCAACGGCAAGGCTGCAAGGAAGGCCAACAAGGGCGAAAAAAGATGCAGCCGCAAGGCGCGAAGGAAGGCGGTGTCGTCTGTGAAATAATTTACATACAGAAGACGTTCTATAACCGCACACAATTACCTCGTCTCAACCTGCAACAATGATCAGCCGTTTTTTAACTCTTTTATTATTTATTTTTCCCTCTTTAGTATTTGGTCAGTCTTACTTTAAAAAAGGTTATGTAGTAAATTTAGCAGGAGATACTGCTTTCGGTTATATTCAATACAAAGATTTTGCTGGGAACCCCCCATCTGTTTTTTTTAAATCTTCTTTAAGTGCTGAAGATCGACAAGTATGCGGTTTAAGCAATACAAAGTCATTTAATATAGAAGGCTATAAAGCTTATGAACGCCATATTGTGTCTATCAGTTTGAATGAAATAAGATTAGATAGGCTGAACGAAATAAGTGAAGAGGCTAAAATAGATACGGTGTTTCTTGAACTTCTATTGAGAGGAAATAAGTTGAATCTTTACTCTTACAAGGATCGGCTAAAAACAAGATACTATGTGCTGGATAAAGAGAATAGTATTCCGTTTGAGTTAACATATAAAGAAGGAATAAATGGGCCAATATTAATTTATAAACAGGAACTTACTAAACTTGCTGTAAGGTACAGCCAAAATACAGGTGAAATAATTAATGTCATTGAAACATCTGATTATACCCAGCCCGGATTAATAAGAGTAATAAGGAAAATAAATGATGTAAATGAAGCTGCTTTTTCTAAAACGATTGAAAACAGGCAGAAGCTGAGAGTTTTTATTGGTTCAGGTATTAACTACAGTCGTCTTACTTATACCGGGCAGAATATAGTAACGTATGACCGGTCGGAGCCAACCGGTCCAAATATTTATAAAGACCATATAACAACTTCTTCTTACTCGCCAATTTTTTCAGTTGGGTTTGATATGTTTTCAAACAGGGAAACTCAACGATTAATCCTAAGAAATCAGCTCACTGCCAGCTCTTTGACATCTGCTACTACATCTGTTTTCACGGTCTATTATCCAACAGATAGGGTAGAAAACCGGTATAAGCTGTCGGCTTTGGTATTTTCATACTCACCGCAGGTCTTGTATAATTTTTACAATAGGGAGCATTTTTCCGCTTATGCAGGTGCGGGAGTTTCATTAGACTTTTGGCATTATACCTCTAATAAAGAATCTGAAATACCTTTGAACCCCGGCTCTAATTTTGTTGAAAAGGAGAATGATAACTACATGTTTCTTAAAAAGCGATCGTATGGAGCAACCTGCCGTGCTGGGATGATGTTAAATAAGAAGCTGGACATCCAGTTCATTACTCATTTGAAAAAACGTGTAAGTGGCAAGGAACCAAAACCAGTAGCAATGAATGTAAGTATGGTCGATTTCGGAATCAATTATCTTTTTAGCAGGAAAGTGAAAGAACATCGATAGCAAAGGCGACGTGATCGCAGTGTTCAAAAAATTCCCATCCTTTTGAAGGTGCCTTAACCTGTTTGATTTCCTATACTTGTGTATTAGGTCATGAACAATTTATACCGGTTAACTAGAAACAACGGTCTCTTTATTATGGC
>JAQBNO010000178.1 GCA_028288485.1 Segetibacter sp.
CCCACTTCCTGATTTCTAATTTCTAATTCACCAATTTCATTTAACTAAGAATTATGTAGAAAAAACAACTAGTGATTGTTTGAAAAAATCATGAAAATTATTACACAACTCTTCCTCGGTTTTTATACTGCCTGCACTTGAACGGTTCAATAATCAATTTTTTCAACGGCACGTTTTTTTACTTATTAATGAAAATACCTGAATGGATAAGTTTACCAATATTTTATTGGCAGAGGATGATAGTTCGGATTACGAATTTTTTGTAGAGGCGCTTGAAAAAATTTCTGCAACTTTTAAAATAACCTGGGCGAAAAATGGTCTCGATTGTATGGCTTTTCTAAAAACAAACAAACCAGACATTATTTTTCTTGACCTTAATATGCCCGGGTACAACGGGAGGGATTGCCTGAAGTTTATAAAAGATAATGAAACGTTAGCAGAAGTTCCGGTAGTTATATATTCGACATCGCACTATATTAAAGATATAGATGCATGTTTTAAAACCGGTGCTCATTTTTATATTGTTAAGCCTGCCGACCAAAACCTTCTCGGCAGCTGTTTAGAACGGGTAATGGCGCAGTTAAGTAACACTATGGAACAACCCGACAAACAAAATTTTGTAGTAGGGGTTTCAACAGCAATGGAAAGCTAACAGTTAAATCAGCCTTATTGAAAACCTTGGTAAATCGAATGTCTATGAAAAAGGAAACAGAATTTTCATTGAGCAGAAACAGCAGGGATAAATTTAATTGCAAAACACCTGTCTTGTTTGCCATTCCCGTAAACGAATATACAGGCGAAAAAGAAAGAGATAAAGGTTGGTATTTGAAAATGCAGCAACTGGAAAAGAAATCATTCCTTCTTCGTCAGGAATTTCAATTGTTGTGTAAAACACAATTGGAGCGTGTAGAAAAAACACAGCAAATTGTTGCTTTTAGCTATGCTGTTAACGAGAGGTTTATTAAACGAAGTGCAGGTTAGACATTGTAGTGTCGAAGGTAAAGTATCAAAGGTGAAATGTCAAAGTTGAAATGTGAAATGTCAAGCCTTGTTCGGTTCACGTTAATTTTCAGTTATCGCTTTTGACGTTTCACCATTTTAGCGGATGTAAGCACCCCAGTTGAACGGAGCGTCGCAACGATGACGACTGAAGAACGAATGCCGGTATCAAAAAAAAACGGGGCAAATGTTGAAAGCTTATGTGTTTGAAAGATTGACCTGAACTACGGGTTTTTAGAGACCACATTTTCGTATTCTTTGGCAAAGATGCTCTCCAACTCTTTTTTAAGATCCTGCATGGAACTCGGCTTGGTTAGAAAATAAACAGAACCCAGTTTTCTCGTAATTTCTTTGTCTTCGTTGTTTTTAGAAGTGGAGTAAATAATAACAGGAATAGAGGCAAACTCTTCAACCTGTTTTAATTGTTCAAGGCATTGCTTGCCATTCATACGAGGCATATTGAGGTCTAAAAAGATAAAATCCGGTGCTACCTTTTTGTTTTTTAGCAGGTGTAATGCTTCCTGTGCGCCCGACGCCATCACGCACGAAATGTTGGCCCCTATTTCAGCAACAACTTCGCAGAACATTTCTTTATCATCTGCATCGTCATCAATAATTAATACAGTTAAATGTTTTTTCATTTAGGGTTGGAAATTGTAAATAAAAACAAAGGTAAAACTATCGATTACTGTAAGAGAATTTTAATGGTTTTTTAATTAAGCGCATAATATTTGCATTATTCAAAAACAATAGTAAGTTGCATTACGTGACGTTATTTGCAGCAGGAAGAAGAATATTTTGGTGTATTTCATTCTTTTATTCCTTCTGATATAGATAATGTGCAATTAGGGTTTTAAGAGATATTAAAATTTAAAGGAAGTCTGTAGCAATTCTTCACCAAAACAGAATACCACTTATCTTATTTTAGTAATTCCCTTTAAAACTATTTTTAAAATAATACAAACCCTCAAGGTAGATAACCTGTGTATATAGCATAACCTTATGGACGAAGAAACAGCCAAAGAGAACGGTAAACTAAAAGAAAGGGCAAAACCTTTTCCAATTGTTGCGATAGGAGCATCGGCAGGAGGAATGGCGGCTATTACTGAACTGTTGGCTAACCTTCCCGGGGATACAGGTATGGCTTATGTTTATATTCAACACCTTAATCCAGACCATGGAAGTTCACTCGTTGAGATATTACAACGGGTAACAAAAATGACGGTGAAGGAAGCCGAAGAAATGATGGCTATAGAAGCGAACCATCTTTTTGTTATTCCGCCAAATAAAAGCTTATCGATTGAAAACAGCGTCTTTATCCTTACCAACAGGCCTCCAAGGCCTGAAAAACATTCTCCCATCGATAGCTTTTTTACTTCGTTAGCGGAAAAGCAAAACGTAGGAAGTATAGGTATTGTACTTTCAGGAACCGCAACCGATGGCACGCTGGGTTTGAAAGCAATTAAAACTGCCGGCGGTTTAACCTATGCGCAGGATGTATCAGCAGAGTTTCAAAGTATGCCAACATCGGCCATTGTTGAAAATGCGGTAGATGCAGTAATGTCTCCAAAGGAATTAGCCGGTGAACTGGTACGATTAAGCAAACAAAAACATTTACTTAAGTCTATCGTTGTTCAGGAAATGAATGAAGACGGCGTGGATGGCGGCCAGGGAGATGAGGATAGCTTTAACCAACAAGTGGAGAATGTAAAGCAGGAAGACATCAATGCCATCTTGCGGATCATCAGGAACAATAACGGGGTCGATTTTTCGCACTATAAGCTTAATACAATCAGGCGAAGGATTGTGCGCAGGATGATTTTGCAAAGGTGTGAAAGCCTGGAGGAGTATATTGAGTTCCTGAAAAAGACATCCGGGGAACCAGACCTGTTATACCAGGATATATTAATAAACGTCACCCATTTTTTCAGGGACCAAGAAGCAACAGACTATTTGAAAAAAGTGGTGTTGCCGGCACTACTAAAACATAAATCGGGGAGTAGTCCTTTACGTGTTTGGGTGCCTGCCTGTTCAACGGGGGAGGAAGCGTATTCATTGGCGATGATGATACTGGAGATAACAGCGGAAAATATAGTGAAGGCTGGTGTACAGATCTTTGCTACTGATTTAAGCGAAAAAGCTATTGCAAAGGCAAGATCAGGCGTTTATACAGTCGCCGATGTTGAAACGCTTTCAAAGGAACAACTGCAAAGGTTTTTTGTAAAAACCGACGGGCATTACCGCATAATGAAACGGTTGCGGGATATGTGTGTATTTTCTCCGCATAATGTTTTTAAAGACCCGCCATTTTCACGAGTCGACCTTGTAAGTTGTTGCAACCTGCTTATATACCTTGATGCGCAGCTACAGAAAAAAGTATTGATGAATTTTCATTATGCTTTAAATAAAAGCGGTTACCTGGTTTTAGGGAAGTCTGAAAGCATTGGTGCATCCATGCACCTCTTCATGCCGGTAGATAAGAAAGTGAAAATATTTCTGAAAAAGAATGATGTAGCAGCTAAAGCGGCCTTCGAAATCAACTACAGTGTTAGGGAAATGGACAGGACGGAAGTTAAGCCTGTTACAAAAGCTGCTCCGCGAAGTGAAGTAAATTCAGATATCGACCTTGATAAAATTGTAGACAATATTCTTCTTTCGCAATATACCCCTGCAGGTGTGCTTGTTAATCATGATCTGGACATTATCCAGTTTCGTGGTTCCACCGGTTTATTCCTTGAGCCATCACCTGGTAAGGCAAGCCTCAACCTGTTGAAAATGGCACGTAGCGGGCTCGAACTGGAATTGAGAAACGCGGCACACAAGGCAATTAAAACAGACGAGCCGGTCAGTGTAACCGGTCTCGATGTAGGCCATAAAGGAAATTTACACCATGTGTCTTTTGAGGTAAGACCACTGCACGGCCTGACAAATGAAAAGCTTTTATTGATCATATTTGAGGAAGTTAAAACACCTTCACCAGCCGACCTGAAAGCTACCTTTTCGAAGGACCGGCGTGTAAAACAGCTTGAAGCAGAATTGGTGGCTCTGAGAGAAGATATGCGTTCGATCGTGGAACAGCAGGAAGCAGCCAACGAAGAGTTGCAATCTGCAAACGAGGAGATCGTGTCGAGCAACGAAGAGTTACAAAGCATCAACGAGGAGTTGGAAACCTCGAAAGAAGAGTTGGAATCGAGCAACGAGGAGTTGATGACCATTAACCAGGAATTACAGATCAGGAACGAGCAGCTTGCAGAAGCCCACGACTACACAGAAGCTGTAATTGCAACTATAAGAGAGGCTGCCATTGTTTTAGACCGCGACTTAAGGGTCAAATCGGCTAACAGGTCTTTTCACCGTATTTTTTTAACCCGTGAGGACGAAGTAGAGGGGAAATTAATGTATGAATTTAATAACCGCCAGTGGGACATTCCTAAATTAAAGGAGTTGCTTGAAGGCATTATACCCAGGAATTCCAGGTTTAATGGTTTTGAGCTTACTCATAAATTTGACGGAATTGGAGAGAAGGTTTTATTATTAAATGGAAGGCAGGTCACACAAAAGAGTAACCAGCAGCAGTTCATTTTGCTGGCGATAGAAGATATTACTGAACACAGGCAGGCTGAAAAACTGCTCGAAGAACGGGAGGCGTGGTTACGCAAAATGTCGGACAATGTGCCGGTAATGATTTGGGTAGCGGGACCTGATAAGAACTTTACCTTTTTAAATAAAACCTGGCTGGCTTATACCGGCCGCAAACTTTCAAGAGAAACCGGTATAGGCTGGACGGAAGGCGTACATAAAAACGATCTGGACCTTGTTTTGGGCACATACCATAAAAGTTTTGAATCTAAAACAGCCTTCAGTATAGAATACCGCATGAAGCGGTTTGATGGAGAGTACAGGTGGATTTTGAACAGCGGGGTTCCAACTTTTGATTCTGACGGAGAATTTACAGGATATACCGGTTCGTGTATTGAAATACATGATCATAGGCTAATGAGTCAGGAACTGGAAAAACTGGTGAAGGAGCGTACAGGTGAACTGGAGGAAGCAAACAGGAACCTTGAACGGTCAAATAACGAACTTGCCCAATTTGCTTATGTAGCCAGCCACGACTTGCAGGAGCCGTTGCGTAAAATTATTACTTTTTCAACACGCGTTAAGGAACGGTTTATCGAATCGGTGCCGGCTGCGGGAAGAGAATTTATCGATAAAATAAATAATTCGGCCGAAAGGATGAGGAACCTGATCGACGACCTCCTCAACTTTTCGCGTATTTCAAAGTTTGAAAAGAAGTTTATCAGCACCGATCTTAATAAAGTGCTTAAAGACGTTTTATCAGACTTTGACCTGATGATCCAGGAAAAAAATGCCGTAGTGCATATCGACAAATTGCCCGTCATCCAGGCCGTTCCATTGCACATGAACCAACTTTTTTATAACCTGTTAGGTAATGCTTTAAAGTTCATTTCTCCGGGCGTCGATCCTGTAATTACCGTTAACTGCCGCAGTTTATCTGAAAACGAAGTAAAGAAATATTCGAAATTAGATCCGGGTGTTACGCATTACTCAATAACAATAAGAGATAACGGTATTGGTTTTCCCCAGGAGTTTGCCGACCAGATTTTTGTCATTTTCCAAAGGCTCAACGATAAGGATAATTACCCTGGTACGGGAATAGGGCTGGCCTTGTGCCGCAAGATCGTTAATAATCATAATGGGGTAATTTATGCAGAAAGCGAGGAAAACAACGGCTCTGCCTTTTATATAATACTCCCGGCGCAGCAAACTGCTAAAGCTGATGCTGCATCGGGTTTATTGTAAACTTTTTGAGGTTTTTTATAGGAGTTGTTTTTGGGATTCTTTGTTCACCAACTTATGAATATCTATTTAGCTCCGGTTGTGTCACTCACTTGTACTGCATATCATTCTCCTCGTCATTGCGAGTGGTTAATTTTTTAACCAAAAAAGTTCTTTGAATATGATATGATATTTTAAGTGTTTTATTGGTTTTTCGTCTTTCATTAACTGTAGTGTTGTCACTTTCTTTTATCTCGCGAAATGTTTAAGTTTTTATTGGTTTCCATGAATGTTTCGCATTTCCTTGGTGAGACGAAAGTAACCGGCGACGAAAAATCAAGAAAGGAAAGATTACATCCCTTTCCTTTCGTTGTTCCTTGATTAAGCTTTTGTACTACTGTGAGGTTCAGCATTGGTTTTTCATGCTGTTTCAGCTAAAGCTATAAACGCGCAAATGGCTGCCGTAATAGACAATTAGTCACTTAAATCCTTATAATTGCTAGCGATTACCGGCTGCTTTGCTTGTCACAGTCAGCGTGTCGAAGTGTTGCACATCTTATTGCCGGGCGTTGCCCATCTTAGTGCCGTTGCATGGCTTCGATAAACTCAGCCGGGCATCTTTCTCCCCCCAATTGGTTAACGTGCGTTTAGTGCAGGGGGATCAATTCCTGCCTGGCTAAGCTGGTGCATTCTAATCCTTCTTCGTCAAAAACAACACTTCTTTAAGTTTTTGAATATGTTTTTCCAGGTCCATGGCCCGCTGCCTGTGCGACAACGCGAGGCGCGACAATCCTTTACCAGTGTCGTCTTCACTCAATTTCATTAAAAGGCTGCGCCTTTCTTCCATCATACGCAGTGCAATCCACAAAGTTGCTTCAAGGCTTTCACCCTGTTTTACCAGCAAATCCTTTTCGGTATAAGAATGACCAATATGGCAACGGTATCTTTTAATTGCATCATCCTCCAAATTCCATAATCCCCCGCCGCAATCGGGGCAGGCATAAACAGAATGCGAGGTGCTTAATTTGGCTACATTGTCAATGCTGGTTACCACCTTTGCAGCTATTTCTGCCTCCTTCACTACTTCGGCCGGCACCGTATTTTGTTCAGGTAATTCCTTTTCTAAGATTCCTTTAATTGTGGCGCCCATTTTGTTTAATGGCACACAAAAATCCACTTCCATACTTTCCAAAACCGACAAGGGCATGTCGGGGTATTCTGCCTGGTTAGGATCCTGCACGATACAATAACCACCACTTCGTTTTATAGCAGACATGCCCGAGGTTCCATCATTTAAAAAGCCGGTTAAAACGATCCCGATTACCCTGTTTCCATAACTTACCGCAGCCGACCTGAATAATACGTCAATAGAAGGCCTCCAACGGTTCTCTGTTGGCCCCTGGCCGATGACAATATGGCCATCTTTTACCAATAAATGCTCATCAGGTGGGGCAACATATATATGGTCAGCTTTTATACGCTCACCGTTTTCACCTAGCTTAACTCTATAGTTGGTGTATTTCTGAAGGCGATGTATAAGAAAATCTCCAAGACCTACTTTTGATAAATGAAGTACTATAAAAACTGCAGCGTTCATTTCTTCCGGTAACTGGCTTACCACTTCTGTCATTGCATTCAAGCCACCTGCTGAAGCGCCGATTGTTATAACAAATTCAGGTTTTCCTAAGTTACTCATGCCACTTATACAGTCAATATTCGTGCCCCCGATAGTATGATTTTTAAAAACGGCAATCAGACTTTTATGATAATACCGGCAAGTATAGGAGGGCTGATAATGTCATAACAACACGGCGAGGCAACGTATAAGTGGAAGTTTTCCTACGCTATAACCAAGGTTATTTGGTAGTGTCGCGACTGCAAAAGCTTGAAAAGTAACGGGCTGTATTTATCGTATCATTGTAGTTAACGGGCTTCACAATGTACGAGTGAGCGCCCAGTTCGATACACTTTTCCTTTTGCAAGACATTCATGGAAGTGGAATAAATAATAACAGGAATGTGTTTAAATTTTGGATGAGCTTTCAATCTCTCTAAAGTTTCGGTGCCGTTTAATTTAGGCATATTAAGATCGAGAATGATTAAGCTCGGAAGGCTTTTGCAGCTTTCAAGATAATTTAAAGCATTCACCCCATTTTCTTCATATTGAACTACCTCGCCTTCCGAAAGTAAGGCGTCTTCAATAAGACTTAATTCTTCGTAATCATCATCCACCATTAAGATCTTTCGTTCGTGCACTTTATTGATTGATTGGTTGATTGATATTTAACGGGCAAAGTAATAATAAACGTAGCTCCTTTATCTAATTCACCTTTCGCTTCAATTGTACCATTGTGTAGCTGTACTATTTTTCTGCAGATAGCCAATCCTAAACCCGTTCCTTTGTAGGAATGCTTACCATGTAGTCGTTGAAATAAAGTAAAAATCTTTTCAACGTATTTTTCTTCAAATCCAATACCATTGTCTTTAAAATAGATACTCACCGAATCGTTCTTCTGTAGTTTACTATATATTGAAATCTTTGGGGGCGTTTTTTCTTTTGAATATTTTAATGCATTCGATATGACGTTGTTGAATAACTGGCTGATCAGAACAGGGTCGGCTTCAATTGTTGGTAAAGGTTTTAGAGAGGTTACCGCCTTTTTTTCTGCAACCAATACATCCAGGTCTTGTAAAACTTCTTTTGCAATTATGTTCAGGTCTATTGGCTTTAACTCAAGTTGTTTATTGTTTACATGTGAAAAAGAAAGAATGTCGTCGATCAGGTTTCTCATTCTGTGCGAAGCGTTGATCATATTTCTTAAATAGTCAACTCCCTTTTTATCTACAACATCTTCGTACCTGTTTAATAAATAGTCGCTGTACAACATTATTTTTCGTAAGGGCTCCTGCAAGTCGTGCGAAGCAATAAAGGCAAACTGGGATAGTTCAATATTGCTCCTGTTCAACTCGTTAATATTAGCCTGCATTCCCTGTTCCTTCTTCTTCAATATCGTTTGCGCTTCCTCCAATACTTTGTTTTCCTGTAAAGTTTTTTCTACTACCTTTTGCGCATTTACATCCACTAAAAAACCAATCCAATATAAAAGGTTATCCTTCTCGTCTTTCACCGGCGAAAGAGAGGCAAGATGCCACAGGTATTCGTTTGATGCAGCATGCCTTAACCGGCTTTGCGTTTTGATAACAGATGCTTCAGGAATAATTTTTTCATTCAATAAAACGCAAAACTCTTTATAATCCTCGGGGTGTATTACATTCTTCCACTTATGTTTATTCAGGTCCTCGATAGTTAAGCCGGTGTAGTTGGTTAACCAGTCGTTTGCATAAATGATCTCGCGGTGTACGTTTAATGAAAAAATGATTATCGGAAGTGAATTTGTAAGGGTTTTGTATTGACTTTCACTTTCAATAAGTTTGGTAGCTACTAATTGCAGTTGCTCATTTTTGCGTTTTATTTCCTCGTACGGAGAAATAGGCGATTCTTTTCTAAAATGAATTTTCCAGGTATCGGCTATTGCAGCCGTTAATTTGTGAGACGAAGGAATAAAAAATTGGAGCTCAATAGAAGATTCATTGCCGGTATTAGAAATGAAAAACTTGTCGGCTAGTCGTTTTGCATATTCTAACCCCTCATTTGATGCAAAAGCTACTTTGCTGTCTTTTATTTCTGCAACAATATATTTATCCTTTTTTAAGAAATCTGCAACCCCTAATAAGAGGCAACTGTTTTTCCCCTTTTCTATTGCACTCCTTGAAACCTCTGATACAGCGGTGGCGAAAGTAGTTTGTCCGCCAATGCCTAAACCCGCTAATTCTGCCAACTTCATAGCACGTTTGTTAGCTAATATCAGGTCCATCTCATTTTGTAATGTTACTTTGGCTATTTCAAACATCTGTTACAGGTTTATTTTTGCAATGACAACAGAAGAGTCATCTGTATTTCTTGTATGATCTTTATATATGGCGCCGGTTAATATTGACAGATCATTTTTAAAGATGCCGGGATAATTACTGAGTTCCCATTTTGTTTTTATGCCATCACTGCACAATACCAGGTATTGTCCTGGTTCATAAGGAGTAATTTGCTCTTTTAAACTGCCGGGGATGTTATGACCAAGGATACCATTATAACACATATAGTTTTTCGATTGAGAAAAGTTGCCGATCTTAGTAAGTATATTACCTACTCCACAAATGTTCCACTCTCTTTTTTCAAAATCAAATATCACGACAGTTCCTACAAGCCCTCTCGTCTTCTTGACTGTACTATGAATATATTTAATGATGTCGACAGGGCTCTCCTCGTGGCAAAACTTAAAACTGTTGATTGCTTCATCAACAGCCTTAGCCGCTTCCGGACCATGACCCAGACCATCGCCCAAAAACAATTTAAATTTATTGTTGGTCTGTTTGTAATAAAACCCGTCGCCGCATAATCTTTCTCCGGTTTTCGGTATAACCAGGCCCTTTACTTCCGTTGTAAATTTAGGAATATAATGAGCTAAAGGATGTTGATAAAGGCGGGACAGAATTATGGTGCCCCAATCTTTCTGGGAGTAAATATCAAACTTGTCTGATAACCTTTGTATTGCTCCCAGCCCGTGACCTAATGTATTTTTTGTTGAAGTTCCATCCTGCAGCATTCTCCTTATGTCGCTTATTCCCGACCCGTTGTCGGTACATAAGATTTCAATGCCTGTATTTCCTTTCTCTTCAATAGGTTTTACTATCAGGTAACCATGACCTGCGTGTTTTACAAGATTAGAACAAAGCTCGGCTACGATTATATCTAATTGCCCCGATCTTTCTTCTGAGAAACCCTGTTGTATGCCTACCGCACGAATGTCTTTTTTTACGAGAGCAAAATAACTCCTGTCTGCAACATGGAATAACAATTGAGCTTTATTATCCATTCTTCCATTTTATTATTGTAACTGTTGTGCCCTTGCCAACTGTGCTTTGTATATCAAATTCACTGGAAAGTCTTTTTGCTCCGGGTAATCCCAGTCCAAGACTTTTACCGGTAGAAAAACCATCTTTCATTGCCAGGTTCAGGTCTGCTATCCCAGGCCCTTTGTCCGCAAAAACCAGCCGAATTCCGTTCTCTCTGCCCTTGCTGATAACTTCAATAGTAGTTACTCCACCGTTTGCGTACTTTAGCATATTTCTAACCAATTCACTTGCTGCTGTAATGAGTTTTGTTTGGTTTACAAGACTCATCCCAATTTTTACAGCAAATTCTTTTACCCTGTTTCTATAAGGAACCACGTCCTGTTCCTTTTCTATTACCATCCTGTCTTTGTTCAGTACTATGTACATTTAGTCTTCCTCTGTTTCATCTTCGTCTATTAATATTTTTTCTTTCAATAATTGCATTCCTCGTTCTACGTTCAAAGCAGTATAAACTCCTTTAAGTTCAAGTCCAAGTTCAATCAGGGTGATGGCAACAGCCGGCTGCATACCTACCACTACTGTTTCTGCATCCATTATTTTAGAAACACTTCCAATATTTCCTATAATGCGACCCATGAAAGAGTCAACAATTGATAACGCTGAAATGTCAATTAATACACCTCTTGCTCCCGTTTTACTTACCATTTGAACCAGGTCTGTTTCCAAATTTTGAGCAAGGCGGTCGTATAAATCTACCTGTATTGTAACCAGTAAGTAGTTACCCATTCTGAGAATCGGAATTCTGTCCATCTGCTAAAGTTCTGATTTTGTGGTTTTTTTTACTTCCAGTTTAAGCAAGGTAAATGCATAACGGAGAGCACTGGCAAGGGTTGCCTTTGTAACTATATTAGAAAGATCAATACCTAAGTGAACGACCGTTTGTGCTATCTCCGGCCTAATGCCACTGATAATACATTCGGCTCCCATTAAGCGGGTTGCACTTACGGTTTTTATTAAATGCTGGGCTACTAAACTGTCGACAGCAGGAACACCTGAAATGTCAAGAATAGCTATGCTGCTGCCACTTTCAACAATCTCTACCAACAGGTTTTCCATTACTACCTGGGTGCGTGAACTATCAAGCGTACCAATAATCGGTAAAGCTAAAATGCCATCCCAAACACGGATAACAGGAGTGGAGATTTCAGTAATCTCATTTGTCTGCCGAAGAATAACCTCCTCACGCCCTTTTATGAATGTTTCAAAAGTTACTACAGCAAGGTTATCTACAAGCTTTACTATCTGTATGGTTGAACTAAGAAGTTCGATAGGGTCGCCTTTAAAGTCTTTGTGTAAAGTTTCAATTAATGCTTCGCGGAGGCTAAAAATATAACTTCCTGTTTCTTTAGGGGAAAATCCCTGCCTGGCCCTGGTTATTGAAATTCCGGATATTATCTCGTTAAGGGAATCGAATTCGGCAGAATCGGTATCGGAAATGTTTTTGTTGTTAATACTTTGCAACAAACTATCTAAAAGTTCTTCCGACTCTTTTCTCAATTCATCGTTACTCATCAGGTCCTCTCTCAAACTTTCATCTTTAAGCTGGTTCTGCACCCAGGCTTCTAAAATTTGTTTTTTCTTTTTTTGCAGGCTTTTCGCGATCTCGAACTTCATAATAATAATGTATGGATATTTAAGGACATATAATACGCGGTAAATGTAGACCAAATAGAAGTATAAGTAGTTATTGATTTCTCCTCGATTTTCGATTCGAAATGCTGGGGGTAATAGACTTTTTATTACCAGGATCACAACTTTAAACGTTCCATGGAAAGATGCGGTAGAAGTGAGTGACACAACGGAAGCTGAAGTGAAACTATATGGATGGCCCCAAAAAATTCCACTCAAAAGATCCTTACCCCGACGCAACCTGGAAACGAAAATAGAAATAAAAAGGTGGCCTTTTTTAAAGGCCACCTGGTGATAAGATTATAAGTGAACAGATTTAAGCATTTACAACCTGTTGTTGCGCCTCTAATGCTTTTCTGCGAATAATATTCAATGCAGCACCGGCCTTAAACCATTCAATCTGCTGTTCGTTATAAGTATGATTTGCAAGAATGCTTTCCGAAGTTCCGTCAGCATGGTGCAACACCAAAGTCAAAGGAGTACCTGGTTCAAAATGGTTTAATCCTTCGATGTCGATAATGTCATCTTCCAGGATCTTTTCATAATCTGTTTTATGGGCAAAAACAAGTGCCAGCATACCTTGTTTCTTCAGGTTAGTTTCATGAATACGTGCAAACGATTTCACCAGTATTGCACGAACTCCTAAATGCCGGGGCTCCATAGCCGCGTGCTCTCTTGAAGAACCTTCACCGTAGTTTTCATCACCCACCACTATACTTCCCAAACCAGCGGCCTTATATGCTCTTGCAGTAGCAGGAACGGGTCCGTACTCACCGCTTAACTGGTTCTTTACTTTATCAACGGCGTCGTTGAAATAGTTCAGGGCACCAATCAGCATGTTGTTCGAAATGTTATCTAAGTGTCCGCGGAACTTCAACCATGGACCTGCCATTGAAATATGGTCGGTAGTACATTTTCCTCTTGCTTTAATGAGGAGGCGTAAACCTTTAATATCTGTTCCTTCCCACGCAGGAAACGGTTCGAGTAATTGAAGACGCTGAGATTCGGGACTTACCAATATTTCAACATTGCTTGGATCTTCGGCTGGTGCCTGGTAACCTGCATCTTCAACAGAAAACCCTTTTGGAGGTAATTCAAAACCTGTCGGTTCGTCTAGTTTAACCTGCTCCCCATTTTCGTTTAACAATGTATCGGTAAGCGGGTTGAAAGTAAGATCGCCGGCAAGCGCAAAGGCAGTAACAATTTCAGGAGACGCCACAAAAGCATGTGTTCCTGCATAACTATCGTTACGTTTTGCAAAGTTTCGGTTAAAAGAAGTAATGATGGAGTTCTTACGTGTAGGGTCATCAATATGACGGGCCCACTGACCAATGCAAGGTCCGCACGCATTTGCTAATACCAGGCCTCCCATGTTATCATAAGCTTTTAACCAGCCATCTTTTTCCACTGTGTATCTCACAAGTTCACTACCCGGAGATATTGTAAATTCAGATTTGGCTTTCAGTTTTTTATCTACCGCCTGCTGCGCTATTGAGGCAGAGCGGCTGATGTCTTCATAAGAGCTATTGGTGCACGAACCAATCAATGCTACTTCAAGTTTTTCGGGCCAGTTGTTTGCTCTTACCGCTTCAGCGAAACGGCTGATAGGCCAGGCAAGATCGGGAGTGTACGGCCCGTTGATATGCGGTTCAAGTTCACTCAGGTTGATTTCGATAACCTCGTCGTAATATTTTTTAGGAGCTGCAATTACTTCAGGATCGGGACGAAGATGGTTCATTATTCCATCGGCTAATTCAGCAATACCCGCCCTGTCCGTTACTTTTAAATAAGCGCTCATTCTTTCGTCGTAAGGAAATATAGAGCAGGTTGCGCCTACTTCGGCACCCATATTACAAATGGTTGCTTTACCGGTTGCACTGATAGCATCCGCGCCTTCTCCAAAATATTCAACAATTGCTCCGGTTCCGCCTTTTACTGTCAGGATGCCTGCAACTTTAAGAATGATGTCTTTAGGTGCGGTCCAGCCACTCATTTTACCGGTCAGTTTTATACCGATTAGTTTAGGCCATTTCAGTTCCCATGCAAGGCCTGCCATTACATCACTGGCATCAGCTCCACCTACACCTATCGCAATCATACCCAAACCACCAGCATTAGGTGTATGGCTATCTGTACCGATCATCATTCCACCCGGGAATGCGTAGTTCTCTAAAACAACCTGGTGAATAATTCCTGCACCTGGTTTCCAGAAACCAAGACCATATTTATTACAAACCGAAGCAAGAAATTCATATACTTCTTTGTTTGTATTCATTGCTGTGATTAAATCTTCGGCTGCACCAGTCTTTGCCTGTATTAAGTGATCGCAATGGACAGTGCTGGGAACAGCTACTTGTGGACGACCTGCCTGCATAAACTGCAGCAAGGCCATTTGTGCTGTGGCATCCTGCATGGCTACACGATCCGGCGCGAAATCTACGTAATGCTGACCACGCTCGAAATGTTCAAGTGGCATGTCGGTGTGCAGGTGAGCAAATAATATTTTCTCTGCTAAAGTTAAAGGCCTGCCTACCACCGTACGCGCTGCTTCAATTTTGCCGGGCAGTTCTTCGTAGACTTTTCTGATCATTTCTATGTCAAATGCCATGTCTAAAGATGATTTAAGTGTAAAAAAAAGTTTAGCAAAATTACATGAAAACTATTCTTATCCGAAATCAGATTTATAAACTATCCATTTATTTTATTTGCCTAAATTGCACAGGCTACAATAGGTACAAAAATTGTATAACCGTTAGTTATGAAAAGTGTAAGAGAAATTATTGAGGTGCATGCGTTCGGTGTTTGTACGGCTATCGGCGAACGCATGGGAATTGCCACCAGCAGAATACGGATGTGGTTTATCTACATATCCTTCCTTACCTTCGGATCGCCATTAATTATATATATGGTCCTCGCCTTTTGGATTAACATCAAAAACTATATTTACTCCGCAAGAAGAAATCCTTTGCGTTATTTGTAGAACGTCAGGATGTTAAATTGTAAAAGCCGGTGATAAAAATTGAATTTAATCATACCGATTACGAGGAAATGCTTAAGTATTTTGCCGATATTTTCAAAGGCAAGCTTAAGAATAATACCCTACAGTTACCCACCGATATCGGCGATGGGTACATGAAACTCATCGAACTCCCTAATGGTTTGCAAGGGGTTGTTTCTGATTATACAGTAAACCAGGACCTTTTACTCACCCGTACAAAAATTAATAAAGACTATTATACACTTCGGTTCGATGAAGTAATTATACCGGAATCGATGCCGGTAGAAAGCGGGCAGTTGTTACCACCCGGAGTAAGCCCGGTTCGGTCGGCCGTTTTTTTAGGCAGTACCAAGTTTGACTGGATGTTCTTAAGTACCAAAGGAACCCGGGTTAAAGGCGTAAATATATTATTCAGCAAAGAGTGGCTTGAGCAATTTTTAGAAGTCGAAAGCGTTGGAGATATGATAAAGAAATACCTGAGCCTGAAAATGAGTGCGTTTAACTACGAACCAATGGATATGGAGTATAAGCGTATCCTGGGCGAAATAGTTCAAACGGGGGTAGATCCGTCTTTCGAAACATTGGTAATACAGAATAGGGTTATGTTGTTGCTTGAAAGGTTCTTTACAAGAATCTATTATAAGATGAGCGACATGCATTTTAGTGTGAAAGTGAGTAATGAAGATATTAACCGGCTGAAACTGATAGAGAAAGAATTGGTGAAAGATTTTTCTGCAGAGCCACCGGGAATAAACAGGCTTGCGCGACTGGCGGCAATGAGCCCCAGCAAATTAAAAAACAGTTTTAAAGAAATTTACGGCCTGCCGGTTTATCAGTACTATCAAAAACACCGGATGAACAAGGCGAAGGCCATGTTGCTCAGCAGAAAATACAGTGTCAGAGAAGTGGGTATGGAAGTAGGTTACAGCAACCTGAGTAATTTTGCCAAGGCCTTTAAAAAATCTTTTGACCAGTTGCCAAGTGATCTTTTAGACCGATAGACGTTTCTCAATTTCCGGGACCTCAGTTTTTATAACCATAATTATCCTAAATGCAGTTAGAAAAACCTGATTTTGTCGACCTTCTATATCTTCTCGGGGATAAGTTCAAGACGAAGGTCACCAATCAGCACTTTGCGGTAAACCCTGCTTTTGGTAAGGGTTATTTTTGGGCCGAGAAATTGCCTTCAGGTGTTATTGTCATGGTTTCAGACACCTGCTTAATCAATAACCTTGAAGTTGAGCGGATGGAAGGGGATAAAAACTATTTCCTTTTACAATTTAATGAAGAGGCTGCAGACGAAACTGAGCTAGTGGTAAAAGGTAAACGCAATCACCACGAGTTCCAGTCGTTCATAAAACTCAGCCATACAATGGCTCCCGAAACTTTTGTATTTCCTTCGGAAAAAAGATTAAGATCGGTAAAATTCTTTTTCAATAAAAATCATCTCTCTTCGCTGCTGGGCAAACAAGCCATCGATGAGGTACTCACTCAGCATTTCCCCGTCGAGATGAAGAATGATAACCAGGAACCGATAGCAACTGAATACCGGGTAATGCTAGACGACCTGTGGACTGAAAAAATAACTGAACCTTTAAGGCTTAATTATATACAAAACCGGGTTTTCTTATTGCTCGAAAAGTATATTGTCAAATTACACGAAAGGAGAGATCTTAAGGGCAAAAAAGTAAAACGAAGCGATGACGAAACCTTGCGATTGATGAAAGTAGAAGCACTGCTGGTGAAAAACTTTGCAATGGCGCCGCCTACGATCGAGGAATTATCGCGCATTTCTGCAATGAGCCCTACCAAGTTAAAAAACGATTTTAAATCATTGTACGGCCTGCCGATTTACGAATATTATCAAAAAAACCGCATGCTGAAAGCAAAATCGCTACTCGTGCTCGGGAGGTACACGATCAGGGAAATTGGTATACAGGTCGGGTATTCGAATCTCAGTCATTTTGCCAATACTTTTAAGAAAGAATTTGGTTTTTTACCAAGCGAAATAGCGGCAAAAGACGGCGTATTGGTTTACAGTAAGTAACTTTTAAGCATACTTTCTTCGTTACGAAATAGCCGGCAGGGGAGAGGAAATTCAAGGCGTCTTATACTCTTACGGCTTTCTTTAGCTTGACCTTTATTTTTTTTGTTTCCAGCAGCACCATTTCTATTTGGCCTCGTTGCGTCGCACTCTTTTACTGCAACGGGAATGGCAGCAACTATTGCAACTTTTAAAGCCCTTTCCGAATGCAACGTGGTAATGCTACGGATAATTCAGACAATTCCATTTTTTCCCCTTCTGCATTAAAAGGAACCGATAGTTAACCTGATACAGGAGCCGTTAGGAGTTAATTGTATCCCGCTTACGTTTGTAGCTACACTTTCTCTACCTGCAATTGAAAATTTTTGGCTCTTCAAATACCTTTCAATCTGGCGCGCCTTTATTTTATTATTAGCCGCTGCCGTTGTATGTATCTGTATGCAATTGGTACTTGATGGGTGATTTTCCTTAAACCTTGATATTCTTTTTACCAGTATTTTCAATTCTGCTTGAGTGAAAGGTTTATTAGTATCGGCGTTTTTCTTAACTGCTGCTTTTGACGTTTTTATCTTATGTTCTTTCGTCGTTTCGATATTTTTATGCCCTTTTTTTTCTATTTCTATTAAATGAGTTATTTCCGGTACTTCCATTTTTGTTGCTGCCGTTTCGGGTATTAAGGCAGTAGTTGTATCAGAAGGCATCACCGTTATTTTCAGGGTGTCGACACTTGTTTTGCCCTTTGCGGGTTCACGGGCGTGATTTATGGGGGAGTCTGGTGTAGCATGTTCAAAAGATTTTTCTGCAACTTTACTTTCCGGGTTGCCTTTTACGGCAGTATAATTGCTTTTAGCGATCTCAAAAAAAATGAAACAAAGCCCGGCCATTGCTAACATCCCCGTTATCCATGCAAGCCTAACTACCCATTTAAACATGTGAAGAAAGTTGATAGGGATAAAGGTAAGGGTTCTCCCAAAAAGGGAAATAGACACTTAAACAGAAGTGTTGAATTTAACAATCATCTGTGAAGTTTCAATAATGTACAGGTTCTTCGATGTATTAACAGCGAGTTCGTTTGTATTAGCTTAACCGGTACTGGATATTCTACTGCCGGGCGCAATGTTTGCTATTATTCCACAAATCCCTTTTTTATGGAGTGGTTAATACCTTTAATAACTTTAGTGCTTCTCGAAATTGTGCTTGGCCTCGATAACGTAATTTTCATTTCAATTGTAGCAGGCCGACTTCCTGTTCACCAGCAGCAGAAAGCAAGGAGACTGGGACTAATACTTGCTATGCTTTTACGCCTGGGATTGTTAGGAATAATTTCCCTCATTTTAAAACTGGAAGGAGATCTGTTTACAGTTTTTGAAATTGGAATTTCGGGAAAAGATTTAATTCTAATAACGGGCGGCTTATTCCTGATCTATAAAAGTTCAAGTGAAATTCACCATAAAATGGAAGGGGAGGACGGGGATACATTAAAGGATATAAAAGTCACTTCCTTCAGCAGCGTAATTGTACAAATTCTTATCCTTGACCTTGTTTTTTCTATTGATTCTATTATTACGGCTGTTGGTATGGTCAACGAGCTTTGGATTATGTATACTGCCGTTATCATTTCTGTTGGAATAATGTTATTTGCTTCCGGACCGATCAGCAAATTTGTTAATAAACATCCTGCTTTTAAAATGCTAGCACTCAGCTTTTTATTATTAATAGGCGTTTCTCTAATAGGAGAGGGAATGGGCTTCCATATACCAAAAGGATATATTTATTTTTCAATGGGTTTTGCTTTGTTAGTGGATGTGCTGCAGATGAAGACAACTAAAACTCCATCTAAGCCTGTTCAAACCAAAGAACATTATTTCCCGGAAGAGATTGAGGGTAAACCTGAGGTAAAATAATTACAAGCAGAGTTCGCTGCCATGAAAAGATCCGGTATCGCGATTTATCGGGAAGTGACATTACCAAACGGATTCATGCGGACAACAGGCGTTGTTGTGAGAAACAAATGCCGGCGACGAAAAATATAAACTAGCGTCATGTCAAACGTCAAAGGTCAAAATGAGAAGGTCGTTTTTTCCTTTGACGTTTCGCTGGGCAACAATTTTAAGTTGACCCGGTACTACAAACTGGCTAAATAAAAAAAGTCCCACAATCAGCAGCGGGACTTTTTTTATATATATAAAATATTACAGAGAGAAATGTTACCTCGTAAAGCTTCTTACCATAAATACGCAATCTTCTATTTGCTTAACCTGTTGAACCCTGTCCATTCCTTTCATTTTTGAAATTGAAGGTGCTTTTAATTTGTTATAAGAGGTATCTTCTTTTTTGAGTTCTTCGATTGCCTGGTAAACGTTTCTTGAATTAAGGGCAAAAACAACTCCGTCGGCTTTAGTTTCCCTCGTGCTTAAAATGCCGATTACCTCTCCGTTGTGGTTAAAAACGGGTCCGCCACTATTTCCCGGATTGGCACTAACTGCGATCTGGCAACTCATTGTATCGCCCTTGAAGCCGGTTTTAGCACTCATATAACCTTCGTTATATACAATTTCGTCGCGGGGATAACCAAGAGTGAAAATCTGTTCGCCCAAATCAGCAGAACTTTTACGAATGCTGTAAGGCAGGGCAGTTATAGGTTTATAGTCTTCATCGTCGATTTTTAGAATAGCAAGGTCTTTCTCGTTATCAACATGCACGATGATTGCTTTAAATTCCTGACCTTTATTGTTTTGAACAAGAATGGTAGAAGAACCGGCAACAACATGGGCATTGGTCACGAGGTATCCTTTACCGTCGATAAGAAAACTGGAACCTCCGTTTAAAGCTACTTCGTTTATGGGTGCTTTTGACGATTTTATCACGGCGTTTAACTTGTTGCCCTGTACCCGCACGTTTTGCATAACCTGGTCGATTTTACGGTTTAGCTGTACGATCTGGGTTTGATTAGATGAAGGAGAAAAGTACGTAACAAGGCCACTAATAACTAAAGCGGTAACACCGGCAATTGACGCTGCGATCCCGGTAACCCTTCTGTATTTGTTCCAGAATTGAATAACTTTCCCCCTGGGTGTCACCGCATTCTCACTTATTTCACCAGCTTCTTCTAACTGCTTGTGCACCTCATGCAACTGGTGTTTAAACTCGCGGTTGTAACCGTAAGCATCGATCTGGTGAAGAAACATACTATGTTCCACCACCATTTGGTCTACCTCAGGAACATCTTTACGGAGTTGTTCAAAGCGCGCCTTTTCAACGTCGCTTAGGTCTCCTTTAAAGTATCGTTCGGTGGTGTCTAATAATAAAATGTCGTCCATCACTTATTCTCCTATATTATATTGCGAAAAAAATAATTTTTTTAATCTCATCAGACATTTGTATTTCTGGTTTTTGGCATTATCGGCATTTGTGTAACCAAATGAAGCGGCAATATCAGTCATGTCTTTCTTTTCGAGGTAATAGGCTTCAAGTAAACTTTTGCAAGGTTCACCAAGGCTTCCTAAAGCCCTTTCCATGATGGCAAAATCCGCATTTCGCTTTTGCTGGAAATCTATGTCTTCTTCAACTGAAACAGTTTCTTCGAGGCTTTCTACCGGTGTCGTAAAGCGGTTAAGATATTGGAGCCGCTTCAACCACAACCTCCTGCAAATGCTATAAACGTATGTTTTAATCTGGCAGGTTAATACAAATGATTCCAATTTTGCATTTTCATAAAGCACAATCATTGCTTCCTGAAAGATATCCCTCGCATCGTCATAAGTTCCATTGTTATTTAATACAAACGATTGAACCATTGTAAAGTTGTTCTTATAAATCGTTTCAATGGCCTTTGCGTCATTTTTTGCCAGTCCTTTCAATAATACCTGTTCGTTGAATTCGGCTTTCACAGATGTGTATTTAATACCATTATAATGATAAAAGTAACCCAAGATGAATTCATAATGTTTTTTTAAGAAATTCTGCCTTGTTTTAGCCTTTTATCCCAGTTCTTTAAACGTTGAAATTGCTAGATGGAGTATCTGAAATTGGTAATGGAGATGTAGAGTTTAAGATAGCGCGGGTGAGATGCAATGAACTAATAAAAAAAATGTATGTAAGGGAGTACGTTTTTCAACATAAAGATCTCCGTTGCATACATACCTGATAAAAAGCTGGTTACTTAAGTGCTATACCGATTAGAAATTCATTTCGTCGGCACTTGGCCCGTAACTGCCGGGGATAGGGATATTTAACAGTCGCAAATAAACGCCTAATTGCGCCCTGTGGTGTATGGTTTGGGCAAGGGAGTGTCGTATTACCTCGTACTTGGTAAACACCGTCAGTATTTGATCACCATTTCGTAAGGTCCATTCAGGTAAAAGGTCATTTTCAGAAGCTGCACTTAGAGTTTCCTTGCCGTCTGCCAATGATTTTTCAAAGATTTCAAGTAAGTTGGCGTTACTGGCAATTGGAGTAGGAGTGTAGTCCATTGTTGCAAAGTCGAGTTCGGATGTTGTTAGTGCCATCTTCACCCAGGAAGGCAATTCTGCTATATGTACCGTTAACTGCTGCATGGTCATGCTTTTTTCGTGAGGTTTCCAGTCGAATTTCTCGTCAGGTACCCGTTGAAGCATTTTTCTTGTAGTGGCAGCTTCCTGCTCCATCTCTTTCATTAATAATGGAATGATTTGCATAGCGAGGTTTTTATTTTCACAAAGGAAAGCCATAGCAATGAAAATGGAAAGATGCGTAAAGAGCGAAATAATAATAATGTGATTTTCGCAAATTGTGGAAACAGTTGCTTACACCTGGAAGTTCCTAAGTTTAATAGTTAAGAGCAAAAGAATCAACATAAAAACAAAGCGCCTGGAAAACCAGGCGCTTTGTTTACCGAGGATTAAATGCTGTTCTCCTGTTTTTTCGTGGTATTGTGGGCCGCACCACCGGACTCATCTTTAGTATGCTTCCCCGTATTCTTTTTACTTACACTTGTAGCACCCTTTTGGTGACTTTGCTGGCTTTCTCCTTTATTTTTTGTTTTGGTGCCATCGTTACCCTGGCTGCCGCTATGGTCTTTGTTGCTCATGATATTTGTTTTTATGATGAAAATTTAAGAAAGACTTATTGTTCTACAACCGAAAGGTCGAATAGGATAAACACGGTACAAGTGAGTGACACAACGGTGCCGATAGTAGTACTTAAGCTTGTTACAAAAAAAAGTAACGGTACATCGGTTATTTCATAACAAAGACTTTTATTGCCCCTTGTCGCTCGGCTCCATTTGCTTTTCCACCATTTTTGCTGCAACGTTATCCGGTAATATATCTGCCATCCCAACCTGTATTTTGTTTTTTAATCCTGAAATCACTGACGCATCGCCGCTCATCAAGGCCTCGTAACCGTCTTTTGCCACTTTTGCCGGATCGCTCAGGCTTCCTTCCTGTACCATTGTTGTATTTTCCATGCCTGCTTTGCGAAAGAAGTCAGTGTCTGTTGGGCCAGGCAATAACGCGGTAATAGTTACACCGGTATCTTTCAACTCGTTCACCAGCGCGTCGGTGTGAGATACAATAAAGGCTTTGGTAGCGTGGTAAACAGACGTCAGGGGACCCGGCAACTTTCCCCCTATCGACGCCACCTGTAAAATTTTACCGCTGTTGCGCGCCACCATCTCTTTTAAGAACAATTTGGTTAAAACGAGGTAAGTCACGATGTTAAGTTGTACCATTTCAAGCTCTCTTTGTATATCTGTTTCCACAAATTGGCCGTATTGCCCTTGTGCGGCATTGTTCACCAGCACATCTACCTGTATACCTTTTGCTTTTATCTCGTCATATAAATCAAATCCACTGTTGTTTATCGACAGGTCCTTTGCTATGGTAACTACCTCAGTTTGGTACTGGCTGTAAAACTCCGATGCTTTACTGTCGAGTTCTGTTTGATTACGTGCGACTATCACCAGCTTATAGCCATCTTTAGCAAACAGCTTTGCCAATTCGTATCCAATGCCACTTGTAGCACCTGTTATAACTGCATATCGTTCGTTTATACTTGCCATAATGCCTGCTTTTAATAATAGCGAATGGAATAATAAATAGAAAGATTATGCCATAAATGGAAGTGCTTCCTTTGCTCCCTCGTTAGCCAACCTCATTAACAGGATTATGAACGGGCAGACGGCAGGCAGCGGTTGCTTTATGTGTGTTCGACGTAAATAATAAGTTGCGAGCACTGCAGAAACTCAGTTAATGTCGTGTCCTTCTTCCAGCTTTATAACCTCTTCAACAAACTTTTTATTTGGTTGATCAGGAGCAAGAGGCAAAGCGAGCCTGGCATTTTTGACGGCGTTTTTATGAGCTGCATTGGGCGGATAACCTCTCATTAATCCAGCTAATGTTGTAAATCGTTTGGGTTCTTCTGGAAATTCATTTTAAATACCTCCAGTTCTTCCCTGGCCTTTTTCTGCTGAGGCAATGATCGTGCATAGGCATGCAGCTCCTGTAGATCTGCAAGAGGCAAAGCTGCGTTCATAATTGCATCTGCTTCCGCCGTACGGCCTAACTTATTTAAAATTTGTCGACCTGTTTGAATTGGTTGAGTTTTCTTTGGTACCGGCATTCATTTGCATGGCGTCATCGTTGCGTCGCAATTCGTTCGTCGGCAATACTATCAGGAGCTGCAGGCTTGTCTTTTAGTCACCCTGAAATCCCCATTTTATTACAGTTGGCTGAAGTTTAGTTGAGGCATAGTGCTACTCTTCGGGGTGCCGGTTATTTTGGAAGTTATTAAAATCTTAAATGCGGCGGACCTCGATCTTTACGAACTACAGCTTAGCATCGAACAACCCGCCTTTTGGCTCGCCCATCCCGGTCTTTTAACAAAAAACTCATCAAAGTTCTTCGAGTAAGGATCTTTCATAGCCTCCTGCAATTTTGTGAAAAGCTGGTCATCTCCTTTCTCCAAATCTTCGATCGACTGGTGAAGCAGGTAATTCCGCAAAACGAACCTCGGGTTGTTTGCTCTCATTCGCTTCAATGAATCTTTTCGGCTGATAGTATTAGATTTGATTCTTTTTATGTATGTGGCGATGAAAGCAAAAAGCATTTCTATTTGTTCAGTTCCTGGCTGATTATAAAAGCTGTTTTCAAAATGGTTCATCACATCCCCGGCATTCTCAATCGTATCTAATGGAAGGTCGTTGAGTAACTGATAAAAGATGGTCATATCCGGCTTTATTGTACTTAGCATTTGATCCAACTGCCTGAATAAATGTACGTCGTCTGCCCTGGCTTCATCTAAACCTAGTTTGTTCGCGATCATCGAATAGTATTTGCTCCAGTAGTAATTATCATAAGTATCCAGCACTTTCACCAGCTCATCTGTGTTTGCAAATAAAGGCGCAATGGCACCGCCCAGGCAACCGAGGTTCCATTTTGCTATAGAGGGTTGTCTTCCAAAAGCATATCTTCTTCCTGGAAGATCGGTAGTATTGGGCGTAAAGTTCGGATCGTAGTCATCAACAAAAGAATAAGGACCATAATCAATCGTGAGGCCGAGTATTGACATATTATCTGTATTCATCACCCCGTGAACAAAACCGACCCTTAGCCACTCAACCATCAGGCTTGCGGTTCGCTCAACTATCTCCTGGTACCAACGCAGGATCTTGTCCTCGCCTGTAATATGCGGGTAATAGCGTTCAATTGTCCAATCTACCAGTTTTCTCAAATTATCGATTTCATTCCTTGAAGTCGGCATTTCGAAGTTGCCAAAGCGTAAAAAGCTGGGCGCAACCCTCATCACAATGGCTCCCGGTTCATATTCCGCGTTGCCATCATAAAACATGTCGCGCATTACCCTGTCGCCGGTGCTAACCAGGCTTAATGCTCTTGTTGTGGGAACTCCCAGGTGATACATGGCCTCGCTCATCAGGTATTCCCGTACCGATGATCGCAAAACCGCACGGCCATCGGCCCTGCGGCTATAGGGTGTTGGCCCAGCCCCTTTTAACTGCAGTTCCCAAATTTTGCCGGTTGACGTTTCCAATTCTCCGAGGGTTATTGCCCTGCCATCGCCTAACTGGCCTGCCCAGTTTCCGAACTGGTGCCCTGCATAACAGGCAGCGTATGGCTGCATTGACGGGTTTACCGCATTTCCGCCGAGTATATTTATTTCGTCCTGGCCTGATGGCTTTGCTATCTCCAGTTCTTTGGCCAGGTCTTCACTCCATGCAAGCAGTTTAACGTCTCTAACGGGCGTTGGTAATGCTTTACTGTATAACATTCCCGGTGTTTGACGTGGGTGTAGCTGGCCACTTTCGTCGCCATCAAAAGTGTTGACAAAGTCGTTCCTAAATTGCATTGATCCCAGGTTTCGCATAATTTTCGATTAAATAATTCCCTTTTTTTAGATACCTGGCTACGTTACCGTTGGCCAGAGTTTACTGTTCCACTTTTTTATTAAATAAAGTATATGTTACTACTTCAATTTCTCTGCCTTTCTTTATTTATTCTGAAAAAGGCGAAAATGTGAAGAAATTGTAACACAGTTGATAGAGCCATTTGTTTACTGAAGCAGTGTGTAAAATTTAAACGGCTTAAGTATTGCAGACAGAAGCTGCCTCCAGAGTTGTGGATGAACGGGTTGCCACCTCGCCAAAGGGATCCGTTCGAACAACGATGAAGCTACGAATAACCCAGGCTGGTACACCTAAAAAAAATTGGGCAGTGTTTAAATTTGCGGCGCGGGTAACAGGTTAACGAGGCAGTAAATTACGTTTATCTTTCCTTGCCCTTTATACCAGAGCAACTTATAATAGGGCCAACGTGTTAATGTGCAAATAATAAGTCGGCAATAAAACCGTTGTAATTCTTGTTTTTAGTATGTTTGATTTTCAATTTCCATCCATATGAGTAATGAAACACCTCCATTCACGGCCTCGTCCGATCATATTCTAGATACGCCTGTTGATGATGTAACTATTACACCCGCAACGAAAAAAATAACAAAAAAGAAAAGTCTGGTGACTTCACAAAGTGCAGCTTCTGTTGAAGACGAACTTGATACAAGGGAATTGCTTAAAGTTCTGTCGGAAGTGCGAAACGGAAATTTTGACGTGCGGATGTCAATAGATAAAGTAGGCCTAAGCGGGAAAATATGCGACACGTTGAACGAAATTATCTCGTTAAATGAAATTCTCGAAAGGGAATTGATGCTGGCTCGAAATACTATCGGTAAACAGGGCAAGCTAACTCACCGGGTTGAACTACCCAAATATGCAAGAGGCTCGTGGAACTCTGGAGTAGAATCAATAAACTCACTCATCTCCGACCTTGTTCATCCTACTGTTGAGATTGCCAGTGTAATCAGCTCGGTTGCAAAAGGCAACCTGTCGCAGGAAATGCCGTTGAAAATAGGTGATCACGTATTGCAGGGAGAATTTAAAAGGATTGCGACCGAGGTTAACGACATGGTGAAGCAGTTAAACCTGTTTTCCATGGAGGTGACCCGTGTGGCACGTGAGGTGGGATCTGAAGGTAAACTGGGCGGACAGGCGAAAGTAAAAGGTGTGGCTGGTGTGTGGAAAGACCTCACCGACTCTGTAAACCAGATGGCGGGTAACCTTACGGCACAGGTGAGGAATATTGCGGAAGTGACTACCGCGGTGGCAAAAGGAGACTTATCGAAGAAAATTACGGTGGATGTACAGGGTGAGATCCTTGAATTGAAAAATACTATTAACACGATGGTTGACCAGTTGAACTCCTTTTCATCGGAGGTAACGAGGGTTGCACGTGAGGTAGGTACCGACGGTAAATTGGGTGGACAGGCAGGTGTACCGGGTGTTGCGGGGACGTGGAAGGATTTGACGGACTCTGTAAACCAGATGGCCTCTAACCTTACAGCCCAGGTAAGAAACATTGCGGAAGTAACAACGGCCGTTGCAAAAGGTGACTTATCGAGGAAAATTACGGTGGACGTAAAAGGAGAGATCCTGGAGCTCAAGAATACGATCAACACGATGGTGGACCAGTTGAACTCGTTCTCAGCCGAGGTAACGAGGGTGGCGCGTGAGGTAGGATCGGAAGGAAAACTGGGTGGACAGGCAACTGTAAAAGGTGTAGGTGGGGTATGGAAAGATTTGACAGAATCAGTAAACCAGATGGGTAGTAACCTTACTGCCCAGGTAAGAAATATTGCAGACGTAACTACGGCTGTGGCCAACGGTGACCTTTCGAAAAAGATCACCGTGGATGTGCAGGGAGAGATCCTTGAACTGAAGAACACCATTAATACCATGGTGGACCAGTTGAACTCTTTTGCCTCGGAGGTAACGAGGGTTGCACTTGAGGTGGGTACAGAAGGTAAATTGGGAGGCCAGGCTAAAGTAACAGGTGTGGGCGGTACCTGGAAAGACTTGACAGATTCAGTAAACCAGATGGGTAGTAACCTTACTGCCCAGGTAAGAAATATTGCCGAAGTAACTACGGCTGTGGCAAACGGTGATCTTTCGAAGAAAATTACTGTGGACGTAGCGGGAGAGATCCTGGAACTTAAAAAGACCATCAATACGATGGTGGACCAGTTGAACTCTTTTGCCTCGGAGGTGACGAGGGTGGCGCTGGAGGTAGGTACAGAAGGTAAACTGGGCGGCCAGGCAAAAGTGCACGGTGTGGGTGGTACGTGGAAGGATCTGACAGAATCGGTAAACCAGATGGGTAGTAACCTTACTGCCCAGGTTAGAAATATTGCGGATGTGACGACGGCGGTTGCGAAAGGGGACCTGTCGCGTAAGATAACGGTGGATGTAAAAGGAGAGATCCTCGAGCTAAAGAACACTATTAACACCATGGTTGACCAGTTGAACTCTTTTGGTTCGGAGGTATTCAGGGTTGCACGTGAGGTGGGTTCTGAAGGTAAACTTGGTGGCCAGGCAGATGTGCCAGGTGTGGAAGGTCTGTGGAAAGATCTGACGGACTCGGTGAATAAAATGGCATCTAACCTTACCTCGCAGGTAAGAAATATTGCGGAGGTAACTACAGCCGTCGCCAACGGTGACCTTTCGCGAAAAATTGAGGTGGACGTTAAAGGCGAGATATTAGAACTTAAAAACACCATTAATACGATGGTGGAACAGTTGAGAGCGTTTGCATCGGAGGTAACGAGGGTTGCCCGTGAGGTAGGTACGGAAGGTAAACTTGGTGGGCAGGCCCACGTTCCTGGCGTTGGTGGTACATGGAAAGACTTAACCGACTCTGTAAACCAGATGGCCGGTAACCTTACTGCACAGGTACGTAACATTGCCGATGTGGCTATTGCGGTGGCAAACGGAGACATGTCGCGGAAGATTACGGTGGACGTGCGGGGAGAGATTTTGCAATTGAAAGAAACGCTGAATACGATGGTTGACCAGCTTCGTGCCTTCGCTTCGGAAGTAACGAGGGTGGCCCGTGAAGTAGGTACCGATGGTAAACTGGGTGGACAGGCATTCGTACCGGGAGTAGCTGGTACCTGGAAGGATTTGACTGACTCTGTTAACCACATGACTGGTAACCTGACGTCGCAAGTGCGTAACATTGCAGAAGTAACAAAGGCCGTGGCTTCGGGTGACCTTTCGAAGAAAGTAACGATCGACGTTAAAGGCGAGATCCTTGATTTAAAAAACACCATTAATACTATGGTGGACCAGTTGAACTCATTCGCCTTCGAGGTAACAAGGGTTGCCCGTGAGGTAGGTACCGAAGGTAAACTGGGTGGACAGGCAGAGGTGCAGGGTGTAGCCGGTACCTGGAAAGACTTGACAGACTCGGTGAACATGATGGCCTCTAACCTTACCAACCAGGTGCGTGGAATTGCAAAGGTAGTAACGGCGGTGGCAAGCGGTAACCTGAAACAAAAATTATCCATCGTGTCTCGAGGTGAGGTGGCTCAATTGACGGATACCATCAACGAATTGATTGATACCCTTGCTGTATTTGCTGACCAGGTAACAACAGTTGCCCGTGAGGTGGGAGTGGATGGAAGATTGGGTGGACAGGCAAGTGTGCCGGCGGCTTCGGGGACATGGAAAGATTTGACAGAGAACGTTAACCAGTTGGCGGAAAACCTCACAACGCAGGTGCGTGCGATCTCTGAGGTGGCCTCTGCGGTAACAAAGGGTGATCTGACCCAGATGATTCGTGTGGAAGCAAAAGGTGAAGTGGAAGAACTGAAAGATACGATCAACCAGATGATCGCCAACCTGAAAGAAACGACGTTGTTGAACCAGGAACAGGACTGGTTGAAGTCGAACCTCGCGAAGTTTACGCAGATGTTGCAGGGACAGAAGGATCTGAATACGGTAACACGCCGAATTCTTTCTGAACTTGCCCAGGTGGTAAATGCACAGCAGGGTATGTTCTATATCCTGGAACAAAGCGAAGAACAGAAAAACCAAAAATTGAAACTGTTTGCTTCTTATGCGCATAATAACCTTCTTGATATGAACAGGGAATTTGCCCTGGGAGAAGGTCTTGTTGGACAGTGTGCGGCAAACAAGGAAAGAATTCTATTATCTAACCTACCTAAGAATTATATAAAAATTGGTTCAGGTTTGGGTGAAGCCGTTCCTGCCAACCTGATCGTTTTACCGGTATTATTCGAAACTGAAATTAAGGCGGTAATTGAACTGGCTTCATTTGACAACTTTAGTGAAACACACTTAGACTTCTTAAGCCAGCTTACAGAAAGTATCGGTATCGTATTAAATACGATCGAAGCGAACTCAAGAACGGAAGATCTGCTTGAACAGTCACAATCGTTAGCAGATGAATTAAGAAGAACGAACGAAGAATTACAGGATAAAGCTCACCTGCTGGTGAAGCAAAAGGAAGAGGTGGAAGCGAAGAACAAAGAGGTGGAAGATGCAAGGAAATCGCTGGAGGAAAAGGCAGAACAGCTCCAGTTAACCTCCAAATACAAATCGGAGTTCCTTGCAAACATGTCGCACGAGCTACGTACACCGCTTAACTCGCTGTTAATACTGGCGCAACAATTGTTTGAGAACCATGAAGGAAACCTGTCGGAGAAACAAGTGCAGTATGCCAAAACAATCCATAGCTGTGGTGACGACCTTATTCAACTGATCAACGACATTCTTGATTTGTCTAAAATTGAGTCAGGTTATATATCTACACATTTCATCCATGTTCGCTTCAATGAAATTGCTTCGTTTGTAGAAACAACCTTCAAGCACATTTCAGAAAATAAGAACCTTAAGTTCAACATTGAAATGGATAAGGAGTTACCCGGAAGCCTTGAGACCGACGTTCAACGCCTTAACCAGATACTTAAAAACCTCCTTTCAAATGCCTTTAAATTTACTGATAAAGGTGAAGTAAAACTAAGGGTCTACGAAGCAAACCGCAATTGGAAACTGATGAACCCGAGCCTGGATAATGCAAGCAGGGTAGTCGCATTCGAAATAAAAGACACCGGGATAGGTATTTCAAAAGACAAGCAGAACATTATATTCGAAGCCTTCCAGCAGGCAGAAGGTTCAACGAGCCGGAAATATGGTGGAACTGGTTTAGGACTTTCTATCAGCCGCGGACTCGCAGACCTCCTGGGTGGAACAATTGAACTGGAAAGCGAAGTAGGAAGAGGAAGCACCTTTACATTATTCCTCCCTACGGAATATAACCCTTCGCTTCTTAAAAAAGAAAAGCAAAGCAGCCTTAAAATAAGCCAGTATGAATTGGCCCACAACGATGAAAAGCTGAGTATTCAGTCTGTTCCGACTATTAAGATCTCAGAACCGAAAGAACTGGAAGTTCTAAATGAAATAATCAATGAGTCAGGTGACGACCGCAATAATATTGTGAGTTCCGATAAGGTTGTATTGGTTATTGAAGATGACGTCAGGTTTGCACGAATCATGATTGAAAAAGCACACGAAAAAGGTTTGAAGGTAGTCGTGGCTTCTACTTTTGGAGAAGTTTTTGACCTGGCAAACCGTTTCAGGCCAATAGCTGTAACGTTAGATGTCAAACTACCGGATGCAAGCGGCTGGAAAATCCTGGATCTCTTTAAGAATGATGTCAACTTTCGCCACATCCCCGTTCATTTAATTTCAGGTGAAGAAAACCGCTTGTTGGCAATGCAACGTGCAGCAAGGAGCTTCCAGTTGAAGCCATTAAAAAATGAAGCTTTAACGGTTTTATTTACCGACGTACTCGAGTATTCTGAACGCAGCCCTAAAAGAGTATTGGTCGTTGAAGACAACGAATTAGACTCGTCACAAATAGCTAAGATGTTAGCCAACGATAGCCTGGTTGAAATAGAAATTGCTTCAACCGGTAAGCAGGCACTGGAGATGATCAGGGAAAATGTGTACGATTGTATTACCGTAGATTATATGCTACCTGATATCACAGGAATGGCGTTTGTGACCGAAATTAATTCTATCAAGAAGTTGCAGATGACACCTGTCCTGATCTATTCTGCAAAAGACTTTTCTCCGAAAGAAAAAACCCAGTTAAAACAGTACGCCAACCGTATTCTTTTAAAAGATGTGAACTCCCTTGAGTTGTTGCTTGAAGAAGTTGTGTTGCACTTGCACATCAACCAGCAAGACCTGTTGCCGGAAAAGCGGAAGATCATCGAGAATTTAAAGTCGAGGGAAGATGTACTGGCAGGAAAAACAGTATTGGTGGTGGATGACGATGTTCGTAACCTGTTTGCACTAACTACCGCATTTGAGCGTTATAACATAAATGCCATCACTGCTGAAAGCGGCCAGGAGGCAATTAACCTGTTAACCGAAAATAACAGTGTCGATATTGTGCTCATGGATATCATGATGCCGGAAATGGATGGTTACGAAACAACGCAGAAAATAAGACGTGAACATAAAAACACGAATCTGCCAATTATAGCAGTTACCGCGAAAGCGATGAAAGGCGACAGGGAAAAATGTATTGATGCAGGAGCTTCAGATTATATAACCAAACCGGTTAAGATCGACCAGCTACTTTCGTTAATGCGTGTATGGTTGTACAAATAAGATTTATTTCGGGAATATTGTTTCCGAAAGGATGGATTGGGACAATATTTTTTTTGAGCCAGGTAATATTGCGGGTATGATTCATCGTTGCCTCCGATACAACGGAGCGGTTCCAGGTAGTTTTTCATAGCAGCCCGGAACCAGAGCTTAGTCAAAGGGTAACCCGGGCCTCACGAAGGATCACACTCGGGCACAGTTTGTAGCCGTTTGACAAACTGTACCGGGTTTTGCGAAGCAAACTATAAGAACCAAGTATAATGGAATTCGGAAAAGTAAAAGAAGTTGATAAAACAGAGATAAAAATTCTTGTAGTAGATGACAGGGAAGATAATATATTGTCTATAGAGACTATTCTTGAAAGAGAGGGCTATAACATTGTTAAAGCCCTCTCTGGTAGAGGCGCACTTAAAATTTTGTTGAACCAGCACGACTTTACGCTCATTTTAATGGACGTTCAAATGCCCGACATGAACGGTTTTGAAACCGCCGCTCTCATTTACGAACGGGAGAAACTGCGCCACATCCCTATCATTTTCATAACCGCTCATGACTATGGAGAAGAGAATATTTTTAAAGGGTATAAAACAGGGGGCGTAGATTATATATACAAACCATATAACCCAGACCTGTTACGCTACAAGGTGAGCGTGTATGTAGAGTTATATAGAAAAAATCACCTGTTACTGCAACAGGAGCGGATATTAAAGGCAGTAAATAAAAACCTGGAAAAAGAAATTGAAGAACGAAAGGTCATACAGGATAAGATCATCCAACTTAACAGGCAATTAATTGAAAATAATGCGCGGTTAAAAACTACCAACGAAGAACTCGACCGTTTTGCGTACGTAGCTTCACACGACCTGCAAGAACCGTTGCGGAAGATCCTGATATTCAGCGATAAGGTCTCCTCTAAATTTCTGGAAGAAGGTGACCTGGAAGTTAAAAGCTATTTACAAAAAATTGCAAGATCATCTCAAAGAATGCAGCAACTCATCAACGACTTGTTGAAGTTCTCTAGGCACACCAACGACGATTTCTGTTTCGAAGAAACAGATCTTAACGAAATTGTTAAAGAAGTGCTGGTAGATCTGGAACTGGAAATTCAGCAAAAGAACGCGGAGATCTTCACTAAAAAGCTGCCCGTAATAAGGGCCATACCTACACAAATTTCGCAGTTATTCCAGAACATCATCAGCAATTCGTTGAAGTTTTGTAAAGGTGACTGTGTGCCCCGGATCTTCATTGAAACAGAAGAAATTAGGGGCAGCGAAATTGATGGCATCGAAAGAGAATTGGAAAATGAAAAGTTCCTGCGTATACACTTCCGCGACAACGGGATTGGCTTCGACGAAAAATATGCAGAGGATATTTTTGTTGTTTTTAAGCGACTACACAGCTACCATGAATTTGAAGGAACCGGCATCGGGTTATCGATTTGTAAAAAGATTGTAGAGAAACATAACGGCAACATTCATGTAAAAAGCAAATTAAATGAAGGATCAACGTTTGTTGTAACACTGCCACTAACGTTGCCGGTTTTGGAAAAAGACTGTTTGTAGAAAGTTGACAGATGGCATGACAGCCGGTATTTAATGGATGACTTTTGGCAGTTGACCGGTGACGGTTGAAGATGAGCAGAAGACTGTCGACAGAGACCGGCAAACGGATTATCGATATATGATTGCATGACCGTTGGCCGTAAAATGTTTCCAGGAACACTGCTATGTATAATTCTTGCTAAACCCGGCCGGCCGCTATGAAAAGATAACGTACAAGTGAGTGACACAACCGGGGCAGAATTGGAAAACATAAGCCGGTACAAAAAACTAACAGCATAGATTCAAAATTGCCCTTTAATTGATATTGCCTGAACATTTGCCTCCGATGTAGGGGCGCCCCGAAGAAATATAAAGCAATAGAAACTGATTTCCTACTGTTTCTACCCGCACTTCTATATTACCACCCACATTAAATTTATTGCGATCTGTTTTAAGATTTGTATCTTAACTATCACATTTCCAAAAGATAATGAAAATTAGCGTTATTTGTGGCAGGTGGAATTTGAGGTATAACGGAACATTTTGTGATTGATCTTGCAATAAGACATTCAATGCTTGGTTTACACTTACATTATTAAAGTTTGATGATCAGACAACACACAATATTTACCGGTGCTTTATTAAAAAACCTTGTTGTCTGCTGTATTCTTTCATTTTTTCTTCAGACTTCTTTTGCCCAGGTAACCAGGGAAATAGCCGATAGTGTTACTGTTTCTATTGCTAAGGAATATGATGAGGTTAGTAGTTTTCATCGCTTCGTTTTAGGAGAAAGTTACCGCAAACTTTGGGCAGAACCCGTAAGAATAAAAGTGTTTCACCTTGAGAAAGAAAAGGGGGGATTAACCATAACACAAAGAGGCGGTGGGCTGCAAACAAAATCGTTAAGGCTTAAAGATGCACAGGGTAGGGAATGGGTATTAAGGACTATTCAAAAATACCCTGAACAAGGTTTGCCGGAGAAACTAAGGAAAACAATCGCCAAAGATATTTTACAGGACCAGGTTGTTACCGGACATCCTTATGCAGCCTTAACAGTTCCTCCTTTTGCAAAGGCGCTCGATATTCCGCATGCAAATCCTCAAATCGTTTTTGTGCCTGATGATCCTGCTTTGGGATCATATCGTGGCGATTTTGCAAACTCGGTTTTGTTGTTTGAAGAAAGAGAGCCGGACTCATTAAAGACGGATAACTCAGAAAAAGCGCAGAGTAAATTACAGGAAGATAATGATACCAGGATAGAGCAAAAGCTAGTGTTAAGAGCACGGCTGCTCGACTTGTTATTGGGCGACTGGGACCGGCATGAAGATCAGTGGAGGTGGGAAAAGAAAAAAGAAAAGAACGCGACAGTTTATCTTCCTCTGCCGAGGGATCGCGATAAAGTTTTCTATAATACTTCTGGCGTACTTCCATGGCTACTCTCACATCAGTGGCTTAAATCGAACCTGCAGGGGTTTCACGAAGATATAAGAGATATAGCTGGCTACAATTTTAATAACCGCTATTTCGACCGCTACTTCTTAACCGCGATGAGCGAAGATGACTGGAAAGAGCAAATTCAGTATGTTCAACAGAAGATTACTGACAGTCTTATAAGGAGTTCGATTAAATTGCTGCCGCCAAATATTTATGATCTGTCGGGCGAACAAATAATAAATACCTTAATTGCCCGGAGAAGTATTTTGTTAAAAGAAGCATTAAACTATTACCGGTTTATCTCCAGGTATATAGATGTTCCGGCTTCAGATAAACACGAGCTTTTTGAAATCAAACATGGCGCAAACGGACATCTGGACCTCACGATTTATAAAACAAAAAAGGATCATACCAAAGACAAAGTAATTTATCGACGCGATTTTGATCCCGCCATTACTAAAGAAATAAGGCTGTACGGGTTTGCGGGCAATGACGTTTTTTCGGTTACCGGCACTGAAAAATCACCGATAAAAGTGCGTATGATAGGTGGGGACGATGTTGATAGTTTTTATGTAGACCCTCTATTGCACAGCCGGTCTACATTAGTAGTGTACGACCGATTTGGTGAAAACAATAAATTACCGGCTCGTGGCCAGGCTGCCATTCGTATTTCTACAGATAGCACCGTTAATACTTTTGATAAGCGTAGCTTTAAGTACGACCAGTTCGGGCCGGCTCTATTAATTCAATATAACCTCGACCAGGGATTTCAATACCGCGCAGGTATAAGGTATCAAAAGCATGGTTTTCGAAAGGAGCCTTATGCAGCCCGCCACGAGTTGTTTGGTAATTATTCCACTGTACGTGCCTCTTTCCTGTTTACCTACGAGGGCGACATCCGGAAGTTTATCGGTCAAAATGATTTAACCGTCAATATTTTATCAAGGGGACCTCATAATGTTAGTAATTTTTACGGAATAGGAAATGAAACATCTTTTATAAGAACGGAGGACAAAGGCATATCGTATTATCGAAACAGGTACGATTATGTAAACGGCGATGTAAGGTTAAAACGAAATTTGGTAAAGAACTTTACAATAAACGCAGGTTTAGCCGCGCAGTATTATACGAGTTCGTCGGAAAATAACCGCCGTCGTTTTTTAAATGATTATAACTTCCTTTACCCTGAAGATAAAGTTTTTGCAAACCGTTTCTATGCAGGAGTTGCGATGGGGCTATCGTATAAGACACGTAAAGATGAGATGCTGCTACACAAGAAAGGTGTTTACTGGAATGTCGACGCCAGGGCTATGCAGCAGCTTAACGGGGAAGAGAAATCTTATGGCCAGGTTACTACAGAATTCGATTTTTACATACCTGTTTTTAACGACACAAATATTATTATTGCCAACCGCTTTGGTGCCGGTACAACAATAGGAAAGCCTGCTTTTTTTCAGCAAATGCAATTAGGAGGCGTTCGCAACCTTCGCGGTTTTCACTCAATACGTTTTACCGGTAAAAGTATGGTTTACAACAACGTGGAGTTGAGAGTGAAACTATTTGATTTCACTTCATTTCTTTTGCCCGGCACCGTTGGCCTTATTGGTTTTAACGATGTTGGCAGGGTATGGGTTCCCGGTGAGTCATCCAATAAATGGCACGATGGCTATGGTGGCGGATTATATATTATTCCTGCTGATTATGTTCTGATACAAGCTGTAATAGGGCATTCAATAGAAGGTACACAACCTTTTATAACCATAGGGATGCAATTTTAAAGTTCGTGTAATCTATACTACTCGTTGCTGGAGGTGTGTTGTTTTTTTGAGCCAGGCATTGCGA
>JAQBNO010000136.1 GCA_028288485.1 Segetibacter sp.
AAATGGTCGCAGCATTTTTATTCACCTCTTTTACCCGCCAGTGTAAGCAAATACCATAACCGCCAGGATCAGTAATGTTTAAATCTTTTCAACCGTAGCCGGTCATTTCGGGCTTTTTCAGGCCGACTCTCCTTTCCGGAAGATATGAACAGGCATGGTCAATGGCGGGGCAACCAAAATACAACGCGGCATCACTATGTGCTTCAATAGCTTCAACTGTAGAGCAGAAGGCCGCCAGCTAAATAATTTATCCTGCCCGTACTTGAATAAAATGTTTGAACAGTTGTATAACGAGAAGCCTGTATTTTACCACCATTTACACGGCTATCAAGTTCAGAAATCGTTACTTCAATTTCTTTTACTTCGCAAGAAAAGCTGCGCAGTAATTTGCCGACAAAGTGATTGCGACCCTTCGACAAGCGCAGGGTACCCTTCGACTTCGCTCAAGGCACAGCTGCTATGAAAAACTACATGTGAACCGAGCGTGGCAACGATGACGCCATAAAAAACTAATGCTGGTACAAAAAAAAGCGATTACATGAACCACAAGAGAACAGTTATTTATTTTGAAAAGATACTGTCTCGACCTGCCAGTCATCGGTACGGAAAATGTTTACAGGTAACCCTTCCTTGCTGAACAAATTAGGCATAGCCGAATTGCTGAAACCGAAACGAACAGCTACCGGATTTTTTACGGCATCACTATAAACAACAACTGTATTTTTTTCGATCTTAGCTTTTGCAGGAACAAAATTTTTGTCTTCGGCAGCTATGTAAAATTCAGTAGGGGCACCCCCTTTGCTGACGAGGCCATTTTCGGCATTGTCGAAAGAGATCCTGATCTTGCTCTTACCGATCTCCATGTTTTTATACGCAGGACTTTTATAAGCAATACCGTTCTTACCGTAGGTATCTGCAAGGGCAAGGTTGGCCAGCCGCAAGCCAACTTCCTTTTTCATTTTAGGATGAATATCTTTTACATTATCAACGAGGTCATGAACTACTACCATTCCTGTTTTTGGATAAGCAAGGCTTTTTGTTTGCGCCTCTCTTAATAATGGTGCTGCATTATTATTATTGCCGTATGTGTAAGGTGCAATCTGTACGTAGTAGAAAGGAAAATCGTTTTGCCAGCCTTTGCGCCACTCGCCTATCATCTTAGTGAAGAGAGGCTGGTAAGTAGACGCATTCCCCACATTACTCTCACCCTGGTACCAAATGGCACCAGCAATATTAAAGTTGATGAGCGGGTAAATCATGGCATTGTATGCGAGTCCGGGAGAAACCGGCCAGCCGTTTGTAGCATCTCTTTTAGATGCTGGTTGTAGAACCGGATCATTTTCAACAACTTCTTTTGGAGTCCACGTTTCGGCAGGAGTACCTCCCCAGCTTGAATTAATTAAACCAACAGGAAAACTTGTTTCTTCCTGGATCCTTTTGCCAAAAAAATACCCTGCTGCGCTAAAGTTTTTCATTGCCTCAGGAGAACAGACCACCCATTCACCTTTTACATCCTCCTGCGGATATTCCGCTGTTGTTTTTGGAATATGAAAGAAACGAATATTCTTATTGATTGCATTTGCAACATCCTCCTGGTAAGGCAAACCCCAGTTAACGCTCATTTCCATATTACTTTGACCACTACATACCCATACTTCACCCACCAATACATCGTTCAACACAATTGTATTTCTACCCGTAATGGTAATTGTATGCGCACCACCTGCCGCCGGAGTTTTAAAGGAAACGGTCCATTTGGCATTGCCGGCAGCGGTGGTTCTGTAGGTTGTTGTATCCCAATCGGTCTTAATAGCTATTTTTTCACCCGGGTCACTCCAGCCCCAAAACTTAACGGTACTATTCTGTTGTAACACCATGTGACTACCAATAATAGCTGGCAAACGTACTGAAGCTGTACCGGGTACAGCAAACAGGGCTAACAGGAAAAATGACAATACCGGCAAAGCAATCTTTTTCATAATGTAATTTCAAAAGGTTATCGGCAACAAGCTTTTACTGATTAAAGTAACGCTATTAATTGTTTCGTTCTTTATACTGGTACCGAGAAATAAAATGTAGACCCTTCATTCACCTTGCTTTTGATCCAAACCCTTCCGTTGTGTGCATCAATTATTTTCTTGCATAAGAACAATCCTAGTCCCAGTCCTTCTATTTTTTTTGTTTCGTGGGCCCGGTAATATCTTTCGAATACATGCGGAATCTTTTCTTCCGGAATTCCCTGGCCATAATCAGTTACCGCCACCACCACGCTTCCATTTTCAGTATATATTTTCACATCTACTTTTGTCGCTCCGGGAGAATATTTAATAGCATTTAATAAAAAATTGTTCATCACCTGCTGTATACGGCCACGATCTGCTAGCACGTCGGTATTCGCCTGCCCTTCTATCCTGATCACATGTTCGGCATCTCCTAATTGTATATTATCAACAACTTCCTTCACCAGTTCATCGATGTTGAACCTGGCGCTGGAAAATTGCAATTTGCCTGAACCCGCTTTTGTTGCATCGTACAATTCCTGGATCAGCGACTTTAACCTTTCGGTAGCAGTATTACTTTTCTTTAAATATTCGTATCCGCTTTCCTTATCACCTTCCTCTATCGACTGCTCTAACAGCATATTACACAGGTATATATTCGACAACGGGTTTCTTAATTCATGGATTACAAATGCAATTAAATCATCCCTTTGCTGTTCCGATTGCACTTTATCGCTAACATCGGTCACAACCATCAACACTCTCTTATTAACCAGTTTTCCATCAATAAAACTTGCTTTAATTGAAAAGTAGCGGGTAAAACCGTCGGCATTCTTCCATTCGAGTTGAAATTGAGCCGGCGCCTCATTTTCCAACACCTTCTGAAGCTGCTGCTTTAATTCATCTGAATGAAAAAAATCGTTCTTTAGTTCGAATAAATGAACGCCTTCCAATGTTTCCTCGTGCAGGTTGAAAAGGTTATAAAATGCATTATTTACTTTAGAAATTCTTAAACCGGTATCAAAAACAATTAAGGCGTCTGTAATTGACTTTACAACGCTCTCCGAAAACTCATTCGATTCTTTCAAAAACTTTTCCAACAGCTTTTGCTCATGTATATTCTGGATAAACTTTATAATAAAAATTTTGCCTTCACTATTTTTGGTCAGTACAGATTCTCCCGTCGCCCAAATACAATTACCATTCTTATCAACAACATAATTTCTATCTACTGCTGAAAAATTCTGGTTTACTTTTTCAATTTCCATTTCAGGCATCTGGCTGCTTCTATCTTCCTCCGTAAACAATACCTTGCAATGTTTTCCATATAAATCTTCCTTCGTGTAGCCAAATTCATGGGTGAACGCCTCGTTCACATGAAGAATATAGCCATGTTGATCCATAACCTGGAGGGCATTGGCGGTGGCATTCTTATAAATGCTTGCAAATAAAGGAGAATTATCAAGTACAGGTTCAAAGTCGTCGAACATATTAAGACGAATAAGGGTTAAAAATATTTGTAAGCTAACAATTACCTGGTTGTGAAAGTCAAATGTATAAATACGGGTTGAAACGTGCGCAAATGAATGAAAAACACGATGATGCCAGCTTAATTACGGCTAAAAAATTATGCCGTTATACAATTTGCGTTTTACTAAACAAACCATTTTATAGCTTCCTCACTTACCTGTGCCGGTATCATATGCGGTCCCTCAAACTCACGTTAAATCCGTATTGCTGCTTTTGCAATCTTGCAGTAATTCGACGGCTGCAATGTTCAATTGGGAGGACATTATCTGCAGTACCGTGAGATATAAAAATACGTGGCTTACCATTTACTTCAACGGCATGAAAAAAGCCGGGAGAAAAAGCGATAATATGCGAAAACAAATCTACGTTGGTTAAACCGACCGAAAGTGCATAAGAAGCACCACCTGAGAAACCGCCTGTTGCAAGTCTTGAAACATCAATATCAAAACGGTCGAAAGTTTCAGCAATTGCCTGGTTAATGAAAGCTATATCAGGGCAGAAACGGTTGTTACTAATAATGTCCCAGCTCGGGCTTCCTGCCATTGGTGCAGGAAGAATAGGGTTGGCTGAATCGGCAAGATGCTTAAGAAGCGACCTCCCATGTGCTGCATCTCCCCCTGCCCGGTGAAGATAACCATGCATGGTGAAGGTGTGTCGGGCCGGTACGCTGCAGGAGTGTATAGCATTCCGTCGCGCTGTCGGTCTAGCCCTAATTGAGGTAAGCCTTGTGCTGGTTTTTCATCAAAATGTTTTTTTCCCGGTTTTGCTATCAATCTTCCTTTCGCAAAAGCGTTTCTGTCAATCTTCATATAAACTGCTTCTATCTTTAGTTGCAGTCAAAATGCCCCCTTTTACTGTCATCGAGGTTAGGAGATAGGTGTGTGTACTTAACTGTATAGCTTTCCCCAACATCGTTGTGTCACTCACTTGTACTATTATTTAATGCTCCCCATTTTAAAAATCAAGTTCAGCTAATGTAGATCTACGAAAAAATCAGCTCTTGATATAAACAACCGAATAAATGAATTTTTTGAAGAATTCCTGTCTTGAATAAATCTTATAACCGTGTTTCACAAACGGGGTATTAGTATCAGGTAATTGAGTAGCTTCAATGTTGCAAACAATGCGAAAAAAGAGATACATTATTTTCAACATTCCTTTTTGCCACCAGTTGTTCCTGTAAACCTGGAAATCGGCAAATAACCAAAGCCCTCGCGGTTTTAATACCGGATGTAATTTTTCAAAAACAAAACCTGGTGTGTTTTCCCCAAAATTGTCGAATAAAAAAGGCGTTATTATTACATCAAACTCCTCGAGCAAGGAGGCTTCCTGGATCGGTTGATTAATGAAAACTACTTTATTATTTCCGGTGCTTTTTCTTTTAGAAAGCTCGATCATTTTTCCGGAAGCCTCTACATAGGTAATGCACAAGCCAGATGAATGAATTTGGGTAATTTCTTCCAAAATCCGACCGCTTCCACCACCTGCTATAAGAACTTTGCTGTTGGCTGAAATAGCCTTAACTAAAAAACGATGCGCCTTTACAATTGCATCTCCATAAACCAACCGCGACAGCGAGTCGTAAAATGGCGCAACATTATCATAGGAAGCCGCACGCCCTAAAGGGAGCTTTGAACTTTTCGCATAATTAAGCATCTTCCATAATAATTATCACTTCGTTCCCTTGAAATCACCGATCCATTCTCCTCCCTCCCTTTAAACCGGGCTACAGTTCTCTCTCTGCTAACATTGGCACCCCACGCTTGCATAATTGTACAGCTAATCCCCACGGGTCGCGCATCATTATCAAAATAGAACCATCGGGCAGGTTAAGTTCGGTTACGGTAGTTGCTCCTGCTTTTTCCAACCTTACTTTATCTGCAGCCGGGTTAACAGACACATATGCAAGGTGAACCTGCAATGGATCCATCTGCCTGTATCCGGGCACTTCTTTCGGCGGGTTATTATAGATCTCTATCATGATCCTTCCACTTTCGTCCGCAAGAAAAACAGTGTAAGGTGCAATCTCCTGTTTGCGCACCGCCTTCATCCCCAGGTGTTCTTCGTACCATGCAGCCATTGCAAGCGGATCTTCTACATTTAAAGCAAAATGTTCAAGTTTCATGTATTGTTTTATTTCACTGTGCAAGATAAGCAGATTTGTAGTTGGAGAAATGATGTTCCTTTTGCAGCCACATTCCTTGTAGTTGGTAACACAGTCACCCGGTCGGTAATTTATTGTACTGACTATAAGCAACTGTAGTTGTACCTATTGAATTCCTGATTCCTGATTCCTCCCGCCAAACAAACTTTGGTCGTTACATTTTCCGCTTTCGTCTCAATTCGACATTTGCAGCATAGGGCAGGAGTACTTTTGTGCTGTTGATGTAATGTATTATTTCCATCGGCACTTAATAACGTATAATTATTCTTTATGAAAAGGTTTTTATTTATCGCTGCTCTGTTTCTGTGTGCATTTAGTGTTTCTGCCCAGTTTCCTGGTGCAGCCCCTGCCGGAAAGCCAGGGCAGGCTCCACCTTCCATAGGTCACGTTTATGGCAAATTGGTCGATAGCCTGGGAAAAGGTGTAAGTGACGCTTCAGTAGTAATACTGCAAAGTCGCATGGACACATTAACTAAAAAGAGAAAAGATGTTTTGCTGAAAGCAGTTGCTACCAAAGCAAACGGAGAATTCAGCTTTTCAGAATTACCAATGTTTGGCCCTTTAAAATTGAAGATCTCGGCAATAGGCTTCAAAACGATTGAACAAACTGTGACTTTTCAGATGAAAATGGATGCGGCAGCGCCAAAGCCAAAAACGAATGATCCTGCAGCGCAAATGGCAGCAATGAGCAGTATGATGGGAGCATTTGATAAAGACCTTGGAAATATCCGGTTAAATCAGGATGCTGCAGTATTACAAAATGTAACTGTTACAGCAACTTCTTCAGCTTTGAAGCTGGATATCGATAAAAAAGTTTTCAACGTAGAAAAGAATATTGTAAGTGCAGGCGGAACCGCCGTTGATGTAATGCGCAACGTGCCTTCTGTACAGGTAGATATCGACGGTAATGTAAAACTGCGTAACGCGGCCCCCCAACTTTATGTTGACGGACGACCAACAACTTTATCACTTGACCAAATACCCGCAGATGCTATCCAGAGTGTGGAAGTGATCACCAACCCTTCTGCAAAATTTGATGCATCTGGTGGTAATGCAGGTATCTTAAATATTGTTCTGAAAAAGAACAAACAAACAGGTTACAATGGTAACATTATAGCTGGTATTGACAGAAGAGGCGGAATAAATGCAGGCGGTAACTTTAATTTGAGGCAAAATAAGGTAAATTTTTCTGCGGCTGTAATGATGAACCAAATGAAAAACAAGTCAACAGGTACTACAAACCGTTTAAATTACGGAGATACTCAAACCCACGTTTTCCAGAATAATTTAAACAGAACTAACGGCGCTTTCGTGTTTGGAAAACTTGGCCTTGATTATTATATAACCAACCGGGCTACATTTTCTATTGGTGCCATTAAAGTACATGGAGAGTTCAAGCCAGGCGAAACAATAGATATAGCCAGTGATAGTTTATTTAATGCCGGCTTAAAAAGAAGTATGAATAGCCAACGCTTAAGCAGTGGCTCCAGGATATTTGATGCGAATGGCTTACAGGCAGGCTACGTATATAACTTTGCAAAACAGGGCGCACAACTTACCGCAGATGGAAACTTCTTTTCAGGCAAAAACTCCAACAATTCGTTATACACTACCAACTACCTTAAAGGCGGAAACGTTAACGGAAGCCAGATGCAACAACTAATCGGTACCGGAAGCAACCAGTTTGTTACCGTTCAAACCGATTACACGAATCCTTTAACGAGCAAAACAAAATTAGAAACAGGGTTAAGGGCTCAATTGAGGTCTACTACAAGCAATAACGAAAACTTTATGGGCGCATCTACGAGCCAGCTTGTTAAGATCCCTTCCGGCACCAACAATTATAAAAACAATGATAATGTATACGCAGCGTATGTAAGTGTAAGCAGTTCAATTAAAGATTTTGGATACCAGGTTGGCTTGCGGGCTGAAAGCTCTGAATACAACGGTGAACTAACAAATACAGGAGAAAAGTTCAGTAATAAATACCCGGTCAGCTTATTCCCATCTCTCTTCCTGAGCCAGAAATTGAGTAACAAGCAGGAAATACAATTTAGCTACACCCGTCGCATCAACCGTCCTAACTTTTTCCAGTTAATTCCTGTTACTGATTATACCGACAGCCTGAACATATCAAGAGGCAACCCTAACCTTGTTCCCGAGTTTACCAGTTCTTTCGAGATGAGCTACAGCAAAACATACAAGGGTAACAATAATTTATTGGGTTCTATTTATTACAAGCGTTCTACCGACCTTATTACACGATACTTCGACCGGGGCATTAACCCTTTCACGGGTAAAGAAGATATCATCAATTCATTCGTAAATGCCAATTCAAGCTATTCATATGGTGCTGAGCTTACTTCAGTAAACAACGTGGCAAAATGGTGGGATGTTACTACTAATGTGAATTTGTATAAGTCGAAAATTAATACCGATAACATTACCGGCAGTTCCCAGGATGCTATGCTTAGCTGGTTTGGAAAATTCAACAATAACTTTAAACTGCCTAAAAGCTTCACCATACAATTGTCGGCCGATTATCAAAGCAAAACAAACTTACCTGTAAGTAACAGCCAGGGCGGCTTTGGTGGTCCGGGCGGTTTCGGGCAGGCACAAAGTTCTGCGCAAGGTTTTATCCGTCCTTTCTGGGGCATGGACCTCGCTGTAAGGAAGACCTTCCTGAAAAATAATGCAGCTACCGTAAGTTTAAGTTTCAGCGATATGTTCAGTACCCGCAAACAGGATCAGCATTCAGAAAGTATTTATTTTTCACAGGATTACTACAGGCTGAATAATCCGCAAATGGTTAAGCTGAACTTCAGTTACCGCTTTGGAAAAATGGATATCTCTGTATTTAAGCGCCAGAGTTCGAAAAGTACCGGTACGCAGGATGCAATGCAAATGCAATAGAATAGGCACGAAAGGAGTTTTGATTGCGAATTAAGCATTGATAGTTAATTGTTGCATCTTTTTTAATGCTCAATGATCAATGAACTTTTTGTGCGATCATTTATAGCTCAAGCGGCATGGCTTCGTTATCGCAACGGGCTCTCCCGATTACCATCGGGATTTGTTTCTGAAACCGCTTCGCTGGTTTCAGAATGCCTTCGCCTGGCACCCAACCGGCTGATGCATCTTATGCAATAACTGTTGTCAGAAGCGAATATCACAACACCAACCGATAAAAACAGACACCGAATTTACGCTTCTGTTGTCACTGGCAATGCAGACGAACGGATTGGCGCCCTCGGCTTAGCTCAGGGTACCCTTCGGCTTCGCTCAGGGTAAAAAATGCTACGCTAAGTTCTAACAAAGAATTAAAAGTTGAACTGAGCGTAGCAACGATGTTTCTTATAGTGCAAAAAGCCGGTATCAAAAAAAAATGAAAATCAAGACAGCAAAAACGCGTTCATTAGTCGAGAGCCATAATAGTAGTAGCTACGTTTATCCCATAAAAATAATCGTTAAGTTGACGCTGATGCGCTGTGGGCGGGACTCTTGTACTTGAAAAGCATTACGTAGCTATAAAAACTGCAACTACCCTAACCCGGTACTTTCGATACCCCTTTGCATAAATTACCGGGGATGTTAACTACAGTAGGAAATAGTATATAAAAGGGAAATTATATTACTTTTAATTTACATAAAATAAAAATGACAACGATGAAAACATGCTTTCTTACATTAACAGCTTTTTTAACCCTCACACTTGCCAAAGCTCAAACGGCTGATGAAATCATTTCAAAAGCTATCACTGCTGTTGGCGGACAGGAGAAAATGTCCCAGATAACTTCAATTTATACGGAGAGTTCAACAGAAGTAATGGGAAATGCATCTTCTACCAAAACCACCGTTTTAAATGGCAAGGGCTACAGGAACGAATCTGACTTTAATGGTCAGAAGTTAGTGCAGGTTGTAACAGATAAGGGTGGATGGGCCATTAACCCGTTCCAGGGTTCAAGCGATCCTGCTCCTATGCCTGAAGAACAATACAAAAGCGTCCAGGACCAGATCTATGTATCTCCGTTATACAATTATGCTGCCCGTGGGGGTAAAGTAGAACTATTAGGCCAGGAAAAAGTTGGAGCTGTAAATGCTTACAAAATAAAGTATACTAATAAAGGGAATACTGAAACCACTTATTATATTGATCCTTCAACCTGGTATGTTATACAAGCCGTAAGAAAGGGAAATGCTATGGGCCAGGAAATAACTGTAACGATTAGTCTTTCAAATTATCAAAAAACAGATTTCGGCATTAGCCTGCCTTACTCTACCAATATAGACATGGGCCAATTTGCTTTGAAAAATACTATTACAAAAGTGGAAGTAAACAAAGCCGTAGATCCTTCAATTTTCGAAATGGGTAAATAGGGTAACCTATGCTACTGATCAAAATTTGTATTAATAATTTTTACAGAATCAAAAAGCCTTGGGTGTAGACCTAAGGCTTTTTGATTCTGCTGCGTTCCCCCGGTGATTTTAATTTCAGGGGTTACATCGCCGTCTTTTTCTAATTTACCAAGTTAATTTATCGTAGAACGCCACTCGGTAATAATTTCATTTGGGCATCAACAATCACCACCAGGTCCTTTGGGTATACACCAGTTCTTCAATGACAGACGCTTTCATGGTCTAAAAATTTCATTATTCGCACGCAATTTTGCTATTGCTCCTGTTCTTCAATCAACTTTCCTAATTCTTTTGCCAAATCAGTTTCGCCTTTGTTATACTCACGCCAGTGCTTTAATCCATTTTCGTCGGTATAGATCTGCACCTTTACTTCTCCATGCGGCAGGTACACTTTGTAGTGCACATCGCTGCTTTCGCAAAACGGTTTAACTTTTACGTAGGTACGATTAAAAGGTATGTTGAAGTCTTTATCGCAATTCATGGCAGTAAGTGGTGAGTTGTGAGCGATGACTGATAAATGGATGAATTAAGAAATCAGGAATTAAAAGATGGATGTTCCTAATTCCTGATTTCTTTTTGCTCATTGCTTATTTTGCAGTGATGGTGACCTTAATAGATAACTTTAAGGGCTTTGTTGTATACCTTCTTATTTTAGTAGAAGAGTGATACGTTAGTTGAGTTCCCGCTAAATAGCTTTTAAGTTCCGGTGCCTCCGACCCTGGTTCATATGTTCTGGTTGGAGTATAAACATCTTGGAATATAAACGATGCAAGGGGTACACGAGTCGAATTACTGTTTGAAGAGATTGACATGTTTAAGCTTTCGAAGTTTGAAAGATTGTTGTTTTGGTCAGGCTCTAATATGGTTAAAACTATCCGCTTAATCTTTACCGAATTCACATCTCCCGCACCAAAAGCACCCGCAGTATTCGCTTTGATAATGCTGTCTAAATTAAAACTTTCTGTGGTATTGGTCTCGATCGCGCTCGCAGGTACGGGGGTTCCGGGAGGGAGAGGATAATATGGAATATTAACCACGAATTCAGGAATCTGGGCATCAAAACCTGTAAACAGCTTTGAGATTACTTTTTTACAACTGCCTAATGTTCCTGCTGTTACTGCCGCAAACATGGCGATTACAATTATTTTCTTCATTATTTTGGATTTACTTTGTCACAAGCCTACAATACACATGCCATCAACCTTTTTTTGCAAATAAACTTCTACCTTTTTGATTTCCAGCATCTAACGCCCTAATTTAATCATTGTTACTTTATATCTTATTGCCTGTCAGTTTGATACCTTCTGTTCGCTAATTTCACTAACTTTTATTACTAATTATCCTTTATGCTTACATTATCTAATGGTTATATGCGAATTAAGCGCTTCCAGGTTCATGTTTTCCTGGTCATAATTAAACGCTTTTTTCTAAGGCTCGTTATCGTACCTCTTATTTTTATCTTACCAGTATTATTTTCATTGAAAGCACAATCACAGGTGATTGATAGAACGGAAGGCCTGGCAACTTTCAACGCAGACTCTCTGGCTAAACATATTGCAGTATTATCATCAGATGAATTTGAAGGCAGAAAGCCTTTTACAAGAGCCGAAACAAAAACAATCAATTACCTGCAACAACAATTTGCAGGGCTGGGGCTTCAGCCCGGAAATGGAAAAAGCTACTTTCAGGACGTGCCCATGGTAAATATAACCACAACGGCAGATCCTGAAATGCAGGTAAAAACACCGGCACAAACTTTCACTCTCAAGGGATATGATGATTATGTTTTATTCACAGACAAAGCAGATGAAACTATCACCGTAACCAATAGTGAAGTGGTGTTTGCGGGTTATGGAGTAGTGGCGCCCGAACATAACTGGAATGATTATGCCGGCCTTGATGTAAAAGATAAAATTGTTTTGGTACTTGTAAACGACCCCGGTTTTAACAGTGGAGATACAACCCTCTTCAAAGGGAAAACAATGACCTACTACGGCCGGTGGACTTATAAGTTTGAAGAAGCTGCGAGGCAAGGTGCAAAAGGTTGCCTGATCATTCATACCACCAAGGCAGCAAGTTACCCTTTTGCTGTTGTGCAAAATAGCTGGAATAGTTCAAGACTGCATTTAGACAACAGGGGAAAAAATGTAAAATATTCCGATGTCATAGGTTGGGTTTCATCTGCTACCGGTATCAGGTTATTAACTGCTGCGGGATACGATTCGACACTGTTAGCTAAAGCTGATAAACCTGGTTTTAAACCTGTTCCTTTAGGCATTAGCTTATCGACCAACCTGCATGTTACAGCAACATACAACAAATCACATAATGTTATCGCAAAGATCACCGGTACAAAACGCCCTGGCGAAACCATTATTTATACCGCTCATTGGGATCACCTTGGTTTTGGCAAGCCCGATGAAACAGGCGATTCTATTTATAATGGTGCATTAGACAACGCAAGTGCTACAGCCGGCCTATTGGAACTTGGCAGGGTATTTAAAAGCCTGAAGACAAAGCCGGAAAGAACAATCTTATTTTTAAGTGTAACCGCAGAGGAGCAGGGACTTTGGGGTTCGGCTTATTATGCACAAAATCCACTCTATCCTGCCGCCACAACCGTCGCCAACATAAATATGGACGGGCTAAACCGGTTTGAAATGACTAAAGATGTGGTGGTCGTCGGTGCTGGTCAGTCGGAGTTGGAAGATTATCTAAAACAGGCCGCCGAAGCCCAGGGAAGGTATATTACTTTCGAAACCCGTCCTGAAGCCGGTTCCTACTTCCGCTCCGATCATTTTAATTTTGCCAAAGCAGGTATTCCCGCCTTATATGCAACAACAGGTATTGATGTGGTTGGAAAAGGAAAATGGTACGGTCAGTCATTGCAGGAAGAATATAACATAAAGCATTACCACCGTCCTTCAGATGAGTTCGATGCAAAAACATGGACACTTAAAGGCGCTATTGCAGATTTAAAGTTACTGTTCGAGGTGGGCAAACGGTTATCGTTCGAAAGCAATATGCCGCAATGGAAACAGGGTTCGGAGTTTAAGGCGATACGGGAGAAGCAATAGGAAGTTACCGGTTGCAGATTACCCGTGTGTATTACCAGGTTACCTACTGGTATATTATACGTCCAGTTTTTTTTGGGTGCCGGCGGTTGTCCGGTAATTGATCATCGTTGCTACGCTCAGTTCAACTTTTAGTTGTGACGTGTACTGAGCGTAGCAACAATGCTTCATTAAGATTACCGGAGCCCGTACCAAAAAACTTCCTACATGAGTCAGGTTGGTAAAATTATTAAAATGTGGACCCCAAACTTCCGTTATTGATGTAATAGTAAACGATTGCGGCTATACCAATAAGAGCGAGAATAATTGCAACAATCCACCAGTAATTCTTTCTTTTAGCGGCCACTTCTTCGTCTGCGGAAACTGCCGGTGCTTCTGTATGTGTACTTGCAGGCGCTACGTCAGTTACCGCGTTTTGAACAGCGGGCTGCCCTACCCTTTCTGCATCCACGGTGGGAAAATAGCTTTGTATATGTTGTGAAGATGTAAACTCCACAACTCCTTCCTGGTTATAAGACAAGCTGCCAAGACCAGGTAGCAGAACACTTCTATTTATATTTAAATTGTATTTGAGATCGTAAGCGAGGTCATTTACTTGTTTTACCGCCTCCCATTCCTCGACATTCTGCTCGCGGGAAATAAACGTATAAAACCGCTTGTCTGCCGCCGTTGCTTCGGCCGAAAAGGCAATTTGGAGGCCCGGAGAAATAAAAACCTTATCATTAAAGTTGTACGCTGCAGGCTGCCGTGTGAAAAAGAAAACACCAATACCCGGAAGCGCCACTTTATTATGGAGAATAAGATACCTGAATAATAACTCGAACATTTATTTTGTCGTTTTGGAGAACGAATATACAATTCCTCCCAAAACATTAAAGCCTAACACCTGGTACTGGTTCCAACGCTCGTATTTGTTGTTTAATACATTATTGAATTGCAACCAAAGATTCAGCTTTGGTATAACCGTAAACTCAACCCCTGCGTTTAGGTCGAAAGCACCTTTCAACCGTGCCGTTTGAAGTTCTTTCGTTACGTAACGTGGTCCATCCCAAAAGAACAGGTCAGACTTAAACTGCAGGTCTTTCAACACCTGCCAGCGAAGGGAACCGGTAACTTCAAGAGGCAATAATCCCCAGGCTTTCGAATTGTCCTTTAAACCTGTGTAACGGTTAATACTTGCTCCGCCAAGGAGGCTAAACCTTTCCTGGAAAGTGTATCCTACCTCACCCTGGAGTTTGAGCGCTTTCATTGTAGGATCATAGATCGTTACAAAGGTTTTTCCGTCGGCAAAATCATTTGTAAACAAGGCCACATTTTTATAGCTCTGATTCGACACTCTGGCATTGTATGTAAAATGACTTCCGGCCGAACCTTTAAATCCAAAGAACTGCTCTGTTATTCTTGTATTTAATAAAGAAGCGGGCTGGGCTATCCATGGATTGAAAGCAGCCAGTGATTGAAAGGTATTTTTCTGGTAGTAACCAATCCACCCGGCCTGCAAAACAAAGTTCGCATCCTTTACTTTTATCAAGCCAGTAAAATTGGGCAGCAAATGAAATTCGTTATTATCCCATGATGGAGTAATGCCGGCATTCAAGGTGAAAGTGGATTTTTTAAAAGTTACAGCCGGACTTAGATAATAGAGGTTATTGCTGATTGCGTCACGATGATGGAAGGTGTTATAGCGGGTCATGTCTGCAGTAAAGCCCACATTCATACCGATACCGCCGGTAAATGTTTTTGTCAGCGGCGCATTTAAAAGAATATTCATTTCTTTCCCCTTCCTGTTATCATTAAAAAAGTTAACCGACAAGGTTGGGGCGTAGCTAATGCCGTAACTGTTAACTTCCTTGTTCCGAAGACCAATCATTCCGCTTAAGGTATTAAAGCGCTGGCGTAAGCTGTCCTTTGAATATTCTAAAGTATCGGGCCTGTAACCATAATAATATTGATTGTTGCGGTCAACACCAATTTTTCCGCTCCACTCGGTATTAGTTCCGGTGCTGAATACTCCCAATACTTCCGCTGTTGAGCGACTGTATTGCTGAAAAGGAATACTACCCTTTTGAGAAATATGTTTTGCATTAACATTAACCAACGAAGTTTTTCCATCTCCAAAAGACAAGCCGGCCTGTGCAAACGGGGTGCTGTAATTACCAACACCGAGTTTTACAAAATTCGAATTCTCCCAAACAAATGTGGAATCCATCGACAACGCTAGTGGTTGTAGAGAAGCGGGCTGGTATGTAAAGAACAGGTTTTGAGCCGGTACTTTGTATGTTAAATAAGGCTTCGAAGTATCGGGGGCAGCCGTTGCTGCACTGAAATTAATTTTTGCAGCAGGCTTCAACACCGGCTTGTAGGCTGATGTAATAACAACTGTTTTTTTAGTTGTATCAAATTCGCTTTTTCTTTGGGCATGTAACGATGAAAAAGTGACAACAGTTAATGCTATTAAAAGAAATCTTTTCATAATTCGGTTGTTAATAATTACTGTTTGGCAACTTTACTGTTTACATTCTTTTCGTTTATTACTTCCTGCAGCTTCTTCTGCGCTTCCTGTTTCAACTCAGGAATAGTTGCATTTTCTGAAACACTCTTTAAGGTAGCTTCGGCGTTGAAATAGTCTTTCTGCTTAAAGTAGATCTCTCCTAAAAGAATGTAAGACTTTGTTGTCCAGTATTCGTAAGAGCCTGCTTTATTAACCACGTCAAAAGCAGCCTTTTCAGCCTCCGAAAGTTTATTTTGCTGAAACAATATATTAGCCACCTGGTATCTTGCTTCTGCAGCAAATTCAGATTTCCCCAGTGCTATTACCGTACGAAAGTTAGTTATTGCGAGGTCGAACTCATTGTTCAGCTGGAAGTTCTTGGCAAGCACAATGTTCGCCATCATCTTATCGTCTGTTGCAATGCCCTTTTGTGTTAACAGGTCACGGGCATTCGGCACAGCTTCCATCCACTTATTTAAACGGTATTGAGAACGCAGCAAACCACGCATTGCTTCCAGTTGAATATCGGGTTGAGTAGCGAGGTTCTTTAGCTGCATAAAATATTTCTCGGCATTTTCATAGTTCTTTATCTCGAAGAAATTCAATCTTGCGGCCTGTAACACGCTTTTCTCAGCAAACCTGTTGGGGGCTTTTGAAGCTACATAAGTATAACCGATCACTGCATTAGCATAGTCTTTCCTGGTATTATAAATCTCAGCTGCATAATAGTTAGCATTAATTGAATAACGGCCATTTGGAAACTTGCCCAGGTAAGTTTTAAAACCTGTTAAAGCATTTTGCTGATCGTTGTTATTATAACGAATTTCAGCAGAAGCGTAAGTCAAAGAATCCTCTTCTGAATAACTGATGCTCTTGCCGTTCTCCTTCATAAAGGCTGCAAACTCTGCCGGTTTTTGATCAGCAAGAAAAAGATCACGTACATACTCAACGGCAGCATCACTTTCAGCAGAGTTGGGATATGATGAAATCAATGTTTTAAAACTTGCTAATGCATCCTGGTTTGCGTCTAAGTTAAAATAGGCAACCCCCAGTTTTAAATACCCCTGGGGATGAAGGCCGGTAGCACTTTTGGTTTTTACGATCTTATTCAAAGGAGTGATTGCAGCACGATAATTTTCTTCCCCTAAATAGGTATTGGCAATTTCAAGATTTGCATCGGGTATAAAAGAAGAGTTTGGATAACGTTGTTCTAACGACTGTAATTGACTTATTTTTTCGCTGCTCCTGTTATTTGCACCCGAAATAATTGCTTTTTGATATAACGCATAATCGGCCGCAGGCAGGTTATTGTTCAAAACCGCGTCATACATGTCCTGTGCCTGCTTATAATTACGGTTCATAAAATAAGCATCAGCGCTACGCACATAGGCATCCTGCTCAACTCCTGTTGAACCTGGAGTTACTTTTTTGGTTATCTGCTCAAAGTAACCAAGCGCCTGGCGGTAATTTTCTTTCTGCAGGTAGGCATGACCAAGGTCGTACCTCGCATTATTTACATTTACCTCGCCGCTGTTAACCGGGCTCTTCAGGTAATTGTTTAAATAGCCGATCGCTTCGTCAATATTGTTTTTACGGTAAGCAATTTCACCTTTCCAGAAATAAGCATAAGGCAATTGTGCGGTATTGTACGGCGCCTGTAAAACCTCATCCAGCAAAACATCTGCTTTATCAAGTTGCTGGTCGTTGATATATTCCACGGCTCTGCCGTACAAGATTTTCGGATATACTTTTTTTACGCTCTCACTTTTACCCCTTAACCCTTCATACAAAGTCAAGGCGTCCTTATAATTATTCGTATTGGCCAGCACGTTTACCAGCAACTCTTTTGCTTCGGGCAAATAAGTTGATGCGGGATAAGTACCGATAAAGCTTTGTAACTCGCTCGATGCAACGTCCTGGTAACCCAAATCGAAAGAAAGCTTTGCATAATTAAAAGCCGAGATCTCCTTCTGAACCGGATTGCTGCTGTTGGATGCACAGAACAAAAAGGCACTTCTGGCGTTTGCCTTTTGCCCGGTTTTTAAATAAGCATCTGCAAGCAGGTACATACTGTTTTGCGCAAGGGAGTCTTCTTTTCCACCCAGCTCTTTAAAACCTGCGATCGCCTTGGCCAACTGGTTAGTCTCGTAATAGGTATACGATATTTCGTACAAGTCTTCACGGCGAACTTTTTCCGTCCTATTGTTATACTCCTGCAGGTAAGGCAACGCTTTCTTATAATTCTTTTTTTCAAAATATGCATGCCCCACTAACTGCTGCAACTGCAAGTCGTAATATTGGCCTCCGCTATTCAATTTTTCTTCACCGTACGCTATTGCCTTGTCTTTCTCGCCGCTGAAATACAGTATCTCAGCTATATAATATGGAACTATTTTTTGATAAGTCGGCTGGCTTTCTACTTTCCTGAACGATTCAAGCGCCTGGTCGTAGTTCTTTTCGTAAAAAGAAATAAACCCGTAATAATAGTTGGCGTCAAGGTAATTGTGATCAGATGGAATTTGACGTATTGAATTAAACAAAGGTTTTGCCTTATCAAACTGTTTTAACGTAAAGTAACCATATGCCTGGTGAAACTTCATTTCCGCAATTTCACGGTTGCTCAGGTTATCGATACCCGCTTTTTCATAATAAACCAACGCATCCTCAAACTTTTGCTGGCGGTAATAATACTCGCCCAACTGGTAGCTCATCATTTGAATGCGTGGCGCATTGTATTCCATCTCCACAAATTCACGTGCTGCTGCTTCCGCTGTCGATTCATTTATCTTTAAACCCGAAACAATGGTGTAATATTTCGCTTCGAGCTGGGTGCTTATTGGTAGTTTACTGTTGGGGTTATTTGTATAAGCAATATTTCTAAAAAGTGGATAAGCAAGACTGTACTGCTCTTTCTGGTAAAGTTCCTTGGCCAGTTTAAAATCGGCGTCAGGATCCATATTAGCTTGAGTGGCCTGGGCGAAGGAATGGCTTTGTATCGCCAAAACAAGCGCCGCGGCGCATATACTTTTCTTTATTGTCGCGATCATAGCTCTGGGGTTAACGTTGAATATTTCTATAAATATTACAATTGTCAATCTTAATAAAATGCAAAAGGTGGTTGGGTAGGGAGAGCTTATACGCAGAAAATTGAAAGAATGATTTTTTTTGGGAACCAGCGTCTAACCATCTTTCCACATCGTTGTGTCACTCACTTGTACCGGCTACTCTTTAATCAGCCTACAAGAAGTTAAACCGCTCCACCACCTGCCTCTACAAAATGAGTAAAGGTAATATTAGCCCCCGCGAAAGCGGCCCGTCTCCCGCTCTTGTGGATAAACAAAATCAGGCGGCCACTTTGATAACATTTATTAGGGCTTATATTAAGGGTAAATTAAAAATGCGGTTGGAGACATTGTTCCATTAACTGGAGAATAATGTTATTTGAGGCAAAAGGTGCGTAAAGCTAAAGGTGGCAGGCAACGTTGAAAGTAAAACTTCAAGAAGTGGCATGAAGCCAAAACCTGTAGCTATCGTAGCGTTTATTTTTCTCGTGAGTACCCATTCTGCTTTTGCTCAATCAGAGTAGGTTAACTTTTTTAATTGACACCTGTATGGCCCTTATGAAGAGCAATTGCGTTAATGGCAATAAGGTAGATTGGAAACAGTTTCAAGAGAATGCAATGTAAAAACCGGCTAACATCAATGATGGCTGTCAACGCGGCTTGTTATGCTACACCTCTTCCAATCAACAAAAGATTTCCACGGCGCTTTTTTCTACATAGGCAGTACGTTTAAATGCAAACCAAATGAGCGACCAGTATCTGATTCTATTATCAACGAATGGAAGAACGGTGTGTCGGTTAAGTCTATGATACTTGAAAACACCACAGGCTATCTTCCGGTGCCGTACATGTCCTCTACATTCCTATCAACATCATAATACAATAAATATGAAAACCTATACGTCTTGCTTCCAAAATACTAACTTGTCCACATGAAAAGTAACAGTACTTACAAACCCTTTAAATTGGTAGCTACTATATTTATTATTTCTCTTTCACTAACATTTCCATTATTTGTTTGTGCCCAGGATAATATTACCACACATGCTTCTACTTCAAAAGCAGCCATTCATGAAGAAAAATTTATTTTAATAAACGGTATTGAACAATGGGTGACCATAAAAGGAGAAAGTTCAAAACCTGTTATATTGTTTCTTCACGGAGGCCCGGGTAGCCCGATTAGTCCCTATTCAGACGCTCTTTACAAAGAATGGGAAAAAGACTTTATAATAGTTCAATGGGATCAGCGGGGAACAGGTAAAACTTTTGGGAGTAATGCGCCAGGAGAATTAACACCTGAATTTTTAAAATCAAATCCATTAACTATTGAGCAGATGACATCCGATGGTATTAACTTGTCGGAATACTTAATAAAGAACCTGAAAAAGCAAAAGATTATTCTTTTCGGAACTTCCTGGGGTTCTGTTCTTGGAGTTAAGTTAGCTTCAAAACGTCCTGACCTTTTTTATGCTTATGTCGGACATTCACAAATTGTCAATCCTTCTAATGATCTGCCACTTTATAATAAAGTTTACCATATAGCAGAAGATAAGCATGATGAGGAGGCATTACGGATATTAACCAGTGTTGGTAAACCACCCTATGATAAAGCAAAAAACGTAGGCCAGTTATTTAGGATCGTAAAAAAATATGAAAGAGAAAATTCAATACCTGCACCCAATACCTGGTTTGTCGAATCCCTTAATTACGACAATGCCAAAGACAATCGAAACAGAAGTGATGGAGACGATTACTCTTTCGTAAATTATGTGGGAGACAGCCGCCTGGGAGTTGAATCTATGCGTAATACAATAAACTTTTTGAGAGACAACCTCGTTTTTAAAATTCCAATTTACCTGGTTCAAGGTAATGAAGACCTTTTAACGCCGAGGGATGTAACAAAGCATTACTTCGATAAAATAGAGGCACCGGAAAAGAAATATTTTTTGTTGCCAAACACTGCTCATGGGTTTAATGTATCAGTATTAGAAACCCAATACAAAATATTTAAGTCTATAAAAACTTTATGAGACGATGACATGTTCATTCAATAAAAAACGGACGATAGTTGCTTTCCTGGTACTAGATAATCTTACACAACATACCCAACGCAATAGCCGTACTGCCAGGTAATTTTACTCCTTTTCCTGGTTAAACTAACCTAATCGATAATAAAGTATGTAACGACCGGTATTGGCAAGTGAAGCTTTAGTTTTTCGGATTGAGATTGCGTTTGCCCCTCCGAGAACGAATTGTACAAGGGAGTGACACAACGATGTCTAATAGATATTTGAAGATTGCGACCATGAAAATCGTGAGTAAACAATCCTGAATAAAGTATCAAAGTCCTTTACTTAGGCTAGTTTTTTTGTTAGCCGACTTTTGAACCTTTATTCATCATCGTTGTGTCACTCACTTGTACCTTCAGAATTTGTATGGTGATTGGAAAACGGAGGAGCTTTGTTTTATCAATGCGCCTGCCATTATCATAATTGTCGACAAAGAAGTCGTTCGTCCTCAAGATGCAGTGGAGAGGTAGCGTTTAATTCCAGATGTCAACGGGCAATTATTCCGCGTGGACACGGAAAATATATTGGAGAAATAACGACATCAGGCACCGGCTGCCTTTTTTATTCTTAACCGTCACAAAAATAAGGGAGAATGTTAATTGAAGATTTTAACCATACAATAGATACGTGGATAAAAGAGTTAGAAAAATATAGGTTTACAGAGTTGAGTGCAAAAGCTTCTCCGGATAGCTGGTCGCTGGGGCAGGTATACATGCACTTAATAGAGGACACAAAATTCTATATTGAACAGATGAAAACCTGTATTTCTACTAATGATAATGTTGTTGAAGAAGCATCACCAAATGGCAAAACAATGCTTCTTAATAATGATTTTCCTGATGCAATAATTGAAGGAGCACCTTCAAACGCGCTTGTGCCGCAAGCAGGTAATAAGCAACAGTTACGGAGTGCTTTAACGAATTTAAAAGATGAAATAAATAACATTGAAACCAAGATTTCGAAAAGTGAATTTAAGGGCAAAACACAACATCCGGGATTGGGGTATTTTAATGCTAAGGAATGGCTGCAGTTTGCAGAAATGCATTTGCGTCATCATTTAAGACAAAAGAAGAGGATAGACGATTTTTTGAAAATAATCAAGTAAGAGAATTATTTTTAATTCTCCAAAAGACTTACATTGTAATATCTCTGACTGTCTGCATCCTTACAAGCTTCCAGATTGTACTTCATTCTTCTCGTTGCCAGAAACTAAATATATGAAAACAGCAATTATAAGCTCAACTGTTGGTATAAGTAATAGCGTGGAAACAGACAGCTATGAAGCAGGGAAGATAATTGCACAGGAAGCATATGACCAGGTGGAACCTTCAGAAAATATGGCTGCACTTGTATTTGCTAGTATTCATTACGATACCCCTAAATTAATTGAAGGTATACAATCAGTATTCGGAAAAAAAGTACAACTGTTTGGGTGTTCAACAGTAGGTGTAATGACCCGTAATCACCTGGCATACCAGGGACACCAGGTTGCCATTGCATTGTTATCTGATCCAGCCAGCTCATTCCGGCTTTTCCTGGTTCCCGATGTGGACAAAGATGAATTTAAGTGCGGAGCAAAATTAGCCGACCAGGTAATGGCAGGAAGTTTCACCACTGATCCTTCTCTCCTTATAATTTATGATTCATGGAAAAAGAAAGCAGCGCATGAATCGCCTGAATTAAATCTTGCCACTCCTATACTTGAAGGATTTAAATCTGTTTACGGCAGATGGCCACCACTCGCAGGCCTGGGAGCATGGGGCGACCTGGTGATGTTAAAACCTAATCACCTTATCATTAACAATGCTGTTGTAGAACAAAGTATAATAGCAATGGCTATTAGCGGCAATATTAAGATCGACACCATGATACTTCACGGTACCAGGCCGGCTGGCGGATACCATACTATTACAAAAGCAGAAAGAAATGTGATCTTCGAAATAGATGGGCAACCAGCACTGGATGTACTCGGTAAATTAATGGGAGATAAAATTCCATGGGAACAATTTCCATTGTTTATCACACTCGGGATAAACCGGGGAGAAAAATTCGGCGAATTCCATGAAGAGGATTATGCTAACAGGCTTTGTCTTGCAATTGACAAAGAAAACAAGGCCCTTGTGATGTTTGAAACAGACCTCAGGGCAGGTGATGAGTTCCAATTAATGCGAAGAACAATTGATAAAGAATATATCGGCATCGCTATAGAAGAAAAGCTGGCAACGCTCGATGTTGATAGATTACTATTTGCTTTTTATATTGATTGTATGGGAAGACGCTGCGACCTTTCAAGCATGCCGTTTGAAGAAGGAAAAGAAGTGCAAAAAGCGATCGGTGACATCCCCTTTCTGGGAATGTATTCAGGTGTTGAGATAGCAAAAGTTGGCAACGAAGTTCAGGCGTTGGACTGGACAGGTGTTCTTTGTTTTTTTTCCGAAACATCAAACGAAGATTGATGGAAGCAGGGATATCAACAAACCATAAATTATTGCAGGAGCTTGACTATTATAAAAAACAGCTCGACGAAATGAGCATAGTTAATATTGGCGACTCCTATACAATATCAGAGCTAAAAAATGAATTGCGCCAAAAAGTACAGGCTTTTTCAGTTCTTGCAGCACTACAGCAAACTTGTACTGTTGAAACTCCTATAAATGAAATCTATTCCCGGGTAGTACAGGCCCTTTGTAAGGACCTCGTAATGGACAAAGTTCTTCTGCTTACCCCTGCCATGATACCTGGCGGCTATAAACCAAACAGCTGGGCCGGCTTTTCGTCTGAAGAAACGCCTGTAATTGAAATGCGTGAAATAGCGTTTTCATCATCTACTTTCAGCAACAAAAATTATTTGCTCCATAATAGTAAAAGTAGTTTTACTGAAGACAGCGACCTTATCAACTGGTCTTTCAAATTGCCTTTCTTTATCGCTGTACCGGTAATGATCGATAAAATGATTGTAGCCATTTTACTGGCGGGAAGGATAAGGGAATTAAAGCCGATCCATTTGCCGCTCAACGAGCACGATGCTGAAACGCTGATTGCAATTTCCGGCATGATTGCCACTTTCCTCCAAAACAAAAGAGTAGTCGAATTTAAGATGAGGATTGAGCAACAGCTACGCGATAAAAACGAGATCATGAACAAATTCAGCCAGCAGGTATCTAAAAATGTTGCTGAAGAATTGGTACGGAAAAACGTAGAGTACAAATCGGAAAAAAGAGAAGTTTGCATCATGTTTTTGGACATACGCAACTTTACCCCTTTTGCAGAAAACAAAGAACCTGAAGAGGTGGTACATTACCTTAATACTCTTTTTGATTTTATGATAAGTATAATAGACAGGCACAATGGAATTGTAAACCAGTTCCTGGGAGACGGCTTTATGACAACATTTGGAGCTCCTGTAATTGCCGGCAACCCTTGCCAAAATGCTGTTGATGCAGCCTGCGAAATACTGGAAGCATTACATCAGAAAAACCAGGACTCCGAACATAAAACAACCGTTGGCATTGGTATACATAAAGGAAACGCAATTACCGGGAACATCGGATCATCGCTTCGCAGGCAATTTTCAATTACCGGCAATGTCGTAATACTTGCATCCCGCATCGAACAACTTACCAAACAATATGCTGCACAAATACTTATCTCCTCCGAGGTATATAACAGCATCGACCTGAAAGGGAAAACCACCGAGTCAATAGGTCCTGTATCGATTAAGGGCAGGAGTTTACCGGTTGAACTTTTCAAAATAAGATAGCTAAGAATATGAAAAGCGACAATCCCGTTCTTTTAGGTGATAAAGGCAGAATAATAGATACTTTTATGTAGCCGACGGAGGAACAGGTATGAAGCAGTTGTTGCCACGCTCGGTTCAAAGGCAGCTTTTCATTTCAGCAGGTACCGTGAGCGCAGTCGAAGGGTATTCTGAGCCTGTCGAGGGGTGGCGCACTTGTACTGTTTTACAAAAACTCCGCCTGTCACTTGAACCAATAGTTTACGGTTTTACGTGATCAACAAATTACACCGTTTTGTGCCGGTGCATTTGAAGAGTTAAGCTAAAAAAGTTTGCATCAGCAACTGCAGAGGAATGTTGCGGTCCCTTAGGTATGTACGATGCTATAAAAGGAGACACAGGCAGGAGGAAAAGCCTATTGTTTCACAGTAAAAGGAACATGGATAAGTGCGATACTTAGTATGCTGGTGTATCTAATATTATAGTTTGTTTACTTTTGTTATCAGGCTTCTAGCTAAGAAAATGACACCGAACGTGGAAAGAAATTTGAAATACACCCATGCTTTACCTCGCTGATATATTTTTCACTATTCTACACTTCATAATAATTGGTTTCAACTTATTTGGCTGGATTTCATATAAGACCAGGAAGGCCCATTTTATAACGATTTTATTAACCGCTGCTTCATGGTTTATTCTGGGAATTTGGTTTGGCCTTGGTTACTGCCCTGTTACCGACTGGCAATGGCAGGTGAAACAAAAGCTTGGAGAAACAAACCTCCCCAATTCCTTTATCAAATATTATGGAGATAAAATAACAGGCTTGCCACTTAACGCAGAATTTGTAGATCTGGTAACGGGCATCGCTTTTTTACTAGCCACCCTGGCTTCAGCCTATGTAAACTTTTTTTATAAGAAGAAGGCAAAATCATCAACCCACACTTTACAATGAATCTAACAATTGAAAGAATTGCAAATTGAAGATTTGAAATAAAGCACAACGGTGTTTGTTGTAGAGCCCTTTTAGGCCCAGACAGGTGTTAGGCTGTCGAAGGTAGTGCCAGGCTGACCTGGAACTGAACTTTTTGCCTCCTTTCTTTATCCCCAGGCTAACTGTAAACTGCCATCCAACTTATCTTCAATTTAGGCTCAAGCGACTTAAGAACAAATAGTCATCAATTAAGAAGTGCAAGAAGAAAGTTTATCTTAATAATTTTCCGTCATATTAGTTTATTACGAATATATCATCTACCTTATACCAGCAACCGATAAAAATTAAATGAGGGTTTTGTATCTATCTAGCAAAATAAAGTATTCCGATCGGTCGGAACAACGCCACGAATGTTGAATAGCAGTAATTGAGTGCGACGCAAAAGAAAATACACTTTTTAATCCTGCGGAATATAAATAACTAAAACAATATCTCCTTTTACCATTAAACCTATCGACATGAGAAACGTATTTGCTTTTGTGTTTTCCGTTGTCACCTGTTTTACAGTTACTGCACAAAAAAGATTTGAGCTTGCCGATCTTGCCAAACTCACCACTATCAGCGATCCGCAAATCTCGCCTGATGGTAAAAGCATCGTCCTGGTAGTATCGCGACCGGAATACAAACAAAATGTATTCAATGCAGAACTGGTTTTGATTGATATTGCTTCGGGCAAACAAAGTGTGCTTACCCAAAACCGACCCGTTGTTTCACAACCAAGGTGGTCGGGAGACGGAACACAACTGGCATTTTTAGCAAAAACAGGAACCGGTAAAGAGGCAACTAACCAGGTTTTTATCCTGGCTGCTTTCGGCGAGGCAAAACAACTGACCAAAGCACCAAAAGGTGTGCAGCACTTTAGCTGGAAACCCGGCGGTGAAGCGATAGCTTTTGTAACAGCAGACGAGCCATCTAATAAAGCAGAAGCTGATAAGGGCAACGATGCCTTTGAAGTGGGAAACAATGATATGTTTTTGATTGCAGCACCAACACCTTCACACATTTGGATGATTTCAACGGTGGGTGGGGAAGCTAAAAAACTCACCTCCGGTTCATGGAGTTTGCCTGTAACCATACCGCCTGGTGCTCCCTCTTCTCCGTTATCCTGGTCTCCTGATGGAAAGTTGATAGCATTCGTCAAAGTGATTGGCCCTTATTCGGGAGACGCCCTGAACAGAACTATTCAATTGCTGAATGTAGAAACCGGGGCTATAACACCACTTACAGGAAGAAGCAAGTTTGAAGGATACCCAACCTTTTCTGCTGATGGTGCCAGCATTAATTACTGGTTCGTCAAGGATGGAACTCAGGGAAATATCAATGATATTTATGTGACCCCGGTTTCGGGCGGAGAAGGGCGTTGTGTTACCACTGCTCTCGACAGGGATATGAGCCGGGCATTTTGGATGCCCGATGGAAAAAGCTTATTGGTCGGCGGTCATGATGATAACCGGGTATCATTGTGGTTGCAGCCATTGAACGGCACTGCCAAAAAATTAAACCTTGGTTCACTAAGCCCATCCTGGTATTTTTGGATCGATGCTTTTGTAGATAAAAACGGAGCCATCGCATTTACCGCATCTGATCCACTGCAACCTGCTGAATTGTATTACATGTCATCCCCTTCTGCACCACCGCGTCGTCTCACCGAATTTAATAAAGAAGTTCGCAACATGACGATGGGCAAATGGGAAACTTTACGCTGGAATTTGGACAGCTTTAAACACAATGGTTTACTAACCTACCCTGTCGCTTATGTAGCCGGTGAAAAATATCCTTTGGTTTTAATAGTACACGGGGGACCAGCGGCAGCATCAGTCGAAACGTTTTCTTCGCGTACCCAGCTTTTTGCCAACAAAGGTTATTTTGTTTTCGAACCTAACTATCGTGGCAGCGACAATATGGGAAGCGCTTATAGAAAAGCGATCATTAAAGATGCAGGTGCAGGGCCCGGCCGCGATGTAATGGCAGGTTTAGACAAACTGAAAAATACCGGCATGATAGATACCGCCCGTATTGGCGTAACCGGGTGGTCGTATGGTGGATTTATGACGGTATGGTTGGCAGGACATTACCCGGGATGGAAAGCAGCTTTGGCAGGTGCTGCCGTTACTGATTGGGTAGATCAGTACAACCTTGGAGACGCCAACGTACTCAGGGCAAACGCTATTGGTGGCTCGCCGTGGATTGGTGATAATATGAAGTTATATACATATCAGTCGCCTATAACAATGGCACATAAAATAACAGCTCCTACACTCATCCTTGCAAACACCGGTGACCCCCGGGTTCCTGTCAGCCAGTCGTATAAGCTATACCATGTTTTAAAAGATAACGGAGTTCCCACTAAATTCATCGCCTGGAATATACCCGCTCACAATGCCACAGACCCGGTGCGCCAGATGGAAGTCAGCCGCTTATGGCTCGACTGGATGGATCAATACCTGATGAATAAAAAACCAGCATTCTAGGTACGGTTGAACTTTTTAGAGAAAAAAACGAATAGATATTTTTAAGGCCCGCGCAGGTGTTACGCCGTTGAAGGTAGTGCCAGGCTGACCAAGAATTGAACTTTTTGCCTCCTTTATTTATCCAGGAACACTCGGCAGAACGGATTTTTTTCCCAGATGACAGTACGTTAGTTTATTTACAACAGCGCAATGAGGTTATTATATTCTTTATGAGACCCGTTCCAAAACCAAATAAAACGTCTGCTCGTGTTTGATGCCCAGGACACGATAACATAATCCTACTCTTACAGAATATATCGATTGTTGATTATCTACTTGCTTAAAATAGCTGGGGTGGAAGTTATCCTGTTTCTACTAGTTGTATGCTTTCCTGGCTTTTTTCTGAATGTTGGCAGGGAGGTTGGTAAAAGCTTTTCTAAATCGTTCTGTAGTTACTGATTTCAATTACCAATCTGCTTGTTTGGTTTTGCCTGCGTTATATTCACGTAATGCCTCCTCCGCCAGGTTACTTAATTCACTTTGGCTATTCCCGAGTGTATCGTCCCATTTTATTTCGTCCTCAAGGAGCATGGCATTTTGCTTTTGCTCTTCATTATCGGGCTGTTTAACTTCTGAAATCACCTCTTTCAATTCTAAAATCAAAGCTGTTCTGATTACTTAAAATTAAAACCAAAACATGATATATTTCGAATACGCACGTTATTCGCTTTATCCGGCGGTTGTTGCGACGAATTCTGCTACCAGCGGTGGTTTAAATAGGCTTGAACACTTAAACCACCGAAGCGGTTCTTTTATTTATACGAAATACCAAATACATTACAAGTACAGAAGCTGTTATCAGAAGCAGGTAGCTGTAACTTAAATTGCGTTCGTCTTTCGCTGGTAACCAATAAACAATTGCAGAAGTAAGAACTGATACGATCACGTAAACAACACCACCAATTAGCCCGCCTGCTATGCCTGCGTTTTTTGGAAATTGGCTCATGTTAAAAATGAAGTAATTATTATAGGTAAAACCTGCACAGCAATGTATTATAAAAGCAAAGAACAGTATGGTAAAAAGGCTGTTGAAAAAGCCAAGACTCAATACCATAGCAACGGCAAAGGCAAGTTGCAAAAGAAGGTTTACCAACAGTTTACTGAAGAAAGGTTTGCTAGTAGTTGACTTGCTAATAAGCCCGCCAATTGTCCAGGCAAATCCTAAAAAAAGGGAGCAATAACCAATGATCACCGGCGATAAGTGCAGTTTGTGCTCAATAATAAAAGGTCCCGTAAGATTATACATCATCACCATAGAATAGGCAAGGCCAAGCACAACCAAACCAAGTATAAAACGCGCTGTTGTGATCATCTCATAATAGGTAGCTGCGATCCTCTTTACATCAAATACTGCCGGACTAGCTAACGTCTCCCGGGTAAATATACATTCCAGTATACCTATAATTCCCGCCAACCCTGCCAGGAAGTAAAAATTAGAATGCCACCCAAAAATAGTCTGCAAATAGCCGCCAATGAACGGCGCTACAATAGGGCCGACCGACCAGATAATTGTAAAAAGGCTTAGGTAACTTTTCAATTGTTCACCTTTATAAACATCAACAAAATAAGCACGCTTGGCCACCACGATGGTAGCAACCGTTAATCCATGTATCACCCGCATAGCATAGATGAGATAGATGCTATTGGTGTTGGCAATGATAACACTGGCTATTGTAAACAGGAATAGTGCGGCCAGGCCTAATTTATAACGGCCGAAGCTGTCTAAGAATGCTCCGATAAAGAGCTGGGCTACGCCATAACTGACCAGGAAAACCGTTAAAGTGAGTTGAACCTGCAGGCTGGTGACCTTTAACTCGGCGCCCATACTTGGCATCGACGGAATATAAACATC
>JAQBNO010000179.1 GCA_028288485.1 Segetibacter sp.
AGGCGAAGCAGTTCTTTACCGAAATGGCTACAACTTATGGCAACCATCCCAATGTTATTTACGAAATTTTTAACGAGCCCGACAAGGAATCGTGGAAAGAGGTAAAGGAGTATTCTACCGAAGTAATCGCTGCTATCAGGGCCGTTGATCCCGATAATATTATATTGGTTGGCAACCCCCACTGGGACCAGGATATTCATATTGTGGCCGACGATCCGCTTACCGGTTTTAATAACCTAATGTACACGGTGCATTTTTATGCTGCTACTCATAAGCAATCACTGCGCGACAGGTGCGATAAGGCACTGAGTAAAGGCATTCCAATATTTATTTCCGAATCAGCCGGGATGGAAGCCAGTGGCAACGGGCCGATCAATGATGAAGAGTGGCGCAAATGGATCGAGTGGGCCGAGAGTAACGAGGTAAGCTGGGTAACCTGGTCGGTGTCTGACAAAAATGAAACCTGTTCAGTTTTATTGCCCACCGCAAATTCGACCGGCGGCTGGAAAGACAACGAAATGAAAGAATTCGGAATCAAAAGCAGGTCGCTCATTCGCAGCTTTTCGAAGGAGACTAAATAAAGCTTTTTGTGCAATCATAAATAAACGATCACTTGCTAAAGCAGGTGGTCTTTTTTGTTCCAGGCATTCAAACCCAAATGAATCTTCTGTTGCGTCGCAGTACGTTCATCCGACCAATCCTATGGGGCAGATACAAGGCCCGGCGTGAGGGAGAAAAGACTTCCAGGTTTCATTGCTCACGATCAATAAAAGCTATCCTACGTAAGTTTTTTTTGATTATTTCGCCAGCAAATTGGCGCATTGCAAATTTTTGCCGTTACACTTTATACAACAGCTGGTAATATCCTCGGTCATTGCAAGTGGTTTTTCCGGTTCCGGAAAAGTTCATTGAAAATGACGTTATAAAAGTTTATTATTTTCAAAGCTCCTTTTTTCAGATAAAATCATTCTTAGTTTTACCATTGTCATTCCGAGGTACCAGGAATCTCTTTTAGTGCGAATGGGATGCTTCCTTCGTTAGCATGACAAAAACGCAACTGTCATCGGCAGGGCACGAGCAATCTCCGGAACTACGAACAGGTTGACGAATAGCCGGGGAATTGCTTCGGCAAGCTATCCAACCTCCCAATGACGAACCCTAATTATGCGAGAACGAAAATTTGAAATCCACTTTGCAAAGAGGCATTAAAAAACTGTAAGAAATAACTAATTGCTGCCTGCTTGTTATCTTCATTCACTTTAGCAAATAAGCGAACAACGTGTTCTTTAACCCGCTCAATATCCACCGGTGTCGATATAATTATCTCTCCTGGCCAAGTCAAAATATAAGTGGGGTAAGCAAAAATGTTATTATCTTTTATAAAGCCGGGATCAGTACCTTTTAGATCAGATAAATGAAGCCAGTTCATTTTATCTTTCACGATCGCATCTTTCCATTTTTTACTATCGGTATCGGCAGAAATGCTAATCACTTTAAAGTTTTTCTTACCGTAGGTGTTTACCAAGCTTATGATGTCAGGGTTACTTTTTCTGCAAGGCCCACACCAGCTCGCCCAGAAATCGAGTAAGACGAGATTAAGTATTTGAAAGACTCAACGTACCGTTACCGGTACTTCAAATAAAGATTTTTTATTTAAATATAGTTTTTCCTGGCAACCTTTTAAAGGGTTCCATTAGCTCCGGCGTAGGTTTAATCTATTGTAACCGTCTCAACCATTTGTCCTCATCCTGACTTTGGTCGAATTAATGATACTGGTGGATAGAATAATAGCCCAGAAAATTAAATAAAAGGCGAAATGGTTGTAACCAAGTAAATACATTGCAAAAATGCAGACCACCGTGGCAATTGCTGATTTGTATAGAACCGTTCGCTTAAGTATTGGCTTTACTTTGATAACAACGTTACTGTTGTCTGCATAAAATTTTAAAACCTGCTTTTCGCTGAAGGGTTGAGTTAGCATTATTGTATGTTCTCCTTTGTCAATAATGATTGAATGTTTTGAGGCGTTTTTATTTAAAGACATTTTTTTATCATCAAGGTAAATGTCGTACTGTTTAACAAATGATATTATTACCGGCGGTTTTTCTAAATTTAAAGTTGTCTGCATTTTTATAAGTTTAAAATACCCGGGTTTTACGGCTTTTTTTAATGCCGCCCAAAAGGCCACTAATATTCCAATACCGAAATAAGGGGTATGTTTAAAGGAAAACGTCCTCACTCATTCTTAAAAAAAAAGCTGCCCCAGTTTCCAGAGACAGCTTTAATCTTTTTTGTTTTCAATTAGCTTTTAAGGTTTTTCAAAAGTATTGAATAACAAAAGGTGGTTTTTCTAAATTGGATATTCGGTTCTTCTTAGAATATTGGATATTCCTATTAGATAAAATTACAAAGTACGACGAACTATATGGAATGTTAAAGACTTTCATGTGCCCGTATCAGACAAATCCTTTTTATCCACTGTTATTGCTCTTTCCTGTCTGCACCCTGGCGTTCCAGCATCCAGCCTGGATATTCGGGTTGCAGTTTGCTTACTTCATCAAGCTTTTGAAGTTCTTCGGGTGTTAGTTTTACGTCGATCGCTTTTAAGTTGTCTTCCAACTGCTCGGTTTTTTTGGCGCCAATGATAATGCTTGTAACAGCAGGCTGGTGCAGTAGCCAGGCTAAAGATAACTGTGCCACCGAAATGCCTCTTTCCTGTGCAATTGGCTGCATCACTTCTATAATATCAAAAGCTTTTTCTTTATCTACCGGTGGAAAATCAAAGTTAACCCTGCGGCTATCTTCCGGCGTTTGGATATTTCGGCCATATTTTCCGCTTAGTAATCCTCCTGCAAGCGGGCTCCAAACCATCAGTCCCAATTTCTGGTCCACTAACAATGGTATCAGTTCGCGTTCAAGGTCGCGACCTGCAATGGTATAATAAGCCTGCAGTGAAACAAATGCAGAAAGGTCTTTGTGGGTAGAATATCCTAATGCTTTCATCAGTTGCCATGCTGCAAGATTGCTGCAACCAATGTAGCGTACCTTGCCACTCTTCACCAGGTCATCGAGAGCGCGGAGAGTTTCTTCGAGCGGCGTAAGCGGATCATAACCATGAATTTGATAAAGGTCAATATAATCCATATTCAGACGGCGCAGGCTTTCTTCGGCCTGTTGCATAATATGTTTGCGGGTAAGACCAGTGTTGTTTGGTCCTTCGGCCATCTTTCCACGCACTTTGGTGGCGATTACGAGGTCATCTCTTTTTAAGCCTAAATTGCGAATTGCCTTGCCAGTCATTTCTTCTGAAAGGCCTTCAGAATACACGTTGGCTGTATCAATAAAGTTTATTCCTTCGTCTACTGAACGTTTTATTAATTCATCAACTGGTTCCTGTGGTAACTGACCAATTGCGGTCCAATAACCTTTGCCGCCAAAGGTCATAGTACCTAAACAAAGTTCAGAAACTTTAAGGCCGGTATTGCCTAAGATTTTGTATTTCATAAAATAGTTATTCAAATTGTAGTGATAAAAGGTAGTCAACAAATATTAGACTAAGGAAGTTCACGAACAACCTTATTAATTTTTATGACTTAAACCTGGCGATGGATAGTAAATAGAATTTTTGATTGTACAATTAATGTTGCGCGGTGACGCAAATAACCGCGTAACTCTAAAGGAGCTTTAAGAAATGTGAAGTGTATCCTGTTGATTTTTTTGGTGGCAGTAAAACTGTGCGACCCTTCCACGAGCTCACGGTGCCCTCGGGCAGGCTCAGGGTAAAAACTGCCACGCTGAATAATGCGTTACAGTACAAGCGAGCGTGGCAACGATGTTGTATAGAAATCCAGCTGCCCGGACAACAAAAGAACTCCGAAATGGACGATGTTTTATAGCGGTGACCCATTCGGTTGAAAAAAAATGTGGCCAGGTTTTACCGCGCAATAAATTTATGGATAGGGAACAAAACAAAAAAGCCGGTCATAGACCAGCTTTTTTGTTTTGTTTTTCATTATTGATTATGGATTGGCTATACCTACTACCGTATAACTTCCATCAGCTTCTGCCTGGTAATAAGTATCGTCAGGAGCAACGAATAACTTCTGCCCGTTTATGGTTACTGTTTTAGAATTTAGTGGTATTTGCGATACCTTGTCACCTACTGCCGGAGCTGCAGGCAGTTCTTCACTATTGTCTATTTTACCGTTCTTGCCAACGACTACATATACCACTTGTCCCTTCGAATTGCGGTCTTCTTTGTAATAGGTGCCATTGAGTTCATAAAATTTCTCGCCGTTCACCATCACAGATTTTGCATTACGCGGAAGCGAAGATAACTCCGCGCCCATGGGTGCATCAACTACTTCGTAATTGCTGTCGTCGTAGCGCCTGTAATAGGTGCCTTCGGAAAAATAATATTGATGTGGACCAACGTAGACAGGAGTATATCCAACAGGAAGAATGCCGATCCTTATTCCGATTGGTGGCATCACCCTACGAAAAGATCCGCCATAAGGCCTGTAAAAACTTCCACCGCCATAATAATAAGGATTACCTCCGAATGAGATAGATATACTGCCTCGGGGATAACTTACATAGCGAGGAGCATACCTGTATTGATAATTGCTTACGAAAGGAGGACGGTAATAACTATAACCCCTGCTTTGCCGGGCATAATCGCCGCCGTACGACCTGTTGTAATCACCCCGGTTTCCTCTATAACTTCTTTGTGCATTTACCGGTGAAAGTAACGCGAAGACGAAAACAGTCACGAGAAATAGCCCGAAAATTTTGTTTAGCTTTTTCATAGTTTCATAAAATCTTAAGTTAGATTGAATTTACGCAGAAAGTTTAATGGACAATAATTATATCGGTGAATTGATTTTTTCTCCGGCTGATTTGTCTGCTTTTCACAAAATATTAATTATCAACACATTCCTTCTATTCATTCTCCTTAAATACCCTGATCACTTTTACAAACCGCTTCATATAATATTTGTTCAGGGGGGTAATGGTAACGCCATGTGCTTTGCCGGAGGTACTGTGAATAAAATTTACTTCATTATTAGAGAGGGAAGAAATAATACCCATATGACCTACATCGCGAATAGTACTGTCGGTGCCAGTAAATAAAACCAGGTCTCCTGGTTTTGCCTCTTCAATACTCACCTCTCTTGTAATATTTGTAAAGTCGACAGATGACCTGGGGACAGCAATATTAAAATGATTAAATACATAGGTGATGAAACCGGAACAATCAAATCCAACTGCGGGATCGGCAGATCCGTATTTATAAGGAGTGCCAATTAATGTATGGGAATAAGAAAGTAATTCAGTCGGCGTTGTGTTCCCGGTATTTATTTCCTGTCCTGTTACCGGTTGTAAAGTTGCTGCTGTTGATATTGACGTTGCTTTTACCGAATCCTGCAAAGGTTCAATAGTTACATCTTCGCTGTTCGGAGCCTGGCAAGACGAAATTAAAAAGTAGAATAAAGCAAAAAGATTTTTCATGTACAAGGGCTGGCAAAAATCTTTCCACAAAAACTGGTCTCAATTAAGAAGTCTTTTTTGATTACTGTTTCATCTTAATGCAGTGCCATGACAGGCAAACGATTAATTCGCGACAGCTCTTTTGTATGGCTTTTGCGAAAAAGACTTTCCCATACTCCATGTCTTTTTGGTATTACCACCAGTAGTTGTACCTGCTTTTCTTCAACAAAACGACCAATTGCACCTACTACCTGGTTTTCATATAGCGTGTGAAAGTTGGCTTGCAAAGCACGTAGTTTACTTTGAACCAGCAATTCATTTTGTTTTTCAATAGAGCCCGGTTTTATTTCCTGTTCTGTAACGTACACTACCTGCAGCTTAGCTTCTGTCAATGTCACGAAATTAATGAGCGCATTAAAGGGTGTATTGGAGTCTATGTTTTTTAAATTACATGCAAACGAAATGTTTTCTATTGCAGTGAAAAAGACATTGGGTGGTACAGTGAGTACAGGAACCGGTAAATTGTACAACGTGTTTATAATTTTGCTATCCCACGCCCAAAGTTCTCCATAATTACCCCCGGTGCCAATAATTACCAGCGAAGCCCTTGTTTCTTCGATCTGTTCTTTCAGGCCGTCCAGTAACCGGCCCGTTGTTACTTTTCCAGTCACATTAATGCCTGCATACTCGGTACCAACCCATTCCAGTTCTTCGTTCAGGTCTTCTTCTGCATAGGTTAAGCTGTTATTTACTGTTACCAGCGCAATTCCGTCCCCTGAATAATTTGCCGGAATTGTAAATACATGCAATAATAAAAGGTCAATTAATTCTTTGGACGCCCTGCTTTTAATAAATGAACACGCATACGATAAGGCGTTGCGTGATGTTTCTGAAAAATTAGTACAAACAATAAAGGTCCGCATAACCATTCATTTTAATAAAGTAATTCACTTCTGTAAGATAATGATAATAATGACGGAACTTTTTCATTCAAAAGAATGTATGATACTTATTTGAAGGGTAGTATTTCGAGGAAGACTTTTAAAAAATCTTATAAAGTCAATAGTAGGACGTAGTAAGTCCTTTTTATGGTCGGATAATGCATGTTCGTAATTTTTATGGTACCAGCTGCAGAACACGCGGCATCATCGTTGCGTCGCATTTCGTTTATCGGCATCGCACATTGCATCTTCAGTTTTTGCTGCTAAATGTCTTACAAAATGTTTTCGCGGCTAAGTAATAACTTAAAGCTTTTAAATGGAACCAGCATTAACTGCTGAATAGAGAATAGATGGTATAAGTGAGTGACATCACCGAAGGGATCCATTCGGACAACGATATTGAAAAGAGTTGTACTGCGAGCCACCAAGGTAGAACTAAAAACTACGGTACTTATGGGCAAAAAAAATGGCAAGTTACTTATATCGCACCGCTACAACCATTTACCCTTGCTGCATTCCTGCCCTGGGGGAGTTCAATAGGAGCTGGTCGTATAAGACTTGCCGCTGCAAATGTAGGGGAATGAAATTAAACAACAAAATAGAAGCAGAACCATGATTTCGAACTATGATTTTAGAACCATGATTCAATGGATTTGAAAAATGATGATTAGGAGGAAAAGTCGGTTGACTAAGGTTTTGCCGGAGAATACGAAAATGAAAAGCCGGAGAACCGTGAACTGAAAGAGCGACCGGTAATTGTTAAAGGTTTAATAATCAACAGTAGCAGGAATAGTTTTGATAGTAGTGCATTGAATAAAACCGTTTTGGCATAATTAATGAATACGAGGAGAATAAAATAATTGAATCATGAGAAGAATATATTCATTGAGTTTGATCATGCTATTGGGTACCTGTTTAATTTCTTCGTGCGATACTATTAAGAACTTACCAACCAATACTACCGGTGGTTTATTTTCTTTAAACGGAACCTGGCGTTTGTCATCCACAACTGACGGCAATTCAATGGTTGGCACAACAATTACAGTTTATCCTCTTGTTGGAAACGCCGCTATAAAAACTTTAGCAAACAACAGTTATTGTGCCCGCGAAAACGATCAGATCTGGAAAAGTGTAAAAGGAAATGGCGCAGGCGGCTTTACTGTAAAGGCACTGGTTAGTGCATGTAATGGGGCGACAATATATAACGACGGAACAGTTGCAGTTGTAAATAATGAGAAGATAACGGTTACAACGCGTACGGCAACCAATTCAGAGTTAGTGCAAGCATGGGACAGGGTAAAACAACAATAGGCTATAACAACTCCATATAAATTTGAGGCAGGAATTCGTTCCTGCCTTTTTATTTTTTAATAAACCGGCTTCACTTTTTTATTAAATGGAATGAGTTTTTAAAGCGTTTAATATGACAGCGAAACGGGCGGTGTTTTTAAAAGCGAGGTGGGAAAACCTCGCAATGATCAATTACCGAGGTTGGCGCGGCGTTCTGTTACCTTACTTGCCTCCGGCAACAGAATTAGATCTCTTTGAAAGCAAGTCGTGGTGAGTGTAGTCGGTTTTATGTTTAACGATACCAGAGTTTTAGACTTACGCTAGCCTTTTCATACCCACTTTGAAGAGAGTTTATTTTTGAACAGTATTGGGGTTAAACAAAATATAATGCTACTACACCATTGTATATGGTGTTGAACATACGATGTGGCGGGTACATAACGTAAAAGAGTGGAAGCTGAATTGTAACGTTGCTTCGTTGTATCGTGCTGCATTTGTTCCTTTTTTATCCGCAGAACCCGCTTCTGTTTTTTTAGCAAAAGGATCAGAAGTGGTAATTAGAAAGCCAAGACGGATAGTGGTAAGGCATTAACTGAGCAGTCAATGGTGAGTGATGAATGGTCAATGGGGTGAACAGGCAATGCTGAATAGGCAAAGTTATTTGAACTACCTCGTTACTTATTGCGGATAGTGCGTTTACAGAAGATGTGGAAGATTGAAGCCGGGCACTATTCGGCACTATTCTAAAGCACCGCTCCTTCTCCTTTACGAGAAGGAGAAGGAGGACGCGGTTTTCAACTCCGGCAACACTTTATCCCCAAAGTCTTTTATAAATGTTTCCTGGTCCCTGTTTACGTTGTGAAGAATAACTGTATCAAATCCCAGGTCGATATAGGACTGAATAAGCCTGGTATGCACTTTTACATCTGAAGAAATATTCACCATTTCTTTTAACTTCTCGATTGTAACAAATTCGCCCAGTGCATCAAACTGTTCTACTTTATACAGGTCTCCTAAAACCGTCCCCTGGAAAATGTTCGTTCGCCATTGATCATACGCTCCATCAATTGCTTCTTTTTCGTCTCTCGCATACGACAACTGAACTTTTACGATCATCGGTTTGCCCTCGCCGCCGCCTCTTCGGAACGCTTTTACGGTTTCCTTTAATTCATCCAGCGGCTTGTGGATAGTGGTGAGCCCGTCAGCCCAGCTGCCAACCCATTCTGCAGTTTCTTCGGTTACAGCAGCTCCGTATAGTAAAGGTGTTTTATGGGGAAGCGTATATAGTTGAGCGCATTCTACGGTAACTCTTCCGTGATGTGTAACCATTTTACCGGTCAATAGCTGCCTTATCACATTTGCACTTTCAAGCAACCTTGCATTTCGTTCTGATTTTATCGGCCAGATTTCCCCGGTTATCCTTTCATTCAATGCTTCGCCGCTGCCCAGTGATATAAAGAACCTTTCGGGGAACATTTCTCCCAGTGTTGCTATCGCCTGCGCTACTATTGCCGGATGATTGCGTTGACCAGGCGAACATACCACACCGAACGGCAGGGACGTAGCTTGCATTGCTGCTCCTAACCATGCAAAAGAATACCCGCTTTGTCCCTGCCTTTCACTCCACGGATGAAAATGGTCGGAACAGTTAATGGCCTGGAAACCGGCCTTCTCAGCCATTATTGACCAATTTACTAATTCACTAGGTTTGAACTGTTCATGCGACGCCTGGTACCCGATTAAACTCATTGCCTATTTTTTTAAAAATTATCCCGACGTTTTTCACCGCCGTTATATAAAAAGAAAGGATGATATAATCAATTCTTGTTCCAATTTCTTCCAGGGTGTGCCAAGGGTACGTAAGCGAGCTTTTAGGGTTATAGTATAGGGGCTAAAAAATAAATGTATAGGAAAATACGTTCTCTTAGCAAAAACATAGAATGAGGAAAGCCTTCATCGTTGTTTGGTTAGTTTCAATTTTTGTGGGAATAGTTACACTATTCTGGCAAAACCAGTTGAAGTATACGTTACCAACTCCGGTTCCTGACAACTATCAACCGGTAGCTGTAGGTAAAACAATAGGTTTTAAATCTAAACTGGTGCAAAATGGTAAGCCGGTGTTTCTTCACTTTTTTAACCCGGACTGCCCTTGTTCCCGGTTTAATATCTCGCATTTTAAATCGCTGGTAGATCAATATAAGGATCAGGTGAATTTTGCCATTGTTGTAATGAGTAAAGAAACGATTTATAAAGAAAAGGAAATACAGGACCGGTTTGATGTTGAGATCCCGGTTTTGTTTGATGATTCAATTGCAAGTTCCTGCGGCGTTTATTCTACCCCCCAGGCAGTGATCCTCAAACCCGATAACAAATTGTATTACCGCGGTAATTATAACAGGAGCCGGTATTGTACCGACAAGAAAAGTGAATATGCGAAGTTGGCCCTCAACTCGCTTTTAAACAAAAAAATGAATATTGGTTTTAGTGATTATGCTGTCAAGGCTTATGGCTGTGAATTACCGAATTGCCTTAAAAATAGTAGAAATTAATGGTTGAGAATAACATTGGACTGCAACTGCTTACTGCGCCTTTTCGACTGGAAGTAAAGAAAAGGTCGGATAAGATCATTAACTATTTTCTTCTTACCTACTTCCTGCTGGGATTCGTGTTGGCTTATTTTTATGATACGTGGCTGGTAGCTTTTGGCATAGGAAGCCTTTCTCTGCTTGCATATTATTCGGTAAAATTAATCTTACCTGCATCTAACCTGTATCAATATGTTTTGAGCGTGGTGCTGGGAACGTTTATGGCGCAGTTCATTTACCAAATGCATGGCTTATTCGAAATGCATTTTACTGCATTTATTGGGAGCGCCATATTAATCACCTACCAGAACTGGAAATTGCAAATTCCGATGTTGATAGTAGTTATCGCTCATCATTCTGTTTTTAGTTACCTGCAGAATACAGGTGTTGACGGAATTTATTTTACCCAGCTCGATTTCCTTGACCTGCAGACCTTCGTTATTCATATTATTCTTGCCGGCGTAATTTTCTTTATCTGTGGTTTATGGGCGTACCAGTTAAAAAAGTATTCTGAAACGCACATTATGCAAACTGTTGAAATGGCCAAGCTTCAAAAAGAAGCGCTTCTTTCAATCGAGAGAAAGCGAAATGAAGAGGCGCTGGAAAAATCGAATTCAGAATTAAGAAAATCTAATGCCGAATTGGACAAATTTGTTTACAGCGTTTCGCATGATTTGAGGGCTCCCCTCACATCTATGCTCGGCATAATCGACATATCGGAAGAGGTTACAGAAGATCCGTTTATCAATAAAAACTTAGGATTTCTAAAGTCAAGTATAAAAAAACTTGATGTGTTTATAGCGGATATTCTTCATTACTCAAGAAACTCCCGGCTTGAAGTAGTAAAGGAACAGGTAGATTTTAGACAACTGACAAACGAGGTGATGGACAAGTTCAAATTTATGTGCAGGAAGACTCCTGCTATCAAGGTCGATATTGATATTATTGAAGATTCCCCGTTCGTTTGTGATAAGCAACGATTGGTAATTGTGTTTAATAACCTGATCTCTAATGCTATTCGTTACCATAGTCCGGTTGCAGAAAGCCCTTTTATAAATATTAGTGTTCATTCAAAGCCCGAAGAGGTCTTCATCTCTGTTAAAGACAATGGAATAGGTGTAAAAAAGGAGTTACAGGAAAAGATCTTCAACATGTTTTACCGGATTTCGCCCAATTCGGAAGGCTCAGGTTTAGGATTATACATTGTAAAAGAAACGATTGAAAAACTTAACGGCAGGATAGAAATAGAATCAGAATTAGGAACAGGAACTGAGTTTAAAATTCTAATACCAAATGTTCAACTTAACTAAAAAAGGAACCAGCAGGACATGTACAAAAAGGTAATGGTAGTTGATGACAATCAAATTGATTTATATGTTGCCGAAATAAGCCTCAAGAGGAATTCGTTTGCAGCTGAGGTTGTTATTAAAAACTCTGCAATAGCCGCATTAGAATATCTAGAATCTGCAGCCGATACTCCTGAAGAATTGCCACAATTAATCTTTCTTGACATCAACATGCCGGAAATAAACGGGTTTGAATTTTTGGAAGCATTTCAACACCTTCCATCATCAATTCATAATGTTTGTGTAATTATGATGCTTTCTTCTTCAATTGACCCGGAAGATTATAAGAAAGCCGAGGAAAACAGGTTCGTAAAAAGGTTTTTGAACAAGCCGCTGGTGAAAGAAAAATTAAAGGAACTATTACTGGAATTAGAATATGGCTCTTGAATTTCTGGCACCTATGCAGGTAGAAATTAAATTCTGCACTTTATTGCGAGTTATTTAAAAGACGGGCAGAGCGAAAAATCTGCCCGTCTTTTTTACGGCCCGGTTTTCTCACTGTCTTCACGAAATTCAATTATTACTTCTGCCTGCTTGTTAAGTTTCATCGTCCTTTTCCGCCAATGCAAAACCGATGAATAATACCATGACCACGAAAAAGTATCATAGTATTGTTGCGGATGAACGTAATGCGACGCAACGGTAGAACTATCACGGAACTACAGCTTGTCACCCTCCCTAAATCATGTTTATCTTAATATCAAATAACTAACAGTTTTATTGCAGCAATTTGTACAAATTCTGTTATAATTTTCAACTAAACCATATAATTATTATAAGAGTTCTTTGGTTCAATTCAGTTTTTTAGAATATTTTTATCGCCTACGATGTGCCTGCTATACAAATAAGGGTAATAAAAACATATTATGAATTCAAACTTTGCTAATACATTGCAGGTATTTAAAGATCATGTTGCTATAAAATTCCAGCTATATAACAGCCTTTTTACCTCTTTACCTTTTCACCGCATTGAAAAAACCGGTATATTTTTATCGTTACTGTTAGAAAATTGCACCGAGGGGTATAAGCGAAATTTAAGTCCGCAACAGATAGTAGAATCTTTTTTTGAAAGACATACCTCGTACCCAAACGAACAGGAGAGAACAGATCTGCTTTTCAGGTTTATACATTATGTTGAACGGCAGGTTGTTTTATTTGATGCATTGGAAGATGCAGCTTTTAAAGACGTGGTTGATGTAAATGGCCCCGGTACCTTAAAGCATCTTACCTCTGAGATAATTGAAAACTCATCGGAAGAAGAACTGGCAGAAAAACTTAAGGAGTTTTCGGTAAAGTTGGTGCTCACCGCTCATCCTACACAGTTTTACCCCGGCTCTGTGTTGGGAATTATTAACGATTTGTCGCAAGCCCTGAAACACAACGAGACAAGTACTGTAAATACTTACCTGCAACAATTGGCAAAAACGCCTTTTTTTAATAAAGAGAAGCCCACACCTTTTGATGAGGCAATGAGCCTGCTATGGTTTTTAGAGAATATTTTTTTCGACGCAGCTGGTCGTATGATCACTGATTTAAAATCGCAGTTTCCCGAATCGATTTCCGCGCAAAACCCGGTAATAGAAATGGGCTTCTGGCCCGGTGGAGATCGGGATGGAAACCCCAACGTTACTACTGACACAACGCTGAAAGTTGCTGATGCACTTAAGAAAACAATTATCAAATGTTACTACAGGGATGTAAGAAGAATGAAACGTCGTCTCACTTTTAAAGGAGTTGACACCATTCTTGCCGATCTGGAAACCCAGCTATACAATAACATTTTCGTACCCAATTACCAGTCGGAGTTATCGAAAGCAAAAATTTTAGAAGCACTGGAGAAGGTTAGGGAGATCACTATTTTTCAACACAATGGCCTGTTTGTTTCATTGGTGGAAAACCTGATTAATAAGGTGCAGATCTTCGGAATGCATTTCGCCTCGCTCGACATCAGGCAGGACAGTTCGGAGCACTGCGCTCTTCTTGAGAAGATGGCGCAGGAGGAAAGTATTTTACCGGCAAATTATGCTTCGCTAACTAACGACGAAAAAATAGACATATTAACAAAAGTGAGCAGCGTTGCCGATAGCACGAAATATGAAGAAGGTGTGATGCGCGACACGCTTGATTCAATTGCGGCAATTAAAACCATCCAGCAAAATAACGGTCCCGAAGGTTGTAGCAGGTATATCATCAGCCAGTGCAACAGCGCATTGAACGTAATGGAAGTGTATGGTCTGTTCCTGTTAAGCAACTGGAAACCAGAAGAAATGGCAGTTGATATTGTTCCATTATTCGAAACTGTTGATGACTTGAATAATGCATCGGCGATCATGTCGGCTCTATATGAAAACGAGGTATATAAAAAGCATCTTTTAAGACGAAGCCAAACGCAGGTTATTATGCTCGGCTTTTCAGACGGTACCAAAGATGGTGGTTACCTGATGGCCAACTTCAGCATTTACAAGGCGAAGAAAGAGCTGACTGGCATCTCAAAAAAATACGGTATAGAGGTTGTCTTTTTCGACGGCCGTGGCGGTCCTCCTGCACGTGGTGGAGGTAAAAGCCATAAGTTTTATGCATCGATGGGTAAAGAAATTGCGAACAAGGAAATCCAGCTTACGATACAGGGCCAAACGATAAGTACGAGTTTTGGAAATGTTGACGCTGCAAGGTTTAACATGGAGCAACTGATACATGCCGGCATCAGCAACCAACTTTTCCCAACCCGCGAAACAACGTTCAATGATGGTGAAGAGCAGGTAATGGAAGAACTGGCAACAGAAAGCCTGAAAGCTTATGTAGATTTAAAGAATCACCCCGAATTCATGAACTACCTTTCTAACGTAAGTCCGCTTAAATTTTATGGAGAAACCAATATTGGCAGCCGGCCATCAAAGCGCGGTAGCTCTTCAAAATTAACCATTAAAGACCTTCGTGCTATCCCGTTTGTGGGATCGTGGAGCCAGCTAAAACAAAACCTGACCGGGTATTACGGTGTTGGTACAGCTATGCAGGTGCTCGATAAAAAGGGAAAGCTGAATGAAGTAAAGGCTTTGTACAAAAATTCTCTATTCTTCAAGACTTTGATAGACAACTGCGAGATGTCGATGAAGAAATGCTTTTTCCCGTTAACAGCCTATCTTCTAAAGCATCCCAAGTACGGGGAAATGTGGAACAGGATCTACCTCGAATATGAGTTAACTGAAAAGTATTTATTCAAGATCTCCGGGAAGTCGGAATTGATGGCCGATTATCCTGTGGAGGCTTTATCTATACAAATGCGTGAAAAGATTGTGTTGCCGCTTTTGACTATCCAGCAATATGCGATGGCGAAAATTCGCGAAATGGATGACAAGGAGGAACACGATACCAGGAAGCAGGTTTATCAGAAGCTGGTAATGCGCTGTTCTTTCGGAATTATTAATGCGGGGCGGAATTCTGCCTAGCAGATAACATTTTTGATACCGGCACTGGTTTTCATAGCGTCATTGTTCCACGCTCTGTTCGTCGGGAGCTTTTTATATCGGTGTGGTCGTTAACCTCAACCGTGTCGAGGAGTGGCAATGAGTTCATCAGCAAATTATTTTTCAGCTTCGGCTTATTTGCTAAACTTTTCGGGTTTCCAAATATTCCTCTTATGTAAAAGACAATATTAGTTTTTTAATTAAAGAGGTACTTTTAAAAGCGCTTTTAAGAGTACCTCTTTTTATTTTATAGCATGTTGTCGTGAAATATACTTTTTCTAACGGCGATCGGACTGCAATATAATTACAGTGACTATGGTTGCAGGTATAGAGCCTGATTAGAAAAACTGTTGTTCAACTCCGTTCCGTTTGCACCGAAATTGCCAAAGATTACTTTTTTGAATATTCAAAACTCCGGAGGAAGAGCTAGTTTAAATAATTGTTTATTATCCAACTTTACAGCCGTTTTCTTATTTGTCTAAAGTGGGTTAATAATTCGTCATTTGCCTCAAAACGATGATTAGCCCCGCTTGTTTTAATGTTTTGCAATCGGTTCGGTTTATTTCCATTTCCACCTAAAACGTCTGCAGGCGATTTCGAGGTTAGCTGTGGTTCTATTTTTGTGTGACAACAGATGCCCGTGCTCGCTTAATGTCCTGTTTAAAAATCGCTATCCGCGGCGGGGTAACACTCGATTAATGACCATGGTCCTCTGTGTTGTTTGAAAGTATAACCATATTTGGCAAGTTGAGCGGTGCAGGCATGAAGTGTATTTTCTTTTTCAACATTATGAGGTTCTACAATTATCCGAGGCCTAAATAAACTAAAAAATTCAAGATCATTAAAAATTACAGACTCGGCTCCTTCAATATCACATTTAATAAAATCGACTTTTTGTAAATTAAATGTTTTCACTATCGTGCTTAAAGTAAAGGTTTTTACTTTAAGCGCTTCGCCTCTAAAATCACCTACATATTCAACCGCAGACGAGCCCATATTACCTTCAGTTGAAAATGTAATACCATTATTATCTTTCCAGACCGCACCTTCGAGCAATTCAATTCTTCTGCCTGTAATCTTATTATATAGTTCAAAATTCTTCTTAATACATTTGATATTCAATTTGTCGGCATCTATACTGATAACGCGACCATTGTTGGAAACGAGTTGATCAAACATTATTGAAGTAAGTCCTGAGTATGCACCTAAATCTAAAACGATTGAGCCATTTTCTAATTTTGCGAAATCCAAATATTGCTGTGTCATTTCAATCGCTTCGGGAAATGATGAAAACATAATTGGATGTAAGGTAAATCCTACAACTTCATGTATCCTTGGAGTAGAAAAATCGGCCAATAAAAGTCCATCAATTTCTAAGGGTACTACCGAACAGAAATAATGATCGAAATAATTTAGAATATCATGAATATATACTCTATGTTTTCGTGACATTCTTACTACCCTATTTGTATTATCCATTACTTCGTAGAAATATTCAGATTTTCTTACAACAAACCCCTTTTTCTCTAACTTTTTTATAAATAAATAATCTCTTAAAGAATTGAAGTATTGCGCGGGCAGCAACTTTTTGATTATACCTTTTAATAGATTTTTCATAAAAACTACAATTAGTTGGTAACTGTTTTAACGATTATTAAATAAGTCGTTCCATAAAAGTCACAAATTAAATTCAAAATAATTGGAAATAAAGAAAAGCGTGTGATTCATCAATAGTTACCATGCAAGAAGCTGCAACTCCCACTTTTAAGTGGTGATTGTAAGCGTTTATTAAAACGCAGAAAACGACTATGACGTAGTGTACCGATAACGTCAATGTGTTTTGGTTTTCTTCGCCGTTGAAAACTAAGCTATCCAACAACTTCTGTAATTAAAGCGGTTAAGTGATTTAGGTTGAAATCTTTGAGAACAAGACCATAAAGTTCACAAATACCGAAATAAAATTAAAAGAGGCCGCAGAAATTGCGGCCTCTTTTGCATTCGAATATTGAAGAAATTGTGTTGTTACTTTTTAATAGGAACTGGTGGAACCGCGGGTGCAGCAGGAGCAGCCGTGGCTGGCTCAATAGAAGGAACAGGTGGAGGAGCTGGCAAGGGGTGTGGTGGTGGAATCGGTGGAAGTTCTCGATATAAATTGTTGGGCTTTTTTATCTTCGTCATTATCCAGCGAATGCCTTTCAATACTGCCGTCAATTTTCCCGATAATTAAAAGATTTCCCTAATTTTTATTGTTTCATACCAAGTTTTTTTTGCAGATTTCTATTTGTACTTCTTACAAGTCCTTCTCCATTACATAATCATTCATAAAAAAGCCGTTGTCGATATCAATATCTTCCTCTACAACAGTTGTAAAGCCGTTCTTTTCATAAAAAGACTTTGCAATATTCTTACGGTTCACATTTAACTGCAGCTTTGTTGCGCCCATACTTTTGGCTACAACTTCAACAGTTTGCAATAGCGCTTTCCCGGCACCCGTCTTTTGCGTTCCCGGTACCACGTACAATTTTTGCAGTTTAAAAGTATCGCCATTGATATGAGAGAAAGAGGCAAAGCCTATGGGTGTATAGTCTTTTAAAGCGAGGAAGAAATAATGCTTGTTTTTCATTTGCTCCTCCAGAGCAGAGCTGTTGTAAAATCTCTTCAGCATGTACTGCACCTGAAGCCGCCCAAGCACAGGTATGTAGGTTACCGGCCAGGTTTCGTTTACTATATCCTGTATATAAGGAATATCATTAAACGAAGCAGGTCGTATAACCAATTCATCGGACGGTAGGTTTTTGTTCATCGTAGAATTTAATATTCCAGTGTAAGGAGTCCGGTGCTGCTATTGTTCTCGGGGAATGAAGAAGGCAGCGGGCGGGCTAAGCTACATTAAAGCGATATGGTTGCAGTGTGCGACGCAACAGGAGCTGAAAAAGGTTATGCGCTGAGCTCCAAAAAAACCTCCTGAACATTAAGATTGTTATTCAATTGGTGCCTTGTTGCCACTTAACCAACAGCGCCAGCGCGCAAAACTTCAACTTTACTCAAAATATTCCTTTGTCCTGGTTCTATATATTCCCCAGGCTTTCTTCAATAGTTTTGATTCGTGCTTCTGCGTCGGCCTGTTTCTTTTTTTCCAGTTCTACCACTTCAGCTTTTGCATTGGCTACAAACCTTTCGTTACCTAATTTTTTAAGTACGCTTTGTAGAAAGCCTTTCTGGTGTTCCAGATCTTTCAGTAACTCTGCTTTGAGCGATTCTGTGTCAACTTGTTTATTACTTTCGATATAGAACTTGTCTTTTTCAATAGCCACTACAGTAGCATTGGCAACGGCGTCGCTTGTGTAAGTAATTGTTTCTGCGGTTACCTGTTTGGCTAATATGCTTCCTATATTCCTGTAAACCTGGTTGTTTTCCGACTGTATGTGCAGCTTAATCGTTTCTTTTGGCTTTAACCCGTTTTTATTTCTTGCATCCCGCAACGCCGTGATCACTTTCTTCAGTAACTCGCCGTTTGCAAGTATGTTGGCATCAGTATCTTTAATAATATCAAACTGCCTTACGCACAGGTCATTTTCTTTTTCCCGCAACCGGTGATAGATCTCTTCGGTAATAAAAGGCATGAACGGGTGAAGCAATTGCATTAATTCTTCGAAGAACCACACTGTTTTATGATAAACTTCCTCATGGATAGGTTGTTCAAAACCCGGTTTTACCCATTCGAGGTACCAGCTGCAGAAGTCGTCCCAGATAAGGGAATAAATGGTTTTTAATGCCTCGCTTAATTTAAACTGCGAATACATTATTTCAACTTCTCCACGTACCTTGTTCAACCTGTTTTCAAACCAGTCAACAGCAATATTATGGCGATGCGATTTCTCCGTTTCTGCAAGGTCTTCGATCTCACCATTCTGAACTTTAGTTTCATCAGTCAGTCGCCAGCTGTCGTCAATTTCAAGCGTTGTATCATCAATGGAAGTTCTGTCTTCCCACATTTTCACCAGCTTCAAAGCGTTCCACAACTTATTATTGAAGTTGCGTCCCTGTTCGAGGCTGGCTTCGTCAAACAACAGATCGTTGCCGGCAGGGGAGGATATCATGATGCCAAATCGCACCGCGTCGGCGCCGTACTTGTCAATCAGTTCTAAAAGGTCGGGACTGTTGCCCAAACTTTTGCTCATTTTTCTTCCCTGCTTATCCCGAACCATACCGGTAAAGTATACGTCGCTAAAGGGCTTCACGTCTTTATAATGCATACCCGCCATGATCATTCTTGATACCCAGAAAAATATGATATCTTGTCCCGTTACAAGTACGGAAGTAGGGTAGTAGTAATTAATGTCTTTATTATTTTCGGGCTTCGAAATACCTTTAAATACTTCCATTGGCCAGAGCCACGAGGAGAACCAGGTGTCGAGAACATCAACGTCGCGAGTGAGTTGAGTGGTGCGTGGTGGGTTGCCAACGGTGAATGGCGAATGATGAATGTCGGCTTCTGATTGACCGTTGACCATTGCCCATTGCCTGCGAGCTTCCTCTTCTGTTTCTGCAACAAAAACGTTCCCTTTTTCATCGTACCATGCTGGTATTTGCTGTCCCCACCAAAGCTGCCGGCTAATGCACCAGTCTTTTACATTCTCGAGCCAGTATTTGTAGGTAGCTAAAAACTTTTCTCCGGGATGAATATTAATATCGCCGTTTACAACTGCCCGTAAAGCCGGGCCAGCCATCTCTTTCATTTTTAAAAACCATTGGGTGCTGATTCGCGGCTCAACAACCGCCCCGCTTCTTTGGCTGTAGCCTAATCGGCTAGGGTATTCCTCCTCCTTAATTAAATAGCCTTTCTCTTTTAGTTCAACGATTATTTTTTTGCGGGCAGCAAAGCGTTCCACTCCCACATATATTTGTGCGGCCTCACTCAAAGTTCCGTCTTCATTTAACGTGTCTACTACTTCAAGGTTGTGTTTTAAACCAAGGTTGTAGTCATTAATGTCGTGAGCAGGAGTAACTTTTAACGCACCTGTTCCAAAGGAAGGGTCAACATATTCATCATAGATGATGGGAATGCGGCGATTGATTAGAGGAACTATTGCGAACTTCCCTTTCAAAAGTCCATATCGTTCATCAGAAGGATTTACGCAAATTGCAGTGTCTCCCATGATTGTCTCGGGCCGCTGTGTAGCTATAGTAATGCCGCCGCGCCCCGGAAGGGGAGCTATAGCGTTTCCATTTTCATCTTCTATCTTATAATCGATATAATACAACTTCCCTACTATATCTTTAAACTCAACCTCTTCATCACTTAAGGCTGTTTTAGCGGCAGGGTCCCAATTGATCATCCTTGCGCCGCGGTAAACCAGTCCTTTTTGATATAGGTCAACAAAGACTTTAATGACGGCTTTGTAGTAGTGATCATCCATGGTGAAAGTAACCCGGTCCCAGTCTACACTACACCCTAATTTAGCGATTTGGTTATAGATAATACCTCCGTATTTATCTTTCCACTCAAAGGCATATTCCAGGAACTCTTCCCGGCTTAGGGTGGTTTTATCAATACCTTTTTCTTTGAGCATTTGTACCACTTTCGCCTCGGTTGCTATGCTCGCATGATCACTGCCGGGAACCCAGCAGGCATTAAAACCGCTCATTCTTGCTTTTCGTACCAGTATGTCCTGCACAGTCTCATTTAACGTATGGCCCATGTGTAAAACACCGGTAACATTCGGAGGTGGGATAACAACTGTATATGAGGGTCTTTCGTCTGGTGTACTGTTGAAATACCGTTTCGAAATCCAGTGTTTGTACCATTTCTCTTCTGTCTGCGCGGGAATATAATTCTTACTTAGTTCCATAAATTGCAATTAAACTTAGATCGGGCCGTAGCCGGTATACGAATGTCTCCTAAAAATCGGAGTGCAAATGTACTAAAACCAATGTCTGTTTTTGAAACGATTACGGCACAAAAAAAGCCCGCTGAAGCGGGCTTTAGAAAATGTTTATCGAAAAAGTTACCTGGTGAGCATTTTGGTATCCCACACATTCAATGGAAGGATGAGGGATTGCTCGTTCTCACCCGTAAGCATTATTTCCTCTTTATCTGCTAAGCAATGCCGGGTGGCGTTTGCTAATGAAAGGCCATTACAACAATTGAGTATTACCTGGGTCCCGGCAGGTAATACAACTGCATCGTGAGAGTTACAAGAGGCAAAAAATAAAGATGCTGAAAAGAATAATGTGTAAATATTTTTTCTCATAGCCTTTACAATTGTCTTCTAAAACTAATATACTTTTTTGCGCTATGTATGTTAATTTATATTTAACTTCTTGTAGCAGTACTAGGTTAATCGCAGTTCGAATTAAGTGCAGAATATCATCGTTTCGTTCCGGCAATTTTACTTGGGTTAATTCAATTGCCAATTTTCTTAGTATTTTTTACTTCTAAAAACAAGGTTAGCCGTATCTTTAACCTTCCTGATTAATACACATGTTTGCAATTGTAGATATAGAGACGACTGGTGGGTATGCAAGCGGAAACTCCATTTCTGAAATTGCCATTGCCATTCATGATGGTGAGCGAATGGTAGATTATTTTGAAACGCTCATCAATCCTGAAGTTCCTATTCCCCGCTACATACAAGCTTTAACTGGTATCACCAATGCTATGGTAAGCCAGGCCCCGCTTTTTGAAGAGGTTGCGCCAAAGATCTATGGTCTTTTGCACGACAAGGTGTTTGTTGCACACAATGTGAATTTCGATTATTCTTTTGTCAGGCACCAATTGGGGCAGTTCGGCTACGACCTTGATTGCAAGAAACTTTGCACAGTAAGACTTGGAAGAAAAGTTTTGCCGGGTCATCAAAGTTATAGCCTTGGCAAGCTTTGCCGATGCCTTGATATTGAAATTGAGCAACGCCATCGTGCAGGAGGTGATGCATTGGCTACCGTTAAGCTCTTTGAGTGTATTTTAAAGAATGATCACGATGGGGAGATCCAGGCAATGCTCAAAGGTAAGTCGAAGGAACAATTTCTTCCCCCGCATTTGCCGGTCGAAAAAGTCGCTCAATTACCAACTTTACCCGGAGTATATTATTTCCACAATCAAAAGGGTAAGATTATTTATGTAGGCAAGGCAAAAGACTTAAAGAAGCGGGTTAACAGTCATTTTTCGAATAACAAGCCGGGTAAGCAAAAACAGGATTTCCTGCGCGAGATCTGCAATATTTCCTTCCAGGTTTGCGGCTCCGAATTGATGGCTTTTATCCTTGAAAGTATTGAAATTAAGCGTCTCTGGCCTTTGTACAACCGAAGTTTAAAGGGCTTTACCCAAACCTATGGTTTGTATATGTACGAAGACGGCCGCGGCTACCAGCGGCTGGTGATCGAAAAAAAGAAAAGGCAGCTGCAGCCACTATACACCTTTAACCTGTTGCTCGATGGACTTAATCTCTTAAAACAACTGATAGAGCAATTTCAGTTGTGTTCCCGGTTATGTTATGTAGACGTTAGCCCCGGCCCTACAATGGCCGACGAACTGTTGCCAAACGAATACAATACGCGGGTAAGTAACGCTGTTGAGCATCTGAAGTCTTCGCTTCCAAGTTTTGCTGTGGTGGAAGAGGTGACATTGCCGAAAAGAGAAGATAAGCGGGGTATTATATTAATGGAGAAAGGCCGGTTCTACGGAATGGGCTATGTGCCCGCCAATACTTCTTATACGCATATTGATGACCTTAAAAAGCATGTAACACAATATCCCGAAAGTGATTATATCCGCGGTTTGGTGTACCAGTATGCCAGCAAGTATCCGCAGCGAAAGGTAGAATTTACAACCACCATTTAAAGATTTTTCATCAATTAAGTGCAAATAGTACAGGCACTTAGTGATTTAGAATGCCCACTTATTTTTAATAGATGTAGGTGGATAAGTACTCTTTGTGAAATCAACATTGCCTGTTACTTTCGCCGCCCACCGGAAGCATGATCAAAAGGATTTTTAGTAATTGTGACAAACTAAGTGATTTTTGTTTTTTTGGTAGCAAGCATGAGCATATAAGGCAACAGCCGTTGCCACGCTCGCTTGTACTGTAACGCATTATTCAGCGTGGCAGTTTTTACCCTGACCCGTCAAAGGGGTGTACTCTTGTACTAAATATCTTCTACGGGGAAGATTGGATAGAAGAATAATGTAGAAGTGGTAGTTTAAAATGATTCATTAACAATATAAAAGTATCGCTCCTTCTCCTTTGCAAGGAGAAGGAGCAGGAGGATAAGGTTTATGCAATTTGCTCAAAGTATATCGGCTAAATTAAATATAAGAACTGCGCAGGTAGAAGTCGTGATGTCGCTATTGGAAGAGGGTTCAACTATCCCGTTTATTGCGCGTTACCGCAAAGACAAAACGGGTAATCTTGATGAAGTGCAGATTCTGGCAATCCAGGACGAAGCTAAATTTTTAAAGGAGTTTACCGAAAGAAAAGCCTTCATTGAAAAATCAATAGCGGAACAGGGAAAAATGACGGACGAACTGCAGGCTAAACTGGATAAGGCAATTACAGTTGCAGAATTGGAAGACATCTATCTTCCATACAAGCCTAAACGCAGAACAAAGGCACAAACTGCACGTGAAAATGGGCTGGAGCCACTTGCATTACTTTTACTGGAACAAAAAGATGTTGACTTTGCCGCCGAAGCCTTAAAATTTATAAACGACAATGTAAAATCGGCTGACGAGGCTTTACAGGGAGCACGGGATATTATTGCAGAAACAGTGAATGAAGATGCAGAGGTGCGTGCAAAGGTTCGTAAGGTGTTTGAAACTGAGGCAACACTGCAAAGTAAAGTCGTGCCCGATAAAGAGACTGAAGGAATTAAATACAAAGATTACTTCGATTTTTCTGAACTGATTTCTAAAGTGCCTTCTCATAGAATTCTCGCGATACTTCGTGGTTTTTTAGAAGGTTACCTGCGAATCGGAATATCACCAAACGAAGAAGCAACTATTGAGCTGATAGAAACAAGGTATATTAAGGGCATGAGCAATTGCAATGAGCAAATAAGAAAAGCCATTAAAGACTCTTATCGTCGTTTGCTTCAGCCGAGCCTGGAAACTGAATTCAGAACGCTTTTAAAACAAAAAGGCGATGAGGAAGCCATCAACGTATTCGCAGAAAACCTTCGCCAGTTATTGTTAAGCTCACCATTAGGAAGCAAAAGAATATTAGCTATTGACCCGGGGTATCGTACCGGCTGTAAAGTTGTTTGTCTTGATGAAAAAGGTGAATTAAAGAAAACGTCGCTGATATATATCCACGAAGGAAATAAGCAGTACGAGGCAGAGCACATTATTAAAGACCTTGTTGCTACGTATGACATTGAAGTATTTGCCATAGGAGATGGAACTGCAGGCAGGGAAACGGAACAATTTATTAAGAAACTGAACCTTGGTTTGCCCGTGTTTTTGGTAAACGAAGATGGTGCATCTGTTTACAGCGCTTCTGAAACTGCACGGGAAGAATTTCCCGACCAGGATGTTACCGTAAGAGGCTCGGTAAGCATTGGCCGGCGATTGATGGATCCGTTGGCCGAACTGGTAAAAATTGATCCGAAAAGTATCGGTGTTGGCCAGTACCAGCACGACGTAAACCAGTTCAGGCTAAAGGAAAGACTGGACCAGACGGTAATTAGTTGTGTGAATGCTGTGGGTGTAAATTTAAATACTGCGAGCAAACATTTGTTAAGTTATGTGAGTGGAATTGGTGGAACGCTTGCTGAAAATATCGTAAAGTACAGAAGCGAAATAGGGAAATTCAGCAGCCGGAAAGAGTTGTTGAAAGTGCCGCGGTTAGGCGGAAAAGCATTTGAACAATGTGCAGGATTTTTACGGATTAAGGAAGGTGAAAACCCCTTAGATGCAAGCGCAGTGCATCCTGAAGCTTATCCCCTCGTGCAACAGATGGCAAAAGATCTGAGTGTAGATGTGAAAACTTTGATAGGAAATGATACGCTGATAAAGCAAATCGCACCAAAAAAATATGTTACGGAACAGATTGGGGAACTTACTATCAAAGACATTTTAAACGAACTACAAAAGCCAGGTCTTGATCCACGAAGTGAAGTACAGCAGTTCGAGTTTGCCAATATCTATAAAATTGAAGACGTTACCGTTGGAATGGTTGTGCCCGGAGTAGTTACCAATATTACAAGATTCGGTGCATTTATAGATATAGGTGTAAAGCAAGATGGATTAGTACATGTATCAGAAATCTCACATACTTATATCACCGACCCGAATGAAGCATTGAAACTTAACCAGCATGTGCAGGTAAAAGTGCTGGAAGTGGATATAGCGAGGAAGCGAATTGCCCTTTCGATCAAACAAACGCAGGAAGCTCCACAAAGGCAACAACGACCACAACAGCAATTTAAAGGTCCGCAGCAAAACTTTAAAAAGCGGGAACCGGAACCTGCTTTACCAATGAATGATGCTTTGGCAATGCTAAAGAAGAAGTTTGGGAAGTAGAGAACCGGGATTTATTCGATTTTTAGCCGATTATAGTTGAAAATATAGCAAGGGGTTGAAATGATTAGGATGATCTTCTTAATTGTTTCAACTCTTTTTATTTTATTATAGATGTTTTAAGTATTGCAGAAACTCTTCCCTGTCTATCATTCTTGCACCTAAACTTTCAAGGTGTTCGGTGTATACCTGGCAATCTATTAGTTGAACCCCATCCTTTAAAAGAAGCTGCACGTAATTGATAAACGCATATTTACTGGCGTTGCTAATGTGGCTGAACATGCTTTCACCAAAGAAAATATTGCCCATTCTAACGCCGTACAGTCCACCAACCAATTCATTATCCAGCCAAACTTCGGCGCTGTGGGCATAACCAAGTTTATGTAGTTCAGTATAAGCCAGTTCTACCTCGTCTGTTATCCATGTTCCGTCTTGTCCTTCGCGTTCTTTTTCTTTACACGCTTTTATAACCGCCGTAAATGCTTTGTTTGTAGTGAATTCGAATGCTTTTCGTTTTAAAAGTACGTTCATGCTTTTGCTTACTCTCAATTCATCCGGCAACAGTACAAACCTGGGATCAGGACACCACCATACCGGTATTTCACCATCGAACCAGGGAAAGATTCCTGCTTTATACGCCATTAACAGCCTGTTTACCGATAAGTCTCCTCCAATAGCAAGCAGGCCATCAGCAAGGGCTTCTTTTACGGGCGGAAACCATAAGTTTTTATCCAGGACATGTAAAGGCATTTTTCAGCGGCACGATTAGTTTATGGGAGTACATTTTTTCGGGAAGTCACCGGTTATTTAATCAAAATATTGTACCATCGGCGATCTTTAAAGTTCAATTTTTTATCCTGGGGTGACTATCGTAAAGGGATTTTGAAAATTTGGTGAATACGTAGCTGAATTTGTTGCTGCCGGCACAGCCGTACAAGTGAGTGACACAACAATGCTTAACCGGGGCGCGAAAGCCTGTACAAAAAGCCCTTTTTTTCCCAGGGCTTCCTGCAGATAGGTTATGCCATAACTTCTAATGTTGCACCAATTCCACGGTCGGTGATGGCATCGACTTGTGGTTTAAGTTCATCGTAACTGCCATTCTTTACCGCATACTTACCTTTTGTGTGAATTAACATTGCACATTGTTCGGCTTGCTCTTCTGAATGTCCGCATACGTCAATCAATGTTTCTATCACCCATTCAAAGGTATTTACCTCGTCGTTCCATACTACTATCTGGAACGTTTTTTCTAAATCTGTCAGCACGTCGACCTCGGTATCCTCTAAAGTTTCTGTTCCTAAAGCCATATCTTCTTTTTTGCAAAGTTATTCCTAATACAATTATTAACTCAGGCATGGTTTTATAAATTTATTTGCTAAGGGTAAACCTACCCTAAACCTTTTTAATATGGGAATGTTTCACAGGACGGCAAAAAATGACGAAGCGAAAAAACAAGAAGTTGAAACGCCTGTTATTACTATTGATAGTATTCATCGCGGTTTGGATTACCTGGTAGAATTGGTGAAGCAGATACGGCCGGCACGCTACGCCGATGGCCAGGAAGCGGAACTGAAATTTAAAGCACTTTTTTACCAGTTGCTACACGATAAGAAGGTATTGTTTTCCCTTCGGAAAGCATTATTGTCACAATTTTTGAATAGCAATTTCATAACGGCGCTTACCGAAAGCGGGCTGGTAAGCTCAAGGGGTTTTTTGCAGGAGTTGATGACCAAAATAAAACACAGGTTATTACCACCCCTTTTGCGACCTGACGACTTTCTTTATGTAATTAACCACGTATTTTATAAGAAGAACGACCATGTTTGGGTCGAGAAAATCGATAAGGAGCTGTGGATCAATTTCTTCAAAGTTCTTGGCATCCAGGTTAGTGTTACAAACAAAAATATTTTGGCCCAGCTAAACCAGTCTTTACACATTCTTAGCAATAGAACTGTTACCCTCGGCCTCGAAAAAGAGGTCATGAAAAGCCTGGACAATGTGAATTACCAGGAGTATTCGTTTTTTTTGCTGGATAGGGAAGTTGAGAACTATTTACGGCTATACGAGAAAGGCGCAGGGCAACCGGTAATTGTAGATGCTGTTAAAAAAATTACAGATGCCATACAGGCTTGCAAACAAACGATCGAACATATCAGCGAAGAGCGTAGAACGAAAGGAACGAGTTTATCGCAAACCTATACGTTGTTTAGAATAGATCAGCACCTGGAGAGGTTGCTAATAATAACAGATGTGCTGGACAGCGACAATCACTTTAATCCCGACCGGTTCCTCAATTATTTTACAAAGATCATCGCCTTTGAAAAGGAGAAAAACAGTTTGCGGGAGTTCATCAGCGCAAACTTTGCTTTCCTTGCGTTTAAAATAACCGAGCACGGCGGCACGCGTGGAGAAAAATATATTACAGCAACCCGCAGGGAGTACTGGTTTATGATCCGCTCTGCAATGGGTGGAGGTTTCATTGTTTCGTTTACTGCTATAATAAAAAACCTGATCAGCAAACTAGGGCTTCTTCCTTTTTGGCAAGGGTTTGCCTATAGCGTAAATTATGCCGTGGGTTTCCAGATGATGCATGAAACAAATACCACGCTTGCTACCAAGCAGCCTGCATTTACTGCTTCTGCTATTGCAAGTTCGCTCGACTATTTCAAGGAGTACAGGAAACCCGATATGTATGCGATTGCCATTACCATTGCAAGAACTTCGCGAAGCCAGATAGCATCTTTTTTCGGGAATTTAATCATCGTCTTTCCCCTGTCCTGGCTTCTTGCGTCAGCATACTTTCATATAACAGGCCATCTTCTGCTTGATAGTAATAAAGCACATCATACACTGGTGGAACAGCATCCATGGCAAAGCTTTTCACTTATCTATGCTTGTTTTACCGGCTTCTTTTTGTTTGTAAGCGGGTTAATTGCAGGTTATGTAGAAAACGGGATCAACTATGGACGAGTGAGAGAACGGCTTAAAAATCACCCCGTTTTCAGGAATACGCTTTCCCCTCGCCGGCTCGAAAAGGTTACCCGGTATGTAGAAAATGATTTTGGCGCATTAGCCGGCAATATTGCGTTGGGTTTTTTCCTGGGTATGGCCGGCTTTTTCGGAAACATCTTCGGAATTCCGTTCGATATCCGTCACATAACCATCGCTTCGGGCAATACTGCAATTGCCTACTATACGCAGGGCAATGCTGAACCAACGTCTTTTATGATCGAGGTACTATGTGGCGTTCTGCTGATAGGCTTATTTAACTTCCTGGTCAGTTTTGCGCTTGCCTTTTTTGTTGCTGTAAAAAGTCGCGGTGTACGATTGAGAGATTATCCGGAACTGATGACGGTCGTTGGCAGGTTTTTTATAAAGTTTCCGTTTGATTTCTTCATCCCGCCAAAATATCCGCGCGAAATTGCAGACGTAAAAAGAAAGTTCAGGCTTAGAATGAAGTGAGGAAAAAGGGAGCCGGCCTTAGCGTGGTGGTATTTATACTTTTCCCCGATAAACTTTTCGTAATGTTTTGTTAGCCGGCAGCGGTTTTTTATGGCAACTCCGGTTGTGTCACTCCCTTATACTGTAGCTTTTTATAGCGGCTTTAAGAGGAATACTTAAAAGCAAACGCGGGCTGAAGCTGTAATTTTAAAAATAGTTGCGGACAGTCAACTTTTTTTTAGAAAATAGGTACCCGGCTATAATAAAGTCAAAAAACCGGCGTTTAATATTAGGATGTAAGATGAGAACAATATACAATATAATTTCCTTGATTATTTTAGAAGTTATTAAGTTAAAGTAGAAAAAAACCTTTAATAGGGAAGAATCTTTTGTTCTAATTTTGATCAATCCAAATTTTCTAACGTTAATAAAAACCTCCATGAACCTAATCCAGATTGTTACAGTTTGTTTAAGTCTATCGTCCGTTTTTTTGGTTTCATATGTTAGCATAACTAATTATAACGCCGTTAAAAAGATAGATAGAAATATTTAATATTCCAACCCACAAGTTCGATTTGAAAAGCGCACCTTTTAAGGGTGCTTTTTTTTTGCAACATTTTTTAGGGTAATAGAATTTGAGCAGTTATCAGGAGATGGAACTGGCATCATTTGAACGTTTTGTCAATACAATTGCTCCCGCTATTGTCTATTTTCCTGCCTGCATTTCACGGGTGATGGGAACTTACGAAGGACAGAAGAAAAACCTTGTGAAGACCTTTATAAGTATCTGCAGGAAGGCAAGTATCGAAGTAAATGTATTGGATAATGTGACAGGAAGTTTTTGGCAGTCAAATCTTTTCTTCGAAAGGCTTCGGTGATGCCTATCGGTTTACTGCCGGTAAAATAGTGAACCAATTGTGGAGATCGAGTAAAGAGGGTGCTCTTCCAATAGTGATTGATGGAAGTTCATCTGCCTACACGCTTCACCAGCTGCGGCCTATACTGAACGAGGATGAAAAAAATAAATTCGATTCTCTGGCCATTCTTGACAGTGTTGATTTTCTGCATGACATAGTTCTTCCTTCGGTGCAGGTGAAACCTCTACAAAAGCACATTGTTCTTCACCCGGTTTGCTCACTTAAAAAAATGAAAACTGAAAATAAGTTTGTTAGAATTGCAAAACTGCTTACCACCGATGTAACGGTGCCAAACTATGCAGGATGTTGCGGAATGGCAGGGGATCGCGGCTTTTTGTTTCCCGAACTGACTGCTTCGGCAACAATGCCCGAAGCGTTGGAAGTGCAACAAAAAAAGTATGGAGGTTATTATTCTACTACCAAAACCTGTGAACTGGCAATGTCTGAAGCTGTCAAATAAAATTATCAATGCATTTTATATCTGGTTGATGAAGCAATGACTTAGTTGTTCACCGGCGTTGACATCACTTGCAACGATAAAATTATTTCTGAGTTTCTTGTTTAAGCGAGAAAGCATGAAAGTACAAGTGCTGAACTCGCAGTAGCAATGCCGCTTAATCAAGCGAAAAGGAAAGAAACCGGAGCGTAATCGTTTCTTTCTGAGTTTTTTTTGCAAGTTGTGGTACTACTCTGCATGTAACAATGCCGGCGTTCTAGAGAGGCCTTAAAATAGTAGCCTAACCAGCGACATTTAATCGTGAATGTTCTACATTTTTTCTTAACATCTGTTTAAATTCTTCGGTTTATATTTTTTGAATGAGCTGTTTATTCAGCGTTTACAATTTGTATTTATTAGAAATTATTCCTTAGAATTTCGTAAAACCTATAAACGTCTTCGAATGAGCAATACAGAGGAGCAGGTGCAATACGAATGACACCTGGTTCGCGGTAATCGACTACAATTCCACTGTCTAACATTTTCTGTTGTATCTCTTTGCCTTTTACCCGGAAGTATAAAGACAGCTGTGCGCCACGACTTTTTCTGTCTTCAGGTGTTATAATTTCAAAATTTAAGTCGCGTAGCTGCTGAAGCAGAAATTCAAGGTACGCCGTTAGTTCTTCACTTTTTGACAGGATGTTTTCAAAACCTGCTTCTTCAAAAATCTCAAGCGACGCTTTCAGTGCAGCCATGTTTAAGATTTGTGCCGTACTGATGTTCCAGCCGCTTGCGTTTGGTTTGGCGATAAATCCTTTTTCCATTTTAAATCTTGCATCTTCATCATTTCCCCACCAGCCTGCAAATCGTGGAGTTGAAGGATCAGTTGCATATTTTTCATGTACGTACAATCCACCCACTGCACCAGGGCCTCCGTTTAAATATTTGTAAGAGCACCAAACAGCAAAGTCAACATTCCAGTCGTGTAATTTAAGTGATACATTTCCTGCAGCATGTGCCAGATCGAAACTTGCAATTGCCCCCGCTTTGTGTGTAGCTTCAGTAATTGTTTTTATGTCAAATAATTGCCCGGTGTAATAGTTAATCCCACCCAGCATTACTAACGCTATACTTTCAGCATTTTCTTCAATAACTGCTATAATATCTTCAGTCTTTAATGTTTTTTCACCGGCTCGCGGAGAAATTTCAATAACTGCAGCTTCGGTATTAAATCCGTGATGTTTTACCTGTGTTTCTACTGCGTATTGATCTGAAGGGAAAGCTCCTGCTTCCATAATTATTTTAAACCTTGCAGCAGTGGGTTTGTAAAAGGTGAGCATGAGCAAATGAAGATTTACAGTAAGACTATTCATTACAGTTACTTCATCTTCTTTGCAACCTACAATTTTTGCAAGGCTGTTTTTAAAATATTCCTGGTAATACATCCAAGGGTTTTTTGCTGTCAGGAAACCCGCTATTCCAAGGTTCTTCCAGTCGTCTAATTCCTGTTGTATTGCAGGCTGAACTGTTTTAGCTTGCAATCCCAAAGAGTTGCCGCAGAAATAGATAACATCTTTGCCGTTTATTTGAGGGAAATAAAATTTGTGTTTGAACGCTGCTAGTTTGTCTTCAGAATCCTTTAATTGTGCGAATTGCATTGATGCTTCAAAACTCATTAATATATCTTTAGGTGAAACTATTGTGCCTGATAAGATGAAGTTATAGATTGAGGCCGAAAAAGAAATAAGAATAGGTTTATAAAAACAATTTTGATTACCAAATATTGATAGGAGTTGATGTTTTAGATGTACAGTATTTTGCTGGTACAGGTTTGCCGCTCTTAGCTGAAGTTTGTATTTTGAAACGCCAGGTTGAATTGCTTTTCGAAAAAATAGTAACCTCCGATAAAGACATATGTGTAGATTGATTAATGGCTAAATAAAATGCACGGCAAGCAGTTGTTAAATTAACGTAAAGATGAATAAGGTGCAGTAAGATACTTTTACTTTGACAGTTGTTGTAAATACCTCTACTTGCTCCATATTTAAAATGTTGTACAAGTGAGTGACACAACGATGTTTTATAGTACTGCAAACGCTAAGTACATAAACAATACTAAAACAAGTACCATGGCTGCAAAAACCGATGTGTTTCAATCTCCTGATTATTTTTTACTGGACGAATTATTGACGGAAGAGCAAAAGCTCGTGCGTGAAACAGTGCGTAATTATGTAAAAAAGGAGATTTCACCAATCATTGAAGATTATGCACAGCGGGCAGAATTTCCACAGCAAATAATTAAACAGTTAGGCGATATCGGTTGCTTTGGTCCTACAATTCCGGCAGCGTACGGGGGCGGAGGAATGGATTACATTAGTTATGGATTAATGATGCAGGAACTGGAAAGAGGAGATAGCGGTGTAAGATCGACAGCGTCGGTTCAGGGCTCGCTGGTGATGTATCCTATTTACGCTTATGGAAGTGAAGCACAACGCCAAAAGTTTTTACCCAGGCTTGCTTCCGGTGAATGGTTAGGGTGTTTCGGATTAACGGAGCCGAACCATGGAAGTAACCCGGCCGGCATGCTGACTAACTTTACCGATGCAGGGGATCATGTTATTTTAAATGGGGCAAAAATGTGGATCAGTAATGCGCCGTTTGCACAGGTTGCAGTAGTATGGGCGAAGAGTGAACTCGGTGAGATACAGGGATTAATCGTTGAACGCGGGATGGAAGGGTTTACAACACCCACAACCCATGGAAAATGGAGTTTACGCGCAAGTGCAACGGGAGAACTGGTATTTGATAATGTAAAGGTGCCGAAGGAAAATATTTTCCCGGAGGTAAAGGGGCTGAAAGGTCCTCTCGGCTGTTTAAGCAAAGCCCGTTATGGAATTTCGTGGGGCGCATTGGGTGCTGCAATGGATTGCTACGATACTGCTTTACAATATAGTAAAGAGCGTGTGCAGTTTGACCGGGCGATTGGTGGATTTCAATTGCAGCAAAAGAAGCTCGCAGAAATGATCACCGAAATTACAAAAGCTCAACTATTGGTTTGGCGGCTTGGAGTATTGATGAATGAAAGTCGTGCTACTACCGCTCAGATATCGATGGCTAAACGAAACAGTTGCGAAATTGCAGCTAACATTGCCCGTGATGCGCGGCAGATGTTAGGCGCAATGGGTATTACAGGCGAATACAGTATCATGCGCCATATGATGAACCTGGAAAGTGTGATTACTTATGAAGGCACTCACGACATTCACCTATTAATTACAGGAATGGATGTTACGGGATTGAATGCATTCAAATAAACAATACATACCGGGGGAACAGCGTTTCCAAGATTAAATAAATTAGAATTGCCTATATTATAATTAACTAAAATAATTTGATGAGGAAAATGGGTAGCGAATCAAAGAATTTGAGTTATTTTAATAACTTTTAATTGCTAATAAGAAAAGTAATTGGTTGCTTTATAAAAAATTACGCCGATGAAAATTAACTGCTAATCTTGCATCTTTGTTTGCTCCTGATACATCGTAGAACTTAGAAATTTAATTTTTAAATAATTGAAAGATTATTTATTTCATAACCTTAACTAACATGGCAACGCTTACTGAAAAAAAAGTCAGCAGGAAAACCCCTGAAAAAATGTCGTCAAATCCAGCTATACAACCAAAAATATTCTTGATAGGAATGATGGGCGCGGGAAAGTCGTACTGGGCCGAAAAGCTGAAGAAAAAGCTGAACGTATCTGCTTATGACCTTGACTCACTCATTGAAATGATGGAAGAAAAATCAGTTGCCGAAATTTTCGAGGAAGATGGGGAAGAATACTTCAGGAAAGCTGAAGGAAAAATGCTTCGTTTATTCGCCGAGAAAAAGCACTTCATCTTATCGTGTGGCGGTGGTACAGCCTGTTATAACGATAACATGAAGTGGATGAACAAACAAGGGATCACTATCTGGCTCGACGAACCAATCGAAACTTTGTCGGCACGGCTTTTAAAAGAGAAAGCACATCGCCCTTTAATAAAAGAATTGGATGATCATGCGTTACAGGGTTTCCTCCAAAAGAAGTTGGAAGAAAGAGCGCCCTTCTACAACCAGGCGTCGTATAGGTTAAGTGGCGAGCTTACAGAGAGCTCTTTTTTAAAAATAGTTAAAGAGCATGCATAAATCATTTTTGGCCATTGCTTCCGTGTTTGGCGCATTAGCTGTAGCACTCGGTGCGTTTGGTGCGCATGCCCTGAAACGAATGGTTTCTGATATTGCAATAAATATTTTTGAAACAGGAGTTCGTTACCAGTTTTACCATGTTTTTGCCATCGCCCTTATTGGAATACTTTACCGCGACTTTCCTAATAAATGGATGTTGTGGGCGGGCAATTGTTTTATTATAGGTATCTTACTTTTCAGCGGCTCTCTTTATGTACTCACCTATACTAAAGCTGCTGTAAAGCCAGGGCTTGATTGGATTGGCATCGTTACTCCCTTTGGTGGATTAGCCTTTATTGCTGGATGGGTTTGCATGCTGCTCGGGATATATAAAACTACCGGGGGTGGTTAAACTTGTAGGTGTACTGTAACTTAGAATTCTTTCTATAAGTGAACTGGTTTTTGAAGCCAGCATTACAAACTAAATCAGCAGCCGTTGCGTCGCACCTGTTGACAGTTGTAATTCTATATTTCGAGGGACGCGAGAAATGCGCGGCGCTGTTAAATTTTCATGTTTAACGCCCACGGTTATGTGAACCTTATTGTAAAGATTTCTCCTTGTTATTTGTCGCCTTATCCCGGTAAACAATTTTTTCTGTTTCTTCCTGCATCACTGGCTCTTTTTTCCTGAATACCAAATAGCACTCCGGCTCAATAACACCTGTTTTCCAGCATAGATACCCTTTGAAAAAAGCTACTGCCTTGTATCCCGGAAGTTCAATTCTTTGCCTGCTTGGTATATGATCAGACGCAAAAATGACAACTTCGGGCTGTACACAGCCGATGGTATCAAGAACAAAAGGCGTTGCTCCTACACTCGTTACATTGTTCACCGACCAATTCCAGAACCGGTGGTTCGATCCGTAATTATGGTTGTAGAAAATATTTTTGTTGAAGTAGGGTAAAACAGAAATCGTTTTCCAGCCGCTCACAAAAATTTTTTCATTCTGCAAACCGTTTTTCTTGATGTATTTTGCCAGGCTATAACTTCCTGAATAGTTAGAGGTAAGATCATATTTCAATGCATCGAAACACCAGTAAGCCTGCACCGCGAGCACCAGAGCGATCGCGCCTATTAAAGTTCTGCCCATTGGTATCCTGGGCCTGTTCCTGTATTTATCATAGCTAACCCAAAGCACAAAAAGCCAAAGTAAAAACAACACGCCCTGGTGCCATAAATTCCTGTATTTTATAGCAAAAAGAGTACTGAGTAATAACAATGGCAGTAAATACAATAGCGCCATTTTATTTTTGGTAAGCCATATAACGGTAATAATAAAAATTATGAAAGACACAAGCCCGCTAAACCAGTAGAGGCTGCTAAACTCGTTCATGAGCAGTGAGCCACCGACCATTCTTTTTGTTGTGCGTATAAAATTGTCAATTCCCCAATTCGCAGTTCCTGCGTAAATCTGGTCCGGGGGTGTCATTACTACAAATACCACTAACAGCGCCATAAAACCAAATACCAACATAGAGATTGCCTGTTCCCTTTTTGACCGTTTGTCAAGAAATTCCCATTCTTTTATAATCCCAAGGAACTGAATAAAAGCTATTGAGCCGGCTATAAGAAAGGTATGTGCGCTAATATTTGCGAGCAAACAAAGGAGCAGTACGAAAATATAAGGATGCTCGTACCTTTTATTATAAATAATTGCCAGTGAAAATAATATAGGAGCAATAAGGCAATAACTTCTCGCCACAATGCCATATTGAAAGAATACAAAAAATGAGAAAGGATATAATATTTTAATTAAAATAGGGAAAGGAGCATACCGGATAAACAACCAAACACCAACAGCAGAAAAAAATGCTGACAAGATATTAATGGTAACGTAAGGTAAACCTAGTTTTGCCGGAATCATCAATACAAGGTGCCATAAACCCGGCGATCCCTCGTACCTCAGGTATTTAACAAACAATTCTTTAAACCCAAGGTCTTTGGCCAATAACCATGCTTGCGCCTCGTCCATCCACGGCTCGTGATGTGCTACAGAGATGGCAAGTATTATCAGGTAAACTGCGAAAACAATTACCTGGTATTTCTCCTTTAAGTACTGTGCTAACGAAAACCTTTTGGTGATAAGTAAGTCCATAAAAGCCTCTCTCGGCGATGTTAAAATTTTAATTCTATTAATATAAATATTATCATTAATTCAACTGCTATGCCAAAACAAGTAAAACGAAATTTTAAGAACTTTATTTAAAAATAATTTTGCTTTGTTCTTAAAATTTTGTATTTGTATTTGCACGAAGGTAGCCTTAATTTTTTCTATAGGACTTAAAGGAGGGTTAAAGATGAATTCGTAAAACATTAGGAAAAAGTAAAATATTATAAGGATGATTGTAACTAAAGCTTTTCATTTTGCTGTTTTTAAAAATTCTTTCATATCTCCCCTGGCACCTTTTTGTTATAACCATCAGTTCAGTTGCAGTCACAGTGTTACTATTGCATATTTGCTTACAACCTTTCCTTTTTTCAAAAATAAAAATCGCTACATGCCAATTAAATTATCTGAAATCTCCACTCGAGCGCCGAAAGAATTTGACAAAGAGCAAACAAAAGAAAAGCTTGTATTGCTATTGGAAGAATTAGATGAACTACAAAATCTATTATACGCAAATGGGAAGCATTCGGTGTTAGTTATCATCCAGGGAATGGATGCAAGTGGCAAAGACGGAGCGGTAAAAAATGTTTTTGGTACATTAAATCCACTTGGTGTACTGGCCAAATCTTTTAAAGCCCCTACAGAAGAAGAACTTTCTCACGATTTCTTATGGAGAATTCACAAGTATACGCCGGCAAAAGGAATGATCCAGGTGTTTAACCGCTCTCAGTACGAAGATGTTTTAATAACACGGGTGCATAAATGGATAGATGAAAAAACGGTTGGGGAAAGAATGAATGCAATAAACAATTTCGAAATGTTATTGCAGGAGCATGGCCAAACAATAATCCTGAAATTCTATCTGCATCTTTCCCGTGAAAAACAACACGAGCGGTTGAATGAAAGACTTACAATCGCAAAGAAACACTGGAAGGCAAACCCAAACGATTTTATAGAAGCTACCCGCTGGGACGATTATATGAAAGCGTATGAAGATTGTTTTGAAAAATGCAACCTTGTGCCGTGGACCATTGTACCTGCTGACCAGAACTGGTATAAGGAATATATTCTTGCTTCTACTTTAGTCGATGCCTTGAAAAAGCTGAAAATGCAGTATCCTCCTTTGAAGGAACAGTAAAAAAATAAATAGCAGCAGCCGAATATTGTGAATTTGCTGCATTAAGTGCAGGATGCTGCTGGAATTTAAAAGAATTGAATCGAATAGCTGTCAAAATAGATAATAGATATAAGACAACCAGTTGATGAAGGAGAAAACCTTATACACTTTATGAGAATTACAAAAAGAATTAACGGCAGGTATAACGGCCTTGCAGATCCATTAGGCAGGTACAAGACCGGCGTTGAAATTTTTATTTAGGAGAGTCTGAAGATTTATTTACTCTTGATATGTAAGCAGTAAGAGATAATTTTGGTCCGGCTTCAGCTGTTATCTCCGTCCATTTTTGATGCCTTTCGAAAACACTCCCAATGCTTCTTCGGTCGCCTTAGCCCTCCAGTAACGATTAGTTGTTTCAGGGATTCAAATAAATAAAAGACTTTCAGGTAAAGACATTAACTTAATGCTCATTTCGATAAATTATCTATAATAATTGCAACATGTTCTTTTTCAGGATAAACAAACTAAAAATCTTTGATAACAAAGAAGGTAAGAAATTTGGACTTTTTGGCAAAGATTCCGCGCAGGTTAAACTGGTAAGTTTTGTTACTACAGAACAAGCAGAACTGCCAAATCTTACTGAGTTTATTCAGACAAATGATGAAGGGGCGAAAAATGAAATTTTGAGAGCGGCCGTTGAAAATGTAGTGTCTTCGAGGATTTTGACAGAAATAGACAATGTAAAAGACAATAGTACCATGACCTTCGGGGATACGGGTTTTGTACTATACCAGGCCAATAAAATTCCTGCATGTTTTAACTGGAATTTTATTGCTTACGAAAGTGATAAGCGTCATCGTGAAACAGTGGCATTAATAGACGATATAACACGCCACCCTGACTTTCCTGTCTTCTCCGGTAAACTTGGCGGCCTTTTGAAAAATACCCCTAACCCGGCATTCGATGCATTTAACCAGATCTCTAAATTTGCTATTGATACCATTTCCAAAGTAGCTAAAGAAAATAGGGACGATATGATGGGCATCCTTTTCATGTCGTTGAACCGGACAGAGCATTATAACCATGGTGAAAGAAAAAAGGATGATGTTCCTGATCTTACAAATAATATGTTGATCGATTATTCGATTTTTGGGTTTGAAGAGAGCAGTGTACAGGTGGTGTCGGGTAATTAATTGCGGAAGGGGATGGTGAATGGGCCGTGCTCCTTCCGCAGGCAGCTTTTTTGGAGTCGTAGCCTTTTATATTGGCTTTACAACTTATTCAACATCGTTGTCCGAATGGCTCCCTTGATGATATCACTTACTTGTACGTTTAGTAAATCTATTCGACTTTTTAAATGAACCAAATTGAAGCGCAACATTCAATTTTCATTACTGAACAAATTCACCCGCAGAGATAAAAATTGCTTAAGCAGGCTAATGCGTTCCTTTAAATGCAGGATGAAATTGTTGTAGCGTGCTCCTTAGAAAATCACGGTCTAAATGTGTATAAATTTCAGTGGTGGTGATGCTTTCGTGGCCCAGCATTTCCTGCACTGCCCGCAGGTCGGCGCCCCCTTCGACAAGATGTGTTGCAAATGAATGCCGGAACGTATGGGGGAAAATATTCTTAGTGATTGATGCTTTTTTAGCCAGGTCTTTTATGATATAAAATATCATAACTCTTGATAATTGCCCGCCTCGTTTGTTTACAAACAAAATGTCTTCAGAACCTTTTTTTATGGGTACATGTACCCTGATATTATCCTTATACAGTTTGATGTATTTAATCGCATCTGTACCAATAGGTACCAGTCTTTCTTTGTTGCCTTTTCCTATAACCCTTATAAAACCTACATCAAGATAAAGGCAACTGATTTGAAGGTTCACCACTTCGGTTACACGCAACCCGCAACTGTACATTGTTTCCAGAATTGCTTTGTTACGGCCTCCCTCCGGTTTGCTTTGGTCTATTTTTGAAATGATGGTTTCGATTTCTTCAAAGCTTAATACATCGGGCAGGGTTCTCTTTAGTTTCGGCGCTTCAAGCAGCGATGTAGGATCTGTTGTTACAATATTTTCTATAAGGCAGTATTTATAAAAACCTTTTATGCCTGAAATTGTTCTTGCCTGTGAAGCTGCAGTCATTCCAAGTTCGCTCACCCATTTTATAAATTGCTGCAAGGTTTTTAAATCAATTTCTGCAGGGCTCTTTTTTTCGCCTGATGTTAATAGAAATGCAGTGAGCTTTTCCAGGTCACGAAGGTATGCTTCGACTGAATTATCACTCAGCGATTTTTCAAGTTGGAGGTACGCTTTGAATCCTTTTTTATATGAATCCCACATTGGTCATTTATTTATAGCCGATATTTTAACGTGCAAATTGCAGGTGTAAAGATGAGGGTAAGAATTTCAACCCCGTGCAATTTCTATTTGTAGCGGAGATGATATTTTGGTGTTATTCAATTTCCTATAAAAAATGCCGCATAGAGATATAAAAGTAGAAGTGAGTGACACAACGATGTTGAACAGAGATAATCAGTTCGTCCCCAAAATGCCATTATTATTTTCCACTTATAGCAAGACTGAGAACACAATAACAGCAATATCAACAAGATATAGTTTATAGGAAAAAAGGTATTATCTTGATGCTGAAAGAAAATTTGAGCAACTTTCTTCTTTAATACTTATTTATCAGGTATAACTTTTAGCCAATGATGGTAAAAAACAAACCGCTGCTTGGAGTATTCTTTCCAAAAATCATCCTTTTTTTTTCCATTTTGTTTTATTCATGTTTACCTAAGCCGGTCATTAATTCATTTACCGTTACGCCACTCACCATTACTGCGGAAGATACGGTAAAAGTGAATTGGGATGTAAAGGGGAAACCGACCTTACTCGTTCATCAAAAAGTAGCAGCAGATTCAGGTGTTAAATACCTGGAGCTGACCCTGGTGGTTGAAAAAGGAGCAAAGGAAGTAAACAGGCCAGTGCAGGTAACTGTTGTTCCTACTAATTCTACCACTCAAATCATATTCAGCACCGACCTAAAGGGCGATACCCTCATTGCTGCCGACGACAAAAACCCCGACAAGTGGGGAAACCGGCTCGAAATACTCTCTGTTTCATCAGCGTCGGCCAGACAATTAATTGTATGGCACGCAAACAAAACTGCAGTACTAGATAAAGCTGGAACTCTATCCACTGCATTTGAGGGAACACCTGTTGAAGGCCGCTGGGTCTTCAAATCACAGCTTACTGCAGATGAAAAGAAAGGAACCGTTACACCACCAGCGACACTGGAAATAAACGCTACGATAAGATATAAAAGAAGATAAATAATGGCTAACATACTTAATAAGGTAAAGACAGTGGTTTTAGTGATGTTTGAAAACCGCTCATTCGATCATATGCTTGGTCATTTAAGTTTTGAAAATATAAACGCTGAGATTGACGGCTTAAAAGCTCCCTTAAATCAAAAGCAATATTATAACCTTTATAAGGGCGACAGCTATTCGCCTTACCAGATCGGCCACGACCTTACCTTGCCATTTGATTTGCCGCATGAATACAACGATATAGCAGCGCAAATGGCTTTATCAAATGTTACAAAGAATTTCACCATGTCGGGATTTGTAAAATCCTTTGCAGAGAAAACTGGTACCGTGCCTAATCCACAGGCACTGCCGATGGGCTTTTTTAATTCTGCCCAGGTACCTATCACCAGTTTCCTGGCTCGTACCTTTTGTACCTGCGACCGTTTTTTTGCAACACTTCCAACCAGTACGCAGCCTAACAGGACAATAGCTTTTTATGGGCACTCCAATATTATCGATACGAAAACGCGGATAAATCATCTGACCAACAGTATTTTTGACTGGTTAACCAGGAACAATGTTCGCTGGCGGGTTTATCACGATGGATTATCGTTCTTCGCTTTATATTCGAAGCTGTGGAAATATGTGCTGGGCAACAAGTTCAGGGACTATGAGTTCCTGTCCAGGGATATTCAAAGAGAGCCATTCGAAACGGCTCCGGAGGTTATAATAGTTGAACCTTCTTACCAGGATGCGCCACATGTCGGCTCTGATCGTCCAAACGATAATCATGCTCCCCTGGCAATAGGTTGGGGAGAGGAATTCCTGCGACGCACGTATGAAGCTGTAACGTCGAATGGAAGAAAGTGGGAAAATACGGTGATGATAGTGTACTACGACGAACATGGAGGCTTTTATGATCATGTACCACCGCCGTTTATAAAATATAAAGTGATGGCCGCTGAGCCGTATCAATTCGAAAGCCTGGGACCTAGAATTCCTGCTATCATTGTTTCTCCGCTGGTTAAACGCGGTTCTGTTTCCCACTCAATATTCGACCACACGTCCGTGCTGCAATTCCTTGCCGAAAAATTTACCCCTGGCAAGCCTTATTCCGCGTCGGTGAACGAGCGTAAGACCCAGGGTATTGCAAGCGTCAGCACGGTTCTTGTCGATCAACCTGCAACAGTGGCTCCTGCGCCTCCATCTGCACCCATAGTTGTTCAAACAGCATTAGGACGAACTATCGAAAGCGGCCCCGACTCCGAAATGGGTAATTCATTTGAGTACGCTGCTAAAGAAATGATGAAAAATAAGCCTGTTGAAACAGGTAAAAAATACCCGGAACTTTTTCAGTGGAAGAACGCGGTTGATAACGCGAGGAGTACGGGAGCCAGGTAAGAAAAGGTGAAAGGTTTTGGTACTTAGCATCGTGTTGCCTGCAAGAAGTGTTGTGTCACAATCATTATAATTGGCAGAAAAGACGTAGGCCCTAATTTCTTCCTTATTTTTCCGCTTCAAACTGTTTCGCTGATGCTACCACATCATTTCCCCTTCATGCAACCGTATTACACATTATCACCCATTTATGTGATTGTAAAAGGCTTATTGCTGAAGTAAGTTTGTAATATCAAAACAACAGTATGAAACTTTTTCTCACAACTACTCTTCATTATGTTTTGTTTGGCCTGTCACTTTTACTGTTTCCTGCAAAAATTAATCAAATTATGGAGCGGTTACAGGAATTGAAAACAGAAAAAACTACCAGGGCTCCACAAGAAACAGAAAAACCTGCAGAAATTCTTCACAGTGAAATATTGTTTCGGTACTAATCATACTGAACTTCATTATAAATAAAACCGGCCTGAAAAATACAGGCCGGTTTTCATTTAAATAACCTCCGTTCTATTGTCTTCGATTTAAAGATTACTGCAACATCATGTTTTTAGTAACTATTTTATTTTTTTTATATATAATCACACTTTTATGTGATTGTTCTCGGCTCATGAAAGAAGTAAGTTTGTATCATCAACATAAAGATTATGAAACTCAGCATTACATCAACTTTCCACTACATTGTATTTGCCCTGGTGCTTTTATTCGCGCCTGCAAATATGGTGACTGTATGTAGCAAACTTGCTGAAGTAAAATCAGAAATAAATGAGCAAGTACCAATAGCTAAGGAAAATACGAATGAGATCCTTCATAGTGAAATCTTGTTTCGGTATTAATATTGCGGAACTCCATGATAAGTATGACCGGCATGAGAAATCAGGCCGGTTTTTTCATTTTATAGCTTGAAATGCTGCATCGAACTTACCTTTTTGTGAGTTGTCCTGCTTTTGTTAACCTCTATAACATTTTCTTTACAGGTTAGTTTGCCTTTTCTAACACGTTCATATACAACCAGATACATAATTACCTTCTCTGTTCGTCTCCTGTTTTATCGGAATTGGCATAATTTCTGTTTTCGCGAGTTTGAATTCTTAACAATAAAAAGTTACACAGTATGAAAAGATTCGAAAAAGGACTAATGACGGTATCAGCACTACTTTTAAGCGGTGCGATATATGCCCAGGTAGGATTAGGCGTAACAGGTAAGGCCCAGGGACAAGTAAATGCAAATGCGGCGACGAAAGCAGCAGCAGCAACTCAACAGGCAGCAGCGAAAGCAGCAGCAGCAACAGCAAATGCAGCTCAAAGAACTGCTTCGGCTTCTCAAAATGCGGTGAACAAAACTACTTCAGTTACTACAGGTGTCGCCACTAAGGCAGCTACAAATGCTGCAGCAAGCAAGAGTGCAAATGCTGCTATTAGAAGCAATAGTGCTGTAAATGCAACACAACCAGCAACAAATGTTGCTGCTTCTAACAATGCAAACATACAGGTAGGAGTGTCAACAAATGGTGTTACAGGTGCAGCAACTGGTGCTGCTACACACGTTCAAAACAGTACCCAGCAAACAGGTGCTGCTGTTAAAGAACAGGCAAGAACAAATGGTTCATTAAAGGCAAACGCAAACGCAAACCAAAATGCGGCGGCAAATGCTAATGAAAACAGTGTTTTAAATGGTTCTGTTAACTCAGGTGCTCAGGTTAGTACAAATGCAGATGAACAAATTAAAAAAGGTGCTGCCCGGGCTAAAGAACAGGCGCAACACACAACCGATCAAACCAGGCAAACTGCCGAGAAGGCAAGAGTGAATGGTTCTGTAAATGCGAATGCCAATGCAAGTAGCACAGCTAACGGTAATGCTAACGATAATAGCGTTTTAAGCTCTGGTTCAACCTCTGAAAACGTGAGCGTGAAGAAGAACGGGAAAACGGTGCATTCCAAAGGAACAAGTACTACAAAAAGTTCAACTAAGGTTAAGAACTAATAATTGTTCGATAAGTAAGTGCTGAAACATCTTGAAAGAATCAAAAAAGGAGTATTGAAAATGAAAATCAGCCGGGTAATAATATTGATTTGCACAGTGCTGGCTTTGCCATTTGTCAGCAGGTCGCAGAATGATACCAGCATCCCTCGTAAAAATGTTTTTTCTGCCGGTATAAACTACCAATCAAAACTTCATTATTTTGGTCGCACCGACAGTTTGAGGAGTAGCGGTTTGTTTCCGACAATTGGTTTTGAGCTCAAGCAAGGTTTTTATGTAAACTCAAATTTTGTTTTAGTACATAATCCTGCTTCTTCATTAGCCTATAATGGAACTATTATTGAAGGCGGATATAAGTTTCCTCAGTCCCGAAATTTTTCAGGCAATATTTTTTATAGCCAGTTTTTGTATAAGAATAACAGTGAATTAGTGCAGTCTGCACTTAAATCGCAAACCGGCATGAACCTGGTCTATAATAATAAAATTGTTAACGTAAATGTTGGAGGCGATGCGAAGTTTAGCGACAGAACCGACTTTGGAGCGACTGCTGGTTTAGATCACTTGTTCCTGCATCTTATTCCAAATACTAAATATGCTATTGCCATCAACCCTTCGGCATATGCTTATGCAGGTACTCAAAATTTTACGAATACCTATTATAAAAAACAGAATATTCTTGGCTTGCCAATAGGGAACCAGCGGCCGGTAACAGAAAGCTCGACAAAGTTTAGTATTCTCGCTTATGAATTTTCTGCTCCGATCGTTTTTGTAGCCGGTAAGTTCAATGCATCATTTACTCCATCGTATGTGATGCCGCAGAGCCTGGTAAAAGTACCTGACAGGCCGGACCTCACAGAAAACGGTAAAAATATGTTCTATGTTACCGCAGGTATTGGTGTTCGGTTATAATAAAATCCTCTCTATAATTATAAGGCCGGTCGAATGACCGGCTTTTTTTATACAGTTAATTAATTGCAGGAGGAATTTTTATTGAGCCGGCTGCATTACTACTATTTATCTTTACTTGCGTCGCACTCTTGTACTCTATATCGGGAATTACCCGGTACATACATAGTTTTTTTCGTACAGCTAACTTTCCAATAGAGGTGCCAAAATATAACTACCTGTGGTAATCAAAGTGTTTTATTCCTTCTAAGACCTCCGATCTGTTCGAAAATGAACACTTTGATTTGAAACTGATACAAGTGCTCGAAGATTAAACGCAGGGAGCGCAAAGAAAACAGCAAAGAAGCGCAAAGCGGCTTGGCGCTACTTTGCGAACCTTTCGCGCCCTTTGCGCAGAAACTTTCAAAAATATTTAATGACCCGCATAGTAATCATAACCTCTCTCGGCCCAAAAGTCGGCGGGCTTATCGTTACTAAAAAACATGGTCCCGATGCGTTTTAGGTGTTTGATACCATATTTCACCGGAATGATCAGCCTCAGCGGAAACCCCTGGTTTGCCGGCAAAGGCTTGCCATTCATTTCATAACATAACAACGTTTGCGCATGCAGTGCACTGGGCATATCGATGCCCACATAATACTTTTTATCAGGCGTTTGCAGCCCGACGTACTTCATTTTTGATTGCCCGTTTAAATGGTAGTATTGCATAAAGGTCTTTAAAGGAACCCCGGCCCAATGTGTTACCTGGTCCCAACCTTCGATGCATTTAAAATCGAACACAAGATCTTTCTTTGGCAACTTTTTTATATCGTTGATGGTAAGATGTAAAGTATCGCCTGATGAGCGAACAACATGAAGCCGCCACGTTTCTTCATTCACGCTGTCGCGCAATCCATCCATTCCATTCACTCGTACCCGTTTTGCTGCGGCACTTACGGGATATTCTTTTACCAGTTTGTTAGCGTCAAACATTGCAGAAAAAAGCCTTTCATTTGCATTGAGCGTTTTTCGTAAAGGTTTTAATGCGCCACCTTCTTTTGGTTGCCTGTTCACCCATTTGAAAGTCGCCCACGCTCCCGCGAGGAATACTATAAAAAAAACAAAAGCAAAGAGTGTTTTTCTTCGTAATGTTTTATCAGAAACTGTTTGTTGAGGAAATGAAGAGGAGGGCTCACTCATTGGGATGTTTTTTTAGCAGACGGTTTTATGACCTGAAAACCGGTTACCATTGCCTGGAAGTTGTTCCATCCTGTTTTTATCACCTGGACTATATGAATAAAAAAGAAAAGTACATAGCCAATAGTAAGGATAAAATGTTCTGCCCTTGCTGCAGCATATCCCCCGCAAAGCGCGGTAATAGTGCTAAACTGAACCGGTTTATAAATAGCAAGCCCCGTAAGTAAAGAGCCTAAGCCCATCACAATGATGGCGGTATAAGCGATTCGTTGGGCAGCGTTGTATTTTATTTGAGGAGGAGCATATTTCCTGATATGAAGGTCGTGAAGCAGTACCAGCCACGCCTCCTTAAACGACTTTTTGTTTGGTAAAAGATATCGCCATTGCCCGGAAAAAATGGTAAATAGAATATATAGAAAGCCGTTAATGGCAAAGAGCCACATTAATGCAAAATGCCAGTTCATACCCTCGGCAAGGCGATGATTGATGTGAAAATGTTTGTAAAAACCCTGCGGGAAAAATTTGAACAAGGGTTTGTGTGCAGGGCCGATCATGTACACACTATTTGCCCAATAAATTAATATACCGCTCCAAATCATCAGGGCGAGCACCGGGAAATTTATCCAATGAAACCAGCGGACGGCAAGTGGATGCTTGTGAACAATAGTCTTCATGCAACAAGAGAAAAATAAGGTGAACGATTTGGAGGTCTTATTTCTTTACAAATTGTAACGATGCGGAATTCATACAATAGCGTAAGCCTGTTGGCCTCGGCCCATCTTCAAAAACATGACCTAAATGGCTTCCGCACCGGCTGCAGTGCACCTCGCGTCGAACCATTCCAAACTTTGTATCCCTGTTTTCTTCCACTGCCTTGTTACTAATCGGTTTGTAGAAACTGGGCCAGCCTGTGCCACTTTCAAATTTTGTATTGCTGCTAAATAAAAGTTGTCCGCAGCCGATGCAATTGTAAACGCCTTTTTCATGGTTATTATGATAAGCATTTTCAAAAGGTATTTCTGTCCCTTCCTGCCGCGCCACACGGTATTGTTCACTCGTTAATTGTCTCTTCCACTCCGCTTCGGTTTTTGTAACCTCGAATTTTTTTCCCGGCGCCTTCTGCGCCTGGCTGCTGCACGATACAAGATTTACGAAAAGTACAATAGCTATTAAAGTTTTCATTTATAGAGAGTTTTGAATTTCTATCAAATTACGCAGCAACAAGCACAACAGTTTTACCGACAACTGCGCCTTTAGCAGAATCCGTTGTTAAATTAATTTTTAATGAAGTAGCAACCAGGATATAATCATGTAAACCTGGTATGTCTCATTCGGCGTTTGTTTACTTTTGACAACTTTAATTTACTTGTTATTTTCTATGTGGCCAACTTTGGTTTCTTATGGCGTCTCCGGTTGTGTCACTCACTTGTACTTTTGACTTTTTATTGCATCTGGTAGAACGAGCAGGCTGAATCAATACTTGTTACATGCCGAATTTAAAAGTCAGTCTTATTCTCTATATTAAGAAAGCACTAGTATTTTCTGTTGCAGCAGAATAGCTGTTCGCGTCTTCGCGAATTATTATTTTGTATCAGGAATAAATTTCATTGAAATAGAGTTTACACAATGCCTGGTATTTTTAGCGGTTAACCGCTCTCCTTTAAACACATGACCCAGGTGGCCTTCGCAGGTTGCACAAATAATTTCAATACGTCTTCCATCAGCATCGGGTACCTGTTTTACGGCTCCCTTTATTTCATCATCGAAACTGGGCCAGCCGCAGTCGGAATCAAACTTGTCTTTTGAATGGTAAAGAGGTGCATTGCAACGCCTGCAAACATATGTGCCGCTCTCTTTGTTATCGGTATACTCGCCGGTGAAGGCTCTTTCTGTTCCTTTGTGAAGAATTACTCTTTCTTCTTCAGCTGTTAACTTGTTGTATTCCATATTTAGTTCTTTATTATCTAGTTATTGTACAATCGAGCACTCTAAATTGTTTAATAAAATTAGTCAAAGAAGACGATCTCCGCCACAAAGCAAAATAAGGAACTGGGTAATTTAAAAGAATGATAGTTTTGTAAAGTTGTTTAACCTAAAAAGAGATTGTTATGGACGATATACATATTTGCTGCCCAAAATGTAAATGGGAGCCCGATGGTCGACCCTATTGGAGTTGTACCTGCGGATGTGTATGGGATACATTTAGCACTGGGGGAAGATGCCCGGCTTGTGGCAAAGTATGGGAAGAAACTCAGTGCATTCCCGATGCAGGCGGATGTACCAAATTTAGTCCGCACCTCGACTGGTACCAGGGGCTGGATGAGATTATTAAAAAGCTGAAAGAGGAAATTAAGGAAAACTGGAAGGTACTGGCGCCCGTCGAACAGGAGAATTAACTAGTTGCCAGGTTGTCACAGAAAAAGATTTATATCTCCGCCTTCTCCCTACCCAAAAACACCTTCCTGTATTTCGAAGGCGTCATTTTCTTCACTTTCAAAAATTGCTTATTGAAGTTGGCTAGGGTATTGAAGCCGCTGTCGTAGCAGGCGCCTTCTACCGTTGTTTGCGTATTATCTGTAAGCAATTTACATGCATACCCAATCCTTACTTCATTTAAAAAATCGATATACTTTTTACGGGTACTTTTTTTAAAGTAATTACAAAAAGCAGGCACACTCATATCAGCTATTCCGGCAATTGCAGGTAGCTGGATGGGCTCTTTAAAATTCTCCATGGTATATTGAAAGATCCTGTCGATCCGTTCCCTGTTCTTATTGTTTACCTCTTTCACTTCCTGCGTTGAAAGTGTAATAAACTCTTCTTTTCTCGAAAGTATATCAAGGCACTCGCATAGCGTTATAATGCGTTTAAACCCTCTTTCTTTTTCTAAAGACGCGATCAACAGGTTTAATTGCTCTTTGCTTTTTCCTGAAACCTTCAATCCCTGCAGTGAAGTGGTTAAAAGTTGTTCTATCCCTTTGCTCTCCGGCAATTGAAGGAATTCCTTTCCCCAAAAGTTGTCCCTGAAGTGAACAACTACGGCACTGGTAATAATATCACCGCTTTTTTGAAAGGTATGCGGCAGGTTGGGTCCAAGAAAAAAAATATCACCGGGTTCAAACTCACCTACATAATTTCCTATAAAGCTTAAGCCTGCGCCTTCTTTAAAAAGAATCATTTCCACCTCAATATGCTGGTGCCATGGTACTTCAAAATGTGGCGTGCGGTGCGTTTCGGCAACAAATGAGGTGTCGTTCGAAAGGGGAAGTTGCTCAATTAAGGGCTTCATAAATCATTTTAAGTAAGAAAGGATAATAAATGTACCATTTTTATTAAAATAGTTTAGGTATTGTATAAAAAAGTAGTAGTGTTTTGGTAAAAATGAAAATAATTTGCGGTCTCATAATTGCATATTAAAGCTTTGCCATAAATGAAAACTGTTCAACTGCTTTTATATCAGCAATTAACAAATAAATCTTTCGGTTACTAAATAATTCAACTAACGATGCTATTATTAGGTATAGACGTAGGAACCTCTTCAATCAAAGTTTCTGTCGTAGATTCTCAAACGCAGACTGCTGTTGCCTCCGCACAATTTCCCGATACGGAAAGTGAAATTAAAACAGTAAAACCTGGCTGGGCAGAGCAATCTCCCGAAATGTGGTGGGAACATGTACAACAGGCTATAAAACGTGTAGCGGCTTCAAACGAAATTAACCTTCGCGATGTAGGCGCTATAGGTATAGCTTACCAAATGCACGGGCTTGTAGTAGTAGACAAAAATCAAAATCCTTTACGGGATTCCATTATCTGGTGCGATAGCCGCGCCGTTCCTTTTGGCGACAAAGCCTTTGCCGCAATCGGGGAGCAGAAATCGTTGTCACACCTCCTTAATTCACCAGGAAATTTTACTGCAGCAAAACTTGCCTGGGTAAAAGAAAATGAACCCCAGGTATACAGTTCCATCGATAAAGTAATGCTTCCCGGCGATTTCATTGCTATGAAACTTACCGGTGAAGTTACAACCAGTTCATCCGCGCTGTCGGAAGGTGTTTTCTGGGATTTCCAAAAAGACGGTCTATCTGAAGATGTGATCAATTATTTCCAATTCGATTCGTCTATTATTCCTCAAATCAACCCTGTATTTACTGAGCACGGACACCTTAAAAAAACAGTTGCAGAGTCGCTGGGATTGAAGGAAGGTATACCTGTAACTTATAAAGCAGGCGACCAGCCAAACAATGCATTGTCATTAAACGTGCTAAAGCCTGGAGAAGTAGCAGCTACCGCCGGAACTTCAGGTGTTATATATGGAGTAAGCGACCAGCTTACTTATGACAAACAATCGAGGGTAAATACATTTGCACACGTAAACCACTCCGAAAACGAAAAGCGCCTCGGCATTTTACTTTGTATAAACGGAACCGGTATTTTAAACCGTTGGGTTCGCGATAATATGGCGCCCGACCTGTCGTACAAACGCATTGATGCGGAAGCCGCAAAAATTGCCGCCGGAAGCAACGGCTTAAAAGTATTGCCTTTTGGAAATGGCGCAGAACGGATGTTGTCGAATAAAATCATCGGCGCTCATTTTCACGATATCGACTTAAATGTTCACACACGCCCACATATTTTCCGTGCAACACAGGAGGGCATCGCATTTGCCTTCCGTTATGGTCTCGACATCATGCGTGAAAACGACATGCATCCAACTATCATCAGGGCCGGTAAAGCAAACATGTTCTACAGTCCTGTGTTTACTGAAGCTTTTGTAAATGCCACCGGTGTTCCTGTGGAGTTGTATGCAAGCGACGGAAGCGTAGGTGCTGCTATCGGTGCGGGAATAGGTGCAAAAGCCTTTGCGAACGAACAGGATGCGTTTAGCAAAATGAAGCCCGTACAATTGGTAGAACCCGATAATCAACAAACCTATAACGAACTATACCACGAGTGGAAGTCGGTGCTGGATATGCATTTGAATAAGAGGGAAGAAGGAATAGGACATAAGGCGTAGGGAATTGTCAAAAGTAGATACCGGATAGGTTTACAAGTTGATAAGTTTATAGGATAAAAGTTATTCGGATTAATGGCAACATACTGAAAGAAAAAGGTAATTGTGGGACAAGCAGAAGTACTTTAATCAACATCGTTGTGTCACTCACTTGTACTGGTAGTATTTCTATTGAGCAGCGAGGGTAATAAGAAAGTTGAAGGTGAAAACGGTTCTAACTATGGTCTATTGAATATGGTCTTTCCACAATCGTGCGCTTCCGTTGTTCGTCTCCGGTGGTCCCTCGTCTCGCAACCGTACAAGAGTGCGACGCAACGGATGCTAAATAGAAATTCAAAAGTCGGTTACATAAAACCTCTCATTAAATAAACAAAAACAGATAGCTATGTCAGTATTAATTGGTGAAAAAGAATTTTTTCCAGGCATTCAGCAAATTAAATATGAAGGGCCTGAAAGTGATAACCCTTTGGCTTTTCGCTGGTACGATGAAAACAGGATGGTCGCAGGCAAATCGATGAAAGATTACCTGAAGTTTTCATGCGCTTACTGGCATTCGTTTGTCTACGACGGTGCCGATCCTTTTGGCGGACCTACCTTCAGTCATCCATGGTGTCAAAAACAGGATGCAGTGGAAAAGGCAAAAGATAAAATGGATGCTGCATTTGAATTTATGACCAAAATCGGTTTACATTATTACTGTTTTCACGACCTTGATGTAGTAGACTTTACCAACGATATAGCTGAAAATGAGCGTCGCATGCAGGCAATGGTAGAGTATGCAAAGCAAAAGCAATCGCAAACCGGAATAAAGTTATTATGGGGTACTGCTAACGTTTTCTCTCATCGCCGTTACATGAATGGGGCCTCTACAAATCCTGATTTTCACGTGTTGGCTCATGCAGCAACACAGGTAAAAGGTGCATTAGATGCCACCATTGCTTTAGGTGGCGAGAACTATGTTTTCTGGGGTGGCAGAGAAGGTTATATGAGCCTGCTGAACACCAACATGAAAAGAGAGCAGGAGCATCTTGCGAAGTTCCTGCACACAGCAAAAGACTATGCAAGAAAACAGGGATTCCAGGGAACATTCTTTATTGAGCCAAAACCAATGGAACCAACAAAACACCAGTACGATTACGATGCTGCAACTGTAGTAGGTTTCCTTAATAAATATGGTTTGCAAAATGATTTCAAGATTAACCTTGAAGTGAACCATGCAACTTTGGCCGGTCACACTTTTGCCCATGAAGTACAGGTTGCTGCAGACGCAGGAATGCTGGGTTCAATGGATGCGAACCGCGGTGACTACCAGAACGGATGGGATACAGACCAATTCCCAAATAGCGTTGAAGAGTTAACTGAAGCTATGTTAATAGTGTTGGAAGCAGGTGGCTTACAAGGCGGCGGTGTAAATTTCGACGCAAGAATACGCAGGAATTCTACTGATCCTACAGACCTTTTTTATGGTCATATCGGCGGTATGGATGTATTTGCAAAAGCATTGATAAGCGCAGAAAATATCTTGAATAAATCAGAATATAAGAAAATACGGCAGGAGCGTTATGCATCTTTCGATAGCGGAAAAGGTGCTGAATTTGAGCAGGGAAAATTAACGCTTGAAGATTTGAGACAATATGCTATAGAAAACGGTGAGCCCGAAGTAAGAAGCGGACGCCAGGAGTATATGGAAAATATCATCAACAGGTTCTTGTAGTCGAAGAAACGTTTATTTTTTTAAGCGGCAGTACGGGGCGAACTTGTACTGCCGTTTTTTGTTATTGTATTAAGGTTGGGGGAGGCGGTGAAGCAGACAGCAAACTTTTTGAAAACGACGGCATTTGGATTGCATCTGCTACAGTTTCCAGATTATTAAACAAGGCTAATGATAAATAATTTTACAAAATGGTTCCTCCGGTTTTTGCTTCTTCTCATTTCAGTACAAGGTTTAGCCCAGGCTATAACTAAGGCGCCAATAAAAATTAAAGCACCAATAAAGATTAAGTCAACGACAAAAACTGTTACAAGCACCGCCAGGAATGGCAGGACAACTGAAAGCTTTAATAATAACTGGAGATTTATTCTTGACAGCGTTAACGATTATTCTTCTCAAAATGCTGAAGATACTTCGTGGAGAAAGATCAACCTTCCCCACGACTGGAGCATTGAAGGAGAGTTTAGTGAAACGAATCCGGCAACTGCCGGCGGGGGAGCACTTCCGGGAGGAATGGGCTGGTATCGTAAAAAGTTTGCTATCCCTGAATCATCAAAAAATAAAACGATTTTAATAACCTTTGACGGCGTTTACCGTAACAGCGAAGTTTTTATAAATGGTCATTCGTTAGGCATCCGGCCTAATGGTTATATTTCGTTTCAATACAACCTTACACCTTATCTTAACTATGGAAAAGATACAAATGTGATTGCAGTAAAGGTTGATAATTTGAGACAACCTAACTCGCGTTGGTATAGCGGTTCCGGCATCTATCGTAATGTTTGGCTAACCACCGTCGACAAAGTACACGTTGATAACTGGGGAACTTACATTACCACGCCTTTGGTTTCGTCTCTGTTAGCTACAGTAAATGTAGTTACCAGCATTCGCAACCAGAACGATTCGGTTCAACCCATAACCTTGCAAACAATTGTTGTCGACCCTTCAGGCAGGCAAGTGGCAAGATCAGTAACTAACGCAACTATTGCCAGCGATTCAACGCTTGTAAATAGTCCCGCTACTTCAATAAAACAATCTCTCGAGCTTGACCTCCCAAAGCTTTGGTCAACAGAGCGTCCTTATTTGTACAAAGCGATTTCACAGGTAATGGTAAATGGAAAAATCGTAGACTCCTATGAAACAAACTTCGGCATCCGCACTTTCAATTTCCACACGAAAAAAGGCTTTTCGTTAAACGGCAGGTCAATGAAGATCATTGGTGTTTGTAACCACCACGACCTGGGTGCATTAGGTGCTGCAATTAATACAAGAGCTTTAGAGCGGCAGTTGGAGATCCTGAAAAGAATGGGGTGCAACGGTATTCGAACTTCACATAATCCGCCTGCGCCCGAGTTGTTGGACCTGTGCGATAGAATGGGCTTTATCGTAATGGATGAAACGTTCGACATGTGGGCAAAACCGAAGTCTCCTTACGATTATTCGCTTTACTGGAACGAATGGCACAGGAAGGACCTGGAAGATCATGTTTTAAGAGACCGTAATCACCCGTCTGTTTTCATGTGGAGCGTAGGTAATGAAATACCCGAACAATGGGGCGATGAATCGAAAGGCGATACCACAGGTCGTGTAATTGCCCGTGAGTTGGTAAATATTGTAAAAGCACTCGATATAACAAGAGAAATTACGACAGCTAATAACGAACCGGGTGCCGGGAACAACATTATACAATCCGGTGCTTTTAACCTGGTCGGTTATAATTATCACCACCAGGAGTGGGCTGATTTTCCTAAAGCCTGGCGTGGTAAAAAATTGATCATTACTGAAAGTACTTCTGCTTTGGAAACCCGTGGCTACTACGACCTCGTTCCTTTCGATACCATTCGACGCTGGCCAAAACGTTGGGATATACCTTTTGAAAATCCCAATGGCAGTTTTACCGTTTCTGCTTATGATCATGTAAGCACTCCCTGGGGTTCCACCCACGAAGAAAGCGTGAAGGCTTTATTGAAAAATGATCACGTTTCAGGCATGTATATATGGACTGGTTTTGATTATCTTGGCGAGCCTACTCCTTATTCGTGGCCTGCCCGCAGTTCTTATTTCGGCATTATTGATCTCGCCGGTTTTCCAAAAGACGTTTACTACCTGTACCAAAGCTTATTTACCACTAAGCCTGTTTTACACATTTACCCGCACTGGAACTGGAACGAAGGCGATACGGTCGATATCGTCTCCTACTATAACAACGCCGACTCTGTCGAATTGTTTTTAAATGATTCCTCCCTGGGAGTTCAAGCTAAAACAGGAGATGACCTTCACATTAAATGGCGGGTACCATATGCGCCGGGAACGCTGAAAGCAGTATCCCGGAAAGGTGGAAAAACGGTTTTAAGCAAAGTGGTAAAAACGGCAGGAGAACCTGCAAAAATTATTTTAAAAGCAGACAGAAGTTTGATTAAGGCCGATGGAAGAGATCTGTCTTTCATTACTGCAACTGTCGTCGATAAAAACGGCACCATGGTTCCAAATGCCGGTCATCTTATAAAGTTTTCCATAAAAGGCGGGGGATTTATTGCCGGGGTGGATAACGGTGACCCTACAAGTCATGAACCGTTTAAAGCAAAACAGCATACAGCATTGAACGGGCTCGCTCTGGCAATTATTCAATCAAATGGTCAGACAGGTTCTATAACACTGAATGCAACTGCTGAAGGATTGCAAAAAGCAATTGTTGTAGTACAGGCAAATCAAAATGGACAGGAAGTGAAGAAGAATTTGGTACCTGCCGGCAGGATAAAAAAGTAGCTGCCGTTGCTTGCGGTAGCATCGGAACGCTTGTACTGTAGGCCATTATTCAGCCGACAGGTTACCGTGAGCTTGCAGAAGGGTCCACTCTTGTACTGAAGTAACAAAGTACATCTTATCTTGAAACGCGAAGAACGCTGAGAGGCAGCGAAGTTGCGCAAAGTTTTGTGTGGCGTCATGTTCTTTCTTCTTTGCGTCCTTTGCGTTAAGAAAACGAAATGAGGAGCAAAGTTTCAATAGTCATTCATCAACACAGAAAAATGATAAAAAGGAAAAGAAATTATTCGAAGCATTTCTTTCAACTGCTTGTAATTGTAATCGGCTGGTCTTCGTTAGATTCTCAACCTTCTGTTCAACCAAATGACCTTAAGATCTGGTTTACTCACCCGGCCACTACCTGGAACGAAGCTTTACCGGTAGGGAACGGACGGTTGGGAGCAATGATCTTCGGGGGAATTACTTCAGAACGACTCCAGTTGAACGAACAAACTGTATGGACGGGGAAAGACGTCGATTTTGTAAACCCCGCCGCAAAAGCAGCGTTGCCGGAAGTAAGAAAACTTCTTTTCTCAGGAAAGTATGCAGAAGCGCAAAAGTTAGCTAAGGAAAAAATGATGGGAGACAGAAAAGTGGGCAGCAACTACCAAACACTGGGCGACATCAATTTTGATTTTGTACATCCTAAAGGGGATATTTCTAATTACCGACGGGAATTGGATATTGACAGTGCAGTCGCTAAAGTAAGTTATCGTGCCGGCAATATTACTTTCAACCGTGAAATTTTTTCGAGTGCCCTCGACCAGGCTATTATAGTTCGCCTCACCGCAAATAAATTTGCGTCCATAACTTTTAACCTGAAGATGAGCAGGCCCGGTAATAAAGCAAGGTTGGAAGCAGTCAACAATGAAATTATAATGAGTGAACATGTTGGCGATGGTGTGGGAGTAAAAATGGTTGCCCGGTTGAAAGTGATGAACGAAGGTGGCACTGTGACAGTAAACGGAGAAAGTATACGGATGGAGAAAGCGAACGCCGTCACCCTGGTGTTAACTGCAGCCACTGATTATCGGGGAAAAGATCCGTTGATGCTTTCGCAAGAGCAAATGTCAGCGGTTGCAAATAAGAATTATGAGCAGCTTAAGAAAGACCATATAGCGGATTACCAGCAATACTTTAAGAGGGTAGATCTCGACCTTGGAACAAGCGATGGTACCTATTTTCCAACCGATGCAAGGATTCTTGCTATGCAAAACGGTTATATCGATCCAAACCTCTTAAAATTATATTACCAGTTTGGGCGGTATTTGCTTATTAGCAGTTCCCGCCCGGGAGGTTTGCCTGCTAACCTGCAGGGAATTTGGGCAGACGGGCTGTATCCGCCGTGGAGTGCAGATTACCATATCAACATCAATATCCAGATGAACTACTGGCCTGCTGAAATCACCAATCTCAGCGAACTGCATATGCCGTTCCTGCAGTTTCTGAAAGACCTGCAGCCCGATGCCCGTAAGACTGCCAAAGACATGTACGGGCTTACAGGTACCGTTGCTCATTTTACTACCGATCCCTGGCATTTTACTGAGCCTTATGGTGAACCGCAATGGGCGATGTGGCCGATGGGGTTTGCATGGTGTTCGCAACATTTATGGGAGCATTATCTATTTACCGGTGACAAACAGTACTTAGCTGACCTTGCTTATCCTGTAATGAAAGAAGCTGCAGAATTTTGTTTGAACTGGTTAGTTGAAAACCCGGTAACAAAACAACTGGTATCAGGGCCGTCCATTTCTCCTGAAAACAGATTCAAAACAAAAACAGGTGAAATTGCCACCATGGTTATGGGACCAACCATGGATCATATGATCATTCGCGACTTGTTTACCAATACCATTGAGGCCGGAAGGGTGCTTAATAAAGATGCCGCTTTCGTTAAAAAACTTCAATCGGTTTTAAGCCGGTTGGCACCCACCAAAGTTGGCAGTGACGGTCGTATTATGGAATGGACGGAAGAATTTGAGGAACCTGAACCGGGCCACCGTCACATCTCTCATCTGTTCGGCTTACATCCCGGAAGGCAGATCAATAAGCAACAAACACCAGAACTGTTGCAGGCAGCACGTAAAACAATAGAATATCGCCTCGCCCACGGTGGAGGACATACAGGATGGAGCCGCGCATGGATCATTAACCACTTTGCTCGGCTGCAGGATGGAGAAGCAGCTTATGAAAACCTGTTGGCTTTGATAAGAAAATCAACATTGCTGAACCTTTTCGACAATCATCCGCCCTTCCAGATAGATGGCAATTTTGGAGCTACTGCAGGGATAACAGAAATGTTGTTGCAAAGCCAGTCTAACGAAATACAGCTGCTTCCTGCCTTGCCGAAAGCCTGGCAGAAAGGATACATACACGGCATAGTAGCAAGAGGCGGTTTCGACGTAGATATAGACTGGGAAGATGGCAAATTAAAGCAGGTAAGAATATTATCGAAGCTGGGAAATGCTGCTGTTGTACGATATGGCGATAAAGTCGTTACCCTGAAGACGGAGAAGGGGAGGGGTTATCGTTTTGACGGAAACTTAAAACAGATGTAAATTTTATTGGTGAAAGTCGCGATAAAAGGTCTTTAATTCTGCTTAGAAGAGTATTTAAACTGGATTTGCAGAAGTGATGCCATAAAAATTATAAATAGCTAACTTTAATTATCAAACTTCTATTACGAATAGTGACCTTAAGTAAGACCTCATAAATAAAATTTCAGCAACAAACGATGAAAACATGTAGTTGTTGCTAAAATCCGGCTATGAGTATTTTACTCAGCAAGGTGAGCAGCATGTAACTGACAAACTTTCGGAAGTTGATAAAGCTGAATTAATAAACATGGTAAGTGAGCCATTCGGTTACACACAAATTCACAACAAGAACTTGACGAAGCAATCCGGCAACCGCGTACAAATTAACCTATAAAAAGCCGTCCTTTATAGACTTTTTAAGCTTCTCGATTATCTTAGAAAAGAATGGGGGATTAGAGTTTCTGATACCCTTATTATGAAACTGCAAGGCCGGCTTCACACTTTATCATAACAAGCGTATATTGGAACTGCGTCAACTGTAGTAAAATCCATATAAATAAAATTTGGGTGAACACGTGGACCTATTGAACAGATGGAATCAGATCTTGTTTAAAGATAAAAGAAGATTTACCGTACAAGTGAGTGACACAACGATGCAGAATGAAGGACGAATGCTTGTCACCCTAAAAGACCCCGACAAAGAGTGAAATAGAAATTGGTGTGGACATATGCTATTATTAAACCCTGAATTAATAGTGTCCCCTGATAATTGGTTTTATTTTTTCCTCATACAGTGATCTTAGTTTATTATGGACGTCTTCAGTTAAAGATGGTAGGTCTGAAGCTGCTATATTGTTTTCTACCTGCGATACCTTAGAAGCGCCCGGAATAACGGTAGTTACTTCCGGATGATCGAGTATCCATCTTATTGCCCATTGTGCCATTCGCTGGTCGGGAAATAACCCTGCTATTTCACGCGACAATTCTACTCCTCTTGAAAACTCGATTCCAGAAAATGTTTCCCCGGCATTAAAGGCATCTCCGTTAGCATTAAAGTGGCGGTGGTCTTTTTCGGCAAACTTCGTTTGTTCATTAAACTTGCCTGTTAGTAACCCGCTGGCAAGTGGTACGCGAATGATGAGTGCCACCCCTTTTTCTTTTGCTTTTGCAAATACCTCGTCCGCCACATGCTGGCGAAAAAGATTGAAAATTATTTGTAATGAAGCAATTCCTTCCTGTTCAAGGCATAGTAACGCTTCTTCGCTGGTTTCTACGCTTACTCCCCAATTTCTCACGAGGCCTTCCGACTGCAGCTTCCGCAAATGATCAAACACCTTTCCTGAACGAAGTTCTTCTGTTGGAATACAATGGAGTTGCTCAAGAAATAATTTGTGGAAATCAAGGTTTTTTAAAGAGATTTCGACCTGCTTTCGCATACTATCATAGGTGAAGTTTTGAGGCCATCCAAAACCCTCATCAGACCTGCGGCCTAATTTTGTTGCAACATGTATTTCTTGGTTAACTGTTTTTAAGAATCTTCCTATAACTTGCTCGCTAATGCCCATGCCATACACATCTGCAGTATCGATAAAATTGCCCCCTGCATCAATAAATGCCTGTAAAATCGAGAAAGCTTCTTCATCGCCGATCACACCCCAGTCGGCACTTCCTAACTGCCAGGTTCCCAAGCCAACTTCAGATACGTCAGTTCCTCTGAATGAACGGTATTTCATAATAAAATGATTAAGAATGATTACTCTTGAATATCAACAATTATACCTCGTACCAACAAAGAATTTATGAAAACAAGATCAAAACCTCATCGTCGTCTCCGTGCTTCTATGCTTCAATGTTTTAATTTCATCATACCTGGTTTATTGTTTTGCAATACTTTGTCGGCCCAAATGCTTACCGAACGTATTAAACTCAATCAACTTGGTTTTTATACCAATGCGCCAAAAATTGCAATTGTAACCGGCACGACCAGTGCAGCTGCCTTTTATATTACGACCACGAATATAAGGGATACTTTATATAGAGGCACGCTAAGCGAAGAAATGCAGTCGAAAAATTCATCCACTAAAACCAGGGTTGCAGATTTCTCGGAGTTCCGAAAGAAAGGAAGCTTTGTCGTGTCGGTTCCGGGCATGGGCCATTCTTATGTATTTAAAATTGGAGATAAGGTAAACCTTGATGCTGCGGTTGCAGGAATCAAGGGCTACTATTATCAACGCGTATCAATGCCATTAGAGGAAAAGTACGCCGGTAAATGGCATCGTTCTGCCGGTCACCCTGATACCGAAGTTTTTATTCATCCGTCGGCGGCCAGTAACGAAAGACCGGCCGGTACAAAGATTTCATCTCCCGGAGGCTGGTACGATGCAGGTGATTACAATAAGTACATTGTAAATTCAGGCATAACCATGGGAACTATGTTCTCGGCCTACGAAGATTTTTCAAAATATTTCGATACACTTAAAACAAATATTCCTGAAAGTAATGATGCAGTTCCTGATCTGCTGAACGAGCTGATTTATAACCTCCGCTGGATGTTGACCATGCAGGACCCAAACGACGGCGGCGTATATAACAAATGCACCAACGCTTCCTTTGATGGGATGGTTATGCCAGGCGTTACAAAAGCTCCGCGTTATGTAGTTCAAAAAGGAGTAGCCGCTACCCTTGATCTTGCTGCAGTGGCTGCACAGGCAAGTCGCATTTTGCAGAAGTATAAAAAGCAATTGCCCGGACTGTCCGACAGTTGTTTAAAGGCGTCGGTAAGAGCATGGCAGTGGGCTTTAAAGAATCCTTCAATGGAATACAACCAGAATGAAATAAACAAAAAGTACCAGCCTCAAATAACAACAGGCGGTTATGGCGACCGATTGTTTAACGATGAATGGTCTTGGGCGGCCGCCGAGTTATTTGTTACAACAAAAGACAAAAGTTATTATGATGTTTATGCAAAACACCGAAAAGACAGTCTTTCGTTGCCGTCGTGGGCTGGAGTAGAACTGTTAGCATCGTATACTTTATTGCGTTTTACTAAAACGCTACCTGTTGATGTACAAAAAGACGTGCAGCTGATTAAACAAAAACTGGTACAATTTGCAGACAGGTACATTTCAAACGTGGGGGGCAATGCTTTTAAAACAGTAATGGGGCAATCACCCCGAGAGTTTAATTGGGGAAGTAACTCGAATGCGGCCAACCAGGGAATTGTTTTAATCAATGCATACCTTCTCACAAAAGATAAGAAGTATGTCGACTATGCTTTGACAAACCTCGATTACCTGATGGGTAGAAATGCAACAGGTTATTCTTTTCTTTCGGGCGTAGGAAGTAAGTCTATTATGCATCCTCACCATCGCCCTTCAGTTGCTGATGGCGTTACAGAACCTGTGCCCGGCCTGTTATCAGGTGGCCCAAATCCTGGCAAACAGGATAAATGCGAGTATGAGTTTGCGGAGCCTGAAACAACGTTTGCTGACCTTGATTGCTCCTATGCATCAAATGAGATCGCCATTAACTGGAATTCGCCATTTGTGTATCTTTCAAATGCTATTGAAGCATTGCAGGGCGAAGCTGGGTACAGCGGGAAGAAGTTGGAAGATCGAAAGTAGGAAGTAGGAGAAGAATGCAGAATTGAGGAACAATTTTATGGGACCAACAATGCACATCTTTCCACTTTTGTTGCGTCGCACCCTTGTACTTTCTTTTTTCTATTCACCTTTCCGGTGAAGACAAAGGAGGTTGTAGCAATAAAATTTCTTTGATAATTTAAGTTAAACGGGTTACGAGACACAAGTGAGAATTTTAGCAACCGTTTAAATAACTGTAAAATAAAATACCACGACTTTAGGGTCGTGGTATTTTATTTTAACGGAAAGAATTTTACCGGAAAATATCAAGAAATTATTTAACAGACATAATTCTGATGGCGGCCCGCATCGTTTCCAATTCCTGCAATTTCTTTTGCTTTTTCTCCAGCTCTTTCGTAAGTTTTTCAATCTTTTTATTCTGGTCCTTCACTTTATTGGTTGCGTCTTTGTAGTCTTCAGCTTCATCCAGCGCTTTATTGGCTTTCTTTTTAGCATTTTTTGCATCACCTAAATCACCATTCGTAGCTTTATGGGCAGTTTTTCTACTTTCATCCGCAGCATTTTGAGCCTCCGAGTTTGCGACCACAGCCTTTGCCTCATAAACCGGTAGTTCAAGTTTTGCTGTCGACAGTTCAGTTGTAAGATCTGCTATATCTTCTGTAAGTTCTACATACTCTTTGTTTAGCTTAATAGTATCCTCTGGCGTTTTATATTTTTGAGTAAAGGCGGGTTGACTTGCTGAGATCAGGATCATAATGATAGCAGCAATGAAGTAAATGTTCTTTTTCATTTTTTAATTTTAATAGTAAGTGATCGGAATTATTAAAGAGATGTGAGAATTTCAAATGTTTATTTCGGCGCAATGCAATTATAAAGTTTAGTGAACTAAAGGCGCGCTTACACTAAGGCATAAATCGTACCGAAACCAGCCTAATGAGAACATGCCGAAGAAAAAGGCGGAAGAGAAAGCATTCTTCCTGGTAAAATCATTTTCCTTTGCAAATACCTTCAAATTTCCCTCTTAAACATGCTGTACCGATTGCTTATTGCCTTTACGTGCATATTTTCTGTTGCTTCAGCTCAGGAAACGATTATCCATTATTTATCCGGAACAGATAAAGACCATACTGTTCAATGGGATTTTATGGTCACAAAGGGGCAAAACAGTGGAAAATGGTCTACCATTCCTGTTCCTTCCAACTGGGAGTTTCAGAAGTTCGGTACCTACAATTATTACCAGGACGCCGTTAATCCCGATGAACAGGGTTTTTATAAATACCATTTTAAAACACAACCCGCCTGGAAGAATAAGAAGGTAGAAATGGTTTTTGAAGGATCGATGACCGATACTGAAGTAAAGATCAACGGCAAGTTGGCAGGTCCTGTACACCAGGGCGGCTTTTACCAGTTTAAGTATGACATCACCGATCTCCTTACCGATACCGATAACTTACTGGAAGCAACAGTAAGCAAACGGTCCACCAATGCATCTATTAACCGGGCTGAACGAAAAGCTGACTTTTGGTTATTCGGAGGCATTTACCGCCCTGTTTATCTCAAAATTGTTCCTAAAACTTCCATCGACCGGGTAGCTATTGATGCAAAAGCGAATGGCGATTTTGTAATGCAGGTTTTTTCACAAAACACGGTAACAAATCAAACAATCGAAGCACAGGTGCAGGAACTAAACGGAAAGCCTGTCGGAAAGCCTTTTTCCGTTGCTGCCAATGACAGTACATACCTTAAAAATCACGTTGCAGGCACCAGGAACTGGAATCCTGAAAAACCCGCTTTATACCATGTCGTCGTTTCCATTAAAGAAGGAGCTAAGGTCGTCCATACTATAAAACAGCGTTTTGGTTTTCGCACCGTAGAGTTTCGCCCCCGCGACGGTTTTTATGTGAACGATGTACGAGTGGTGTTTAAAGGAGTTTGCCGCCACAGCCAATGGCCTGAAAGTGGAAGGGCGTTAAGCAGGAATATTCATTTATTGGACATCGGTTTGATCAAAGAGATGAACATGAATGCTGTACGCATGTCTCATTATCCTCCTGACCAGGAGTTCCTCGATTTGTGCGATAGTCTAGGCCTGTTTGTATTAGACGAATTAACAGGCTGGCAGGCAGCTTATGATACAGTAATTGCACACAAACTGGTAAAGGAAATGGTTCCAAGAGACGTAAATCACCCGTCGATCATTATTTGGGACAATGGAAATGAAGGCGGCTGGAACAGGGCTGTTGACGGGGATTTTCATTTATACGATCCTCAAAAGCGTTTCGTGATGCATCCCTGGGAGAAGTTTAAAGGAACAGATACAAAACATTACCCTGATTTTAATTATGTAACCAATGCCGGTTTGTACAGCGACGACGTTTTTTATCCTACCGAATTTATGCATGGGTTATTTGATGGCGGCCACGGAGCAGGGTTGAACGACTTCTGGAATGAAATGAAGAAAAATCCATATAACTCCGGGGGTTTTTTATGGGCGTTGCACGATGAAGGTGCAGTACGTACCGACAAAGGCGGAATTATTGATGTTGCCGGCAATTCTGCTCCCGATGGCATTGTTGGTCCTCACCGCGAAAAGGAAGGAAGCTTCTATACTATTAAAGAGATTTGGTCGCCGGTAATTGTTCATACCAAATCAATTCCTGCAAAATTTGATGGAAGAATTGAGATAGAAAACGATTACCTCTATACCAATTTAAACCAATGTTCCTTTCAATGGAAGCTGGTTAAATTTCCGTTAGCAAATGAAGCAGGTACTCAGTCTAAGACTATAAGCAAGGGAATAGCCAAAGCACCTACTTTAGCACCGCACGAAAAAGGATGGCTTAACCTTCCAAAAATTAACACTACACGCGCCGATGCTTTATACCTGGCGGCTTACGATCCTGCAGGAAAAGAAATATTTACCTGGTCATGGTCGTTACATACGGCAGATGAAATTGCGAGACAGGCAGTAACTATTCCAGCAATTGCCGGGGTTACCACTAAAGATGAAAATAATACGCTCACTATATCGTGTGATAACATCAGTTATTTCTTCGATAAAACGACCGGCTTTATTACCCGGGTGAACAATGGAAAAAAGGAAATCTCGTTTAGCGGAGGTCCTGCATTAGCCGCCGTGCAACAGGCTTTAACAGAATTCAGACAATACCGGCAAGGGAATACGTATATAGTTGAACCTGTATACAAAGGCGACAGCAGATATGTAATAAAATGGACTTTTGAAAGCGGCAAGTTGCCTAAGCTCGAATACAATTACAGTATAAAAGGAGATGTAAATTTTATGGGTATTTCCTTCAATTACCCTGAAGATAAAATTACCGGCATGAAGTGGTTGGGGAGGGGCCCTTACAGGGTTTGGAAAAACCGCATGAAGGGTTTACAGTTGGGTGTTTGGGAAAAAGCGTATAACAACACAATTACCGGTGAAAGCTGGCAGTACCCCGAATTTAAAGGATGGCATTCTGAATTGTATTGGGTAAAGGTGCAGACAAAAGAAAGTGACTTTGTCGTATATTCCGAAAGCAACAATATTTTCCTGCAAATGCTGAAGCCGGAAAAGCCTCAAGGTGCCACTAATGAAAACACAAGTCCCCCGTTTGCTGAAGGTAGTATTGGATTTATGCACGGCATCAGTGCTATCGGAACAAAGTTTCAACCGGCAGAGGTTATGGGTCCGGAAAGCCAAAAGAACAGGCAACTGAATTATGAACCCATAAAAGGTGCGTTGCGGTTTGATTTCAGGTAGTTCTAAGATAATGATGCGCCGAATTACTGCGAGTGTTCTTGGCCTGGGATATTATTATATGGAAGTTTTTGGCGACAAACATTTGTTTTCTTAACCAACATCGTTGTGTCACTCACTTGTACCGCAGTGCGAATTTCGCCTGATTTAAGGGGATCTCTAACTGTCTGTTTTCACCAGCAACTGAAGCCCGGTTTTATTCCTAAGTTTACAGTTGTTGGTGATAAGACGTTTTAACACCTATGTTACTTGAATATACATAGGGTAAAAAGAACGTTAGTATTGTTGAGTAAGAATTAAATTTATTTAAACCGCTTTTTTAACCCTTACAGCATTCGGTCCTTTAGGTCCCATTTCTACTTCAAATATTACTTTGTCGTTTTCTTTTACCGGACCTTCCAAAGAATTTATATGAACAAAAACGCTTTCCTGCGTTTGTTGATCTTTGATAAATCCGTAACCTTTAGACTCGTTGAAAAAGGTGATTGTACCCTTCCTGATAGCTTCCTGAGGTTCAGCATCTTCCTGTTTTGCAGTACTAATCCTGATATCTTCAACATTAATTACTTTCTTTTTCCTTGGATCGGGCGGTGTAGAGGAGATATTCCCGTTTTCATCAAGGTAAGCCATCATTTCTTCAAGGCTCTTTCCCTTTTTTGAATTAGCCTGGCGCTCTTCTTTTTTTTCTTCCTTGTCCTGTCTTTTTTTAATTCTTTTCTTTTCGTTTTCTTTCTTATTAAAAGTTTCCTGTGATTTACCCATAAATTTTTATAATTTTTTACCTGTTCCTGTCATACGGACCAGATTTTAGATTTCTACGAAGTTACGAAAAAACAGGCTTTATTGTATCACATTCAAATTTTTCACATAAAATAAGGATTATCTTTTGTGCGAATGGAACAAGTGTAGAAAGTTGCTTTTTGAAGTGCTAAAAGAACAGCAAGGTTCTACTTCAATTTTGTCAACCTGTTTTATTATCCGAAATGAACCTGCAGGAGTAATAATTCGGTAATATTTCCGACTGTTCTTTCGTCCGTGATAATATGTTCGCCACAGAAGAAAGAGGATGACTGTTAAAATGGTCTTTTATTGTAGCAACGTCACCATGTTTACCGGAGTGATTTTTAAAGTGGAGCTGATTTTGAATGCATCGAAAAGCCCGGGATCACCTTCTTTTTCGCCGATATCTCCTGCCAAGATTGTTTCGTCGATATTTCTTGCCCTTACATCTTCCAATAAAAGTTTCCGGTTAGTTCCCGGATTGACGCCGTTTTCTATTAGAAACTTCTAATCTAAAAGATATCCCTACGGTGCGCTATTTTTATGGTCATAGTTTAATCATTCATTTGTCATCGATAAGATTAGGTGTATAACATTTGGTCTTGCAGTTGCTTCTTGCGGTGAATATTGAATCTGCAAGTATAAGGGAGTGACACAACGATGTTGAGACAAGATGTTTGGCCTGCTCCCAAAAAGCTGTTTTTCAAAATAGGCTCTTCCCAATTGTAGTCACTCAATTCGCTACAATTTTAGCTTCATTAGCTGTATGAAATAAATTTATGATTACATTGGCAGTTAAATAACTGACTAACATGGCCGACGAACAATCCGAATTAAAAAAGGAATTTGTGCTGGGCGCATCATTTATTAAGTGATGCAGTTTTTGCCATCGCGGTAACGCCAGTTTTTTCTTTATTGGTTTAATGTGGGCAAGGCATTTGGAGATTTGCAAATACATGCAGTAGTATGACGACGGCGTCATTTTTCGCAATCTTCTGTTCCGGTACAGTTTAAGGGTTATCGTTCTTTCCGATTCCCGGCGGAACCACTGCGCTATTTCCGGGTAAACAGAAATAGTTGTAGACTAAGAGTTGAATTAGACCATACTTCAACTAAATTTGAATTTTAAACTGAAAGTGACGAATCGATCTGTGGCCCGGAAAAACTATTGACTATGAAAGCTATTATATTAAAAGAAGCAGGTGGAACGGAAAATTTTGTGATAACGGAAATGCCGGTACCGGTACCGCAAAAAGGCGAAGTGCTCGTAAAAGTTGCAGCAATAAGTGTTAACCCGGTCGACATTAAAACACGAAAAGGATTGGCTTTGTATGATAAGCTGAAAAGCGATCCTCCCATAATCTTAGGATGGGACATTGCAGGTGAAGTTGTAGGTGTAGGAGAAGACGTTACTTCACTCGAAGAAGGCGATGAGGTATTTGGAATGGTTAACTTCCCAGGACATGGGAAAGCTTATGCGGAATATGTAGTTGCCCAGGCAAACCATCTGGCGGAGATTCCCGAATTAATTTCAACGCAGGAAGCAGTGGCAGGTACTTTAGCTGCATTGACCGCATGGCAGGTGCTGGTCGACGAGGCTAAAGTGCAAACAGGCGAAAAGGTTTTAATACATGCGGCAGCAGGCGGTGTTGGGCATTTTGCTGTGCAGATAGCCAAGTATTTGGGCGCGTATGTTATAGGAACAGCTTCTGATGCTAATTACGACTTTGTAAAAGAACTGGGCGCCGATGAATTTATTGATTATACACAAGGATCATTTGAAGACGCCGTAAAAGATGTAGACGTTGTGTTTGATATTGTAGGCGGAACAAATCCTTTGCGGTCGCTGAACGTTTTAAAAGAAGGTGGCCGCCTGGTTGCAATTGCAGGCGGCATCACCGATGAAGTGAAGCAAATTGCTAATAGCAAGAAGATAAATGCCTGGCCTTACCTGGTCCATTCTAATGGCGACGATATGGAGCAGATTGCAGAACTCCTCGAAGCGGGCACGATTAAGTCTTGCATTTTTAAGGAATATGCTTTTGAAGACATGGCAGAAGCACACAAACAAAGCGAAACAGGCAAAACGCGGGGAAAGATCGTAGTGGTTTTGTAGGTACTTAATTTGGTTATGTCTTTTTTACTAGTTATCGTCTTTCCTCCCGGGAAGCCGATTTTTTTTTGTTACCAACTAAGTACTTCGTGCGGCTCCGGTTGTGTCACTCACTTCTGCCATATCTTTTTATAGCAGCTATATTTAAAGGCCTTCAATTGGTCATCTGTTTGTGCGGGTCTCACTTGCTTAAATTCTTCATCTTTATGCCCCTTCTTTTGCCAAGTTCTTTTTTTCAAAAAAAAACATAACGAAAATAAAATTATGTATGCAGCAAACACTTCGAAAATCTGTCTTATTAGTATTCCTTTTACCTAATAAGAGCAGTTGTAAAAATTGCTGTAAGGCGGTAATTCTTTCCACCTTCTTAAAGGAGTTACAACTTTTTGTTTACTGGTTAAATGCTTGCCAATAATGATTGTACTTTTTGTAAAGACTGCAATTACTGCTATTTGCGAAAAGGGCCCATAGAGTACGCAAACTTAATCCGCTACCTCTTTTTTATTTATAACACTTTAACGATTAGCTATGAAGATGAATTTACTATTCTATCGAAAGTCTTTTTCGGTTTTTCTCGCTATTTTTTTCTTGTCTTCTTCTCTAAATGCACAAACCCGCACAGTAACAGGAAGGGTGGTTTCAGGCACTGGCAGCCAGCCGTTAGCAGGAGCATCCGTAATGGTAAAGGGAACGACCACCGGAACTACAACTGACAATGCCGGAAATTATTCTATCTCTGTACCAAACGACGCCACACTTACTTTCGGCTACGTCGGTTATTCTGAACAGGAAGTGGCGGTTGGTAATCAATCCACCATAAATGTTACTTTGGGAAACGCTACAGCTTCGATGAATGAGGTAGTGGTGATTGGTTATCAATCTGTCAGGCGAAGGGATTTAACAGGAGCAGCCAGTACTATAAATGCTCAAAATGTTGACCGGCTGGCGTCTCGCTCATTACCGGAGCAATTACAGGGAATGTCGCCAGGTGTAAGTGTAAGAACAGGTGGGCAACCGGGACAGGATGCAGTGGTAAATATCAGGGGTTTGGGCACTTTCTCCGGAAATGCTAATCCATTGTATATTATTGATGGAATGTTTTCTGATCCGAACGTCACTGTAAATCCGAATGATATTGCTTCAATACAGGTTTTAAAAGACGCGTCTGCAGCGGCGATATATGGCTCAAGAGCAGCAAATGGAGTTATCATCATTACGACCAAAAAGGGCAGGGAAGGTCCGATGAAGATTTCTTTCTCCTCGAAATATAGCATCAGTAAAATTCCAAAGAGGTATGAGATGATGAGCGGCGCTGAATATGTAGCAACAAACAAGGCTGCATACACCGCTGCCGGCTATGCGTTACAGCCGGCAGTAGCTAACTATGATGGAACAAATACAAACTGGGCAGATGAAGCAATTCGTACCGGCTCTATCCAGGATTACAATCTAACTCTTTCTGGTGGTAGCAGAACTTCTAATTACCTGATCTCCGGTTCGTATTTTAAAGACGTTGGTACATTAATCGCAAGAGATTTTGAACGTGCCGCTTTACGTATTAATACCGAGGCTACACGGGGCAGGTTTAAATTTGGTGAGAATTTAATGCTTTCCAATTCCTTAAGAAGTTCGCCTTACGAAAATAATTTTGAAGTTGGAAACCCATGGTACGATGTATGGAACAATCTTCCAATCATTCCCGTAAGAAGTTCTTCATTGGTTACAAGTGCTAATCCCGGTGGCTGGGGTATGGGTTCTGGTAATGCCCGTACCTTTTCGCGTAACCTTGTTGCTATTGCAGATATCACTTCCGTCAGATCCAATTATTTCAAAATACTGGGTAATGCTTATATAGATTTCAAATTTACTGATTGGCTGACATACCGGTTTAACGCGGGTGCTGAAACGAGTTTTGACAGGGCAAAATCGTTAAGAACAGTTGGTCCGTGGTATTGGAACCAGGCCCCAAAACCGAGTGAGGTTGGTGAAAACAGGTCGCAATTCCTCAATTTGTTATTTGAACATACCGTTAACTTCAATAAAAAATTTGGTGATCACAGTATTAACGGTGTTGCGGGGTATACAGAACAGACCATCAGGAGAAATAATTCTAATGCCAACAGAACAGACCTTAACCAATACGGAGGACAATATTTTACAACTATCAATTCGGCAGGTGGCGGCTACCTGGCGTCGGGAGGAAATGAGCAGACATTAATCAACTCTTATTTAGGACGTTTGAATTATAATTATGCCGACCGGTATTTAGCTACTTTTACTTTCCGGTCAGATAAAGACTCTCGTTTTTCGCCTAATTACAGAACCGGGTTCTTTCCTTCCGGTGCAATAGCCTGGAACATTCATAATGAAAAGTTCTTCCACGCTAACTGGATATCAACCTTAAAGTTGCGAGGTTCTTACGGAGCATTAGGAGCTGCCAGCTTAAACAACTATCAATACATTGCCTTCATCAACCAGGCCCCAAGAACAGTATTTGGAGCAAATCAAACTGAAGTTGCAGGAGCTACCCAGGCAAGAATAGTGTACCCGGATTTAAGGTGGGAGAAAAAGACAACCGCAAACATTGGAGTTGATGCAGGATTGCTAAACAACAGGCTTAATATTGTTTTAGACGTTTTTCGTTCTGTATCTAAAGATGTGCTTGTTCCTCAGCCAGTACCACGATATCTGGGCAACCTGCAAGGTGACCCGCTGGTAAATATCGGATCTATCGAAAATAAGGGTATCGAATTAGAAGTGGGTTACAGGCATACTAAAACAAATGGATTTAGCTGGAGCCTGAATGGCAACGTTAGCGTTATCAGGAATAAAATTCTTGAATTAGGAACTTTAGGCGTAGATCCCGCTACTGGTTTACCGAGAAATTACCTTCAATCAGGAAATACCCGCTCGCAGGTAGGACGCTCGATTGGCGAATATTTCGTGCTGATAACAGATGGAATATTCCAAAATCAAAAAGAAATAGATGATCATAAAGCCCAAAGCAGGTTTGCGAAGCCGGGCGACATAAGGTATAAGAATTTTGTTAACGGGGGCTCTAACGATGATATTAACGACCAGGACAGGCAATTTGCCGGTTCGCCCTGGCCCTCATTTACTTCGGGGCTTCAGTTCAATGCCAATTACAATAATTTCACATTTAGCCTTCAGCTCTATAGCGTAATTGGTCAGAAGCTTTATAATGATGTTCGCAGAGACCTCGATGCGATGGGCTATTCAAATTACAGAAAGGGCATTAATCCCTGGACACCGTCGAATACAAATACCGACTTTCCCAGGTTAGGTGTTTCCTACGGTACCGGCGTAACCGGTGACCCGGGTGTAGACCAGGGGATTGTGTCAAATGTTAGAGGCAATTCTGACCGTTGGATAGAAAGCGGCAGTTATGTAAGATTGCGCAACCTCGAGATTGGCTATATGCTTCCTAAGTCATTGTTAGGCCGCATTGGTGTGACTGACTCAAGAATTTTTGTAAGTGGACAAAACCTTTTTACCATTACCAAATATTCCGGTCTTGATCCAGATGTAGTAGGTGCAGAAGACCCGAACTACAGGAACGCTAATCTGCAGCCTGGAGTTGATAATGGAAATTACCCTTCTTCAAGGATAATAACATTTGGTCTTAATGTTGGATTTTAGGGATTGAAAACGGTCATGTTTAGATTTTTAAAAAAGAATTTTATGAATAAAATATTAATAGTCATCTCGATTATAGTTCTCCTCGTTTTCTCATCGTGCAAAAGGAACTTCGATGAGCCTAACCCAAATTCTCCAACCACCGCCAGTTTCTGGAACAGCCAGCTGGATGCGGTAAAAGGGGTAAATGCAGTTTATAGTACGTTAAAAAGGCAGGCCTCCGTTTATTCCCGCTGGATGTTTTATCATCGTGTTTTAAGGTCAGACGAAGGCTTTGGATCAGGCGGTGATATTGGTTTAAACAACCTGATGAGCTTTGTTCAAACAGATTATAACAATGCACTGACTGCCGAAACCTGGCAGAATTTATACGTTGGCGTCTTCAGGGCGAACCAGGCAATCGCCAATATACCAAACATAAACATGGATGCTGCTTTACGCAAAAGGCTCGTAGCTGAAGCGAAATTTTTAAGAGGCCTTTTTTACTTCGACCTCACATTATTCTGGGGGCGGCCTCCTTTAATGCTTGACCCTTCTACACTTACCGCCCAGCCAAAAAATGCGACGAATGAAGAAGCGTGGGCGCAGGTTGTAAAAGATTTTACTGAGGCTGCCGCAGATCTGCCCGAGAGCTATCCGTCATCCGAGTTGGGGAGAGCTACAAAAGGTGCAGCATATGCATTTATCGGAAAAGCATATTTACAACAAAACAAATATCAGCCTGCTATTGATGCGCTCAACTGGCTTGTAGTTGGTCCGGGTAAAAGCGTCTATGATTTAATGACCAACTACGATGATAACTTTCTGATCACAACTGAAAATAATAGGGAATCAGTTTTTGAACTGCAGTTTGTGAACAAGCCAAACGAAAATGGGGATGATGACGTAAGAGAGGATATCAACCTGAACTCCGGGGCTTCAATTGCACAATTCATTGCACCTCCGGGAATAGGCTTCAATGATGGTGCTGCCCGTAAACGGTGGCTCGTTGATACCTTTCTCTTTGAGAAAACCCTGGCGGGCAAAAGGGACCCACGGTTATCAGCTTCGTTTATTTTCGACTCCACTCACGAAAGAGGACCCGATTCTACAATGGTTTACGGACAGTCCTTCGCCAGTCGTAAACTTCCCTCAGGGGGTATGTGGTTTAGAAAATTATTGAACGACCGGACTCCGGGTAAAACCAATGAAGGATTCAGCTCAGGAAATAATTACCGGATGATCAGGTATGCAGATGTATTGTTGATGTATGCTGAAGCACTAAATGGCATCAACAAAACTGCAGATGCTTATCAATATGTTAATCGTGTAAGAGGTCGTGTGGGCATGTCTGAGCTTCCTGCAGGAATGACCCAGGCACAATTTTTAGCACAAATAAAGCACGAAAGGATCGTTGAACTTTCGGGTGAAGGCTGGCGTTGGGCCGATCTTCTTCGTTGGGGTGAATTAACTACCGACCTCAAAGCAAGAGATCCGGAGTTTACAAATTTTGTTAAAGGAAAACATGAATACTATCCTATTCCACAAACCGACATTGATCTTAATCCCAATCTGGCTCAAAATCCAAACTATTAATAATACAACTGCTAACATAACTGGTATTGCTTTTCCGGCAATGCCAGTTTTTTTTAGAATTAGAATTTAAAATATTCAAATGAGATGTAATAGACATTTGTTAATCGGTTTAATATTGTTGGTCTTCGCTGGGTGTAAAAAGGAGGAGGTTATAACCCCGGTTATACCTGATCCTCAACCCCAGGGTCCGACTTTTAAAAATCCCGTACTCCCCCGTGGCTCAGATCCCTGGGTAATACAAAAGGATAATTATTATTATTATACCCAGACCTCAGGTGACAGAATAAACTTGTGGAGGACCACTGCTATGTCTAAGCTGGATTTTTCAGTGCCTCAAACTATCTGGAGCAAACCTGCGACAGGCCCCAATTCAGAACGGGTTTGGGCTCCTGAGCTGCACTTCCTCGATGGTAAATGGTACATGTATTACACCGCGGGCTCCAGTGGAGATATTAATCTTGTACAACGGGTATTTGTACTCGAAAATAGTTCAATAGATGCTACACAAGGTACATGGGTTGATAAAGGAAAAGTAGCAGATCCCGCTGCGGATTTTTGGGCCATTGATGCTACAGTGTTTGAACACAATGGAAGCAGTTATCTCGTTTGGAGTGGACATTCCTCTAACTCAGAGACCGACCAGCGTCTCTATATTGCCCGCATGAAAAATCCATGGACGCTTGAAACAGCGAGGACAGAAATTTCTGCTCCCACTTTAACATGGGAAATCGTTGGTAATGGTGTAAATGAAGGACCGGAGATCCTAATAAGCCCTGCTGGAAAAGTTTTCCTTGTTTTTTCAGCTTCGGGGTGCTGGACAGATGAATATACGATTGGAATGTTACAGTTAAAAGACGGAGGAGATCCTTTAAAAGCGCCAGATTGGATAAAGCTTGCCAATCCTTTCCTGGTTAAAAAGCCAGAGAACCAGGCATACGCCCCCGGTCATTGTTCTTTTTTTAAATCGCCCGACGGAAAAGAGGATTGGATTGTTTATCACGCCAATTCAGCTCCTAACCAGGGATGCGACGTTTTTCGCAATCCACGTATTCAAAAATTTACCTGGAATGCAGATGGAACACCACATTTTGGAGAGCCGGTAAAAATTAATACCCCTATTACAAAACCTTCCGGGGAACAGTAGAATAACTCGTTATACAACCGTTGCTTCGTCAATCAATAATTGATCGACTCCTTAAATCTGCAATTGGTTTAAAATTTCATGCGCAAAATTTTTTAGCTTCGGGCTTTGTTCAACGAATACAATAAGAGAAAGTAGTAGAACAAGTGTTTAACGAAGATGCCGTATTGCAGCGGTACAAGTGAGCCCCGCCATCGCGCGGGACGATATTCAAACAGTTGTTGCGGGGGTAACACAAAAATTTAAAAAAGAGAGAAGTAATAGAAACGGTAAAGAGAAAAAGATTTACAGCTACCTAAGAATTAGTATGAATAGATTGCCAATGATGAGAATTATACAAGACTCAACCTGCAAAAGCCTGACGATTATTTTTACCGCCTTCCTGCTTTCGTCGTGTAGTATATTCAGAAGCAGCAGCGTTCAGAAAACTTTCACCAACCCTTTATTGCCTTCCGGCGCTGATCCCTGGAATATTTACAAGGACAGTGTTTACTATTATACGCAAACGATGGGCGATAGAATTGTCATCTGGAAAACAAGAAACCTGTCGGAACTTGCAACAGCAGAAAGAAAAACAGTGTGGACACCGCCAAAAGGAACAGCTTATTCCCGCAACCTTTGGGCACCCGAAATACATTTCATTAATAATAAATGGTACGTGTATTTTGCCGCAGATAACGGAAGGAACGTTAACCACAGAATGTACGTGATCGAAAATTCGTCTCCCGACCCTATGGCTGGTGAATGGACCTTTAAGGGGAAAGTTGCCGATAGTACCGACAGGTGGGCTATAGACGGTTCTGTATTCGAACACAAGAATCAATGGTATATGGTGTGGGCAGGGTGGGAAGCGCATAAAAACGGTTCGCAGGATATTTACATTGCAAAAATGAAAGATCCCTGGACAATCGACGGGAAAAGAACCCGCATATCTGCCCCCTATTACGACTGGGAGAAATATGGCGACCTGATTGCTGATACTGCTGTCGATAATCCTCCCCATGTAGACGTTAATGAAGGTCCGCAGATATTAAAGAATAACGACAAACTGTTTTTAGTGTATTCCGCCAGTGCCTGCTGGACCGACTTCTATGGATTGGGAATGCTCTCATTTACTGGCACAGACAATTTATTAGACTCTATGTCGTGGCGAAAATCGCCGGCATCAGTTTTTAAACAATCTTCACTAAATAAAGTATATGCGCCCGGTCACAATTCCTTTTTTAAATCGCCCGATGGAAAAGAGGACTGGATACTATACCACGCTAACCCTGCTCCCGACATGGGATGCGGAAGATCGCGTTCACCCAGAGCACAAAAATTTACGTGGAACAAAGACGGAACACCTAATTTCGGAGAACCGGTAAAACCCGGAGTTCCGATACCTGTACCTTCAAACAGAAAAAGGAAACGGGAAATAAAGACAGATTAAAAGAATAAAACACGATTGCCATTTTAAAAAAATCAACTTGTCGATATGAAAATTAAAGCTTGTGTAGTCTCCTTTTTATGCATTCTTTTCGCATCCCAACTTACCGCACAAAAGTCGAAGAAATCAATAAGATCAACAGTAAGGCCGGCAGCAGCGACAGCGTTAGCCCCAGCGTCGAAAATATGGACAGCCGAAAAAGCCAACGCCTGGTACAACGAACACAATTGGATGACCGGGGCGAATTTTATTCCAAGCAATGCAATCAACCAGCTTGAAATGTGGCAGGCCGATTCGTTCGATCCTGAAACAATAGACCGGGAATTAGGCTATGCCGCAAGCATAGGCTTCAACACAATGAGGGTATTTCTACACAGCTTGGTGTGGCAGCAGGACTCCACCGGTTTTAAGGAAAGAATAAACAGGTACCTCGACATTTCGACTAAGCATAACATCAAAACAATGTTTGTATTTTTTGACGATTGCTGGAATAAGATCCCTAAACCCGGAGCACAGCCGGTAGTAAAGCCGGGCATCCATAATTCCGGGTGGATGCAGGACCCGGGCGATCCCTATTCAAAAGATACAACAGTATACCCCGGACTGGAGAAATATGTGAAAAGCATCCTGAGAAATTTTCGCACCGACAAGCGTATTATTTTGTGGGACCTTTACAATGAGCCGGGGAATAATAATAAAAGAGATTCGTCGATGCCATTATTAAGAAAAGTGTTTTCCTGGGCAAGAGACATAAACCCGGAACAACCGGTAAGTGTCGGCCTATGGGCCTGGGATTTTTACGATTTAAATGCTTTTCAACTCGCGAATTCCGATGTGATAACTTATCACGACTATGAAGAAGTTCCCTTACACAGGCGGGTCATGGATCTGCTGAAAGCCACCGGTAAACCTTTGATCTGTACCGAGTATATGGCAAGAACACGTAAAAGCACTTTCAAGGACATTTTTCCTTTATTAAAACAGTATAACATAGGCGCTATAAACTGGGGGCTTGTCGCCGGTAAAACAAACACGATTTATGCATGGGACGATCCTATTGCGAGCGGGGATGAACCAAAAGAATGGTTTCACGATATTTTCAGGAAAGACGGGTCCCCTTACAGGAAGGACGAAACCGAGCTGATAAAAAAGTATACTGCACAAATTTCCCCTGACATACCATTAGACAAAAAAGCCTTCCAATCAACAGTCGATGGAAAGCGTACCAATTTATATGTACTCAGGAACCGCAACAAGTTAACTGCGGCGATTACCAATTATGGAGGTAGAGTAGTTGGTTTATATATGCCGGATAAAAAAGGCAAGTTGACGGATGTTATCACCGGCCTTGCTTCGATCAATGAATACCAAAAGTCGGGCGGATATTTTGGATCATTAGTAGGGCGATATGGGAACCGTATAGCAAAAGGTCGGTTTACATTAGATGGCAAGCCCTATAAACTTGCGATCAACAATTCTCCAAATTCTTTGCATGGAGGCATAAAAGGATTTCAGAGTGTAGTTTGGGATGCTGTACAACCCAACGACAAAACCCTGGAGCTTCGATACACTTCCAAAGATATGGAAGAAGGTTTCCCGGGAAATCTGCAGGTGAAGGTAACCTATACGTTGAACGATAACAACGAACTTAAGATCGATTACGAGGCTACAACCGATAAAAAAACGGTTGTCAACTTAACCAATCACTCGTATTTTAATTTAAACGGCGAAGGAAGTGGAACCATAACAGATCATTTGCTCCAGGTGAACGCCAGCAATTATACCCCCGTTGATGCTACCTTAATTCCTACCGGTAAAATTGAACCAGTTGCGGGAACTCCTTTCGACTTTACAACCGCCAGCAAAATAGGTGCACACATAAATGATACACATGAGCAACTAAAAAATGGACTGGGTTACGATCATAACTATGTACTGAACAAAACGGGAACAGATCGTTTACAACTTGCTGCAACAGTAACAGGAGATAAATCAGGAATTGTAATGAATGTGTTTACCAGCGAACCGGGAGTACAGTTTTACACCGGTAATTTTAATAAAGGCACCATCACCTATAAAGGCGGTGCAAAAGATGAATATCGTTCTGCGTTTTGTTTAGAAACGCAACATTTTCCTGATTCGCCTAATCAGCCAACGTTTCCTTCAACGGTGCTAGCGCCGGGAAAAACGTACAAAACCTCAACCGCTTACCAGTTCATATTGCCCGCAGGGGATTTATAAGCACGCAAATTGTGTAGGCAAAATTGAGTACTGGTTGTAGGATTTTTTGGTAGCCGGCGGCAAGTTTTTTGTGGAGCAACTGTTGCGTCGCACACTTATACGGTTGTATTCAAAGCGTCGGAAAGCTTTCTTACACGAGCGATAATGTGAGCGTTGAAACTGTAGACAAGACAAGCTATTGAATTGGAGGTTAAGGCTGGTTGAAGACCGGAAGAGCTGTGACAATAAAAACGACAGTCGATAAAAGGTTTGTCGACAAAGTGATTGCGACGCAACGATGATGCCCGCAGCTCACAGGCCGGTACAAAAAAAAACACAACCGAATAATCAGCGACTATAAAAAAAAGACCAGGTAGAAATTAGTAACAGCAGTTACTGGAGTAATAGAGGAATAGCGAATCAAAATGAACCAATAAGAAAATCTATGAAAAAAATAATCGGAAAAATAACAGGTACAGTTATAATCATCTTATCAGGCTTTTCTGCAATAGGTCAGCAAGTTGTTTTGCAGGGCGACTTTCCTGACCCGTCTGTAGTAAAAATTGGAAACTATTATTGGGCGAGTGCCACTACTTCCAACTGGTTGCCTGCTTATCCGTTATTAAAATCAAAGGACCTCATTAACTGGAAAACCGAAGGGTTCGTGTTTACCAAACCTCCTGAATGGGCGGATTATTATTTCTGGGCCCCGGAAATTTCTTACGAAAATGGAAAGGTGTACGTCTACTACGCAGCGCATAAAAAAGGTGGAAACCTCTGCCTTGGTATTGCCAGTGCCGACAAACCTGAAGGTCCTTATAAAGACCATGGTCCGTTGATGTGCGAGGAAGCAGGTTCTATAGATGCTTTCCCCATGCGTGATGAAAATGGAAAGCTATACCTTATTTGGAAAGAAGACGCCAATAGTGTAAGGAAGCCTACCCCAATCTGGGCCATGGAAATGAATGAAGAGCGAACTAAACTGATCGGTGAAAAAAAAGAACTTTTCAGAAATAAAATTGCCTGGGAAGAAAACCTTGTTGAAGGAGTTTCAATGATAAAACACGGCGGGTACTTCTACGCTTTTTATGCTGCGGCGGGTTGCTGCGGAGTTGGTTGTACGTACGTAGTAGGCGTAGCCAGGGCGAAAAACCTTTTAGGCCCGTGGGAAAAAGATGTAAAAAATCCTATCCTTAAAAATTCAGATCAATGGATCTGCCCCGGGCACGGAACGCCGGTTGAAAAAGACGGTAAATACTATTTTCTTCATCATGCATACGACAAGAAAACAAATGCCTTTACCGGGCGGCAAGGACTTCTAAGTGAGTTTAAATTTACCAACGACGGCTGGGTTGAGTTTGTAGCTAATCCTGCCCCTATACCGAAACCAGGGCCGGTTAAAGATAAATTTAAAGGCGGCTCTTTAGCGACGGGGTGGGAATGGAGTGTGTTTCAAAACGTAGACTTCAAACTAAGAAAAGGTAATTTGGAATTAGGCGCTTTGCCTGTTTCTGCCGGTGCTTTTGTCGGCCATAAAATTACGACCGGTGATTATAGTGCAACAACCACCATCAGGAAGAAAGATACCGATGCTGCTTCAGGCATAGGAGCCATAGGAGATGAAAGGAATACACTGAGCGTTTTCTTTTCAGGTGATACGATAAAACTGGTGCGACTGAAAGACGATTCTGCATTGACAGTTGCTTCAAGAAAAGTTGACGTAAAGAAGAAACTGGATCTGAAGATGGAGGCCAAAGGTGGCCGTTATTTTACTTTTTCGTATAGCGCCGACGGCGAAGACTTTGTAACGCTGAACGACAAACCTATTGATGCCATATTTCTTCCGCCGTGGGACCGCGCTGTACGTGCTGGCTTGGTGGCGAAAGGAAATGCTGGCCAAAAGGCAGTTTTTGAATCTTTTGAACTGGTGAGTAATTAGAAATAGCAAACTGTAAAAATTACATTGGAACAGCCTTTGTTTGCCGCGGGCAAGCAAAGGCTGTTCTGTTTTTAATGCCGGCTCCGGTGCTTCCTGTTTTTTCAGCCTTTAAATTTTATGGTTTTATCTGAAACTTAAATTAATTACTTTGCCTCCAATTTCTGCTGTAATAAATTGCGAATGAGTTATAATTACTTACCCCTCGACAGGAAATGGCTGAACTTTCAGCAGGTAAAAAACTTACTGGATTTCAATCAACTGGTTTCAATAACTTTTGATGCCCACGAGAGAATTTTGAAATGCCATCAATACCTGCAGGATCACCCGGAGTGGGAAATCTCTTTTCCTGACCGGATTATTGTAGCCTCAGATCAGCCGGGAGAGGGACTGATCGACAACATACTACAAAACACAGAATCGGTTGTTAGTGAAGAAGTGCCTGTTGGTATTGTTAAGCTGATGCTGATGCTAAAGATCAAATCACTAAGCTACGGCCACAGCGGGGTAGATATTGAAACAGTGAAGCGGTTGATGAAGATGTACAATGAAGAAGTTTATCCTTTTGTTGATACACAGGGTTCACCAGGTGCAAATACAGATGCTGCTTTACACCAGTTGTGTTTGACTTTAAAAGGGATGGGCGAAGTGAATTATAAGGGGCAACGAAGATCGTCTGCTGAAGTGCTGGAAGAACTTGACTGGAAACCCCTGGATCTAAAAAGGCATGAGGAACTCGCCATCGCAAGCGGCACCGAGTTTATTTCTGCCTGTGGATTGTATGCACTGAAGAAAACGGAGCAATTATTGAAGTTTGCCGATGTAATTGCTGCTTTATCCCTCGATGCTTTTGACGGCCACGCAGAACCGTTTTACGAAAACACGCAATCATTACGCCGCCATAAGGGACAGGCTGCTACGGCCTCACTGATAACAACTTACCTGCAGGGTAGCGAAATAACTAAACGCGAAAAAGACGCTGCCAGCGATCCGAATTCCTTTCGTTGTATACCGCCGGTTCATGGCGCAAGCAAAGATGCTTATGAATATGTGCTGGCTGTATTTTTAAATGAGATCAATTCAGTTACCTCCAATCCAACTATTTTCCCCGACGATGATCTTATTGCCGGTAGTGGCAATTTTCACGCTCAGCCTTTGGCACTTGCTCTCGACTTCCTTGCTATCTGCGTGAGCGAAATTGCCAATATTTCGGAAAAAAGAATTTCGCAACTCGAGAGGAGTGTTGAAAACATGGATCTACAGCAGGAATTTAATTTATCGGATTATGATGCAGATGGAATTATAAATGAAAATAAGCAATTGTGCAGCCCTGCCTCTGTTAATAACATTTTCATCAACAACCAGGAAGATCACGTTAGCATGGCCGGTCATGCTGCAATAAAATGCCTGCGTGTAATTGATAATGTTGAAAAGGTTCTTGCAATAGAACTACTTTCAGCGGCACAGGCAATAGAGTATCGAAAACCTTTAAAAACGTCGCCTTTCCTGGAGCAGATATTACACGACTTCAGCGCCCAGACCTCGTTAAACAACCATGTTGATGTTTTCGGCGATGTGCTGAAAAAAGCGGTAAGTTTTGTTGCTTCTTACCGTTTATAGTCATCGAACATTAACACTCATTTTTACAACCAAAGCTGTTAATTTAAATATGCCAGTACAATTAATTGCAGATAGCGGAGCCACCAAATGTGAATGGTACCTTTCGGGTAATGGAAAGAATAAGACTTTTTCTACCATTGGTATCAGTCCCTATTTTCTCGGTGGCCAACAGATCATTGAATTACTCCAACACGACCTGGTGCCTCAACTGGAAGCTGCAGAAATAAGCGAGGTTCATTTTTATGGTACGGGCCTCGGTAATCCTAATAATGTCAATATCATTTGTAAGGCCTTGCAGCAATTATTTCCCGATTCGAAAGTTAAAGCAAATACTGATCTGCTTGGTGCTGCCCGTGCTTTATGCGGGCATGAAAAGGGCATGGCGTGCATATTGGGGACCGGCTCAAATTCATGCTATTACAACGGCAAAAAAATAATGAAAAATACACCGAGCCTCGGGTATATTCTGGGCGACGAAGGCAGTGGCGCTTACCTGGGTAAAAAGGTCGTTCAGTACTACCTGTATAACACCTTCGATGAAGATCTGAAAGCGAGGTTTGATGCACAGTTTGTAACAACACAGGTCGAAATTCTCGAGAGCATTTATAAAAATCCGTTACCAAACCGTTACCTCGCAGGTTTTACTACATTTCTTTCTCAAAACCGAGGTCATTATATGGTGGAGAATATCCTGGAAGACAGCTTAAGCGACTTTTTTATCAACCATTTGTATAAGTATACTGAAAGCTGGACAATGCCGATTAATTTTATTGGCAGTGTTGCATTTAGTTTTAAAGACGTGATCCAGGAACTTTGTAACGTAAATGAACTAGACCTTGGAACGGTATTAAAAAACCCGATGGAAGGCCTGGTGAAGTTTCATAGCGCAGACCTTTCCATTTAACTATCTTTCTTTCGAAATTTTAGATTGCTTTTTAGACCCGGCAGTATTGCTACTCTGTACTTTCGTTCCCGCCAGGGCAGCACTCTTGTACTTTGTTTTCGGTAAGGAGCATGTCGAAGACATCATATGAAAACAGCACGAACTACTTTTCTTTAATGTTAGCCTTTTGTCCTTCCGTCGCTGCAGTTAAGGCAAACGGCCATTAACGGTAGTGAACATACTTCGATCAAAAACAAGGACATTTTTTCTAAAAAAGCGAACCCCTGCTTGAACTTCAAACAGGGGTTGTAACTTAGGTAAGTACCGATACCGTTATTAATGTTTGCCATGACCACCGTGACCGCCAAGATGGTACATAAGACCGATTTGTATAAGCCTGTTTTGCATCTTGCCGGCGCTTTGGTTTACCGCTTCCTTAGCATTTAGCACATTCGAAAAGCCATAGTTATAACGGGCATGAATACCAAATCCTGATGGTATCATATAGCCAACCCCTGCTGACCACAGAAAATCGAGGGGGTTCCTGTTTTTGGTTATATCTACATCATTAAACGTCCCGCCGTCTAATTTCCCATGTACCAAAAAACCTAACTGTGGGCCGGTTTCTATAAGAAAGCCACTTTTGGTTAATATATGGAGTGCTGCCGGCGCTACATATATATAGTTTAGGTCTTCGCTGTAATTATTGGTCGTACCGTTTTGTGTTGTTGCAAACTTGCTTCCCTGCCTGCTATACATTACCTGCGGTTTCAGTGAAAAGACACCTCCAATAGGGATATTTAAGAAAATTGCTCCGTGGTAAGCAACTTTGTTGCTTGGATCGGCGAGACCTGTCGTACTTGGAAACGAACCTCTGTCCACATTTAGTCTTGCCAGGTTCACCCCTACGTCAAATCCTAATTGCATCTTTGTAGGAACCGGGGTTGGGGTTGGCGAAGTCGTACTTTGTGCCAACGCTGCCAAACCTGTAGAAATTAATAGCGCTGTTAATGTAATTTTTTTCATATAAAAGTGTTTTTGATTTATATGAATAAAACAAAACAGAGGCCGTTTTGGTACTATTCGGTAAGATGTACACGAGGATAATTAATGACAGCGGCTTTGGATTTTCAACAAAAATCTAACAATTAGCTGTTGTCGCGAACTTTCTTTTAACCTCTTTCCCCGGAAATAAGAACCCTGTTTAAACCAAAATAGCCAGGTTTGATAATAGCTGCCGGTTAAAAAGTTGCTTTGATTCCAGTGATAGTAAAACATTGATTTATAAGTTCTTTTAATGCAACCGTACTCCTGCAAAAGGAGCCGAAAAAGTTCTGTGAGAACGAGTGAATAGTAGAAGCAGGCAGAACTTTGGAAGTTTCGAAAAGCTAATGTAGAATATCTTTTGTACTGGTAAATGAGCACAAAGCCGGCTCCGCTAATTTACTTTTCTTTAACATTAAGCTTATTCTTCCGGGGCATCGAAGGGAGATACGAATTTTGTAGAAAAAATGGTAGAAGTAAAAAAATCAACATATTACTTTAATTTTTGCTGCATTACTTACTCATTTTTTTGATTTGTTTAAAAACTTCCTCAACAGTATTCCACGTTTTTCCTCGAGGTTACTCTCACTACCCGCGCCCTCATGGACGACGACACTGTACGTTAGATTCAATTGCTTACGAGGTGGCAGGGCTAACGGCTTTCCGAATAATAACGAGGAATTGAGAAACGCGATTGTTTGCCTTTATACACCTATACCAGGGAGCTGGGCTATTGATATTTGATGGATGATCGAAAATAGTTATACCGCTCGAAAGATTATCTGTTGAATTAGTTACACCGCTCAAATCCATCCAATCTGCTTTTTCTCCCTATCCCACCATTCAGCCATATTTTTCCATCCTTTTGAGTCAATATATTTATGCTTCGTAATTGTTTCGGCAGCCCTGGTAGAAAGGCCGGCATATCCTCCATAAAAGGGCCTCCTAACTTGTGCCGAGGAGTTCGGTCAAAAATCAACGGCTCGTTTCCTGCTATAAAATTCATCTTCCAGTCAATGTAATAGTTCCCGCTTGTATCAGGAGCTGAAACAAATAAGAACCTGTCTTCAAACAAAATAGCTGCCTTTCCAGATGGGGCATAAGACAGTTTCATAGATATTGTAGCGGAGAAGTCTTTATTAAAATGTAAGCACACGTTATCAATTTTTGTCCTTCCGTCTGATAACCTTGTTGTAAAATCTTCTTCCCAATAATTTACTTTATTTATCAGCTTCCAGGAAAACCACAACCTCAATGCCCCCAATGGTCGGCGGGCCGTAACGACGCTAATTCTTTTTGTATAGGTTTTGGCGTAAATCGCCCGTTTAGTGCAAACGACAGAACAGCTTTGAACGCTTTGTATTAAACTGTTTTTAAATGACCTATAACAAAGAAACCACCTGAGATTTTAGGCGGTTTCTTTATTATAGAGAAAAGATGTTCGCACGCACTATATTAATGAAATAGTTGTATTTATTTCATTAATATCGGTTATTTAGCGAGTGAAACCAGGAACAATAAATTATTGACGGGGTTGAGGTAAAATTATTTTCAATAATATTTTGGATGTTTTAAAAGTGAACATTAAGACCAAGGCCCACACCAAGCGAATTAACATAGGTTTTTACAGGGCCGTCTTTAGTGATCGACGACAACCCGAAACGGGCAGCAGGCATTAAAGTAATGCCAATTGCCTTAGTGAAATCATAGGCAAGATCCAAACGTAAAGAGCCATCAAAGTAATAAGGCTTTAGACCTTCAATATTAGTACCTGCTTTTTCATTTCCCCCCGGAGCTGATAATACGGTTTCGATTTTTCCCTTTGTTTTAAAGTTTGCAGCAACGGCAACGGCCGGACTAATAGTGAAACTTCCTGCACGAAATTGATATTGCAAACCAAGAGGAACCGATAGATATTGTAAGGTGGTAGCAGTAGATATGGACGATATGCTGTCACCCGATGCAGGGGCAGTGGCTGCTTTGGTAGAAACATAGGCATAGCCCGAAGAACAGCTAATGCGGAAATTTACATTACCCCTGTTATCAGGACGGGCAAATATTTTTTTCGAATCGATATCGGTAACACGGGTTACTAAACTTACGCCCGTTTGCAGAGTTAGTTTACTTCCTATGCGGCGGCCTATCAAAGCCCCTATCGACCAGGAAGATTTGATCTTCTCCTTTCTCTTTATCTCACGCCTGTCATCTTCCCGGAAACGTGGACGATCATCTCTTAAATCGGTAGAAACCCGTTGGGTCGAAACTAAGAAAGTTACAGTGTACAACCCTTGTTTTTCCACTTTTATTTTAGGCGTTTTTGTGTTTTGGCGTGCGGCACCTTGCGTCATTGAAAGTGCTGACTTATCCATTTGTAAAATTGCCGGAGCGTTTACTTCCGGCAGCTGTTTTTGTCTTCCGGCAATAGATGTTTCTACTATTTTAAGTCGATCGTCTATCCGTAAATCCTTTACGGTGTCTCTTATAGTTTTGTTCTTTTTTACCGGGCCATTGATGCTAACAGTTCTGGCATTATCGTCTTTTGTTGATTTGATTTCCTGTTTTTTACTGGCTGCTTTACGACTATGTTTTGTTTTATCATTAGCTGCAATATTCATTTGCCTGCCGGTATTAACCTCAGTTTCTTTTCCTTTTTTAACAGCGGTTTCTGCCCTAGCTGTACCTGCTTTCTCTATTTCACTTGTTTTTGCTATTCCATTTTCGTTATTGGTTGCAGTACCTGGTGTTACATCCATTTTCTCAGTTGTTTTACCGCGAGCAAGATCTTTATAACTATTTGCACCGGTTGAAGTATCTCTTTGCTTTTCGTTAATTTCCCGGCCGTTGCTATTGATCGTGTTGGTAGTTTTTTCCTTGTTCTTTTTTGCAACTTCTCTATATCGCAATTTTAAATTCCATGCATACATTGCCATACCAAATGAAAATATAAAGAGAGCTGCGGCTACCCACTTCCATTTTTTATACTTTTTGGTTATAGAGACGATCTTTTTTTTCTCCAGGTTTTTGTCAAGGTTCTCCCACACCTTTGGCGATGGCGTTTCCGAGTGCTCCTCTAAAGCTTTTTTAAATAAATCATCTATTCTGTGTAGATTTTCATCCATGCTTAATTGTAATTTACTTTGGTTGACTGTAAACTTAATTTAACTGCTTTCTGCAGCAAAAACCGGGCATCCGAAAGATTCGATTTGGAAGTGCCTTCCGAAATATTTAAAAGCTCAGCAATTTCACGGTGTTTCATTCCTTCAAAAACGTACAAATTAAACACCAGTCGGTATGCCGGAGGTAATTGCTGTACCATTTTCAACAGTTCTTTGGTGCCTATTTTCGACATAATTTCTTCATGTCCTGTATCTGCAACTTCTGCCGAATCTATATCAACTACGGGTCGTAATTGTCTTTTTCTCCGGTATTTCTGCAAGGCACAGTTTACCATTATTTTTCGCACCCATCCTTCAAATGCACCTTCGAACTTATATTGATGTATAAATTCGAAAACTTTCATAAATCCTTCTTGCAAAACCTCTTCAGCTTCTTCATGGTTATTACAATAGCGAAGGCATACACCAAACATTTGTGGCATAAGAACATTATACAATCCTGTTTGTGATTGCCTGTTGCCTTTTATACAACCGTCGATCAGTTGCTCGATTGGTACGAGTTTCTCGTTTGCTTCCGCCATTTAAAGATGCTTACAGATATGTGTTTGGTTGGGTGAATTATATTTTATTATTAAACCCATTTTATCGGTTAATAGATAAACGAAATTGTGGAAGTGTTCGTGCAATGGAACATGCGTTAATAGTGTCTTCTTTAACTTTAATTGCTGGTTTTTGTTTACCGGCTATCGTTTTTTATGGCCGTCCTGAACGTCGCTTTGCTGTTTTTTTTGGTACAAACATTTGTAGAGCCGGCGTCTTTCGTTGTGTCACTTCCCGATTCATGGCGGTGCTTCTTGTTTTCATGGCAACACGTTAGAGCGTGCTGTTGCTACTAACTTCATTTAAGTAGAGATTAAGCACAAAATTTTTGTGACACAATCGTTCGTTTATTAAACCCTATGCATCTGTCCTGATGCCAAATATTTTTGACTGAACTTTATTAACCAGCGTATAAATATCAAGATCATTCAGAACGCAATAAACAAAACACTCCATCATTATATTGTCGAGGTATTCGGCTTCCTGTGCAGGAAATAAAGGAGCACCGTTTATATCCCTTAAAGTGCGCAGATCTTCTGCAGGGTCAAACGGAGAAGCCTTACGAGTATAAATTTCGAATAGGAAATCGGTGACAGCCTCGGTGGTTGAAATGTAGAACGCTTTCATAAAATTGTGTTTTAAAGATTAACCGTTCCTCGGGGAGGATTAATCTTTAACAGATGCCATAAAACTTGCAAATGGTTGGGTTAGCTTTGCCATTAATTTTTAGAGCGACATTAAAATTTTCTCATATTTCCTATCACTCCACAATGGATATACAATTTTCGAAAGAAATACTGTATGTAAAACCTAAATGAGGCGAACCCGGGAATTGTTGCGGCAAATGAGGATATTTCGTGGCCCACATCATTCACCAGATAAATCCTCCCTTAATTTTTCCATTTGCCTATTCCCGAAAAGCAGATGTTCTACCTTTAGTGATCATAATTCCGTAAACTATATTGTTAACCAGGTATATGTCATACAAAACAAATTAAACGGTATGAATGGGGTTATATCAAGAAGAGATTTTCTTAAAGCAGGGACGGCCTTTTTGCTTGTACTGCAACAATCCGAATCGCTTTCTGTAATTACTGTTAATGGCAGCATACCTGCAACAGCAATGGGAACAAGTTTGGTTCATGAACATTTCCTGGTTGATTTTATTGGTGCTGATAAAATAAATTATAGCCGGTGGAACAGGGACGAAGTTGTAAAGAAAGTAATGCCGTATTTATTGGATGTAAAGAAGTACGGAGTAAAAACAATCTTTGATTGCACGCCTGTGTTTTTAGGCCGCGATGTCGTTCTTTTATCAAGGCTGGCAAAAGAAAGCGGGGTACAAATAATAACAAATACCGGTTATTACGGTGCAGTTGGTAATAAGTATTTGCCGGCATGGGCATTTACCGAAACTTATAAGCAAATAGCGAAAAGATGGGTCGGTGAATTTGAAAGTGGAATTGAGGATACAACAGTAAAACCGGGTTTTATTAAAATAAGTGTTGAGGGACCACACTTGACTGAACTGCACAAGAAGATAGTGAAGGCGGCCGCTTTAACTCATTTACAAACAGGCCTAACCATTTGCTCTCATACAGGCCCTGCCATGCCTGCTTTTGAAGAGATTGAACTTCTGCAAAAAATGAAGGTGCATCCAGCTGCATTTGTATGGACTCATGCACAAGCCGAGCAGGATCTGACACAACACGTGAAAGCCGCTAAACTGGGAGCGTGGATCAGCCTGGATGGAATTGGCTGGGGAGGTTTTGAAAAATATGCTACATCAATTGATAACTTAAGAACAGCAGGATTGCTGAATAAAGTTTTGATATCACATGATGCCGGGTGGTACAAACCCGGGGAAAAAGATGGTGGAAGCTTTACAGGTTACACAAATATTTTCACTGCGTTGGTTCCTTTATTAAAAAACAGGGAATTTACTGATAACGATATACACCAATTATTAGTTACAAACCCTGCCGAAGCTTTTGCAATAAGGGTAAGAAAAATATGATGACGGCAAACAGTCGTTAGATTTTTTTGGAGCCCGGCCGCAGCAATACTATAAAACTTTTCTACCCATGAACTCGTTTTTGCTGTCTTGATTTTAATGTTTTTTTGGATACCGGCTTTTTGTACTAGACGAATCATCGTTGCTACGCTCAGTTCAACTTTTAATTCTTTGATAGAACTTAGCGTAGCATTTTTTACCGTGGGCGAAGCCGAAGGGTGCACCGAACTTGCCGAAGGGTGACTTGAGCCGAAGGGTCGCAATCCTTTCGGCTGCATTGCTGGTGGCAACAAAAGAGTAAAGTTGGTATTTGTTTTTATGGATTGGTGTTATAATATTCGCTTCTGACAACAGTTATTGCATAAGGGACGCCAGGCTCTGGGGTGCCAGGCGACGCCATGCTGAAACCAGCGAAGCGGTTTCAGAAAGAGGCGGGTAGAATCGCATTGCAATAACGAAGCAACGCGGCTTGAGCTATAGATGATCGCACTAAAAGTTCATTTTGCATGGTTAGTGGCCCCCCTAAGTTTTCTTGCGCCGCACTCTCATACAGAAAGTCCCATAGGGATCTCTTCGGATAATTCTATTCAGGTGCTCACCTGTAACTATTGTCTAACACTTGGACATTTATAGCCGCCAAATCTATAACTTAAACCGATTGAAACCCCATAATAGCCGTCTCTGCTATTTTCGTTTCCCGAGTATTTAAATCCGTCGAGGTAATCGGTAGCTGTGAAACGATAGGTAAATTCTCCATTTACAGCAAGTTGAGGACTTAGTACATATCTTAAACCTCCACCTACAGGCAAAATAGCAATTGTTCGCGGGGTATTATACAAAGTATCGGTGCCGAGGCCAATCTGCACTTTCGACTTTTCGTCGTAAGCGACTTTGTTTAACTTACTCCAATCTCTCTTAACATTCAGGAAGGTGACTCCACCACCGGCAAAAAGATAAGGAGAGAGCTTTCTTTCGCCGTTTTCACCGAATGGATGAAAAACCAGTGAAGCTGCTAATTCCGTAACAGGTGTACTGAAATTAAAACCGCGGTATTTATGCCAGCTTGAACTGTCGTAATTATTATATTCATCTGCGGAAATCTTTCCAAGAGTAAGGCTTGCACGTACAGAAAAATAAGAATCTAGTGACCGGCTTACATATAAGCCAAGTGCAGGTCTTACAGGCTTGTAATTACCTATTAACCTTCCGGTAAGGTCGCCCTGGTAAACGAGGGTTCCGAGATTAATACCGATCTCGTACTTAGAAGTTTTAAGTTGCGCGTGAGATGCAGAAATAGCAAGTACAAAAAACAGTACGAATACGCCGGAGGTTTTCCGAATAGAACTCATGACAGAGGTTTAAATTATTAAATGACCAATGAGTAGAATTCTATCGGGAGAATTGAAGATTTAAAATGAATAAAAGAGTTAGCCCCATTTGAAAATCCAAATTAAGGGAAAGGATTGTGAAAGAAATCTTAATGCTGCTGAAGTTGCAAATTGTAGAGGTGAATTTATTATTTTATGACGCTACATGCCAACAGTGAAGGGATTTTCACAATGAAAAATTGAGGTAAAAAGCCGAAAAGGGCAGAAAGAATACCAATGATTGGTAAATGAAGTTCCCCTTATTTTCGCGGGGAGTAAATAGCAACAGCTACCCGTGAATCAGCACAGCCGTAGTACAAAAACCATTTGTTCTTAAAATAGACCAGCCCTTCTGTAAACACGGTCCCGGCGGGGTATTGGCCACTTTTTTCAAACGCTTCTGTTGGCACGAAGAATGGTATATCCAATCTTTCAATTGGTTTCATTCCATCCTGTAACTCAAACAACACCTGGCCGGCGGCATAGGTATTTGCGGTATAACGCTCGTCTCCATCTTTGCCCGCTTTATTTTTCCCGTTGTAAATTAATAAGATGCCTCTGTCGGTTATTACAGCAGGTGGGCCGCATTCAGTAAGATCACTATCAAAGTAGCCGTTTCGGGGAGCAATCAGCTGCTTCAATTCGGCTTTTTCATCCAGCATTGGCTCCCAGTTTACAAGGTCTGTTGAGGTTGCGGGGTTTACAAAATGTTCTCCCCAGTACATTAAATATTTGCCATTCACTCTTGTAATAACCTGTTTTCCTTTTACAACTTTGGTGACAATAGAAGCCGATTTGCTGGCCATATCAAAGAACCTTCCATTGTGAGCTCGTCTAAATGCAGGGCCATGTTTTGTCCACTTTACCAGGTCTTTTGAAGTTGCTACGCCAATACGTGGTACTTTTTTGTTCCATTGCGTGTAAAACATTACGTATGTACCATTTTCGGTAACTGCAACACGTGGATCTTCACATCCACCCGGCCATTCAAATTCTTTCTGGTTATCGTCTCCCGGATACATGACCGGAGTTGAACGACGTTTCATTGAAATCCCATCACTGCTTTCGGCAAGGCCGAGGCGTGAAGTTCTTGTGCCGATCGCAATTCCTGATTTATCTTCGGCACGGTAAAGCACGTATATTTTATTGTTTTTAATTGCGGCGGCCGGGTTAAAAACATCATTCGATTCCCAGGCAACTTTGTTGCCGCTCATTGGATCGATGAATAAGCTGGAAGGCTGTGGTGATAAAACCGGGTTTACTCCTGCAGGCCTGGTAAAAGGACCAAACGCCCAGCCTGGTAAAGAATTTTGTTTTTGAGCAAAAGAGCCGGTCAGCAGTGATACTGAAAAAAGGAAAATAAGAAATGGGTTAAGATATATTGCTCGTTTGTAGTGTTTATACATTTTGTATTATGGTTATTAGCAAGCTTTTAATTCGAACAGAAACTGTAACTGAAACAAGATAATCTTTACTTTTTAAAAAAAGATGAACTAATATTTGAATAGTCATCGAGAGAATGGGTTGGTCAGAATTAAAGCAAATAGTAATTCAAATACAAACTATCTTTCTACCTGTTGTGCAGGAGATGTTGCAGAACAGGTAGAAATTGTACAAGAGTGCGACGCAACGATGTCGATTATAGATGCCAAAAGACGGGTCCATAAAACAATCCCTCAATAAAAACTGCTGAAAGAAATGAAGGTGCTTTCGTATTATAAGACTCTAATTCATCTCGAGCCGCTTTAATTTTATGGTAGTTACCGGAGCCACAATCAGCGGAAACTTTTCGACGGTAACATTACTAGGGTCAAGTCCAAAACCACGTTCTTCTGATAAGCTCACATCTTTTAGCCAGAAATGCAATCGCATAATAAGTTTTTCGGCGAAAGGAAGTTCGTTATCCTGGCTTAAGTACTTTTCCATGACTATGAATTCGAAGTCGCCGGCAATATTGTTTCGCTCCAGGCTATCGTAACGGCTGGTAATATTCACTTCTTTGTTTGCAACCAAATCCTGCACCACTTTCCTAAACAGCAGATTAATACGTGGTTGAACACGAAAGCCAAGGCGGAATTCTACCCTGATGATATCATTCGGTATTATGTGCTCTACTTTGTATTCCATGGTGTAGGGATCGTCTAAAGTGTCGACGTGAATAAACCAGTAAATATCGGCCCTTTTAGGCTTCCGGTTTAAGATGGAATAGATGATCTTATGTTCCAACTCCCGTGGATTATCGGCACTGGTTAAGTAAACCAAATGGGTGGCGTATTTAGGGATAGTTTTGTCGTTACTTAACTCTTGTAGGTTCGTAATGTAGTCGTCCAGCCTCACAAACTCCACATAGCGATTTTTAATTTTTCGTGCCCTGTACCAGGTGTACATAACAAGGAAGAGTAGTCCACCAACCACCAGTGTTACATAACCTCCATGCGGGAACTTTTCTAAATTAGCAACCAGGAATGAAGCTTCGATGGTGAGGTAAACTGCAAGGAAGAGATAAATATAAAACGGAGATGCCCTGTGAAGGACTAAATAATTAGCAAATAAAATTGTGGTAGCAATCATGCACATCGTAATTGCCAGACCGTAAGCCGCCTCCATATTGGTGGCTTTTTTAAAGTACAAGACGATACCGCAACAACCTATAAAAAGAATCGCATTGATGCCCGGAACAAAAAGCTGGCCCTTCGCTTCGGATGGATATTTAATTTTCATTTTAGGCCACAGGTTAAGCCGGATAGCTTCACTTATTAACGTAAAAGAACCGCTGATAAGAGCCTGGCTGGCAATGATGGCCGCGCTGGTGGCAATAATTATTCCTACAATTACAAACCATTCGGGCATTACACCATAAAAGGGATTGAACCCTTTCGTAATCATTTCTTCTGAAATTACCTGGCCTTTAAAATGAGACAACAGCCAGGCCGATTGGCCAAGGTAATTTAGGATCAAGCTGGATTTCACAAAAATCCATGAGGCCCTGATGTTGTTTCTTCCGCAATGTCCGAGGTCCGAATAGAGTGCTTCTGCCCCCGTTGTACACAGGAAAACTGCCCCTAAAAGCCAAAAGCCGTGTGGATACTGCGTAAGCAGATTGATGGCATAATAAGGGTTGAATGCCTTAAATACGCTAATGTATTCAACCAGGTGGACCGACCCTAGTATCGCCAGCATAATAAACCAAATGGTCATTATGGGGCCGAAAAACTTGCCAATTGATGCCGTTCCGAATTGTTGTAAAAAAAACAGGGCGGCAATTATTCCCAATACAATTCCTACTATTGCGTTGTCGGTTATAGTTGATAAAGTAGGAATATTTCGTAAGCCTTCTATTGCCGAGGTAACCGAAATGGGCGGGGTGATCATTCCGTCTGCTAATAATGCAGCACCTCCAATCATCGCCGCGAAGACCAGCCATTTTCGTCGTCTCCTTACCAGGGCGAAAAGTGAAAAAATCCCTCCTTCCCCGCGGTTGTCGGCTCTAAGGGTAAGAATTACATATTTTACGGTTGTTTGTAAGGTTAAGGTCCAAATAATACATGATAGCGATCCTAATATAAGTTGTTCTGTTACTGCCCGATTTTTCAAAATTGCATTAAGAACATACAGGGGAGAAGTTCCTATATCTCCATAAATTATTCCCAACGCTATGAGTAAGCCGGCTGCGCTTACTTTATTCATGTTTTTATTCACTTTATATTTTTTATTGGGATTAGTATTGGTTTAATTGTGCGTTGCATTCTTAAAATAACCATCGGGAGAAACATCGCCATATAAACATTAATACCGGCGCACTGTAAAAATAATGGGATGAAATGAATTGTGTTCAATTTCATAGTGGCGTAGTAGTTACGGAGATTGAATTTATTAAAAACCATATCTTCTACTTAAAGTAGTTACGATAAAAATTAGACCAGTGTAAACTTATCGCTGTTTCATTCAACATAATGCTGCTTAAACTTAATCGTGAGTTGTCAGGTTAGTTATACGGGGGGACAAGTTAAGCATTTAACCTAATCCAAGTAATGTCTATACATCTTCCTGGTCGTTTTGCTGTAAAAAGCAAGAACAATAATTAGTATGACCTCGATAAAGATATGCTTGAAAATCTATTAAAACTTCTGCTTTTGAAAGCCTAAAAGCGTAATAATTATAGGAAAGCCAGAGAAACCTAATTCATGTTGAAGTAAATGGCCGGGAGAATAAAAAAGATGAAAGAAAACCTATAGGTTGAAGCAGCGACTAATGTAGTGAGCACAAACCCGCAAATACACGTTTGCTTTTGACATTACGAGATCGAAGCGCAAAAATGAGGAGTGTAACACTTGAACAGGATTGTTTAAATGTTAGCGGCTTAATCTTTTTTTGGAAGAAGGATAGGGATATGATGCCTACTGTTGGCAAAGCGAGGTGTAGTATTCCAAAATTTCTTTAAGTGAAATACCTATAGCAGAGGAACATTCTATTTCGTAAAAATCATCGTTGTACATAAAAAAGGCGTTTATTTATTAATTAAACGCCCGATTGAGGAAAATGGTATTTTACGAAGGCGAATTTTTTTAGATAGAAGTTACAATCTTACATACATTAACAGTTGGTAGATTATTCAACACGCTTTTCTTACTGCTTATAAAAACGCTTTGATTCCTTCAATTACTCCTGAGGGAAAGACTCCAATCCAGACCAGCAGTAACACCAGTACAATTAATGCAGTATATGTCGCGGTATAGAAAAAGGGATGCAATGTTTTTTCTTTTGGTCCTGCTGCAGGAGCTTCAGCAAACAGCAAACTGATGATACGCAAGTAATAATATAATCCAAATACACTTGTGACCACCAGTACAAGAACCGGCAACCATAAACCTTGCCGTACGCCCGTTGTTAATACTATAAATTTCCCCATAAACCCGGCTGTGAGAGGAATGCCGGCGAGCGAAAGCATGGCGGCTGTAAGAACAGTTGCCATTAAAGGGTTTCTCCAAAACAGGCCCCTGTAAAAATCAGGGTGGTCGGCATCCTGTTGCCGGTTTGATAATAAGGTAATAATTCCAAATGCTGACAAGATGGTTAAAGAATAGGCGGCAAGATAGAAAAATACCGCTTCATTGCTTCCCGCATTCCCCGGTAAAAAGGCAACCAATAAGTATCCGAAATGGGAAATTGAGGAATAGGCAAGGAGTCTTTTTATATTCTGCTGTTGCAGGGCAAGGAGGTTGCCGGCTATCATGGAAATGATAGCAATAGCTGCAAAAATGAAATAGGCAAGTGGATACGACTGCAGATGGATGGTTTGTGCAAAACGTAGCAATACTGCAAATACCCCAATCTTTGACACTGTTGCGATAAAAGAAGTGACAGGCGATGGTGCACCCTGGTACACATCGGCTGCCCAGAAATGAAATGGAACCAATGCAAGTTTAAATCCGATTGCCACAACCATCAATCCAATTCCGGTAATGAAAAGGGCAGAAGAAGCTCCTAATTTTTGAGCAATTGCAGAAAACTCCATACTGCCTGTTTCCATATAAATTAAAGCCATACCAAATAGAAGAAAGGCAGACGACAAAGCAGCAAGCACCAGGTACTTCATGCCAGCTTCAACCGCATTGTTCCGTGTTCGTAAATAAGCAATCAGTGCATACAAACTCACACTCAATATCTCAAGCCCTATAAACAGCGAAATGAAATGCCGGCTAATGGTCATTGTAGCTGCACCAAGCGTACTAAGAAAAAGCAGGATATAATATTCTTTCGGATTTTCTTCCCGCTCTTCAAAGTAAATAAAAGAAAACAGGCCGACTACTAAAACACAAAAAATGATGAGTCCGGTAAACAGCAAAGCAAACCCATCTATCTCGAAAAGGGGTAAAATAGAAACCGGGAGTAGTTCCTTAACGGCGAACAAAGAAACGGCCACCCCGCACATCAATAAAAATCCAACAACCTGTATAACTGTGTGACTTGCTTTAAAAGCAATCAGCAGAATAACTACAATAGAGGCTGCGGCAAGTAGTATATAAGGAAGAAGTGCAGTTAATTGAAGTGGTGTCATTTCTTTACTTTGAATAGTTTATTTTGGTTGCCAGCTTTCGGAACCAGGTTGAATCGTTCGTTGCGTCGCACTCTTGTACTTTCTATTTATATTCAACCTCTTCTCGATTATTATAAGGACTTTCACTTAGCCGGGTATACAAATAAGTGATAGAACTATATTTCCTTTATCTCACCTGACAGGCTTTCCGTCATCTCTGTCAAAGTTGAACTGTCAAACATCATCTGTCCGCCGTCATCCTGTCGACCATCATCAAACTCTACCGCCTCACTACCAAATTATTTATTACTGTAGCGGCCATGTCTATAACCGGTTGCGGGTATATCCCTAACAGTACAATGGTGACTGTAAACGCTCCCATCACAATGATTTCTCTAACACTTAAATCTTTCATTGGTATCTCAGTTGTAACCGGACCGAGGAAGACCTTTTGCATCAGTCGTAACGAGTACAAAGCCGAGAAGACCAGGCCAAGTGTGGCGATTATTGTTAAAGGCGGGTTCACCGGAAACGTTCCCATCAGTATTAAAAACTCTGCTATAAAACTGCCCAATAGTGGCAGTCCAAGGGAAGCCATAGTAAATAATAAAGCGACCCCGCCCATTGCCGGCATCGAAGTCCATAGCCCTCCCATTCGCCCGATATCTCTTGTATGCAATCGTTCTTTTAGCATGCCTGCTAAAACGAACAAGGCGCCCGTGCTTATACCATGGGTTACCATTTGCATAACTACGCCTTGCATTGCCATTTCACGAAAAGCAAATATGCCGACCAGCACGAAACCCATATGACTTACGGAAGTATAAGCGATCAAACGCTTAATATCTGTTTGGGCGAATGCGAGCATAGCTCCATATACAATACCAATAACACCGAATAGCAGTGCCCACCAGGAGATTGCTGCGGATGCCTCAGGAAATAGGGGTAATACAAAACGTATAATTCCATACGCGCCTGTTTTCAACAACAGGCCAGCCAATATTAAACTACCCGCTGTCGGCGCCTCACTATGGGCATCTGGTAGCCAACTGTGAAAGGGTATCATCGGTAACTTAATCACAAAAGCTATCAAAAAGCCTGACATAATTAACGTTGCTGTAGCGGGTTCGAGCTTTGTATTCAACAGGCTGAAGTAATCATAAGAATAGGTGCCGGTTTGCGCTCCGTTGATGAAGTATAAGGCTAGTATAGATATCAACATCAGCAAGCCACCTGCCTGGGTGAAGATGAAAAATTTATAAGCCGCATACCGCCTGTTAGTATCGCCCCAAATCCCTATCAGGAAAAACATAGGAACCAGCATCACTTCCCAAAAGAAATAAAACAGGAAAAGATCCAGCGCTACAAAAACACCGGTAATGCCAGCCAGGGTCCATAACAGGTTAAAATAATAAAATCCGGTTCGTTCTTTTATTTCGTTCCACGAACAAAGAACGCCTAATGCACCCAGGAAAAAAGTAAGCAGTAATAAAACCAAACTTAATCCATCGAGAGCCAGGTGAAAGGAAATTCCAAAAGACGGGATCCAGTTTGCCTGGTAATTGATAAACCATACATTTGAACCCGTCAAAGATGCAGCCGAATGTTGTAGCCACAGGTTTATTGCAATAACTAAATCAAGCAGGACTGCGAGTAACGCTATCCATTTAGCTACCGCGATATTCCACCGGGTGGCTGCCCAACAAAGCAGTCCTCCTGCCAGTAAAATGCCAATCATTATTGCCAGGATCATAACAACAATTGTAAGGTGAAGATGAATAGAATTCCAAACAGAACCCCCGCAACGTACCAGCGTAAAGATCCGTTTTGAGAAACCGAAAAGAATTCATTTATCCTCCGGCTTCCCAGCGCAATCCCTTTGTACAACCCGTCAAAAAAATCAGATTTATTAACCCGGGTTAAGTATACAAATGGTTTGACAAAAATGAAATCGTATAACTGGTCGAAGTACCATCCTTTATAGAAAAAATTGTATAAAGCCCTGTTTGCAGGAGACGTTTTCCATTGTTCTAATATGGGTTTGTTTTTGTAATACAAGGTATAGCCCATAAACACTCCTGCAAGGGTAACTACCACCGCCACGAATTGAAATATAATTTCGTCAGGAACACCTTCACGTAAAGTTGTAGAAGGCAGCACCTTTTGAGCAAGATCGGAGAAGAGCGATAGGTGAACGATATTGTGCGGCCATTCTATGAAACCTGCTGCCACACTAAATATTGCAAGAATAACAAGTGGCACAGTCATTCGCTTTCCCGGGAAGTGACTTATGTGTGTTTTCATATCTCCCCAAAAAACGACCAGCATCAAACGGGTTGTATAAAAGGCGGTAATGAAGGCACCCAAAAGAGCAACAAACCAAAGTACAGGATTACCGTTGCCCGCACTCCACGCGTACCACAAAATCTGGTCTTTACTAAAAAAGCCTGCACTGATAAAAGGTAAGGCTGCTAAAGCTGCAGAGCCGGCTAAAAAGGTCCAGAATATAACCGGCATCTTATCTTTTAATCCGCCCATTTTAAAAATGTTATGTTCATGATGTAGTGACTCAATTATTGCTCCGGCTGCCAGAAACAATAAGGCTTTAAAAAATGCGTGGGTAAAAAAATGAAAGATGCCGGCACTCCACGCACCAACACCTAAAGCAAGGAACATGTAGCCAATTTGGCTGATGGTGGAATAGGCCAGTATTCTTTTAATGTCTGTTTGTGCCATCGCGCTGCAGCCGGCAACCAATAAAGTAATTGCCCCTACTATAGCCGTAACACTCATTGCAACGGGTGATAGTTCAAACACTGTATGCATTCTTGCTACCAGGTATACACCAGCAGTGACCATTGTTGCTGCATGAATCAATGCACTCACCGGCGATGGACCAGCCATAGCATCGGGTAACCATGTTTGAAATGGCAATTGCGCCGACTTGCCCATGCCTCCTGCAAGAAGCAATAAAGCAATAATTGTGATGTTAGTGGAGCCGGCGGTAAAGTGTCCCGGTGCGCCATTTAAAATTTCTGGTATATTGAGGGTTCCAAGTTCTTTAAACAAAAGGAACAGGCCAATAGCCATAGCTGTATCACCAATGCGGGTTATATAAAAAGCTTTGTTTGCCGCCCTGGTATTTGCCGGTGTTTCATACCAAAACCCAATTAACAAATAACTGCATAATCCTACTCCTTCCCAACCGAGGTACATCAGTAACAGGTTGTCGGCAAGCACCAACACCAACATGGAAAAAACGAATAAATTCATGCTGGCAAAAAACCGGGCATAGTCCCGGTCGTGCTGCATAAAAGCTGTAGAGTAAATATGAATGAGTGCACCAACAAATGTGATAACAAATACAAATACGAGAGACAGGGCATCTAACCTGAAACTAATGGAACAGGAAAAAGTTTCGGTTCTTATCCATTGCCATAATAGTTGCGTATAAGCATCGCCGGCAGGAGGAGCTTGTAAAAATTGTAAGCCCAGGATAATCGTAATTATTGCTGCAGCACTCACCATTCCTGCACCAATCCATGCGCTGGCTTTTTTAGGTAAGTGTCTTCCTGCCAACGATAGCACCAGGAAGCCGATTAACGGCAGGGCAGGAATAAGTGCGATTAAACTGTTCATATCAGTGTTTGATTAAATCGTCAAGGGTAATGTCTAAGCAAGCGTTTGTTGTTCAATATCTAATGTGAAGTTTCACCAGGAGTAAACAACACGACTCTTGTGCTTTTATTGTTAATAGAATATTGATCGTTGAATATTGAACATCTGATTTCTGTTCGTTATCACATTGCTGGTTCGTCTCTCAACTCCATTAATTTATCTACGTTCAATGTCTTATGTTGATGATAGATTTGCAGAATTAATGCGAGTCCTATTGATACTTCTGCTGCAGCCATAGAAAGGATAAAAAGAAACATAACCTGTCCATCGGGCTGACCCCATCTCGAGCCCGCCGCTACAAAAGCAAGTCCTGAAGCATTCAACATAATCTCGATAGAAATTAATATGAAGATGATGTTCTTCCTTGTTAATACACCAACCAAACCCAACACAAAAAGTATTGCGGCAACAATTAATACGATGTGGGAATTAAAAGGCATGAGCTGATAATTTTATTCGATTTTCTTCTAGCAGGAAAAAGCCGCGAATTGATAAAATTGTACAAGTGAGCGACAATGGAAGGGATCTCATTCGAACAACAATGCTAAATTCCTTATACAATTACCGGTATCACAAAAAACCTTCTCAGGTCAGTCTGCTATTCGTTATGCAACAGGTTCCGGCGCTTCTTTCTCTTCGCTTATTATTGTTACCGGGTCTCTTTTCTGAAACTGTTCCTCAACGTTATTATCCTCCTGGAGAAACCTGTGCAAATGTTTTTTCTTATGTTTCCCAATATGAGCTGCTCCAACGATCCCTGCCATTAGCAGGAAGCCTGCCAGTTCCAAGGCAAGTATGTATTCGCCGTACAATGAAACCGACACTCTTTTTATTTCCACTATTTGCATATTCATTGGTGCGGCATTTCCTTTAGTTAGCAGGATGACCATTTGGGCCAATAAAACAAACGCAAGTACCGAAGGGCCTGCCCATACTTTTGGCTGCAGCCATTGTTTTTCCTGAACTGCAGTTTCTCTTCCAAGGTTCAGCATCATTGTAACAAAAATGAAAAGCACTATTATTGCTCCGGCGTACACTATTATTTCAAGTGCTGCTATAAAAGGAGCGCCTACTGATAAGAAAATTACTGCGACTGCCATAAACGAGACTACCAGGTACAATAATGCATGTATTGGCTGATGGCGGGTAATTACCATGATGGTAGCAATAATTGCAATAAGTGATGATATGTAAAAAACAGTAGCCATAAGTAATGTGAATGGTGAATGTTCAATCGTGAATGGCCAATGGGAAATATGCTCTATCACTATTGGCCAATGGTCTATCCTAAGGTAACAAGCTATGCACATCTACCGGTGCATCTTCATTCTCTCCTTCGCCTTTTCCTTTAACCCCTGCATCCATGCCTGCTACTTTATAAAAATTGTATCCGGGGTATTTTCCCTGGCTGTTAATCAACAGGTCTTCTTTTTCGAATACAAGGTTTTGACGATTGTATTCACCCATTTCAAAATCAGGGATCAATTGAATAGCATAAGTGGGGCAAGCTTCTTCGCAATAACCACAGAAAATACAGCGTGAAAAATTTATTCTAAAGAATTCAGGATAGCGGCGACCGTTCTCATCTTCAGTAGCCTGCAACGAAATGCAATCAACCGGGCAAGCTGCAGCACACAAGTAACATCCCACACACCGTTCACC
>JAQBNO010000203.1 GCA_028288485.1 Segetibacter sp.
TGTCCTGATGGAAATAATAGCTGGTATTGGGATAGTCCGCTGGATGATAAGTACAAATACGAAACCTATGTGTCTGATGAATTGGTGAGATGGATTGACAGCAAGTACAAGACGATCAAAGACCGGAAGGGAAGAGCCATAACGGGATTGAGCATGGGCGGTCACGGCGGGCTTTATCTTGCCTTTAAACACCAGGATGTTTTTGGCGCTGCAGGTAGCATGAGTGGCGGTGTTGACATTCGCCCGTTTCCTAATAACTGGGATATGGCTGCACGCCTTGGCAAGTATTCTGAACGGCCGGAGAACTGGGAAAAAAATACGGTTGCCAACATGTTGCATTTGCTTACGCCTAATGCCCTTTCGCTGATCATTGATTGCGGTACTGAAGATTTCTTTTTTAAAGTGAATGAAAAATTGCACGAACAATTACAGCTCCGCAATATTCCACACGATTTTATTGCCCGACCCGGAGCCCACAACTGGCCTTACTGGACGAATGCGATCAACTACCAAATGCTCTTTTTGAGCACTTATTTTAAAACCCCGGTAAAGAAATAAAAAATAGCTTTTAATGGTGTTGTAAATAATGGATTCCATTTGAAAGAGAAACCGAGACAAGAATTTTAAACGAGGCTTTTTATGATCGATTTAAAGGTATTGTTCAAGTAATTTTAAATTTTTTACGGTTACGGAAATAAAGGCTTTAGCTCCCTGTCGGTTTGCCGATGAAGTGATTGCGACGCAACGATGATGCTATGAAAAGATGGGCTGGTATCACAATTAAAATTGAAAGTAGCAACCGAGGGAAGTATCATTGAAACAGTAAAGTAAACAGACATGCATATCTTATTAAAACAACTCTTGCCAACCGTTTCACTAATGGCAATTGTAGCAAGTGGGTTTACACAAAAGCAAACTGTGATCAGGCCGGGAGAGGTTTGGCCGGATACAGATGGTAAACACATTCAGGCTCACGGCGGAGGCATCATAAAGATGGGTAAGACTTATTATTGGTATGGTGAAGAGCGTTCACGGGGATTGGATACCAACTTTCGTTATGTAAGTTGTTATTCATCCAGAGACCTGATGAACTGGAAATTTATGGGTGATGTTGTAAAGATGGCCGATCCGGAAAACTTAGGCAGGCGATGGGTATTGGAAAGGCCGAAAGTTTTCTTTAATAAAAAGACTAAGAAGTATGTAATGTACTTCCACCTCGACAACAGCAGCTATAAAGTGGCAAGGGTGGGCATAGCTGTAAGTGACCGACCTGTTGGACCTTTTACCTATGTAAAAAGCTTTCGCCCGCTCGATCATGAAAGCCGTGACATCGGGCAATTTATCGACGACGATGGAACCGCGTACCTGGTTTTCGAAGACCGTCCTTTCGGTTTTCGCATTGCAAAGCTCTCAGAAGATTATATGAATGTTGAAAAAGAGATGAGCCTGATAAAAGCACACATGGAAGGCGGTGCAATTGTTCATTATAAGGGCTTGTATTATTCGATCGGTTCAGCATTAACAGGTTGGAAAGCGAATCCTAATAAATACTCTACTGCGCCAACATTACAAGGTCCATGGACTGAATTCAAAGATATTGCTCCCCCAGAGACAAATACTTACGGTTCTCAATCTACGATGTTGATCAAGGTTGCGGGAAAAAAATCGACTACGATCATTTTTATGGCTGATGTCTGGAAGCCAGGAACTCAATGGGATTCCCGCTACATCTGGATGCCTATCGAGATCGGTGACGGTAAGCTATGGGTACCTGAACCAAAGCCATGGACAATAAACGTAAAGACAGGGGAATGGAAGTATGTACAAGATGCTGCTTTAAAATAACTAGTGATCATCGATAATTTTTTCACGCCTCGATTTTCTCCAAAATCAAATCGATTCTTTGTTACAGCAGGTTTTGTAAAATCTACAACCCTTATTGCGATGATTTGTAAACGTCAATAATTTTATTCAATTATAAAGTATTATCAGTTTAATTTACAAGACAAACCATAGTAGCATGCTAAATAGAAACGATTGCCTGAAGACTTTTCGATGCATGTTATTATTTACTTCATTGCTGTTCACAGCGCTAACCTTACCTGCCCAAAAGCAAAACACTTTGCCTGATTGGGCTTTTGGTCCTTTTGTGCGCCCTCAAAATGTAAATCCTGTTTTGTCTCCAAATCCTGCAAGCAGGTTTATAGATCCTATGAGCAAAAAGGAAGTTGCGTGGGAAGCAAATGACGTGTTCAATCCCGCCGCAGCTATAAAAAATAATAAGATCTATGTGTTATACCGTGCTGAAGACAAATCGGGAATAGCGATTGGAACAAGAACGTCACGACTTGGTTTAGCAGAAAGTGTAGATGGCATTGCAATGAAGCGGCGATCAACTCCAGTGATGTTTCCCGGAAACGATAGTCAAAAAGAATTTGAATGGCCGGGAGGTTGTGAAGACCCCCGTGTTGCAATGACAGCAGATGGAAGGTACGTAATGTGTTATACCCAATGGAATAAGAAAGTACCAAGGATTGGCGTAGCCACTTCAAGAGATTTAATAACCTGGACGAAACATGGGCCCGCATTCAGAAAGGCATATAACGGCAGGTTTTTTAATATGGCCAGTAAGTCTGCATCAATAATCACAAGGCTTGTAAACGGCAAACAGGTGATAGCAAAAATCAATGGAAAATATTGGATGTATTGGGGAGAACATTTTGTAAACACTGCAACATCTGATGACCTCGTTAACTGGCGGCCAATGCTTGATGAAAAAGGCGAGCTTAAGCAATGTATCGCTACCCGCAAAGGTTTCTTCGACAGTGATCTTACAGAATGCGGTCCACCGGCTATCATGACTAGCAAAGGCATTTTGCTTATTTACAACGGTAAGAATAAAGCCGGTAAAGATGGCGACGAAAATTATACGACTAACACGTACGCAGCAGGCCAGGTTTTGTTTGACTTAAAGGATCCAACAAAGCCAATTGCAAGATTGGACAAACCTTTTTTTGTACCGCAAGAGCCATTCGAAAAAAGCGGCCAGTACCCCGCCGGAACAGTGTTCACAGAAGGACTGGTATTCTTTAAGAACAAATGGTTTCTCTACTATGGCTGTGCTGATTCAAGAGTAGCAGTTGCAGTATTTTCTACCAAAAAAATAGACAAAAGAATTGTTCAAACTAAATAACGTTTTAGGGCAGAGTTAAAAGTTTTTGTACTTTAAGTAAAAAATTAATCAATTTCTCAAACAAATAAAAATCATGAAAAAAAGTCTCTTTTGCCTATTGCTGATAACATTGGTATCGGGTTCAATAAAAGCGCAGCTGGCTAACACGAAATGGAAGGGAACTTTACCATTGGATGGTCCGGTTAATGTTTCTTTTAATTTTGCTAAAGACACTTTGGTCGTAATGAACCTTGATCAAAATTCAATGGTTGAATCAATGACTTTTACAGCCACCAATTCTACATTCACGGTGATGAAAACTTCCGGGCAAAGTGATTGCGTCAACTCTACTGTCGGCAAGTATAAGTATGAAATAAAAAATAACGGCTTATTAATAACACTCGTTGAGGACCCTTGTGATGACAGAGCGCCTTTTTTAAATAACCTGCAATTAACCAGGAGTACGCAATAACTAAACAGCGTCACTTCCTTCCTGGTTTCTCTTTCTTTTTGGTTCGGTTGGCCTTATGTTGATATTACGACATCGTTAAATAATTTTATTATCAATTAAAGTACAATGCCTTTAAAATACTACATTTAATTTTTGTTCAATAAATATCTCAATATTTCGCCAGATGTATTTATTTTACTTCGTCAAAAACCTTTTATAATCAAATTACAAACCCCTCATTCACAAAATCTAACAGCTTATCATTATGAACGGAAACGACAACATTAACAAAAGTGCCTTGTTCAACGGTAGTTGCTTCGCACTTATCACCACAGCTTTTACCTTCTCCATCCGCGCTGGCATCCTCCCTCAGTTAGGTGAGGCTTTTGGCCTTTCTGCCGAACAACTTGGATTTATCAATTCCATGTGGTTTTTGGGATTTCCTATTTCCATGATTATTGGTGGTCTTGTTTATCATACGTTTGGTCCTAAAAACATTATGCTGGTGGCTTTCGTATGCCACACCATCGGAATTTTGTTAACTATTTTCGCCGGCGGATACACTACCTTATTAATTTCCACACTACTAATTGGTATTGGTAATGGTTGTACCGAGGCTGCTTGTAATCCGATGATTGCAGACATGTACTCGGGTGTGACAATGCAAAAAATGCTCGCCAGGTTTCACATGTGGTTTCCAGGTGGAATACTCGTAGGCTCCCTCATTTCTTTCTTCATGACCCGCATGGGTTTAGGCTGGGAGGCACAGATGTGGGTGACGATGATCCCAACTGTTATTTATGCAGTTTTATTTTTTGGAAAAACCTTTCCGAAATCACAAGTGGAAGGAGCTATCTCTCTTGGAGAAAACTTTAAGGCCATGTTGAGTCCCGTTTATATCTTCCTGTTCTGTTGCATGGCCCTCACAGCTATTTCAGAGTTTGGTCCTAGCCAATGGGTTAGTATTGTTCTGGGTGCAAGTGGAGCAGATGCCATGCTCATTTTGGCTTTGACATTTGGAGTGTCGGCTGTGGGAAGGTATTTCGCCGGACCAGTCGTTGGCTCCCTCGGCCAAACGGGTGTTTTGCTCTTAGGAGCGATCCTGGCAACTATAGGTATCTATATGTTCAGTACTGTTACCGGACCAATGGCATACGTAGCCGCCATAGTGTTCGCTCTTGGCATCTGTTATTTCTGGCCTGTCATGATTGGTTCAGTAGCACACAGAGTTCCACGCAGTAGTGCATTGGGAATGTCAATTGTGGGAGGCGTCGGCATGTTTTCTACCTCTATTTTTCAGCCTTTCATTGGTAGCTGGATTGATGGTGCACGTACAGAAAATACAGCGAAGGGTCTTACAGGAAACGCGCTCGAACTGGCTACCGGGCAACAGGCATTAATGAAGATGATGACCTTTCCAGCCATCTTAATTGTGCTGTTTATCATATTCTTCATATGGCAGAAAAATTCGAAGAAGACGGCTAACGAATCTGAAATGACTATGGCAGTGCACTAGTAATTACGACAGATTGAATATTTGCAAGTGAAAAGACGCAAGCCAACTTGTAAGGCACTTTAACTGCAAAAATGTAAAAAGGATATCTTCTAAGGTATCCTTTTTACATTGTAACGTGTAGCAAAGTTAGAAATGGTACGACCTATAATATTGTGAAATGAGGTGTAATATCAACGGCTTGATTTTTTCAGCAATGATAGAAGCTTTTAAAATACATTTTATGGTACCTGCATTAGTTTTCATAGCAACATCGTTGCGTCGCAATCACTTCATCCGTACAGCCAATTGCAGCTTCAGCTTTTACGGCAACTCAATCTAAAAAGGTCAATCCGTTTCAATTTGTTATTTTTATCAAAATCACAAGAGTTTACTGACCTTTTATAATTCAAAACCCTGCATCACATTTTGTAACCAAAGACAACAACAATCACATGGATGACAATTCATTTCAACACATTCTTTCTATAGATATCGGTGGTTCTCACGTAAAAGCAACAATCTTAAACCAGGCCGGAGCACTAACAATGGACTACCAACGAGTGGAGACACCGAAGCCTACTACTCCTGAAAAGTTATTGCAAACAATAGTTGGCCTTACAAAGAATTTTCCTGTTTTCGATTGTATTTCTGTTGGCTTTCCAGGTTATGTCAGGGATGGAGTTGTTATTACGGCACCAAATCTCGATACTTCACTTTGGCACAACGTAAATTTAAAACAGCTGCTGCAGGATACGTTAGGTAAACCAACCAAAGTGGTTAATGATGCAGACATGCAAGGTCTGGGTGTGGTAAATGGCAAAGGGTTTGAAATTGTGGTGACCTTAGGCACCGGCTTCGGTACTGCTTTGTTGATGGATGGCTACCTTTTGCCTCACCTCGAAATTGCCCATCATCCAATCACAAAGAATAAAGATTATGACCAGTACATAGGTGAAAAAGAAATGTTGGAAATAGGTGATAAAAAATGGAACAAAAGGGTACAGAAGGTTATTGGAATTTTGCAAACTGTATTCAATTATGACCATTTGTACATCGGTGGTGGAAATGCGAAAAAGATAGATTTTGAGCTGGATTCTAATATTACCATTGTATCAAATAAAGATGGAATAAAGGGCGGTGCAAGACTGTGGCGTATTGAAGAAACCCCAACTGTAAGACCAAATTATACTGCTATACAATAAGTAATTAAAGAGGGTATTATGCCAGAAGCAACCAGGTCAATCGAACAATTATGTATCAATACGGTTCGGGTACTAGCTGCCGACGCTGTGCAAAAAGCTAACTCCGGACATCCCGGTATGCCAATGGGAGCAGCGCCAATGGGTCATGTATTGTGGGCACATAGTATGAATTACAATCCCAAAAGTCCCAAGTGGCCTAATCGCGACCGGTTCATTTTATCGGCCGGTCATGGAAGCCTTTTACAATACAACTTTTTATACCTGACGGGATATAATCTCACTTTAGAAGATATAAAAAACTTCAGGCAATTACATAGCAAAACGCCCGGACATCCCGAGTTTGGAATAACGGATGGAATTGAAATAACAACCGGACCATTAGGGCAAGGGTTTGCTGAAGGTGTTGGTTTTGCAATAGCACAAAAACACCTCGCTGCCCGTTTTAACCGGCCGGGTTTTGAAATTTTCAATTACCACATTTACGCAATTTGTAGCGATGGCGATTTGATGGAAGGAGTTACCGCAGAAGCTGCTTCACTAGCCGGGCACCTTGAATTGGGTAATATGATTTACCTGCACGACGACAATCATATTTCAATAGAAGGCAATACCAATATCACTTTTAATGAAGACATTGCTAAACGTTTTGAAGCTTACGGCTGGCATGTACAGGTTGTAGAAGATGGCAATGATATCGATGCGATTAGAAATGCAGTACACAATGCAAAGCATGAAACAAAGCGGCCATCACTGATTAAAGTAAGAACCCAGATAGCTTATGGCAGCCCGAATAAAGTAAACACTGCCGGTGCTCACGGTTCTCCTTTGGGGCCTGATGAGGTGAAAGAAGTAAAGATGTTTTTAGGATTTGATCCTGAAAAGTCATTTGATGTGCCGGCAGAAGTTTTAAGTTACTACGATGAAGTAGGAAAGAGGGGCGCACCAATAGAGGAAGAGTGGAATAAGCTATATGCCGCCTACAAACAGCAATACCCCGACCTGGCAGCAGAATATGAATTGATGAGAAGCGGTAAATTACCCGAAGGATGGACTGAAAAACTGCCGGTATTTAAAGCCGGAGAAAAAATCGCTACCCGAAAAGCATCAGGAAAAACATTGAACGCGATAGCATCGAGTCTGCCTAGTTTGATCGGTGGTTCTGCAGACCTTTCTCCATCTACTGATACTTTCCTGAATGACTTCGAATCATTTACACCTCAAACACCAGCCGGTCGCAATTTTCACTTTGGTATTCGTGAACACGCCATGGGAGCGGCGCTGAATGGGATTGCATTATCAGAAGGGATGATTCCTTATGGTGCAACTTTCCTGATTTTTTCTGAATACATGCGGCCACCGATTCGATTGGCATCGATCATGAAGGTTCGATCTATTTTTATTTTTACGCATGACAGTATCGGGCTAGGTGAAGATGGAACAACGCACCAGCCAATAGAACAATTAATATCACTTCGCTCTATTCCAAACTTGCATGTGATCAGGCCAGCCGATGCAAACGAAACAGCACAAGCATGGAAGTGGGCAATACAACACAATGAAGGCCCGGTAGCATTGGTGTTATCTAGACAAAATCTTCCCGTGATTGACCAGGAAAAATATGCACCTGCTACCGAGCTTGAGAAAGGTGCCTATGTTTTGTCTGAGGCAAATGGCGAAGCGCAACTCATTTTAATTGCAACAGGTTCAGAAGTTTCACTAATCATGGAAGCGCAGGTAAAGCTGCAGGAGGAGGGAATACCTGCACGGGTTATAAGCATGCCATCGTGGGAGTTGTTTGAAAAACAAGATGATGCGTATAAGGAAAAGGTGTTTCCAAAAAACATAAGAAAGCGTTTAGCGGTTGAAGCTGGCTCAACGTTAGGATGGCATAAATATGTAACTGATGAAGGCGATATTATAGGCATGCCTACTTTTGGCGAATCAGCGCCTGCAGAAGCACTTTTTGAACTCTTTGGCTTTACTGTGCAAAATGTGGTTAAAAGAGCGAAAGCGTTGATTTCAAAATAAGATGTAGCGTAAAACCTTGAAAGTAATACTTTTACAAAATTTTCAAAAAAGCCTGCAATAAAGGCCGATCCCAGGGGAACCAACCGTACAAGTGAGTGACACAACGGGAGGTGCATTAAGAAACTAAAGTTCGTTTCAAAGGAATTTATAAAAGTGCAGAAAAAATCATAATTCAATTTATTATGAAAATAGGATTAGCAGCAGACCACGGAGGATTTCAACTGAAGCAATTCCTTTCTCCTATAATCGCCAGACTTGGTCATGACGTTGTTGACTTCGGTGCCAATGAACAAAACGACCAGGATGATTATCCTGATTTTGTAATTCCTCTTGCAAAAGCAGTCGCCAATAAAGAAGTGGATCGTGGAATCGCTGTCTGCGGTAGCGGGGTTGGAGCATCGATAGCTGCTAACAAAGTGAAAGACGTACGTGCGGCTTTGGTGCATGACCATTTTTCTGCGCACCAGGGAGTTGAGGATGACGATATGAACCTGCTCTGTTTAGGTGGTAGGGTAGTAGGGAACAACATAGCACAGGAAATCATAGAAACATTTTTACAGGCTGAATTTACCCGCGCAGAACGACACGAGCGGAGGTTGAGGAAAGTAAAGCAACTGGAAGAAAGCTGCTAGCTATTAGCTACTAGCTTTTACCCTCAAATTGCAGGCTATCAAACTGTTTTAATAGCTAACAGCTAGAGGCTAACAGCTAGCAGCTTCTTAAACAACAAAAAATATATGATTATGGAAACAAATAGAGTAAAAAAAATTCATGACTTTGACCAGAGTATCTGGCTTGACTTTATAGACAGGAAGATCATGGACAGCGGCGAGCTGGACAAATTGATCAATGAAGATGGCGTTAGAGGAATTACTTCTAACCCGGCCATTTTTGAAAAGGCAATTAGCAGCAGTTCTGATTATGATGAGGATATTAAAACTTTATCAAAGGAAAAACAGAATAATGAAGAACTGTTTTATGCAATGGCTATAAAAGACATTCAGCGGGCAGCAGATATGATGTTGCCGGTATATAATGAAGAAGTGCAGGGTGCTGATGGATATGTAAGTCTTGAAGTGTCTCCACTGTTGGCAAAAGATACTGAAGGTACAGTGAGACAGGCAAGAGAACTGTGGAAATTGGTGGATCGCAAAAATGTGATGATCAAAATTCCTGGAACAGCCGAAGGTCTTGCAGCAATCAGAACATGTATTAGTGACGGGATCAATATAAATGTAACCTTACTTTTTGGGCTTCCAAGATATGAAGAAGTGACTGAGGCTTACCTCTCAGGATTGGAAGAGCGTGTTGCCAGAAATGAACCAATCGATCAGATTGCTTCTGTCGCAAGTTTCTTTTTGAGCCGTATAGATGTTATGGTAGATCCCATGTTGGAAGCAAAAGGCTTATCACATTTGAAAGGTGAGGTAGCTATTGCATCGGCAAAAAAAGCATACGAAATCTACAAACGGGTATTTAGCAGCGAAAGGTTTAAAAAGCTGGAAGAGAAAGGTGCAAAGCCGCAGCGGTTGTTATGGGCAAGCACAGGCAGCAAAGACCCTGCTTTCAGTGATGTAAAATATGTAGAGGCTTTGATAGGACCTAATACAGTTAATACTATTCCGATGGAAACATTGGAAGCTTTTCGTGATCACGGCGAAGCAAAAGATGTTTTAGAATCTGGTTTAGAAAACGCCACTAACGTTCTGAATGAATTAAAAAAAGTGGGCATTAACCTGGATGAGATCACCCAAAAATTGGAAGATGAAGGGGTAGAAAAATTCAACAAGCCATACAACAAATTAATGGAAGCAATTGAAACTCAAAGAAAGCAGTTGAGCTAGTTTTTTGTTAAGCAGGTCGTTGGTCGGTGAACCAACAAGGGCCATATCGTGCGGATCAACCGCAGGAGCCTGGTTCGGCAGTTGGTCGCCTGACCAACTGCTACCAACAAAACCGGTGATATTTTTAATATAAGAAATTTCAAAAGTTATTATGGACAGTGTACAAGAAAACCAGTTAACATTTGGTATGATTGGCCTCGGAACAATGGGGCGCAATCTATTATTAAACATGGCTGAGCACGGCTTTGCTGTTGCAGGTTACGATAAAGATCCAGAAAAGGTTAGGCTATTGGGCGAAGAGGGAAAAGGTTCTCCGGTGAAAGGATTTGAAACACTGGAAGCATTTATTCAAAGTCTGAAAAGCCCTAAAGTTGTGATGATGTTGGTACCGGCAGGAAAAATTGTCGACAGCGTTATCGCAGATGTGAAGCCATTGCTTTCACAAGGTGATATTATAATAGATGGAGGTAATTCTCATTTCACAGATACCATTCTTCGTGATACTCAATTGGCAAAAGAAGGTCTTCATTTCTTTGGAATGGGTATCTCTGGTGGTGAAGAAGGTGCGAGAAAAGGCCCAAGTATGATGCCCGGCGGAGACAAGGCGGCTTACGAATTTGTAAAGCCTGTGCTTGATACAATAGCTGCACAAGTCGATGGTGCTCCGTGCGTCACTTACATCGGTCCCGGAGCTTCAGGTCATTTCGTAAAGATGGTGCACAACGGTATTGAGTATGGCATCATGCAATTGATTGCAGAGACGTATGAGCTGCTTTCCAAAGGAGTTCAATTGCCGGAAAACGAAATCTACGACCTCTTTAAAAAATGGAACGAAGGCCGTCTGCAGTCATTCCTTATAGAGATTACACGTGATATTTTTTCTTTCAAAGAGCCCGGTACTGATCATTTGTTGTTACACGATATTAAAGACCAGGCAAGGGCCAAAGGAACTGGTAAGTGGACCTCGCAGGTAGCATACGATTTAGAAACACCCATAACAGCAATAGACAGCGCGGTGTCGATGCGTGACCTGTCGAAGTATAAACCCTTACGTACTCAGGCAGCTTCTATCTACGGAACTACTTTACCCAGGTTAAACATTATAAACAAAGAGGATTTTCTTACTAACCTTGAGCAGGCTTTTTATTTTAGTATGATCGTTACTTATTCGCAGGGAATGCATCTGCTGTACCAGGCCTCAAAAGCATACAATTATGACTTGAGACTACAGGAAATCGCAAAGATCTGGAGGGGCGGTTGTATAATTCGTTCACGTTTTCTCAATGATATTTTCAATGCATATCAAAGCAACCAGGATCTGCAACATTTGCTTCTAGATGAGCAGATTGCTGCCCAGGTTGTTGAAACGCTTCAGGCAACAAGAATTGTTGTCGCAGGTGCGATTACAAGTGGTCTTGCCATTCCGGCTTATGCTGCTTCGCTCAGTTACTTTGATGCATTTAGAAGTGAGCGGATGCCTTCGAATTTAATCCAGGCGCAACGAGATTATTTCGGCGCTCATACTTACGAGTTAATTGGAAAAGAGGGGTTCTTTCATAGTCATTGGTCTGGTGATCCTGTTACCGCTTTAAGCACTGGTGAGCCAGTAAATAAACCTACGGCGCCAAAGCCGTAACGCACTGTTATACTTTCGTTGCGTCGCACTCTTGTACTGCAACAATCACTGCATTGAACCCGGCAACATAAAAATTGTTGGTACATGTATACAGAGCCAGACGTGTAGTAAAAACCGGAAGTCGATAATTATTGGCCGATTTACTAATCCGGGGTGATTGCAACGAAGTATTTGGTATTATTAATTGAAAAAATGAAATTTTAAAATGAGTATTGATAGCAAAAACAAACCGACGATTTTTATCATCTTTGGTGGAACCGGTGACTTAAATGCGCGTAAACTTGCTCCGGCTTTATACAACCTCTATTTAGATAACTGGCTACCTCAAAACTTCTCCATTATTGCAACTGGGCGCAGTAAGTTTACAGAAGAAGATTATAGAAATACTATTCTTGATGATATCAATCATTTTTCACGTACGGGCCAGGCTGATCCTGATAAATGGCAGGAATTTGCAAAACACATCTATTACCAGGTATCTGACCTAAATAAGATAGAAACTTACCAGGAGTTCGGTCAAAGAATAAAGACTCACCAGGACGAATGGCAAACTCCTGCTACTATTATTTTCTACCTTGCCGTTGCTCCTAATTTCTTCAAGGTAATTGCAGAAAGTATTGCGGCTTGCAAATTGGCAGAGGATGCTGAAAATACACGAATAGTTATAGAAAAGCCTTTTGGTAACGATCTTGAATCTGCAACCGCATTAAATAAACTACTTGCAGGCCTTTTTGATGAAAAACAGATTTATCGCATCGATCATTACCTGGGTAAAGAAACTGTTCAAAACATACTTGCCTTCAGGTTTGCGAATTCTCTCTTCGAACCGATTTGGAACCGGAACTATATTGACTATGTTCAAATTTCTGTAACCGAACAATTAGGGGTGGAAGACCGCGGAGATTATTATGATGCCTCAGGGGCACTTCGCGACATGGTTCAGAATCACATTTTACAATTGTTATGTTTGATAGCAATGGAACCGCCTGTAACCTTTGTAGGCGAAGAAGTGCGTAATCGTAAGGTGGACGTGCTGCGTGCGATGCGTCCGTTTACCTCAGAAGACGTAAGAAAAAATGCGGCGCGAGGTCAATATGGCGAAGGATGGATTGAAGGAAAACAAGTTCCTGCCTATAGAAAGGAAAACAAAGTACATCCTCAGTCAAACACAGAAACATTTGCTGCAATTAAGTTCTTTATTGACAACTGGAGATGGCAAAATGTGCCGTTTTATGTAAGAACCGGTAAAAGGATGCACGAATCTGCATCCGTGATAACGATACAATTCAAGGATGTTCCTCACCTCATCTTTCCCGGCGAAGCAACCGATAACTGGCAGCAAAACCGTCTAATCATCAGCATTCAGCCCGAGATGAGTATCCGGTTACAGGTGCAGGCAAAACGGCCGGGCCTTGATATGGTTTTAAACACGGTAGATATGGTATTTGATTATGAAAGCGCATATACCAGTTATACTCCTGAAGCATATGAGACCTTATTGCTCGATACAATTGTTGGGGATCAAACGTTGTTTATGCGTGGCGACCAGGTAGAAGCTGCATGGAGCCTGATCATGCCAATTCTGACTGCATGGCAAAGTAAGAAAAGCGTCAACTTCCCTAATTACTCCTCAGACTCTTGGGGACCTGAAATTGCGGAAGCGCTCATTGCCCGTGATGGCTTTCATTGGGTTACACTTCCTCAGAAAGATAAAAAGAAATAGGATGCTACACATTTCAAAAACAACAAAAGAGGTATTAAACGCAGCGGCAGAATATTTTGTAAAGACGGCAGATGAGGCGATTGCAAAACAGGGAAGGTTTACTGTCGCACTTTCAGGCGGCAGTTCTCCAAAAGGATTATTTGAATTGCTGGCTTCTGAATATCATTCTAAGGTAGACTGGACCAAAGTCTTTTTCTTCTTTGGCGACGAGCGTTATGTTCCCGCCGACCATCCTGACAGCAATGCTCTGATGGCTAAGAAAGCGTTGTTTGATTCTCTGAAAATTTCGCCAAATCAAATTTTTGCCATAGATACTTCGCTACAACCTAAAGAAACAGCAGAAGCATATCAAAAAGAAATTGAAAAGCATTTTGCTCCGGGTTTACCCACCTTTGATTTAATCTTGCTCGGGCTTGGAGACGATGCACATACTGCTTCATTGTTCCCTCACACCGAGGTTGTAAATGCAACAGAGATTGGTGTGAAAGAAATTTTCGTACCTGAAAAAAACGTTTATCGTATCACCTTTACAGCTCCGCTTATTAACCTCGCGTATCATATTGCTTTCCTTGTTTTCGGAAGTTCTAAAGCAGAAGCTGTTCGCCATGTGTTAAAAGGCGACAAAGAGTATAACAGCTATCCTGCACAATTAATTCAACCATCAAATGGAGATGTAGCGTGGTTTATGGATGAAGAGGCAGCTTTGAAAATTAATAGTAATTAGCGTTACTTGCCACCCGGTAAAATGAATTCCAATGTAGTCACAGATAAGATGCTAATTCAATTCGTCCCGACAATTTGCTTACTTACCGGGGATCTACGGAAATTCTGCTATCATAAAGGGAACTTATATACTTTTGCCACCTTTCAAATGATATAAATGATGACTAATATTTCTCCTAATCTTGCTATTGGAATTGATATAGGTGGCACTAATTCCGAGTATGGCATTGTCAATCACCGCGGAGAAATTTTAATTAAAGGCAAAATAAGAACCGACACTTACAATACCGTTGAACCATACATCAACGAGTTATATGAGAACCTGATGCCTATTATTGATGATTACAGGAAAGTAGGTAATGTTTTAGGTATTGGCGTTGGTGCTCCAAATGCTAATTATTATAAAGGGATCATTGAATACGCCCCAAACCTCCGCTGGAATGGTGTTGTTCCGTTGGCTCAATTAATTACTCAAAAGTTTGGTCTGCCATGTACTTTAACCAATGATGCAAATGCTGCTGCTTTAGGTGAAATGATTTATGGAGCTGCCAAAGGGTTTCGCGATTTTATTATGGTTACTTTAGGTACAGGTATGGGAAGTGCATTGGTTTGCAACCGGCAGCTTGTTTACGGCCAGGATGGTTATGCCGGCGAACTAGGTCATACAACAATTATACGTGGTGGAAGAAAACATTGGAAAACAGACATACTTGGTTCACTTGAATCTTACGTGTCTGCAACCGGTGTTATGCTTACTGCAAAAGAGATGTTGCAGCAAAGCAATGAATACAGTTCGCTGCGCGAATATGATGATAAGCTAATCAACTCTCGCCTGGTGTATGAATGTGCAATGAAAGGTGATAAAATAGCGAAGGAAGTTTACCGTTTTACAGGTCAGATACTTGGTGAAGCATTGGCAAATTTCGTAATGGTGACATCGCCTGAAGCGATTGTATTATTTGGTGGTGTTATAAAAGCAGGAGAATTGTTTTTAGCACCGGCACGCGAACACATGGAAAAGAATCTTTTGCCACTGTATAAGAATAAAGTAAAGATTATTTTAAGTGAACTAAACGAAGCAGATGCAGCTATATTAGGTGCCAGCACTTTAGTCTGGGAATTGCCTTATGTTACAAACGTGTAAACCTAAACTATATCAGTTGCATCTAAAAAATTGCAATAAAAAAGTCACTAATCGTTAGTGACTTTTTTATTGCAATTTGAATGGGTCTTATAATTAATCTTTCGTTTTTATTTTAATCTTATTATCCTTCACCTTTATAGTTGTAGTGTCGGTCTTTTGTTTAAACTTATCGCCTTTAATTTTTGTTTTTGAATCTCCTGTAGGCGTTCCGGCATTTGAAGAAGTTGTATTTGTGTCGGTGCTAATCGTATTGCTGCTATTGCCGGGAGTAACTGTTATTCTTGTCTCATCAACAGAGTAGTCACCGCTTGAACTTCTTACCAAAGCTAGATTTACAAGGCGTCCGCTACGGTCAAACGTGTCCCTGGTGGCAGGGTTTACATAGTACGTCACAGGTTCATTTGTTGATTCATCAACGATATATCTTGTAACTGTATCAACCCTTAGCTTCACAGATTTACCCGTTTTTAAATCTACGTATGAAGCTGACGGATCAAGGTTGACGTTAATGTTTGTTGAAGCAGGCATGGCGTCAGTAGCGGCTTGTGTAGAGCCGGTTGTAACTGTTGTGCTATCCGTTGACGTTGTAGTACTTCCATCTCCACAGGCAGTTATACATAGAAGAAAAAAGATAGATGCCGGGGCAAAAAGTTTCATTTTCATAAAATTTAATTTTAGACAATTAACGCTAAAAAAATTGTTCCAGCTACTGATAATCAACGGGTTAATATTAAAAATTTTATCTATAGGAAGTGACTAAACACACAGATCTTCTATCAGTTCGATCGCCTAATTTTATCCGGCCTATTTTTTATTTTTTGTTATTTGATAATTGGCTCATTGATTATCTTTAAAGTGTAAATTTTTTTCTTTAGCAATACTTTCTTATGGCCGCTATCGATCCACGAGTTGATGAGTATATAGATAAATCAGCAGCGTTTGCAAAGCCTATATTACATCATCTCCGCCGTGTTGTACATGCTGCATGTCCCGATGTAAAGGAGACTATTAAGTGGAGTTTTCCAAATTTTGAATATGCAGGTTCTATCTTATGCAGCTTCGCGGCTTTCAAACAACATTGCGCTTTTGGATTTTGGCTAACTTCTGAAATGTCTGATCCTGATAACCTGCTGCAACGAGGTAGTGAAAAAACATCGATGGGTCATTTAGGTCAAATAAGAAGTATAACCGATTTACCTGCCGATGATGTGTTAATAAGATATATCAAGGAAGCTATGGTGTTAAATGAGAAGGGTGTTAAAATGAAAAGAGAAAAGCCGGCCACACCAGTAAAGTTAGAAACTCCATCGTGGTTTTTAGATGCGCTTAAACAAAAGGAAGCTACAATGATAGCGTTTGAAAAGTTTAGCCCTTCACAAAAAAAGGAATACATAGAATGGGTGACCGAGGCTAAAACAGAAGCGACCAGAGCAAAGAGAGTTACTACCGCGTTACAATGGATTGCAGAAGGCAAGACAAGGAATTGGAAGTATGCAAAATGCTAATGAAGAAATTGATAGTTGGGCGTTCATCTTACCATTTTTTTAAAACGCAATGAGCCATAAACTGAACCTACCTTTGCGTTTATTTTTTAATAAATTAAACCAGATAAAATGAAAGCTGTAGTAATCGGTTCTTCGGGTACAATTGGCAAGGCTATATCTCAACTGTTAAAAGATAAAGGTCATGAGGTGATTGAAGTATCCCGGTCAACTAAACCTAGTATTGATATTCAGAATCCTTCTTCCATAGATAGCTTTTATGCTGGTCTTGGTCAAGTGGATGCAATCATTTGTGCTGCAGGTGACGCTGCTTTTGTATCTCTTGATAAGCTTACGGATGAGCAGATACAGTTAAGCCTTACAAGCAAACTTTTAGGGCAGGTAAATGTGGTGCGAAAAGGATTAGCTAACCTGCGACCCAATGGAGCATTTGTAATAACTGGTGGTATATTGGCTTATACACCGTGGCCGCAAACATCGATGATAGCAATGGTTAATTTAGGCCTTGAAGGATTTGCGAAAGCTGCAGCTCTTGATATGACCGAAGGACGCAGAGTGGTGATAGTTCATCCGCCATGGGTTGCGGAAACAGCTGCAAAACTTGGCATGGACGCGTCGCCGTGGCCGAGTGCTGCTAAAACTGCTGAAGCATATGTAAGCGCGATTGAAGGAAATAAAAATGGCGCTGCTGCTTTTGTAGAAGGTCATTCGCCAGCCTAAGATATTCGGCGTAACACAGTTTATTATTAGAATTCTACGAGGTGCTAGCGCACCTTTTTTTTATGCTTTTTTGAAAATAATTGTAAAAACTGTCTTTTGAAAAAGCGGGATTGACACGCTTATTTAGTCTCTCGTAAAAATTCCTTCCAGGAATCTTAGCACACTCCAGGTGCTGACTTGTCCTGCCGGTCCGTTTAATGTGTAATCAAACCCATGAGTGGCCCACGGTAAATAAAGCGAATAATACTTTATACCTAAACTGTCTAGTTTTTTACCAAGCCTGATTCCATGTATATGAGAAACTAAGGGATCATTTTCGCCATGTATCAACAATGTAGGAACTGGCCGAATGGTTTCGGTTGCAGAACTGTTTATGTATTGCTGCGGCACCTCACTATAAGTTCCGCCGAGGTAGTCTTCCATTACTTTCCTGCTATTTAAAACAAGGGGATTGGTTGGGTTTGCATAACCCCAAACCATATCAGCAGGACCATAAAAACTGATGACACCTTTTATAGAAGCATCATTTAAAGTGTAGGCAGCTGAGAGAACGATTTGTCCGCCGGCGCTACGTCCAAGTAATGCGAAGTTGTTGGTATCAATTGATAGATTAGCAGCATTTGCGCGAAGAAAAGCGATTGCAGTTTTTACGTCTTCAACAGGTGCGGGATAAATATTTTTTGGTGCAAGTCTATAGTTGATTGTTGCCACATGATAGCCAGCTTTTGCAAGCACACTATTTAGCTCTGGTAATTGTTGACTATCTCCACCTGCCCACGAACCACCATGTACGATTACCACGCATGGTTTATTACCTGCCATAACGGATGGATAAAAATCTAACGTAAGTTTATTGGCGACATCGTAAGTAATCGTTTGGTAAGAAACCTTTTTTGCGTTTATACCAGAGAACATTTTTACTAAACCAAATGGGGTAGGAGGATCTTCTTTTGTTTGCTGCCGGTTAGGCATTTTAGCAAAAGAGGCCCGGATGCTGCCTGAAATACGAAAGGCACCTACAACTGGTATACTGTATAAGACTAGTGAGACAATGCCTATTAGAAAGGTAACGGTTGCAAACCTATTTCCACCAAACCCGGATAGTAGCAAAACCAAAACAACGGTAAAAAAGATCCAACAAAACTCAGTTACCAGGATAGATACATACCACAATAAACTGGTTGGAGCGCGCACAACTGTTAAGAGCGATAAAAGAAAAAGCACGATTATTAATATCAAGCGAAGCATAATTTGATGTTGCAGAATTGAAGATAGGATGATACGTTGTCTAAATCTTTTAATACCGTTTCTTAACTTCTTAGTGTCGAAAACAACCTCCCTCTAATCTCGTATTCTTTTGCTCAACTAATGTCTCATTATTTTATCAAGTTTAAATCGAGCTTTTTTAACCGGATTTGAAAAAAGCTGATATAAAATGCAATAGTACAAGTGAGTGACACAACCGGAGTACAATTGAAAATCAATAGCTGGCGCCAAAAAAACTACGCTTTTTGTTTTTAAAAACACTTCAACCTGGTCGCAACGCCTAAAGCCTTCGCTTTTTAGCCCTTTTTCGACAGAAATACCATTTATCTAATAATACCGCCATTTATCCTATAACATACTACTGTATTATGCATAGTACCAATCTTTGTCCTGTAATCTTTATTAACAAGTACTATCAGAAATAAAAATAGCAGTCATGAAAAAAATATTACCACTTCTAATATTCATTTTTTCCGCCATCTCTTTGTCGGCTTTTGCCCAGGCTGTCAAAGGTAAAATTCATGGCACCGTAATAGACGGAAGCACCAAAACGATCGAATCAGCTAACATTACATTGTTAAGAGCAAAAGACTCTTCTTTAGTTAAAATCAGTACTTCTGATAAAACTGGCAATTATGGCTTCGAAAATATTGTTGCCGGCAAATACCTGGTCTCTATATCAGCGGTTGCTCACGCCACAGCTTATTCTGAAATTGTGGATTTGAAAACGAACAACTTATCTATCGTTCTGAAACCGATTAGATTGGTTGCAAAGTCAAAAACTTTGGGTGGAGTAACCGTGACTGCAAAAAGACCATTGGTAGAGCAAAGGCCCGGGATGACGTTGCTAAATGTAGACGCATCACCTACAAACGCGGGACTAAACGCATTGGAGTTGCTTGAAAAAGCTCCCGGCGTATCAATAGACAATGATGGCAACATTAGCCTGAAAGGAAAGCAGGGGGTTATGATATTGATAGATGGCAAGCCGACTTACATGAGCGCTACAGACCTTGCTGCTTTCCTTAAAAATATGCAGAGCACCAACCTCGACCAGATTGAGATTATGACTAATCCGCCGGCAAAGTATGATGCCGCAGGTAATTCAGGAATTATTAATATAAAGACTAAAAAGGGCACTATAAAAGGCATGAATGGTTCTGCTAACCTAAATTATAACCAGGGTTATTATAGCAGGTTTAATGGCGGTACAAACCTCAACTATCGCAATAATAAATTGAATTTGTTTGGTGGAGTAAATGGCGGCACTTTCAGAGGTTATAACAAGTTGGAGATTGATCGTAAGTTTTACAAAAGCGATCATAAAACCCTGGCGGGTAGCGGTGACCAGGTTTCGAGAACTCAATTTAAAAGCCAATATACAAGTGTGAAAGCCGGCCTTGACTATTATTTTTCTAAAAAAGATGTAGCAGGATTTGTAGTCAATGGAAATTTTGGTGATCGCAGTGAAGACCCGTTTAGTAATGCAAACATAAATGACGAAAACGGCATGGTTCTATACAAATTAAGATCACAGGCGTATAACGAATCGACTTCAGGAAATATATCTGCCAATGCGAACTATAAGCATACGTTTGACTCAACAGGGCGCGAGATAAGTGTAGACGCCGACTTTGCTTATTACAAGAACCGTAGCAATAATGATTTGATTACGCAAAGCTTTAGTGCAGACAATATAAAAAATGGTGAGACTGTTAACTTAAGAGGCGCCATTCCATCCATCGTAAAAATCTATAGTGCTAAGGCCGACTACATTCATCCTTTTAAAAATGGCATCAGGCTTGAGAGCGGACTTAAAACGAGTTTTGTAAATACAGACAACCGGGTGGAATACTTAAGAAGTAACGGTAATGGTTGGAGCCTTGACAATAGAAGCAATCACTTTATCTATAAAGAGAACATTAATGCGGCTTATGCTATTCTTTCTAAAAAAATGAAAAAGTGGGATGTGATAGCAGGTTTGAGAATAGAAAACACCGTCTCAACAGGACACCAGGTTAAAAACGACTCGACCTTTAAGCGCAACTACACCAACCTGTTTCCAAACGTTGGAATTGGATATGCAGCCAACAACAAAAACCAGGTGAACTTTAGCTATAGCCGCAGAGTTGGCCGTCCTGATTATGATGCCCTTAACCCGTTTGTTTATTTCATCGACTCGCTTACTTACTCGCAGGGAAACCCTTACCTGCAGCCACAGTTTACAAACAACTTTGAGTTAAGTCATACATACAACAGGTTCTTAACAACAACTATCAACTATACTCAAACCAATGATATCATAACACAGTTACTTAAGCAGGATACCGAAAAGAAAACGACCTATCAAACAAGGGAGAACTTTAGTAGTATGAAGCAAATAGGTTTGGCAATCATGGCAAATGTGCCTGTAAGAAAATGGTTGAACGTGAATATTTATGCCAATATCTTCAATAATCATTATGCCGGTATTTATCAAAACGATCCTATAGACATTAGTACTACAAGTTTGATGTCAAACATCACCAACAGCTTTACTTTGGGCAAGGGTTGGAATGCTGAAGTGAGCGGCTGGTATCGCAGTAAAGGTGTAGAAGGTTTGTTGGTTGCCAACCCTATGGGTGCTATTAACTCAGCAATCTCAAAACAATTATTTAATAAGAAAGCAAGTTTAAAACTGGGTATCAGAGATATCTTTAGAACACAGAATTTTAGTGGCTACGCGAAATACAGTGATGTAGATGTAAACATAAAAGCAACAAGAGATACCCGCCAGGCAAACCTGACTTTCACGTACCGCTTTGGTAAGACAAATATCCCCTCAGAGCGCAGAAAAACAGGTGGTGCAAATGATGAGCAAAACAGGGTAAAAAGCGGTGGACAATAATCAGGCAGTGGTAAGCATTCGTTGATACAAGTAACAATAAAGTTCCCCAAAAGAGGAACTTTGTTGTTTTAAGAGAAATGTGGTTTAATAATCTCGTTTTAACTATCGCGTTACATTTGTGAGACCGTGGTACTGATGTTATAAAAAACGGATGCTGTAAATATTTTTTTGTAGCCACCCTTAGCTCTTCTTTCTACATTGTTGTGTCACTCACTTGTACTTTTGGAAAATGTTTCGACTGCTATTCCAGTTCCCCGACAAACATTTATTGCTGAAGTTCCTTCGCCAATAATGCCGCATCCAACTTTATGCTATATACTTTCTTATTGTTTGTAAAAAAGCCAAAGACTACGTCAGTGTCTTTGCTTCTTAACTTTCGTACACTCCATAATTTTACCGGCTGTGCTGCAAAATCAGAGCTTACCTTTTCGCCTTTGGCGTTTACGTGTTCTATGTATTTAAATGACCCATCATCTCTCGATCCAAGGCCGATTTTTACTTGTTGCCCGCTTGTAAATACCTGTCCTGTCGTTGCTTTATAGGTGCTGTCATTGATCATTTGCGAAAAGCCATAGCCCGGTAAAACCAATAATATTATAACCAACAGTTTTTTCATTGTTTATGTTTTTTTGCTAAGAAATAATGGATTTTGTCCTTTCAAAACTCCTATTATTTTCAAACAAAAAAAGGGGTGTTGATATTAAAAGCGCTGCGTGATTATTTATACACCTCATCTGAATTGCCTCACTTATAGTTATTCATCATATCAGCCTGACAAAGATTTAAACAGGACGAATAAGGGTTATAATAATTGTTCCAAATGCTTGGATTTCGCGAAAACTTGTTTACTTTTCGATAGCCATAATCTCAACCTAATACTGCCATATGAGAATATTCCAATCCATTTGCCAGGTGCTGCTGGCTTTTATTTTCTCGTGCGCTTGTTCGGGATGTTTTCAACATTATTTTAAAGTGGTACCAGTTAAGGCAACAGCGCAATACCCGGTGGCGTTAGAAAGAGGTAAGCAAGAGGACCGCTTTTTTATTTTACATTCCGGCTCAAAAACCTATGCCATCTCTACCATAGAAGTAAACAGGGAAAAGCAACAATTGGAGTTGAAGCTCGACAAACTAGATACTCCTCATACTGTCTACACAACGCGTCCACGGCATAGAGTGTATAAGTCAAAAAAAGGGCAGTCGCCCGTACTAACTGAAATTCATCTCTATTTAAAAGACACACCTTCATACGCCTTAAATGAACCACTTATTCTCCCTATTGAAAAAGTCAATAAGCTGGAGTTGCTTGAGAAAGATAAAGCTGGTACAACTGCCAACATGGTTCTGAGTACGGTAGGTGTTACACTTTCAGTATTTGCACTGGTAGGGGTCATTGTCGCGCTGACTAAAAGCTCTTGTCCATTTGTTAGCGGGTACGACGGAGAGGAATTCAAGCTGCAGGGAGAAATTTATGGCGGTGCTATATATCCCGCTCTTAAAAGGGACGATTACTTGCCATTACGTCTAAAGCCATTAGACGGTAAACTCAGGGTGAAAATCAGTAACGAGTTGCAGGAAAGGCAATATACAGACGTGGCAGAATTGTGGACTATCGAACATGATCAGGATTTAAAGATTCTACCTGATGAACAAGGCAATCTTTATTCAGTTGCCAAAGGGCACACACCTTCAACTGCAACTGTAGATGGATATGATGTTTTAAACCAGGTTTTTGAAAAAGATGAAAATTATTTTGCGTTTAATAACAAAAAGGAAAGTGGTGTAAGCCAGTTGCAGTTAACATTTTCAAAGCCTGATGAAAGCAATGCAGGTAAACTAATACTCCACTTAAAAAACTCTTATTGGCTCGATTTCATTTATGGTGAACTCATCCAACATATGGGCAGGTATTTTAATAAATGGAGCAACCAGCAAAAAAATAAATCGGCTGAGCAATTGACTAAATGGAAAAATGAACAATCTATCCCATTAACCATAGAAATGAAAACTGCAACAGGATGGAGAGAGGTTACAACTCTTACTACAGTTGGTCCGGTTGCTTATCGGGAAATGGCAATTCCATTAGATCTAAGTCAGGTAGAAGGACGTGACGTGACCGTAAGACTTTCCTCTGGTTTTATGTTTTGGGAACTTGATCGTGTGGCTTTGGATTACACTCCTGCACGCGCTTACACAATTAGCAAATCACATCCTGTTACAGCAACAGACGAGCTGGGTAAAGATGTAAAGAAATTGCTTTCAACCAAAGATGGTCAATTTCTCAACCAACCTGTTCCGGGTAATGTGGCTACATTAAGTTTTGATACGACAGTAGTCAGGAAAGACAAAGCAGTCACCTACATTTTACACACCAACGGATACTACGAGCATGTAAGATCATTCAAGGGAATGGCTGATATAAAGTTTTTGAAAAAGTTTAAAGAACCGCTCGCTTTATCAAAGTTCAGTATGCAACGGTTTCAGCAAATCAACTCTTCAGTAGCAACAAAATCAAAATAACCAGGCATGATCGATCTATCTGCTCCAGCAACCAAAGTAAAGATTAACTACAGCCCCAAAAATGCAAGCGGGTATAAGAGCGCGAGCTCTGCTGTTGGTAAAAGTCGCAAGACACAGGTGAGGGGATTACACAATTTTTTTATCTGGTTGGCAATTAAACTCCGCATATTTTTTTTAGTGATAATGACTGTTCGTTCCTTAAAAAAGGCAATCGAATATTACCGGCAAATCATACACCTCAGAGAGAATGTTTGGAATGGCAACATGAAAAAAATCTACCGTGTTGGTGGTAAGTATTTTTATAATCAATACACCCCGGCATGGCCATCGAAGCAGTATGACGAAATGATTGTTAGAGAAACCAGGAGAAGAATTTTTCATGAAACAAGTCATTCGTGTTCTTTTGTGTTTTTTGCAATAACAAGAAAATGTCCATTGAGATGCGAACACTGTTTCGAATGGGATAACCTTAATAAGAAAGAAACATTTACTGCAAAGGAATTGGATTTGATAGTCGATCATTACAAAAAGCAGGGAATGTTTCAAATGCATTTAAGTGGTGGCGAACCTATGCTTAGGGTAAGAGAAATGGTGGAGCTGTTGAATAAGCATGGAAACAATGTAGACTTCTGGGTGCTGACGTCTGGTTTCAATTGTACAAGAGAAAATCTTTCTTTATTGAAACAAGCTGGCTTAAAGGGTATCGTAGTAAGTATAGATCATTACATCGCTGAGCTGCACGACGCTTTTAGACGTAAGGCAGGATCTTATGATGCAGCTTTGAAAGCGGTGCAATACGCGCAGGAACTTCAACTGGCTACCGCTATAAGTATTTGTGTAACAAAATCATTTTTAGCTGCAGGACATCTGTGGCCATATGCAGAATTTGCAAGAGAATTGGGTGTAGAGTTTGTTCAGTTGCTTGAACCGAGGAATATTGGCAATTACAAAGACCAGGATGTTTTGCTCGATGAGATGCATATTCAAATGCTGGAAGATTTCTTTAAAAGTGTCAATCACAGTAAAGAGACAAGCAATTATCCAACGTTTAGTTATCATGGTTTTCATCAGAGAAGGGTTGGTTGTTTTGCAGGAAGCCGTAGCATATATATTGACTCGGCAGGCAATGTACATTCGTGCCCGTTTTGTCACACTGCAGCCTATAACATTAAATCATTTATAGATAATAACAAACTTGCCGAAGTGCCGCAAAAGCTAAATGAATGCCCGAGGTTTGGAAAGGTGGTTTAAGTATTTTGAAGTTGTTATCAAACACAGTTGACTAAACCGCTCTTTTATCTATTAATACAAATTCTCTTCATAAAACTTCGATAACAGATTACCCCCGATCAAACTATTATTTACTTATGTTACAATCTTTTTGATACTGGTAAACTAAGCTTATGAATAGAGATAAAGAATGGCCGCGGTTAGATTTTAATGAGTGGAAGGAAACGCTTTATACAGTTCAATTATGGACACAAATAGTTGGCAAGATCCGCCTGCGCCACTTACCATGGCTTAATCATTCATGGCACGTCACCTTGTATGTTTCTCCAAAAGGACTTACTACCGGCAGCATTCCTTATCGTGATGGATTGTTTCAATTAGATTTTGACTTTGTACAGCACCAGGTGATAATTCAAACGGGTAAAGAAGATAGAGTCGTTAAACTATACCCGAGATCGGTTGCAAGCTTTTACAAGGAATTAATGGAAAACCTGAAAGCAGCCGGTATTGAAGCAACGATACATGGTGCGCCTAACGAGGTGGATCCGGCAATACCTTTTGACCAGGATGAACTGCACAAGTCTTATGATGCAGAGCAAGTGAACCTTTTCTGGCAGGCTTTGGTAAAAGTGCATAATGTCTTCACCCGTTTTCGTGCACGTTTTAGAGGTAAGAGCAGCCCGGTTCATTTCTTTTGGGGCAGCTTTGATTTGGCTGTAACCCGCTTCTCTGGCCGAACTGCACCTTTACATCCCGGTGGTGCTCCTAATGTACCGGCAAGTGTAATGCAGGAAGCGTACTCTCATGAATTAAGTTCCTGCGGTTTTTGGCCAGGAAATGAACAACTTCCGGAAGCTGTGTTTTATGCTTATGGTTATCCATCAACACCCCATTTTAGCAAACAGCCCGTTGCTCCTGCTGAAGCCTTTTTTAGTGAACCAATGGGCGAATATATTTTACCTTACGATGCTGTACGAAAATCTGCAGACCCTGAAACTGCTCTGTTCCAATTTATGCAAAGCACTTACGAAGCAGCAGCAAACACCGCGAATTGGGACCGGGATTCATTGGAGTGTAATTTGACGTCGTTTGAGAGGAAGGTGGTGAGTTAACCAACGGTGTTAGTCGATAACAACGTAGAACATATTTTTGAAGACAGGAAAGCGACTAAAGGTATGATCAACCTTTATGCTGCACGTAGCTTTCATAAGTACAAGTGAGTCTATATGTAAAAGGTCTCGGTGCGGCAGCAGTCCATGTATGGCTGCAAAGAAGAGTTTTGCTAAAAATTAAAAATTATGAAACAGCAAACTTCGCCCAGGCACTAACATCTATTTCATTTCTTAACGCCTGACCTGCTAATTTTCTTAACGAATTTTTTATGATGTCACTCCTTCTAACCACGCATTGGTACGATTAACGTGTTGGCGTTCGTTATCCCAATTTGTACAACTGATCTCGTGTGCGATCTCTGTGCCCGGGGGTTAATAATAAAAAAAGTCCTTGAAAAATCAAGGACTTTTGTGCGGAAGAGGAGATTCGAACTCCCACGGCTGTTACCCCGCTACCACCTCAAAGTAGTGCGTCTACCAATTTCGCCACCTCCGCAATTGGGAGCGCAAATGTAATAAAATACTTCACTTAACACAATTACTTATTTAAGACAATTCTGAAAGTTGTTCCTTTTCCGGGTTCCGAGCTTTTTACAAAGATGTGTCCCCGGTGATATTGTTCAACAATACGTTTAGTCAAAGTTAAACCGAGACCCCAGCCGCGTTTCTTGGTAGTAAAGCCCGGTTTGAAAACTTTTGCAATATTTTGCTTGCTGATGCCTTTACCATTATCTGTAACATCGATGGTAATTGATGTCGTTTCATCTTTTAAGTTCACATCAATTTTTCCTTTGCCTTCCATCGCGTCTAAAGCGTTTTTCAGCAGGTTTTCGATCACCCAATCGAACAGGGGCGGAGAGATCATTCCCTGGACAATAGATTCTCCGTTTGTATTAAAGTTAAACTGAACCTTCCCGCTGGCGCGTTTCTTAATGTATTCGATCATGCTCGTCACTTGTTCAACCAGGTTGTGCTCTTCAAGTTTGGGAATACTGCCTATTTTTCCAAAACGGTCAGAAATCAATTTTAACCGGTTAACATCTTTTTCAATTTCGGCCACTATCTTTTCATTTCCCGGTATATCGCGTAAAACCTCTACCCAACCTTCGAGGCTTGTAACGGGAGTACCAAGCTGGTGAGCAGTTTCTTTTGCCAGCCCCGCCCATACCTGGTTTTGCGTGTTTTCGTACCGGCTTCTTTGGGCTACGATGGCAATAACAATAAATAACGCGATAATGATAAGTTGTACAATCGGGTAATACCTTACTTCTTTCTGCAGTTCACTTTCACCATAATAATAGCGGTTGGCAGCGTACGGTTTTTCACTCAGCTGTAAAACGATTGGTGGATTAAGCTGTTTAAATTCTTCCAGTTTTTCGCGCAGGTAATTGTTGTCGGAGTTAACTTTTAGAGAATCAAGGTTCCGGTAAGTATTGGTAATGCTGTCTTTTTCATTTGTTTCTATGATAGGTATGTCATCATTTTCGGTTAAGATGCGTGTTGCGAGGTTGATATTTGCTAATTCTGTTGTATTTATTATTGTCCGTTGGGCTTCTACCCAGGTTTCTACTTTTTGTCGTTCTTCGCTTGCAATTTTTTTTGACAGGTAGTTTGAGTAAAAAACAGTGCCTGTAACAATACAGATTGCAAACAAAGTAAGAAGTGTACGCCAGTTAAGCCATTGTTGAATCATAATCTAAAATAGAAAACCTTGGGATATGTTTGTTTTTTAATTCAAACTTTCACCATTTATAAGAGTTTTGAAAGTGAGGCACCGTGCCTTTTGAAAATATAAGTTATACTTTTTTTATTGGTTATTTTTTAGATACAGGCTGTTGTTTTCCAAAGATTCATCCTTGCGTCGCATTTCGTTCATCTGCAAATCTCGGGGCAACATTGTAGGAGCGTAAATTTGAAACGCCAGGCCCCGAATGAATAAAGTTTCACAAAGAACAGCGGTAGTTACCTTTTTTAATGAGGATCGTCACTATTTAAAATTCAAACAGCTTTATCATTCACATCATAAAGCTGTTTGAATTTCTTCACGTTTTAACGGTAAAACCATTGATGCCCATATAGATGGCGTTGAACGAAATGCGACGCAACGGTGATTCCCAGAGAACGGAAGTTTGTACCAAAAAAATAAAACAGAGGCAACTGTATTAATTATAAAACCATTTGCAGGAAATTATTGGTTATGATTGAAACTAATTGATAACCGTTCTTGTTCTGCTTTTCAGAAAAGTGGTAATATCTTCCGGCGTAGTTAGTTTATCTGAAAGTGGAACGAACTTTTTGCTTAAGTATTTATAGTTTTTGGTCATCAAGAGGAACCAGATCTGGAAATAATCCAGCCCGGTGAAAACAACTACGTCGTTATTGCGGTACTTTTCTATATTCTGAAGGAAGTTAGTAGGCATTTCAGTCCAATGTAATGCCGGTCTCAGGTGATGACCTATATGGTAGCCATCGTTGAAGCATTGTTTGTTATAGATGGTATTAATGCAGGTGATGCTGTTTTTATAGATATCGTCGGGATGTTGTGCATCAATAAAGGCATGCTGTGCCCAGTTGCCAGCCATCATTGCAAAACGGGTAAAGATCAATGGAAGAATGAAAACAACCAGTGTAGCGGTGAAGTTAAAATAACATAGCAGGGCGATTAATAAAATATAGGAAACTTCCCCCGCTACCACTTTCCACGCAAATAATTTCCTGTTTTTCTTACTGAAATAAAAGCTGAGGTGAATGACGCCAAAAAAATAAAAGGTAGTTAAGTACCTGATGAATGCCCTGATACTGTCTCTGCGAAACTTCATAGTCGAACTCAAATCTTCTACCAGGTTGTTTTCGGTATGGTGCATCGCAATGTGATGGTGGAAATAAGTTTCGGGGGTTTGGCCGAAAAACATTCCTAAAAACCAATGGATGTATTTGGTTAACCAGGCATATTCCTTCTTGAAAAGTTTGCGGTGGCAAGTGTTGTGCAGCATTAAAATATAGGGGCCAAGGAAGAAGATGAGGTTAAGACCGAGGTAAATAATATACAAACTCCAATGAACAGTATTACCCAGGAATAGGTACAAGGCAAAAGGAATAAATATCAGGGAGATTTTTAGCGAAAGGTATATGAATGGAAGATCCCTTTTATCATTCATAAACTTTAGAACAAAAGTTTCGAAAAAATTGGTATTGGCCTTTTCCCGGTAAGTAGGGTCCGTTAATGTTAGATTCATATCCCTTGATATTTTTGAACTGAAGTTTAATAGCTTAATAAAGAATGTTTTGTTGGCTTTTTTGCGTCACAAATATGGCTTCGAATATTTATACGACAATCTAAATGATGCAAAAATAATTTTTGGACAATAACTGCCACGCACTTTTAAGTTGCCCTCGTTACACGAAGTTTTAAAAGTAAGTTTTTTTGAAAAGTTGAACAATAAAAATATTATCGCGATACCGGGAAGCAGGCATATCGCTTAAGTATCTTATGTTCAGACATCATTTGAAGCCGAATTTTTCCTGGAGTGGTATGTTTTTAGTGCCAGCAATAGGGAAAACATTTTTGCTGAAATACTTTTTCTCACAACTCAATGATTTTTCAATTGTTGTCCCTTATTTTTGCAACGCAATTTAACAGTATGGAAAACGAAATACAAGAACACAAAGAGAAGGATTTTAAGTTTAACTGGGTAATGTCATCCCGGTTTTTATTTTACGTACAACTTTTTTGCATTTTAGCTTTTATATTAGGTGGATGTTATAAACTGTACGATAAAAGTTACGAAGGGAAGCCGGATGTTGAAGTGCCTGATAATACTTTATATACGCCTAAGTATAAATAAAAAAAGTTGAAAAGAAAATTTGGTAGTATTCGTACGATTACTATTTTTGCACTCCCAAATCAGCAACGACGATAAAACGGAAGGTAACGAAAGAGGGAAAAAGTTCTTACAATAATTGCGGAAGTAGCTCATTTGGTAGAGCACGACCTTGCCAAGGTCGGGGTGGCCGGTTCGAGCCCGGTCTTCCGCTCTAAATTCATCCCGCTAACACGCGGGATTTTTTTGGTACACCCGGGTGGTGGAACTGGTAGACACGCAGGACTTAAAATCCTGTTCCCCGCAACGGGAGTGACGGTTCAATTCCGTTCCCGGGTACTGGTAAAAACAGCAGTTACGATTAAAAGTCGTAGCTGCTTTTTTATTTGGTCCAATCCTCCGACCTAATTGTTTTGCCGGTTGGCATCGTGCGTCGTTTTTAATGTTTCCCTATTCTACGCAGCACAAGCGGTCTATTTTTAATAATTGGCATTGTCCTATACCATTGGTCAGTCTATCTGCGTAAATTGGGGAGAATTGCTTCTACGAACACTTCACTTTAACTCATTTCTATTATGACACCAGGTATTGGGCTTATCCTTTGGACGTTAATAAGCCTGATAGTTCTTATTTTTATACTGAGATTTATTTATATTATTTATAGATATTTTTCTAGTAAAACGTGAGATTAGAAACACCGATTTTTTTAACTCCTTGACTGGGCCGCTTTCAACTATTAATTGACGATCTAATTAAGCTGAGCTTTTTTCGTTGCAGTTACGCATCATCTTCTGCAACTAACACGCCTTTCGTACACGATTCGCTCCTCTCTGTATGTCTAGACTATTTAAGCAAATGAAAAGGCTGACTATGCGCCTTGTCAAAAGCCTGTAATTCTTGCTCCAACAGCTTCTTGTCCCCTGTTTCTTGCAATCTTTCGAACTTGTTTACTTTCCTCATGCCTCTGCTCTAAGTATTTGAGTACAGCGGCAAATGAAAAGCCAGGCTGTGCCTGTATTGGAAAAACCGGCGTTTCTACTTGACACCGCCTTTCAGACATTTTACCAGCTGCTTAAGACCGATCTTAAGTTCTATGAAGTACGGACACAGTGTGGCCGATATTAAAAATCGATAGTGGCAAACTACGGAGAGTTTTTGCTTCTTTAAAAGCCCCGATGCTATATAGTTCAAATGATTTTGCTGCTTGCGGCGCTTCATTTTTTAATACAGTCCGATCTGGTTTAATAGCAGTTGCAGGGGTAATACCTGCTATTATTTGTTCTGTAGAAAGTTTATCTACATCTTGAATTATTCCGGCCTTTATAGTTTTTCGAAACTTTAAATTTTCTGCAGAAAGAGTGAATGCGTTTCGGCTACCAGCAACACTTTTTGTGCTGTTGTCAATTTTTTACCTGTGCAAAAGTTGGAGAAACGCACACTTCCCCTGCAGAAAGTCTGCTTGTGTAAAGAGGGGTATTAATTGAATGTGTCGAAAGTGTAAAGACCTACATTTGCGGCGCGGTTTTTAATTACTCTTACTTAAGAACAGAAACAAAAACGAAATACTATGAAAATTGAAAAGGCCATTCTTGCAGGCGGCTGCTTTTGGGGAGTGGAGGAACTTATACGGGATCTGCCTGGTGTAACAGAGACGGTTGTGGGCTATACGGGTGGCGATGTTCCCAATGCAACCTACCGCAATCACGGTACTCATGCAGAAGGCATTGCAGTAACGTTCGATGCAGAAATACTGCCATATAGAAAACTGTTAGAATTCTTTTTTCAAATACACGATCCAACCACGCGTAACAGGCAGGGAAACGACAGAGGGCCCTCTTATAGATCGGCAATCTTTTATTTGAACGAAGAACAAAAGCAAACAGCGAACGACTTAATTGCAGAAATGACAGCGTCAAAAAAATGGCCTGGTCCTGTCGTAACAGAAGTAGTGCCGGCCGGAGATTTTTGGGATGCGGAAGCTGAACACCAGGATTACCTGCGGAAAAATCCGGGCGGTTACACCTGCCACTTCATACGGCCGGACTGGAAAATCAGCCGGTAGTTGAGTATGCCACAGATCATCTAGACGCTGAATGACATTACCTTTTTGTTCACCTCCCTGTTGGAAGTGTTCGAAGGGCACTTACATCCACACGCGTGCAGGACTAGTGAAAGTGTGATTGAAACAATTGCAGTTTCAGATACGATAATCGATACCTTCATTTTCTTCAGTATGACAAACACTTCTTTAACTTCTTCTGCCCCCGAGGTGCTTTATAACGCTCTTTTTGATGCTCTGCCGGGAAACAGCATTTTGCTGGCAATTGACGCTCCGAGGTTCACCATATTAGCTGCAACACCCCAGTACCTGAAAGAGACCGCTACTACAAAAGAGTCTCTTATTGGGAAGGGTGCTTTTGAAGCTTTTCCCACGAATACCGATGATGTAAATGATACAGGAGAAAGAGACATGCGGGCCTCTTGCAATTATGTATTATTACATAAAGAGACGCATTATTTGCCCGTTCAACGGTATGACTTAAAAAACGAGGATGGCACTTTTACAGAGAAATACTGGAGGGTTAGTAATAAACCTGTTTTTGCTACAGATGGCCAGGTAGGCTATATTCTTCACAGCGCAGAAGATATAACATCGAAAATAAAATCGTTGCAACAGGAAGAAAAAATGAAGGGCCTGGAGAAAGCGCATAACCTTTTTATGCAGGTGCCGGCGGTTATTGGTATCACCAAAGGTAATGATCATGTTCTTGAGCTGGCTAATGAAAGCGCTTTAAAACTATGGGGTAAATCTGCAGATATTATTGGCAAACCGCTTTCAACCACTATCCCTGAACTTCACGAGCAAGGTATTCTTAAGCTATTTGATGAAGTTCGCGAAACCGGCAAACCTTATTTTGCTAATGAAGTTCAGGTGAGCACTTACAGGTCGGGAATGCAGGAAGTCCGCTATTTCGACCTCGTGTATCAGCCGTACTTCGATGAAGACGCCCATAAAGCTACAGGTGTATTTACACTGTCGTACGATGTAACAGACATGGTTATGGCGAAGAAAAAAGTTGAAGAAAGTGAATTGAAGTACCGGACCCTATTTGAATCGATGGATCAAGGTTTTTGCATCATGAACGTTATTTTTGATAGTAATAAACAGCCTGTTAATTTTCGATACCTGGAAGTTAACCCGGCATTTGAAAAACAGGCAGGATTAAAAGATACAGTAGGTAAAACGATTCTTGAATTGGCTCCCGATATCGAGAAACGCTGGTTTGAGGTTTATGGAAATGTAGCCTTGAATGGGGAACCCATTCGATTTATAGATGAGTCAAAAGCATTGGGACGGTGGTTTCACGTTTACGCCTTTCATATTGGTGGTAACGAAAGCCGGACGGTTGCAGCCCTTTTCACCGATATAACTGCACAAAAAAAAGCAGAAGAGGAGATCAGGGAGAGCGAAGAGCGCTTTCGTAATTTGGCTGACGATAGCCCGATGTTTGTTTTTATTATTGACGCAGATCCAACTGCTAGTGTTAGTTACTGGAATAAAATGTGGCTTGATTACACCGGTCAAACGTTAGAGGAAGCAATTGGAAGGGCATGGCATGGTATCATTCATACGGATGACGTTCCAATTGTGATGGAACATTACGTTCCGGCATTCAGAAACAGGAACTCTTATTTCATTCCGGCTGTAAGAGTAAAGCGCCATGATGGTGAATATCGCTGGCATGCTTTCAAAGGTAGTCCCCGGTATTTACCTGACGGCGATTTTAACGGCTATGTAGGGGTTGGTTTTGATATACATGAACAAAAACTGGCCGAAGAAGCAATCAAACAAAGTGAGGCCCAACTGCAAATTAAAGTAGCAGAACGAACGCTGGAATTAGAGAATCAAAAGAATCTCTTCGACAATATTTTGAAAAATTCGTCTAACGGCATTTCTGTAACCGAAATGATCAGGGATGAAAGTGGTAATGTTATCGATGCGAATACTATATTGGCTAATGAGGCAGCTATTGAATATATAGGATTGCCGAAAGAGGTCTTCTTAGCTAAGACGGCTGTTGAACTGGATCCGAATATACTGGATTCCACTTATGGGCAGTCTTGTTTAAGAACCCTTGCCACCGGAGAGCCGGCAATTAGCCAATACTACATGGAGATAACCGGCAGATGGCAGGAACTTACTATTTCCAAACTGGATGACGATCACCTGATTCACATCTTTACCGATGTTACACGCGTTAAGGAAGCCCAACTTCAATTAGAACGAACGGTTGAAGAACTCAAACGCTCCAATGCAAATCTTGAGGACTTTGCCTACGCCGCGTCGCACGATCTTAAAGAACCGGTTAGAAAGATCCGCACTTTTTCAAATCGTATTCAACATAACTTACAGGGAAGGTTATTAGAGCAGGACCTTCATTACTTCGAGCGAATGGAGAAAGCTACTGAACGCATGCAATATCTGATTGATGATCTTTTAGAGTACTCCCACGTTTCGAGTGCAACGGATTACTCAGAAGAAATTGATATGAATAAAAAAGTTGAGCAAGTGTTGGAGGATCTTGAAGTTGAAATTGCGGAGAAGCAGGCGCAGGTAATTGTGGGTCGATTACCGGTTATTAAAGGACACAGGAGGCAAATGCTGCAATTATTTCAAAACCTGCTAACAAATGCACTTAAGTTTGGCAGGCCAGGTGTAGGACCAGTGATAAAAATCAGTGCAGCGTTAGTGAAAGGAGAAAATATCGGCATGCCTAATGTGCCGGAGGAATGCAGAAGCCGGATGTATAACCTGGTAGAAATTTCGGACAATGGAATAGGTTTTCAACAGGAATATGCAGACAAAATTTTTAAAATGTTTCAACGGTTACATAGTAAAGCTGAATATGAAGGCACGGGTATTGGACTTGCCATTGTAAGAAAGGTAGTGGAAAATCATAAGGGATTTATTAGAGCTGACAGTGAGCCTGGACAGGGAACAACTTTCAGCATATTTTTACCGACTGAATAATTTGTGCTTGTAATAAGGACGATGCCTGTAGTATCGATTGCAATTATTGTATTCCTGAACCAATGGACGATGATATTTAGCTGAGACCAAAAAAACCTCTAACACAAAATCTTATAAATCTCATCTTTAATTCTGTAACAACAACTGGGTAGGCGCGCAGTAGCTTTGCTGTATCAAATACAAGTGATATGGCAACCGAAAACAACAACACGATATACTTACCCCTCGAAGGGGTAGACAACGAACATTGCGCCTTAATCGTAGATAAAGGATTAAGCAAAGTCGAAGGAATTACGGCCCACAAAATAGATATCAATAACAGCAGGGCAGTCATCAATACAAATGGTCAACTGGAAGTAGTTCCTAATGCAGTGAAAGCTATTAGGGATTTAGGTTATGATGTAGATACAGTAAAGAAAAACTTTCCGGTGCTTAACATGAGTTGCGCCTCCTGTGCAAGCAGTTCACAAAGCATACTTGAAAATCAACCGGGTGTTATTAACGTAGCAGTAAATTATGCAAATGCTACCGCGCAGGTAGAATTCATTCCAACCCTCACCGATCCACACAAATTAAAGGCTGCACTACAAGGCATTGGTTACGACCTGGAGATTGATGAAAGTGAAGAAGCGAAGGACCAGTTAGAAGAATTACACAGGCAGAAGTTTGAAACACTTAAAAAGAAAACAATTGGTGCGGTTTTGCTTTCTATACCAACTGTGATTATCGGGATGTTCTTTATGGATATTCCTTATGCCAATTACATAATGTGGGCATTATCTACACCTGTGGTGCTCATATTTGGACGCCAGTTTTTTATAGGAGCATGGAAGCAAACAAAACATCGTTCTGCAAATATGGACACCCTTGTTGCGTTAAGCACCGGTGTTGCTTATTTGTTCAGTGCCTTTAACACCTTGTTTCCTGGCTATTGGCATAGCAAAGGTCTTCACGCTCATGTATATTTTGAAGCAGCAGCAGTTGTAATAGCGTTTATTTTGCTGGGTAAGCTGTTAGAAGAACAAGCCAAAGGCAATACATCTTCTGCAATCAAGAAGTTAATGGGCCTGCAGCCCAAAACAGTTACCGTGGTACATCCCGGCGGGCACCAGATGGAAATGACAATAACAAGTGTGAAAGTGGGTGATACATTATTGGTGAAGCCCGGCGAAAAGATTGCAGTTGACGGAACAGTAACCACAGGCAGTTCTTTTGTTGATGAAAGTATGATTTCAGGGGAGCCGGTGCCGGTAGAGAAAAAACAGGATGAAAAGGTTTTTGCAGGTACCATCAACCAGAAAGGCAGTTTTCAATTTATAGCAGACAAAGTAGGTGGAGATACAGTTTTAGCACAGATCATAAAAATGGTGCAGGAAGCGCAAGGCAGCAAAGCACCGGTACAAAAACTGGTAGATAAAATTGCAGGCATCTTTGTTCCAATCGTTATTCTAATTGCAGTCTTAAGCCTCGTTGCCTGGATTGTATTAGGAGGAGAAAATGGTTTTACGCAAGGTTTGTTAGCTTTAGTAACGGTCTTGGTTATTGCTTGTCCCTGTGCGCTCGGTTTGGCAACCCCAACTGCTATCATGGCTGGTGTAGGCAAAGGTGCAGAAAACGGCATACTGATAAAAGATGCGGAGAGCCTTGAGTTGGCTAAAAAAGTAAATGCAATTATTCTTGATAAAACAGGAACAATTACAGAAGGCAAACCAGTTGTAACAGACATTGTTTGGCTAAACAATGATGAAAGCAAATTAAATGAATTAGCCTCTTTAGAAAAGCAATCAGAACATCCTTTAGCAGAAGCGGTGGTAAAACATCTTGGAAAAGTAGCCTATAGCCCAGTACATCATTTTGAAAGTATTACAGGCTCAGGAGCAAAGGCACATATCGGTGACAAAATGTATTATGCAGGCAATGCGTCTCTTTTGAGAGCAAACAACATTTCGATGTCAGAAGAATTAGATGGGGAAGCTACCAAATGGCTGGCGGAAGCTAAAACAGTTATCTGGTTTGCAGATGAAAAAGAAGCCCTTGCAGTAATTGCTATTGCAGATAAAATAAAGGAAACATCAGGAGAAGCAGTCAGGCAACTGCAAAAGGCAGGCATTGAGGTTTATATGCTGACAGGCGATAATGAATCAACAGCCAAAGCGATTGCAAACCAGGTAGGAATCAAAAATTTCAAAGCAGAAGTATTACCCGCACATAAGGCTGATTTCGTAAAAGAGTTACAGCAACGAGGTAAAGTAGTGGCTATGGTAGGTGATGGCATAAATGACAGTAACGCGTTGGCACAGGCCGATGTAAGCATCGCCATGGGCAAAGGCAGTGATATAGCAATGGATGTCGCTAAAATGACGATCATTTCAAGCGACCTTTCTAAAATACCGCAGGCTATACAACTTTCTAAATACACAGTTACAGCAATTCGTCAAAACCTGTTTTGGGCATTTATTTATAACCTTATCGGTATCCCAATCGCTGCAGGTATTTTATATCCTGTAAATGGCTTCCTTTTAAATCCAATGATTGCCGGGGCTGCAATGGCTTTGAGTTCTGTTTCTGTCGTTACCAATAGTCTTCGTTTAAAGGCTAAGAAATTGTAGGAAAATTATGGTTCAGGCCGCAGACCCCTGGTTTAACATTGTTGCGTCGCACTCTTGTACTTTTTGTTTCTTAAGCTGCACCTATCTCTTCCTTTGAACCGATCTTTTAATTAAAGAGCTGATGCTACATTCGTACTAACTATGAACTCAATATTACCAGTGGATATAAATAAACTTAAACGACTTTTCCCTAAGCTTGAAGAAGGGCTGTACCATTAGTTAGTAGAGCATGGAACTATTAAGGAAGTGAAAGCAGGAGAAACACTTTTGAAGGTAGGGCAAACCATCCGTTCAACTATGCTAATCATAGACGCCTTGATTTAAGTTGTACAGGGAAGACGATGAAGGAAAGTAGTTCTTCATCTACCATCTTAGTGCACGACATGCTTGTTCTCTTTCTGTGTTTTGTGCAGCTAAGCATGAAACAAGTGAGGTTCTTGCAAAAGCACTTACCGATGCTACTGTGTTATCCATCCCTTTAGAGTTCATAAGCCAGTGGATGAGCAAGTACAAAGCCGGTATCAATTTGTAATAACATGGTATCGCATCCGGTTTGAAGAACTTTTAAAAACCATTGATGCCATTGCTTTCACCCGTATGGCTGAAGGCTTGAATACTACCTGAAAAAACAAGTACAGCAGGTTGCCAATAACTTAAAAATAACCCGCCAGGAAATTGCCAGCGACCTCAATTCATCAGGAGAAGTTGTAAGCCGGTTATTGAAGAAAATGGAAGCAAAGGCATGGCCGGTTATCCATGAAACTCAATGGAGTGGACGCCCCAACCCCTAAACAGGAGTTGAAAACCCCGGTAAAAGTCTCTCGTAAATGATGAAGCTGCCTCAAGTCTGCATTGATTTAGGAGAGGCAATAAATCGCTTCAATAAATAGTAATGTAGATAATCACATTATATGCCATCACCAGGAAATGAAGCATTGGAAAACATACACTCTTAACAACCAAAAATTATATAAATCGTTTCAGTAATTGTGTAACAACTAACCAACGTTGGTGAATTAATTTTACACCATATAAACAAATAGTCATGAAAACGATAGAATTAAAGACAAACATTATGTGTGGCGCATGTGTGGCAAAGGTTACACCTTCTTTAAATGAAGCAGTAGGAGAGGCCAATTGGAAAGTGGATACGCAAAATCCTGAAAAAATACTAACGGTTACAACGGATGACTTAGATACGACAGATGTTATTGAAGCAGTACAAAAGGCAGGATACAAAGCAGAAGCCTTAGCTAAAAAAGAATTGTTATAAAGCCGGGCAGTGCCTGATTGTTTGGCTTAATTCTAAAGATGCGACCGTAAGTTTGCATCGTAAATTAAAAAGAATGAATTTTCGCAACATGTTATGGAAGCTATTTAAAGCTGTTTTCGTGAGAAAAAAAGAGTGTTGCAAATAATCCGAATTTTACGAGCGGGCAATGAAACAAATTAAATCCATACAATTAAAAGCAGCTTTCCTGTTAGCAGTGTTTGCACTTAACACGTTGATTGCGTTTGCTTGTTCTATGGGTATGAATTTGGGGTATAATAAGAAGCATCACAATAAAGAAAATGAGGAGCTTGCTTCAACCCATTGTCACCAGCATTCGCTTGATACTTCCGCACGTCATCAAAATGATACAGATGCACCTCACCAGGAAGATGTAGTATCTAAACATAGCAGCGGGCAGGAAAACCGCAGTCAGGATGATTGTTGCAATAAATCAGCAGTGCAATTTCAGCAGGTTGACAAGAGTCTTTCTCATGCTGCAAAAATCCCAATTAATACGCATGTAATATTATTGGCGTATCAATATGCAAATAATATTCATCTTTATTTTTCAAATATTGCTGCAAGGCGATTTCATTTTATTCCACCAGACCATCCTCCCAAACGCGATATCCGGATAGCTATACAGTCCTTTCAAATATGATTTAATGTTTTTTTTGCTCACCGCTGTGGTATCAAATGCCATTAGTCTAAATTATTATGACAAACATTAAATCTTAAAAAAGTGAAAAAGATATTTTTTATAGTTGCGTTATTAGCAACAGCTTTTACGCAGAATAGTTTCGCTCAACCTGCCCCTGTCAACCGGGACCAAAGCGCAAACCAACCACAAGTCCCGCAATTACTCTCGCTCTACTATAACATCAAAGATGCCCTTGTGGCAGGTAATGCCGCTACGGCTGCATCTAAAGCAGATGAATTTTCAAAAGCAGCAAATAGCGTTGATTACAAGGTGATCTCTGAAGGAAATGTCCACACGCTGGTTAAAGATGCAGGAATGATTTCAGCAAGCAAAGACGTGAAAAAACAGCGGGAATATTTTGCCAACTTGTCAACTAACATGATCGCAGTCGCAAAAGCAGTCAAACTTAGTGAACAGGCTATATACCAGCAGTATTGCCCGATGAAAAAGGCATCGTGGCTTAGTAGTGAAAAGGCTATTAAAAATCCTTACTACGGTAATGCTATGCTTATGTGCGGCGAGATTACAGAAACTATAGCCGCAAAGCCTTAAAAAGGTAATGTTATTTAATTAAGGGTTTTTCACCCCGGAAGGTTGCGTGTTTATAGAAAACGTGTTCCAGCAGATTTCAGCAGCTACGGAGTTGCTCCATAATACGCGTCTCCTTCGCAGCCGAAATCACATTTGTCCCTTTTGATATAAGCACGCAGCTCCTCCGGGCCCTAAATGACATTACCCTGAAGGGGCTTTAGAAACACAATCCCGCTGCATGTTACGCTTCAGTACAAGTGTGCGACGCAACGATGGTCGTAATTGCACTAATGCCGGGTCCACAAAAAACCATTCGTTTAATGCTATGCCAGGCATAATGGAAAGCTTTTAATTCTAAGCTTCCTGGCACCAACAAAGAAAAGAAAATGAAATATTTATTCCTGGTGTTTGTACAGGTTTTTATACTGACGGCAGTAATAGCACAAACAAAAAAGGTAATATATACTTGCTCGATGGATCCTGAAATCAGGATGGATAAACCGGGTAATTGTTCTAAGTGTGGTATGACGTTAATTAAGAAGACGCTTAAAGTTGCAGCTCCCAAACCTGCTACACAAAAAAAAGAGGAGAAACCAAAGCCAAAGCAAACATCGGCAGTACAGCAGGAAAAGCATAACGGTGTGAACACGGACAAGCATCGTCCGCAATCAAAAGAAGAACAGCAAAATAATAAGTTCTACACGTGTGTTATGCATCCTGAAGTGCAGGTGCATAAACCTGGTACCTGTCCTAAATGCGGTATGGCTTTAATTAAGAAGTCGATTAAAGCAGGCTCTTCGAAAGCTTCGCAAAAAGAAGATGCTGAAATGGAAGTGCATAAGCATCATGAGCAGAGTAGTAAAACCGATGAGGATTTAACTAAGGCGTATTTGGCCGGCAAGGTAAACATGCAGCCAGGTAAAACAGTCTCTTATCATTTGTACGTTACTGATACTGCTGTTAACTATACCGGCAAGACAAAACATGCCTATGCTATTAATGGTACCATACCTGCACCAACCCTTGTTTTTACTGAGGGCGATACAGCAGAAATTTACCTGCATAATAAGCTAAAAGAAGAAACCTCGCTGCATTGGCATGGTGTAATACTACCCAATCGTTTTGATGGAGTTCCTTATTTAACTACTAAACGAATTGGTCCCGGGGAAACCTATTTGTACAAGTTTCGTGTAGTGCAAAACGGTACGTATTGGTACCACTCCCACAGTGCTCTGCAGGAACAGTCAGGTATGTATGGCGCATTGGTTTTTAAGAAAAGACAAGGGCAGGATATGGATGTGTCCACGACCGGCACTTCTGAGAACAGGCAAGTAGACCCCGGCCATCAAACGAAGAATATTGATACAACTGCCAGGCAAAATCATGTTGGACACAACATGGGAGGTATGGACATGCCGGCGAACCATTCTATGTCTATGTCTCCTGAACCTACAAAGGGTAAAGGCGACTATAATGCCGAGTATATTATGGTTTTAAGCGAATGGACAGATGAAAATCCGGCGCAGGTACAACGCCGCCTTCGTTCGGCAAATGACTGGTATGCTATTAAAAAAGGCAGCGTTCAAAGTTATGGCGAGGCAATAAAAGCAGGTCATGTAGGAACCAAACTGGTTAACGAATGGAAACGGATGAAAGCAATGGATGTAAGTGATGTGTATTACGACCGCTTTCTGATTAATGGAAAACCCGAAACAAGTGCACCTGAATTTAAAGCAGGTGACAAAGTAAAACTACGTATTGTAAATGCAGGCGCATCCAGCTATTTCTGGTTGAATTATGCAGGTGGAAAAATAACGGTTGTCGGCAGCGATGGCAATGATGTACAACCAATTGAAGTGGATAGGTTTATTATTGGGGTGGCAGAAATATACGATGTTGTCGTTACCATTCCTGCAGATGGAAGTTTTGAATTTAGGGCAACACCCGAAGACCGAACCAAAGCAGCTTCACTTTGGCTTGGTAGCGGTACAAAAAAGCCTGCAAGAAAATTCTCACGCCTTAAGTATTTTGAAGGTATGAAGATGATGAACGGGATGATGAAGACCAATGGTGATATGAACGACATGGGCATGAAGATGAGTCTTCAGAAAATGGACATGAATACAGTTATGTACCCGGAAATAACAGGAGAACCGGACGGAAGTGATACGATGTCAACATCCTCCGTTAAAAAAGATAACATGCAGCATAATCATGCAGCTGCTCAACCTGCGGATACAATGGCAGATATGGATATGAGTAGTAGTTCTGATATAGTTACGCTCAATTATTCCATGCTTCGTTCGCCTGAAAAAACCACTCTGCCCGACGTTCCATTCAAGGTATTAAATTTCACTCTTACCGGAAACATGAACCGTTATGTATGGGCAATCGACAATAAAACGGTAACAGAATGGGACAAGATTTTAATTGAAAAAGGGCAGAATGTCCGCATCATTTTGACCAATAATTCGATGATGCGCCATCCCATGCACCTCCACGGTCATGACTTTAGAGTAGTAAATGGCCAGGGTGAATACGCGCCTCAAAAAAATGTCTTAGACATTATGCCAATGGAAACTGACACGCTTGAATTTGCTGCTAATCAAAGCGGTGACTGGTTCTTTCATTGCCATATTTTATACCATATGATGGCAGGTATGGGTAATGTTATGAGTTATGTCAACTCACCGGTTAACCCTGATCTGCCCGACCCCAAAAAAGCCTGGAGAAGTTTCAAAAAGGATAACAATATGTTGCATGCTATGGCAATGGTTGGGCTTGAAAGTAATGGCAGCGATGGGGAAGTGATGCTTATGGGTAACCGGTTTGAACTTAGAACCGAATGGCGTATAGGTACCAGGATGCATCACGGTCTTGAAAGTGAAACAATGTTTGGCCGGTACTTTGGTAGAAACCAGTGGTTGTTTCCATATGTCGGCTTTGATTATCACCGGAATAAAATGGAAAACGAAGCGGAGAAAAATGTGTTTGGTCAATTAAGCAACCAGAACAACCGGAAAACTTACACTGTAGGTGTGCAATACATGTTGCCTACCATGACAATAGCCGATGCCCGGATTGATGGTGCAGGTAAGTTTCGTTTACAGTTAAGCAGGGAAGACATTCCGCTTACGAGCCGGCTGCGTTTAAATTTAATGTGGAACACTGATAAAGAATATATGGGCGGCTTCAGGTACATAGTAAATAAATGGCTCGGCCTGTCTACTCATTACGACAGTGACATGGGGTTTGGAGCCGGTGTTACCCTAAACTATTAATTTAAAAAACAATCCCCGCACAAAGACTGAAAAATACTACTATAAAAACGATTTGAAAATCGATAGATCAGACATGTTGGACAAAATTTTAGCCATCCGGTTCAACTACTTACGCCGTTGCAAGCAGACATTCTCAAACAACTGGAGCAATCTAATCGAATGCGGATTAAGGTAGTGTCAAATGCGGAACGCGTATTCTTCCGGTTAAATAAGAAGCGGAATTTCTGTGCATCCCAAAATGATTCCTTCTGCTACCTGCTTAATCAAAACATCTATAATATGTAACTAACATTCTTTTGTTTCTTTTGAAAATATTGCTTTCCCTAGTTCATTAAAAATGGAGTCGTCGATAAACTGGGGGCCGGCAGTACCAGGAATCGGTGTTTCAATACCCTTGCACAGAAGTTTACTTTTATAGAAATCAAGCTCGATTGTGAATTTGCCTTGATTACCGGGTAATAATTGATTGTCGAAAGCTATGTTGTACCAGCAAATAACCCGATTGTTCTCATTTGTATAATGTTTATTGTAAGATTGCGCTTTTTATTTGTTTTGATACCAACGAGGGTTTTACATAGCAACATCGTTGCTACGCTCAGTTCAACGTTTTACTTATAAATTGCACATGGACGTGGCAGTTTACGCTTGAGCAAAGTGGAAGGGTCGCAATCCAATCTATTTGTGATTCATTTATACAATCGTGCAATTTCTTAAAATTGCCGAAGGGAGGAACCAGGTACAAGAGTGCGACGCAACGAAAGCAAAATAGTAGCAATAACTCCTGGTCCATAAAAATTACTTACACTTCATTATTTGCTACAGGAGGCATAAGCAATAATAGCAATTCCAATTTATCGCTATCTTAGTACGCCTTCCATATTAATAACAATAAATATTCACACGGTGAGAACAACAGCGTTCCTGCTTTCATTGCTGGTGTATTCTGCCTTATCAGCTCAAACAAAATCTTCTTCTCGAATAAGATCGGAACGACTGCAAATAGCCCGGGAGATGGATAACTCTATTAAAACAGAACTTTTAAATAAATGGTATCCTGGGTGCGTCGACAGTATGTATGGTGGCTTTTTAAGCACTTATACTTCTGATTTTAAACCTACGGGTCCGCAGGATAAATTCATTGTTACGCAAGCTCGCCATACCTGGTCAACCGCCAAAGCTGCTGAACTCTACCCTGGTAAAACTTATTTTATCAAGTGCTCCGAACACGGCTTCCGTTTTTTGAGAGATGTAATGTGGGATAAAACCTACGGCGGTTTTTATAACCTGGTGGACAGGCAGGGAAAAGACAAGAGTAATCCAAAGTCTCCAAAGGAAGCTTATGGGAATGCATTCGCGATTTATGCCCTTTCTGCGTACTATCATGCTTCGCACGATACGGGTGCTCTTAGCCTCGCAAAAAAAGCTTTTTTATGGCTCGAGAAACACAGCCATGATCCTGTTCATAACGGTTATTTTCAACACCTTGAAAGAGATGGCAGCCCGGTTGTAAGAGATGAAACCGTTCCTTCCAATTCAGATCTCGGTTATAAAGACCAGAATTCTTCTATTCATTTACTGGAGGCTTTCACCGAACTGTATCGTGTGTGGCCGCATGCTTTGGTTCGCGATCGTTTGCAGGAAATGTTGTACCTCGTAAGAGATAAGATAACTACTCCAAAAGGTTACCTCACTCTCTTTTTTAAACCCGATTGGACGCCTGTTTCTTTCCGCGATTCTTCTGAAGCAGCCATTTTAAAACATAAGAGTTTAGATCATGTATCGTTTGGCCACGATGTAGAAACCGCTTACTTAATGCTGGAAGCATCTCATGTGCTTGGAGTAAAGAATGATGCACAAACAATGGCTATTGGTAAAAGAATGGTAGATCATTCGTTAAGGAACGGTTGGGATAGTACCGTAGGTGGCTTTTATGATGAAGGATATTATTTCAAAGACACACGGGAAATCTCGATAATACTACAGAGTAAAAACTGGTGGGCACAAGCAGAAGGTTTGAATACACTTCTTTTAATGGCAGATCATTTTCCAAATGACCCAATGCATTATTACGACAGGTTTAAGCAACTTTGGAGCTATACTCAAACCTATTTAATAGATCACGTAAACGGGGATTGGTACGAAGGAGGTATTGACAAAGAACCGAAAAGAAAAACAGGGTTAAAAGGGCATATCTGGAAAGGTACTTATCATCACTTTCGATCACTGTCAAACTGCGTTGCGCGCCTACGTGCGGATAGAAAACATGGGTTAGCAGATTAAGATTTGTGAGAAAGTTGTCCTGGCATTTTCGCCCCGATAACTGAATTAAGTCAGTCAGTCGGTCAGTAAGTAAGGAGAGGTCGAAGGTACTATTTTAAAAGCTCGCCCAAAAAGTCAACGACTTGCGCCTAATTTCATGTAAATAAAAAAGGCTGCATCGAAGTGCGATGCAGCCTTTTTTATTGAAAACTACGTTTATAATCTTGGCGGTCTCACCCTGTTACTGTTAGAAGCAGGTTGCTGGGGTGTATTAGTTTGAGGCCTTTGAATTTGAACATTTCTGTTATTCGCAGGCGGCTGACTTTCGACTCTTTGAGGAAATGAAGGCTGCTGCCGAACACGGTCAACATTCTCACGACGGATCGCTCGTTCCTGCCCGTTATTGGGAGAAATACCCGGTTGATTTGACTCGGCTTGCCTTTCGTTAGATGGAAAAGATTGCACCCTCGACTCGCGCCTTTCAAAATTTCCATCCTGGTTATTTTGCGGAAACTGCTGCCTCCTGATTACTCTTTGACTATTGTTGGCGGGATTGCCCTGGGGCACCTGTTGAGTATTTGGGTTTCGCTGGTCCAGGCCTGAACTTTGATCGTTCTGTGGTGTCTGCCTGGTTCTTATACCGCCGCTGTTATTTCTTTCAAGTCGCCGGTCGGCACTTCCAAAAGGTTCGATTTGCCTGCGGTTTTCAGCATTGCCATTAATGGTATTGCTTCCACCTTCGGCACTGTTCACTCCCGCATTATCCTGCGTTCTGTACGGTCTTACGGGTGTGCTTCTGGTATCTGCCGGTTGACGATCGTTATTTAACGCGTTCCTTCGTTGTTCAAACTTAGACTTTATTTCATCCATTGTTCTTACCCTTGTAGGGGAAGCATTAACTGCTGCATTGTTGCCTGCAGCAACGGCGGGACGATAAGCCCTGAACTGCCCATTGTTATTATCCACTCTGTTAGTACCGGGTCTGTTTACAGAAGTAATAGCTACAGGCCTGATACGTGTATGTGTATTCTGCTCTACTTCGCGATAATCCGGACCGCGATGGTAGTAGTCCCTGTTGTTGTATGAGTTATAGTTATTAATTACAGTAATGTTATTTAGTACGTTGTAATTATTGCGAACGATATGCCTGTTGAAATTGCGCGAATACATGTAGTTGTTGGGAACGCACGTCCAGTAATTATTAGGTGCGCGCCAGTTGTTTCCAAAACTAATATTGATTCCAGGAGCCAAAGGAGCCCAGGCGTAATAATTATTGGATTGCCCCCAGGTGACCCAGGCTGGAGCCCATTCATACCCCGGTACCCATGCCCAGCCCAAAGCAGGATCATTTAGCCAACGTCCATAATGGAAAGGAGCCCAACCCCAGTTATAATCAGAGGCCCATGCCCAGCCATCGACTGTAGAAACCCAGTGGCCATTTGTTTCGTAAGGCCTGAAACTGGCATCGCCGTCTGGCACCCATACGTACCCATAACCGGGATAGTCTACCCAGTTGCCGTAAGGTTGCAACTCATCGTAGAATGTCTGGTAGGTTACCGGCCTGTCGCTGTAATTGTCAGCGTACTCATACTGACGTGAAACAGGTGTTTCCCTGGAAGAATAACAGCCCGCGAGTGTTAGAGAAAAGAACGAAATTAGGTAAAGTAACTTTTTCATTTTCAAACAATTATGACTGGCTTAAATCAAACCATTAGCCAATATTTAAAGAATTGCGTTCTAAATATCTTTTTAGGATATTCTTTTGTTAATTAGGACTACTTAACGGGATAGAAGTTTAAATATCACCGGCTAAATGGCTAAGTTCTAAACCTTTGGCACGTTCTTGCGTTATAGATAAGCTGCCGTGTCGGGCTAAGAAAGAGAGCTGATCTCTCTTCTATAAAAACTAAAAATTCGACATGTTTGCAAAAGAAACCCACAGAAAATTATCATTAAAAATTCGTCACATGAAATTAAAATTTGCATTTGCTTTCTTTTTATCATTAACAGTCATCTTTACGCAAGCCCAACTCGTACAACCCGACATTGAAAAAGTTAGAGGCGGTGAACTTACTATCCAGCCCATTACGCATGCCAGCCTGGTGCTGAGTTATCACAAGAAGAATATTTACATAGATCCTACTGGTGGAGCTGAGGCTTTCAAAGGGCTTGCTGCTCCCGACATGATCCTCGTTACCGATATTCATGGGGATCACTTCGATCTGAAAACTATTGAAGCGATCAATACAGCTAAGGCAGTATTAGTAGTGCCGCAAGCAGTTGCAGATAAACTTCCCGGGACGATGGATAAGCAAAAATTAATAGTTTTGAAGAACGGGGATAAAACCCAGCGGGAAGGCATTTCAATCCTGGCGATTCCGATGTATAACCTCCCGGAAGCCCCTGATGCTTTTCATCCGAAGGGACGAGGAAATGGCTACGTTCTTACTATTGGTCGCAAGAACATCTATATTTCAGGAGATACGGAAGATATTCCAGAGATGCGGGCCCTGAAAAATATAGACTTTGCTTTTGTTTGCATGAACCTCCCGTATACAATGGATGTTAACCAGGCAGCACCCGGTGTTCTTGCATTTAAACCAAAAGTTGTTTACCCTTACCACTACCGTGGGCAGGATGTTAATACATTCAAATCGCTGGTAAATGCCGGCGATACTAAAATTGAAGTAAGGTTGCGTAACTGGTATCCTGCTGCGAAATAATATATTCCTGGATGTAACCCTCTAAGGAGTGTCAAGTAAAACGTGAAACGTCAAAAGTCAAGAAAAGTCTTTTCTCGTTTCACGTTTCACAAAACCACCTCTTAAGTTCACTTCATGCCACCAGTTTCTACAGCTGAACAGGTCGTCAACCAAGACTTGGGGCGTTATTTTTGTAGCAGGCATAACGCGAACAAAATTTATATGACAAATAGAGCAATCTCTTTTCTTTTTATTTCCACCTGTAGTATACTTCTCTTTGCCTGCGCTGCATCAAAACAAAAATCGGCGGTTGCAAAAAAATATTCACTTTCAATTACTAATCCTTCATCAATTGAAAGGGCTGACGAACTGGTTGTTTTAAGCCGTGAAATGCTCGAACAAAAAACAGGAAAAATTGGGGACGACAAATTTGTAGATATTGCAACGGCCGACAGTCAGCCGGTCATTGTTCAGTTCGACGACCTGGATAAAGATGGAAAGTGGGATGAACTGGCTTTTCTCCAGAAGTTTGAGCCGAACCAAAAGCTCACCTTTTCTATTTCGGAAACTTCTGTTAAGCTAAACAAAGCTGTTGTGAGAGCGCATGTGCGCATGCGAAAGAAAAATGAAGACCATTCATTCGGCCCTCTGCTTGATTCTGTATCAGTGCCTGCTGGTACACCGCCAACAGATTTTTCAAAACACAAACTGCCGCCCTACTTGACAGAAGGGCCTGCATGGGAAAATGACAAAGTGGCTTTCAGGTTATATATGGATACGAGGAATACCAAGGATATTTTTGGTAAGACCACTGCCAAAATGGTGATGGATACCGTTGGTGTTATTCCTGAGAATAGCTACCATACTTCATCTGAGTGGGGGATGGATATTCTTGCTGTTGGCAAATCACTTGGCGCAGGTTCACTGGCTTTAAGGATACCGGGAGTTAATGGTAAAGACTCCCTGGTAAGACTGGGTGGAAACAATGTAGGTGAAACGACCTACGAAAAGGTGGCAGATGGCCCGGTAAGAGCGATTTTTAGAATGCATTATAACAACTGGCAGGCCCTAAGCGGAGTACAACCAATAAAGCTGGTAGAAGAAATCAGCATCTGGGGAGGCAAGTTTTTTTACCAAAGCCGGGTTACGGTAATCGGCGCTGCCGGGGGAACAAAGCTTGTTACGGGTATTGTAAATTTAAAAAGCAAAAAATCGACCGAACTTAACGGCCAGAGTTGCGAAGTAGTGTACACATACGACGTGCAAAGCGAGAATAAGGACAAGTTGGGATTGGCTGTTATGGTTCACAGCAACCAGTTCGCCGGCTTTGGGAAAACCCCTAATTCCGGCAGTGAAATTTTAAATACTTATACTGTTTCGATGCCGCTTTCCACCCGGCCTTCCGAATTTAGATTTTATTCGGGGTGGGAGCTAAGTGACCTGTTGTTTACAAACGAAGACAGCTTCAGGAAGTTCCTGAATAACGAAGCAATGAAGTATTCTGCTCCACTCGTAATTTCCTGGTAAGATCGTTAGCAATTGCTTTTTGGTTGCCAGCTATTTTTCCCACATTCGAAATCGTTGTGTCACTCCCTTGTACTGGTAGATCTTCATGCCGCGAGAGAGAGAGGCGTGAACAGAATTTGATGTAAGCTAAGAACCGCAAATTCAAAGCTTAATTTATTCTCGCCACCTTTTTCCTGGTACAGCGCGATGTGCCCACAGAAAAGCAGTTAATCATTTGTCGTTTTTCACAAATCTGTTTTTCATGCGCTGTTCCTATCGTTTATATTTTTCCGAAGTTATTAGGCGCAGCGCATCTTTTCCAGTACTCCATGATCACTGAGATTGTTTTTTCTAACTCCTCCATTGAATTTTCCTTTACAAAAAATCCTTGCACCGACATACTGTAAGCATCGATAACAGCCTTCTGGTTCAAGGCCGTAGAAAAGAACAAGTAGGGAATACACTTCACTTGTAAGTTTGCATCCTCTCGTATTTTGTTTCTTAACTCGAACCCGTCAAGTTTTGGCAAGTTGATATCTGAAAGTATAAGGAAGGGTACGGTATCTGTCCTGTTTAAAAAATCAAGTGCTTCCAGGCCGTTACTGAAAAACATGATGGGATTAGGATAGTTTAACTTCTGGAACACTTCATTAAGAATATCCTGGTCATCAGAATCATCTTCTATGATTATTACTGGTCCTCCGTAATTCATACAACAACTTTTAATATTGTTTCAAAGATGCCAAGAAAAGGCATGTTGTTAATTTAGTTGCAGGCCCTATTTTCCTTTAATTTAAACCTTTAATAAAATTCTCGCCTGCTTCATTCGACTCTGCATGTCTTTCCACTAATCCCTGGTGGCCGGCGGGAGACAACAATACCATCTGTGAATTAGGGATATTTTTATTCATATACTCACTCGCTACAGGTTTAGTCAGCCGGTCGTATTCAGCGCCGAATATCAGCGTTGGAATTTGCAGGTTTTTCAAATCGTTACTTACATCATAGGTCTTCATCATTCCTAACATACCTCTTGCAAAGACTGAAGGGGGAGCCATAGCAGAAAGCCTTGAAATAAAATCAAGTTGTGCAGGAGTTTGAGTTCCTGCGAAGGTGAGGAAACGAGTAGATAAAAGCATATTGCCATTCAAATAACTCATCCACTTACTTAGCCAGAATATCGGTGATAAAGCTATCATTAGGTAACAAACAGGATATAGAACCGGCTTTTCAATAGCCCTTAATAACCGGCTTAAAATTGCAGTAAGTGTAGGATCAGTGAAGGTTGTATGTTGTAAAACAATACCCTTTACTTTCTGTTCTACGTTCTTAGCTACCTGCGTGCAATAAGTTAATATAACCATACCTCCAATACTGTGACCCCATAAAACAGCTTTGCCCAATTTTAGATGGTCAATTACCGCTTCAAGGTCTGCCGCCATCTTTTGCAGGGAAAAGTCTTTGTTACCTGGTCGTTTAGACTTGCCCAGTCCCGGCAAGTCAATTAAGATAACGCGGTAATTTTTGCTGAAGTGCTTTTTCTGGTAATACCATTCGGTACTGTTGGCATTCCAGCCGTGTACAAAAAGAATGGGTTGCGCCCTGTTATCGCCAAGAAACTCAATATTTATCACTGAGCCGTCGGGCCTTTTCAATTGTTCATTTAACTTGCTATGTTCCTGTTTAGGTTCATCTTCATTTTTCCGGAACTTACTCACCAGCCATGAAACGGGGAACTTACCGAGTAATGAATAGGCTGTTAAAGCAATAGCGCCATATAAACACCTTTTTGCGTATTCATCATCTACAGTATCTTTCCATTGATACCACTCGCGGATTAAATGAATATCAAAAACTATAAAAGCAATAGTGACAAGGTCTGTCAATAGCAAAAATAAAAGCAGCGCGGGCATGTAATAAAATTTGTAAGCTTACTTTCAAATAAACATGCCACAAGTACCTGCACATACTATGGTTTTTTATGTGGCAGCGATTTCCCTGTTTATGCTTTTGCGGCTACAGATGCTGGTATATTAAACACCTACATGTTTAATAGTGGCTTTACTTTTATTCGGGATGGAGTAATCAAATTACCGTTTGTTTCCGTCATACCCCGATATCGAAACTTAACCCTGTAGAAGCCATGGGCAGGCAATTTCGGTAGTTTTGATAAAGTGATAATTTAGAAGTTGGAAAGCAAAAAATGGCAAGGTATATTCCTTTAATTATAAGTCGAATTGCTTGAAAACTGTACAAGTGAGTGACACAACGATGTCAAATCGAGGTTCAATAGTTGGTTACAGAAAGAATAAAAATATTCAAGTTAGCCCTTAACACCAGGTGCTAACCTAATACTCCATTAGGCAGCAATGGTAAAGTAGTAAGCGCTATGCCGGTCGCATCGAGGATAGCGTTACGAATAGCTGGTGCGATACCTATTATTGCTGCTTCTCCTGCGCCCGCCGACGGCAGATCTTTTCGGTCTATCGTTACTATCTCAATTTTCGGGATATCGCTAAAGCGCGGAACCCTGTAGGCAGAGAGGCCGGAGTTGCGTATTTTCCCGTCGGCAAAATCAATAGCTTCAAATAAAGCGCCGCCCAGGCCCTGCACGATCGATCCCATCACCTGGTTTTCGAGGTGCAACGGATTTACAATTGCTCCGCATTCAAACGCCTGTGTAACGCGAACGACCTTTACCTCTTTATCGCTGTTGACTATCACTTCTGCACAGGTAGCTACGTAGCCGCCTTTTTCAAAACCACCCGCAATTCCAAAACCATGTCCAGCTGATTTTGCAGAGCTATTCCAGCCAAAAGCTTTAGCAGCGGTTTCCAAAACTGCTGTAAGACGTTCGTCATTAGAATTTTTGAGGCGAAAGTGGAGCTGGTCCATTTTAATTAGACGGGCCAGGTCGGTAATATGACATTCGCGGGCGAAAACATTCGCTGTAGATGCGAGTCCACGATACGAACCTTGTTTCAAAGGTGAATCGGACGGAAGATGTGCAATTTGCTGGTGGGTTATTTTATATTGGGTATTTAAACCGGCAGAACCGGAATTATAGTTCGTGAATTTCCAGGCAGTGATTGTACCGTCGTTCGTAACGCCGCTGTTTACTTCAATTACCCCTCCCGGCCTGAAGTAAGCCCAGGTAAACTCTTCCTCTCTTGTCCATACCATTTTGACCGGCTTTTTTGCTTCCTGGGCCAGCCGCGCAGCTTCTACTGCAGCTTCACCGCTATGTTTTCCACCATACCCTGATCCTGTGTCGGGCATGATCACCCGCACTTTTTCTTTGGGCAGTTTGAACACTTCTGCCAGGTCTTGCTGGACTCCAAAAGGACGTTGCGTTCCGGTCCATACCGTGAGCTTTCCATCTTTCCATTGTGCAAGTGCCGCCCTTGGTTCAAGTGGTACGTGCGCTATATAATTGATGTTGTAGGTTTTGGCATGTGTAAAGTCTGCTATAGTTAATCCCTGCTGCACACTGCCCTTTGTGTTACCTGCATTTCTGCCACTTGCAGCCGCTGTTGCATTTTTTACCAGATACTCGAAAATGTTGGCTGTAGAAGGGTGTTGAGTACTTTCGTCCCATTTTGCCTTAATCGCCTGTAAGGCTTTGCCCGCAGTTCTTACGTCAGGTGCAGCTACACCAATAAAATCTCCATCATGCACTACAATAACACCGGGAATAGCCTTCGCTTTGCTGACATCCACTTCAAGCAGTTTTGCCTCGTAAGAAGGTTGGCGCAGTACTTTTCCATGCAGCATGCCGGGAAGTTTCATATCAGAAACGTACTCGTGTTTGCCCGTTATAAAAGATCGTCCATTAATTTTTCTTACGCTCTTTCCGGCAACTTTCCAGTCAGCGGCGGCAGTCATCGACGCCTGGTCGGATATGGGCAGCAGTAGTTGGTGTCCTTTTGTTAGCTCTCCGTAACCAATCTTTTTATTGTTTGCAGGGTCGATAACTGTTCCTTTTTCTGCCTGTAATGTTTTAGCTGCGGTGTTCCAGTTTTTTGCAGCCATCTGCACTAAGGCTTCCCGGGCTGTTGCTGCAGCTTTACGTAATTGTGTTCCCATTTGTGGTGTGCTGCGGCTTCCAAAAGTGCCGGCATCATATGGAACAAGGTGAGTGTCGCCCATGATCATTTTAATGGAAGAAATGGGCACCTTTAATTCTTCAGACACTATTTGGGATAATGAAGTCCGAATGTTCTGGCCTACTTCAACTTTACCTGTATAAACGCTTACTGTTCCGTCTTCACCAATATGAATCCATGCACCCACCTGGCTGGTTGGAATTGAGGAAGGTTCAGGTGGCAAAGTTTCACCCGCAAACGAAAACAGGTCGTGTAATACAAAGGCAACGGCGAGGCCACCTCCAAATAATTTAAAGAATTTTCTCCGGTCAAGCTCAAAATGATGCCCAGGTTTTGGTGGCAGCTCGTCTTGCGTTGGTTCAAAAGGATGTGGTAAATTAGTGGAATGCTGCATCATCAATATTTAGGGTTTGGAAGCGAGTTGTATTGCTTTTACAATGTTGGGGTAGGTTCCGCATCGGCATATATTCCCGTTCAAAGCTTTAATAATAGCATCTTCTGTTGGGGCAGGATTATTTTTAAGCAGGGCTACAGCAGACATGATCATGCCCGAGGCACAATACGAACATTGAAAAGGATCTGTTGTAAGGAAAGCTTCCTGTACAGCATGAAGTTTTCCATTCTTTTCCAAACCTTCTACGGTGATGATCTCCTTTCCGGCAACCGAAGTTACGGGTGTAATACAGGAACGCGAAGGACTTCCATTAATAAGCACAGTGCAGGCACCACAAGCCCCTTCCCCGCAACCATACTTGCTACCAGTAAGATCGAGCTCGTTACGTAAAACACTCAATAGTTCAACATCAGGGTCTACCGTAACCTCATGTTTTACACCATTTACATCTAAAACCATCATGTAGGCTTTTGTTAGGTGAATTTACAACAATCGAACTAACCCACGGTGGAAGGAACAAAAAATGGTGCGGTCTTCTGGTTACTGTTGCCAAAAGTTCTTTACATTACTTAAATGTTAGAAACAGTCCTAATCGTTTTGGTATCGGTTGCAGTCCTGGTTCTCCTGCTATATGCGATCTTCTCGCGCAGGAAAAAGAAGGTAAATAACCTCGACTCTCTTCCTGTTCACTACCGGGAGATTTTAAAAGAATACGTTGACTTTTACAACGACCTTGACGAGGACAAAAAGACACAGTTTGAAAACCGCCTTCAGCACTTTTTGCTAACAACAAGAATAGCAGGCGTTAATACAGATGTTGAAGATCTGGATAGAGTATTGATAGCGGCAAGCGCCATTATTCCCATTTTTGGTTTTGCAGGCTGGGAGTATATTAACCTCAAGGATGTTTTGCTGTACCCTGGTTCGTTTGACGAGAAGTTTAACCAGGAAGGGGGTGGGCGCACAACACTTGGAATTGTAGGCGAAGGGGCATACCAAAATATGATGATACTTTCGAAGCCGGAGCTAAGACAAGACTTTATTAATAAAACAGCAAAGAACAATACCGCTATTCATGAATTTGTTCACCTGATTGATAAAACGGATGGGGCAGTAGATGGAGTGCCCGAGTTCCTGCTTTCTAAAAAGTATATCTTACCCTGGCTTACGTTAATAAGGGACAATATTAACGAAATCAGGCACAGCCAGTCGGATATCAATCCCTATGGAGCTACTAACGAGGCAGAGTTTTTTGCGGTAGTATCAGAGTATTTTTTTGAACGCCCCGACCTTTTGCAAGCCAAGCACCCCGGTTTATATGAGACCCTTATTAAAATATTCAGGCAGGAGCCCAAAAAGGATGACCAAGTTTCTATTTAGGGGAATTGAAGTAACTCGCGCCGGTAATCCCAGCTGACGTGAGAGTAACAAACGAATCTCCCAGCTACTATTTCTTTACAGGTGAAGCTTTTTAATAGCTTGATAAACTTTTATTTTGATCTTACCTAAAGCTTATGCGCAACAAAAAACCCGCCATCGCGGGTTTTTAAAAATCAAATTAAAAATCAAATTTAACTTTTTAATTAAAAGCCTTTTTTACGCTGTCACCGAAATCGTCAGCTTTATCTTTTATTTTTTCCCAAAGACTTTCGCCTCCGTCTTTTACATCCTCAGCTTTGTCTTCTAATTTGTCTCCGGCTCTATCTGCTTTATCACCTGCATAATCAGCGGCATTTTCCGCTTTGTTACCCACCTGATCGGTGGTATTACCTACGCTATTGCCAAAATTATCAGCCGCGTTCCCGGCCTGGTTACCGAAGCTGTTGGCGGCAAAACCAGCCCTGTTTGTAAGCTGATCGGTTGTATTTTCTAGCCTTGTGGCGCCCGCGGAAATATCGCTGCTTAAATCATCATTAAGATTTGAAGTATTTCCAAAATTATTTGTGTCGGACATAACTTTTGGTTTTAATATTTGAAAAATTGAGACCCGAATCAATTATGAAAATTGAAAGACGGTTTCTTCAATTGGTAAAACAACTATGCCACTATGATAGTAACCTTTTAAATGTTTGTACTGCACTGTTAGTACTAAAAACTTAATCGTAGTGAAAGACTAAGTCAGCAAAGGTGCAATGCGAGTTGCATCTCCGGCGGTATAATATGCAGTAGCGGCATTACCTGAAGAGAAAGTAATATTCCTCGGCTGACCAGCATGGGGGGCTCTTCGGTTGGAAGTCTTGTTTTGCCCGCTGAAAACTTATTTCAAACTAAAAGTTGATAATACCTTCACTTTATTTTTTCGTTGGTACCAATCGTTGTACACTAATTCCACCTCATCTATTTTAGAAACCCCAAAGTCGGCATTCTTACACCGAATTAACTGTTTTATAAATTCTTCATTGCGCTTTAAGGGGCTCTTAAACCGGGCGACCGTGCAATGAGCAGTACGAATTGAATACCTTTTGTCAATAGATTGGAAATGTTGCGAGCTTTTAAAACTTGCCCTTATCCTGTTTCTTAATTCATTCAGGTTATTCGACGGAAATCCTTGTACAAGAATGCATGACGGCGACGCAGTAATTCCATTAAACGCTATTTCAATAGGTTTCATATTAGAAATAAGGTTCTTGAAAAGACTGGTATATTGGTTTACCTCGATATTTTCTAAATCAAAACCGGGGTAACACGAAATGATAGACATTATAGTAACATGAATATCAGAAGTGGGATAATAGTATTGTTCAGGTTCAATCTTTTGCAACTCCTGCAAAAACTGCCCGATCTTTTCCTTTGTTTTTCGGTCGGGACGTAACAAGAGAGTAATTCCAAACCTGTTATCGTCGGGTGAGTCGATGAACGGATCCAGTTCAAATTCTCCTGCTTTGAATTTAGTTAAAGACTTTTCCCATAGATGATTATATTCATCGGTTAAATTCATACTCGTTTTATTTTTTCGCTTACCGGATAAGATATTTTCTGCGTTTTTTTTAAAAATAGTTCAAAAACTTTTTTCAAAAGTATTTAATGGAGCAAAAGCAGACATCGCAAAGTACCAGTTTTTTTAAATTGCGTCTATAAACATGTAATCGCCAGACGAATTAACTTTTTCATTAAGCAGCAAACGCTAATTACCAAGGGTGGGAGATGAAAGATCGCGACAATTCTACCTGTAAATTAAGGTAATAATCAGAAATTAAAAACCGAAGTAAATATTAGCGAATTGAGCCTCAATAAACTAATTTAAAATTGCTATAATTTTAATAAATGTTGCAAAAAATCCCGTACCGTTACCGCGTTCTGGCGTTGTTATGCTCATTAACTACGCTTACTTACCTCGATAGAATTTGCATTTCAATAGTAGGGGTGAGGATAAAAACAGAGTTTGCGCTTAGCAATGAACAGTTTGGTTGGGTACTTGCCTCTTTTTCATTAGCGTATGCTGTTTTCGAAATACCATCAGGAGTTTGGGGAGATCATATTGGCCCCAAAGCCCTTTTTATAAGGATAGTTTTATGGTGGTCATTGTTTACAGCTTTAACAGGGTGGGCCACTGGCCTGCTGTCGCTAATGGCCATCAGGTTCTTGTTTGGAGTAGGAGAATCAGGTACTTATCCAAATTGCATGATTGTTATTTCACGCTGGTTCCCCCTGCAGGAAATCGGACGGTCGTTAACCTGGGTAGGCATCGGGTCTCAAATAGGATCTGCTATTGCGCCGCTTATAATTATTCCGTTAGCAGTTTCTTATGGCTGGCGAATGCCTTTTTATGTGAATGCTGCCATCGGTGTTGTTTGGGTGCTTATCTGTTACAAATGGTTCCGGAATTTTCCTTCTGAAGTGAAAAACATCACTCCAAACGAGTTAAAGCTGATCGAAACAAACCGGCGGTTCAACATTAGCCATACGCTGATACCTTCAAAGATCATCCTGAAAAACAAAAACCTATGGGCTTTGATGCTCATGTATTTTTGCTGTCAATGGGCTAACTATTTCTTTGTAGCCTGGATGCCTGTTTACCTGATGGAAGGAAAACATTTCACAGAAAACGAAATGAAGGGTATCGTGTTTACTTTGTTCATTGTTGGCATCATTGGTTTTTTGATAGGTGGATTTGTTGGCGACTTATTGGTAAAGACAAAAGGTTTACGCTTTGGAAGACGTTTTGTGGGAATGTTGGGACTTGGCGTTTGTGGCCTGCTGATTTTTCTATCAGCCGTATTGCCTCAAAATAATATAGTTGCTTTTTGCCTTATTGCAGCAAATGGTTTCTTCTCTTTCGGTGTAATGGTATCCTATGCGGTTTGCACCGATATAGGCCGCAATAATGCCGGCACAGTTACCGGCGCAATGAATTTTTTCGGCCAAATGGGCGCTTTCTTCCTTGCTGTCATATTTGGTAAAATTGTGGACGTTACCCATAATTTTAATTATCCTCTTTTTGTAGTTGCTGCTGTAATGCTTACAGGAAGCGTGCTTTGGCTCGCCATTGACCCCTTGAAACAGCTAAGCATGCCAGAGGATAAAGTTTTGCCCGCAGTCAACAACCCCCTTTAGTCAGAACTTCTGATAATGCAGAAGGAGATTTTAGCCCGGTACGGCTTACTAGTGGCTGTTGAGTTGAAATAGAAAAATATTCCTCTGTATAATTCTTTCTACAGCTTTGCATCTACAAATAAGATATTCTGCTAATAAATATCTCTTATTGATTGATAGGTAATATCTATAACTGTTGATATTCACTGATTTCCTAATATTTTCTGTGCTCTAAATGGTTTTGGTATGAAATAAGGCGGGATGTTTGGAAAGTTTCGTGTGTACGGGTATTTATTAATCAATAAAATTATAAGTATGTTTTACCACGACAGGAAATTACAGTATAAGGTAAGGGTCGACAAACCGAACCCCGAGTTTGCTAAATTATTACAACAGGCAATTGGCGGTATTGAGGGTGAAATACGAGTGTGCCTCCAATACCTTTTCCAGGCATGGAATTCCCGCGGGCCTGTTAAGTACCGTGATATGTTACTGGATACAGGCACCGAAGAAATTTCGCATATCGAAATGCTGGTTACGGCCGTAGCGATGAATCTTGAAGGAGCATCAACCGCTTTAAAAGATAAGATGGCGGCCAGTAATCCGTTGGTGGAATCTGTGTTGGGGGGCAAAGATCCAAGGCATATTTTATCGGCAGGATTGGGTGCAATGGCTGCTGATGCAAACGGAGTCCCTTTTAATGGTTCCTGGGTGGTAAGCAGTGGTAACATTGCGGCAGATATGCATGCAAATGTGTATGCTGAATCTACCGGAAGAGTATTGGCTACAAGGCTGTACGAAATGACCGATGATTCAGGGATGAAAGATATGTTGTCGTTCCTGATAGCGCGCGACACGATGCACCAAAACCAGTGGATGGCCGTGCTTGAAGAATTGGGCGGACCTTTGACAGTGCATCCAATTCCTAACAGTTTTCCACAAAGCAAAGAGAACCAGGACTTCAACTACAGTTTTGTTTCTACCAATATCAACAACGACTCGCAGGCAATGGGACGGTGGACCTCAGGGCAATCGATTGATGGCAAAGGATCTTTCAGGTTTGAAAAAGCACAACCGTTTGGCGAAGTTCCTGTACTTGGAACGCCTGATAAAGAAACGCATGCACAGACAGAGCAAATGATGGATGCAGGTAAATCTTTGCTTGACAAAGCAGCAGATTTTATTACCGGCCACTAGCAGCCATATAAATTAATTAACTTAAGACTGCAGTTCCTGAAACCTGCAGTCTTTTTAGTATGTGTTACATGTGGAACGATGCCGAAAGTTTTTTGTAAGCCAGTTTGAACCGGCATAGCAAATGCAATGAACATCGTTGCTTCCGGTACATCGGAAGCAGTTTTTACCCTGAGCGTGGTCGAAGGGTACCTTGAGCAAACCCGAATGGTCGCAATCCGTTCATCGGGATTGCTGCTATTGGGCTTTTATCAATTTCTGTTATAGCTTCGCGTCGCTTAATAAACTCGCAGGCAAACGATAACGTTGAGGAAATTCGGGTGCTTATATTGTTTCAAATGTAGGATCTGCAGCATCACCATATTCAGGATTTATTTCACTGCCATTCATAACAGACTGGGTTAAATTATCACTGGCTGCTGAAGTTGCGTTATCACTCATAGTTGGAGAGTCTGCTTGTTTAGGAGTTTGGTCAACCAGCGTAGCATCACTATTAGTAAGGTTAAGTTCCCTGCCGTCCCCGTCTTCGGGCTGCCTCGTCACAACTTGTTTCGGATCAGTATTCATAACATTTGTTTTAAATGATAGAGGAAAAGTTGTGCCACAATAGCGGGAAATACAAAGTTCAATTTTAATTGAAAATGCAATCATTCATGAACCGCAGCAATAGAGGCAGATGAAGGAGATTGCTTTTTTCCTTACAACGACCTGTCATTCGAATGAAAAAGGAATCTTCATCTGCATAGATCCAGCAGCAAGGGATCACCCATGCCGCGGAATGACAAAAGGGACGTCTTATTCTATTTTTCATTTTCCCGTGGCTAAAAGATGGACACTTGCGATGACGACTCTCTTTCGCTGACTAAGGTTACCCACAGATGAAGAGTGCGACGCAACAAAAGTACCCACGCATTCTCCTGCTGGTAACCAAAAAATCCTGTAAAAAAACAAAGGCTGCCCGAAAAGACAGCCCTAAATGATCGGTTTAATTAATATTAAAATTGCGGCGTACCAGCGCCCCTGTTAAAATTCCTGTTTCCACCGCGGGTGGGCACCGGAACTGCCCCAAAATTTCTCAGGTTGTATGTAAAGGTTAGCATGAAGTATTGTTGCAGCACCTGGTTTTGTACGTCTTCAATATAAGTTTCGGTCACACTGCGGTTAATACTCCGGTTTTGTTTCAATAAGTCGAATACGCTTGCCTTCAGTTCGCCTTTCTGGTTCTTTAAGAATTTTTTACCAACGCTCATATTCCACAGAAAATAACTCTGGTTGAAACCGGCAGACAGACCACTGTATAACTGGTTATTAAGATCGTTTTGGAAAAACCAGCCAGACTTGGATAAGAGGTTCATTTGAAGGCCGGCATTATGAGAAAAATAATTGTTATTTAGAGTTGGTTGAAGTTCGTTTTTCACGTTCGAAAGGTTTGCCGAATATGATACAGTGAAATCTACATACTGGCTAACATTGCTGGCAATAACAGCCCCGGCCGTATAAGTTATGTTTTTAGAGATGTTGTTGCGGTTATTAATAATGCCGGGCAACTTACTATAGGTGGCACCGCCGTTTAAGTTAACATTAGACTTAATGAATTTAAGGGGGAAAGCGAGGTTTACAAACGAACGAAGGCTGATATATCCATCAAGGTTAACAGGTTTGGTAAGTTGTTGGCCGCTTTTTAAAACAATATTGCTGTTTAATGCGGAGTCGCGTAAAGGAACAAAAGTGGCATTGGTTATATAATTATTTGCGGTTTGGGCAAACAGGTTACCAAAAAATAAAATACTTTTTGCCGTGTTTGTGTAAGTATAACGAGTGCTTACAACGTGCGACATCTGTTGTTCCAGTTGCGGGTTACCAGCGGTTACAAATGGAAGATTTGTAACATCGTACACATCCTGCAACTGGGTTACTGAAGGCTGGTTCGTATTAGCCCTATACATTATGCGGATGTTGCTTTTGGCAGAAAGCTTGAAACGGGCCATTGCATTAGGAAGTATGTTTTTAAACGTTTTATCAACAGTTAAGTCTCTTGGAAACTGCTGGTCGCTGTGGAGCGTGGATTGCTGGTAGTTAGCCCCAAATGAAAGTTGGTTGTCACGCGTTCCATAACGGTAACCGATACCCGCATTCTGCGCTTTAAAAGTATTGTCGAATTTGCTTGACAAAGCAGGGTCAAAAACAGAATATTTGTTGTCGGCTTCCTGGAATTGATACGCTTCCTGGTCGGCTTTGCTTTTCGAATAAGTGGGGTTGTAGTTCAACTGAAGCTGCGAGTTTTTTCCTAATGGTTCAGTATAAATCAGGTTTGCGGAAAGTTGGTAGCCATTCGTTAACTGGTCGGTAAATCGTTTGGAAGTAGAATCGTTAAAAGTACCACCGGTTAAAAATGTCGTATCAAATAAGTTAGTATATACCTCACCCGTCCTGTTATTGCCCGATGTATTTAAATTTAACGAAAACGTTCTTCCTCTTTTTTTGAAGGAGTGGCGGTAAAGAAGGTTATTGTTTAAGTTGTTTCCAGACCTTGCACTGGTATTGGTGTTGTTTGTACGGCTTATAGGAGCGGTTGAAGTGGGGTCGAAGAATGAAGTGGTAACGTTTCGAAACGAATTGTTGTTTTGCAGGCTTATAGAGGGGGAAATGATCAGCGAGTTCGCTGAATCGATTTTATATTCAAACCTCATATTTACCCGGTGATTATTGTTGCGGCTACTATTCAACGAAGTCTGGTTATAGCTGGGTATTCCTTCTAAAAAGTATTGTCGGTTTACTATTTCGTTGGTGTTGTTGTTGGTACTGTTGAAGAAGTAACTTCCGGAAACAATCAACTTGGAACCCCAGTTATCGGCATAGTTTATTCCTGCTGAATTTGTTTTGTTGATACCATTTTGTTGACCTACGAGGAAGTTTCCGGCGTTACCGCCGCCCTGGAAGCCGCCGCCACCGCCTCCACCTCTTGGGGCTCCGCCACCACCACGTCCTCCACCGCCTCCTCCACGTTGAGCTCCGGAACTGGTAACACCCAGGAGATCCTGAGAAGCAAAGTTTTGCTGGTTAATGTTATTAAAATTACCAACAAGCGAAATTTTCCGGTTTTCATGAAGCATCGTTGTGTTTCCACCTGCCTGGTATCGGCCGTCAGTTCCATAGCCTGCAAAGACTCTTCCGAACTGCCCATTACGCATATTGGCTTTGGTAACGATATTTATACCTCTTTGGCTGCTTCCATCATCTATTCCGGTAAACTGTGCCTGGTCGCTTAACCGGTCAAAAACCTGGATCTTGTCAACTATTTCCGCTGGCAGGTTACGAAGTGCAGCGGTGGCATCATCACCAAAGAGCTCGCGCCCGTCTATGGTTACTTTTTGTACATTTTCCCCATTCGATTTTACCTGCCCGTTTTCAACCGTGATTCCCGGCATTTTTCTCGCCAGGTCTTCAGCAGTGGCATCCGGGTTTACCTTAAACTGGCTTGCATTAAACTGAACCGTGTCTCCTTTCTGAGTGGCCATCGGTACAGTTGCGGTTACTGTTACTCCGGCAAGTACATCCGGTGCGCGGCTTATTTGTATTGCAGCCAGCGTAACGTTCGCCGTATCAACTTGCACACTTCTTACAGTTGTGCCAAATCCTACTGAGGTGATGACGAGGTTAAAAGAATCTCTTTGTAAATTATTAAAGCCAAAACGACCTGCTGAGTCAGTTGACGTTGTTCTTACGTCTGTTGTATCAGTCTTGCTTTTTAAAGCCACAGTTGCGCCACGAATAGGCCTCGTTGTTTCCAGGTTTCTTATAACACCTTTAATACTAAAGTTTTGGCCGAAAGTTATAGCAGATACAAAGCACGATACCAGCAGGAGTAGATATAGTTTGGTCATAACAATTTAATGTAGATAGCTAAAATAGGTTCAATACGTATGCCTGATGGGTCATTTCACCAATTAATCGGTCAAAAGGAAAAATTTGAAGGTGAAGGATTTTAATATTTGGTCTGAGTTGCTTTCTTTGAAAGAGTATTCTGGTTAAGGGCGGAAATCTTACAATGCAGTTGATATTACATAAAAGTGTGGAATTATTGCAAGTATTAAATCTTTTAAATGGATTTGATTGTATAAAAAAGTCGTGTAAACTAAAATATTGTATTAAATTAAAGCATGAAAAAATGGGTATGTAGTATATTGATTATCATCAGTATTAAAAGTATGGGATATTCCCAATTTCAGCCCAGTATCCCCGATGTCGGGCGCCATCAAGGTTACGAAAACTTGTTGGCAAATTTCGACAGTGTGACAGTTCAGGTTCACCCCGCATACGACAGCGTAAGTAAGTTTCACCGTTTTATATTTGGCGAGAATTACCGCAAAGAGTGGGCTGTTCCAACAAAGCTTCCTGTTATAAAAGTATCAGAAATAAGGGGCGGCCTTACTCCCGTTAAAGCCGGTGGTGGTCACCAGTCCCGTTCTATTCGTTTAACCGATAAGACCGGTAAAGAGTGGACGTTGAGGAGCGTGGAAAAATATCCCGAAGTTTTGTTGCCTGAGAATTTAAGGGAAACATTCGCCAAAGACTGGTTGAAAGATGCCATGTCGGCACAACATCCTTATTCAGCCCTAATTGTTCCTGTAATCGCTAACGCGGTGAAAGTGCCTTACAGCAATCCTGTCATCGGGGTGGTCGCTCCTGATGAAAGTTTGGGAACCTTTTCGTCTACGTTTGTTAATACGGTTTGCCTGTTAGAAGAAAGAGAACCGTGGGGTAAGTCGGACAATACGCTTGAGATGTTAGAGGAGCTAAATAGCGATAATGATAATAGTTTCGACAGCACTTTATTTTTAAAAGCCCGATTATTGGATTTGTTTATCGGCGACTGGGACCGGCACGATGATCAATGGAGATGGGTAGATGCAAGGAAAGGCAAAGGCAAGCACTATATCGCCGTTCCCCGCGACAGGGACCAGGTTTTTCATATAATGGAGGGTGCAATTCCTTCAATCGCCTCACTACCGTGGGGTATACCTTATCTGCACGACTTTGACGGAAAGATTAAAAAAGTAAATGCTTTCTTCTTCGAGAGCAGGCATCTGAACGCACGTTTCCTAAACCAGTTCAGTCACCAGAAGTGGATGGAGGTAACAAACCAATTTACACAACTATTGACCGACAGCCTGCTGCAGGCCGCTTTGGAAAAATTACCGAAGGAATCTTATACCCTTCGCCACGACCCGTTACTTGCACAAATGAAGATAAGAAGAAGTAACCTGGCTGGTGCAATGAGCAAATATTACCACTTTCTTAATGAAAGAGCAGACATACAAACATCTGGCAAAAACGAATTTGCAGAAATTACAGGTGCTCCAAACGGGGGATTAAATGTAGCCATCTATAAATTATCTAAAGAGAGAAATGTAGGTCAGCAATTATTTTTTAAAACATTTGATCCTTCAGTAACCAAAGAGGTGAGGTTATTTGTTGCAAAAGGCAACGACAGTATTTTGCTGAACAATAAAACCTCGAACATCAGGTTGAAGATTATTGGCGGCGATGGCAATAAGGCTTACAATGTGCTGAACGCAAAAAGGAAAGTAAGCATTTACGAAAAGCAAGCCAACGCAATATTTACAGGTAAAACGGGCAAATTAAGAAAACATTTATCCGATGATAGTCTCAATACTGCAATTGTCACCACCAATCCTTACAATGTCATTTTCCCGCTCATTAATGCGGGTTATAATATTGATGATGGCGTTATACTTGGTTTTAGTTTAAAATATACCCGGCAAGGATTTAGAAAATTTCCCTACGGCAGTGTGCAACAATTAAGTTTTGGACATTCGCTTTCTACCCGGGCTTTCCGGTTTCGTTACGATGCAGAATGGAAGCAGGCACTTGGAAAAGCTGATCTACTTGTGCATGCAGCAGCATTTGCGCCTAACAATACCATTAATTTTTTTGGAAGAGGTAACGAAACCGAGTACATTAAGATAGGCGATTTCAGAAATTATTACCGTGCCCGTTTTAACCTGTATGAAGTAGATCCTGCTATCCGTTTTCGTGTTAATAAGTCGGCAAGTATAAGTGTAGGCCCATCTTTACGCTACTACCGGTTCGACAGCACAGAAAATAAGACGAGGTATATTTACAATAAGCCTGTAATGCATTCTTATGATAGTACTACCCTTATCCGAAGTAAAGTTCACCTGGGGCTGGTCCTGAATTTTTTACACGATAACAGGGACAATAAAGTTTTACCAACTTCCGGCCTTTTCTTAAACTTGAAACTGCAGGGATATAAAGGCCTCAATACTTTTGCACGATCGTTTGTACAGATTCTTCCTGAATTCGGGATGTATAAAAGGCTTACAAAAAGCGCTTCTATAGTACTTGAGGAGCGAATAGGAGGTGGTTTAACAGCCGGAAAAAGCGCATTTTATCAATCAATGTTTTTAGGCGGCCACGAAAACCTGCTGGGCTACCGCCAGTATCGTTTTGCGGGACAGCACATGATTTATAATAACCTGAATATAAGATTTAAGTTAGCCAATGTTCGCAGCTACCTGCTACCGGGCGAACTTGGTCTTACCGGCTTTTTTGATATTGGCAGGGTGTGGGAAAATAATGAAAAGTCGTCCATCTTTCATACAGGGGCCGGCGGCGGAATTTATTTTGCCCCAGGTAAATTGGCACTTTTTAAAGCAATAGCAGGTTTCTCAAAAGAAGGTGTGTATCCCTACATCCAGATGGGTGTGAGATTTTAACGGGTTCTATGATTACCCAGTTTTTTTTAATACCAGCTGCAGTATTTCATAGCGTCATCCTTGCGTCGCAATCACTTTATCTGTAAATCATTGGGCAGCTACAGTCTTTGATACTATCGTTCTTTAAGTTCGAAATAGAGTTGCAACACAGAAGGGAATGGCAGTTGCCTGATCGTAAAATGAACATGTTTGCTTTCTCAGCAGATACAGAAATAGCTTAGGCAATCACTGTTGGCAGAAGCGAAGATTATAACACCAACCGATAAAAACAGGCACCTACTTTACTCTTTGTTGCCACCAACAATGCAGAAGAAAGGATTACGACCCTTCCGCTTACGTCGGGGTACCCTTCGGCAAACTCGGGGTAAAAAATGCTACGCTAAGTACTATCAAAGAATTAAAAGTTGAACTGAGCGTAGCAACGATGATTCTTATAGTACAAAAAGTCGGTACCAAAAAAACCTTAAAAATCAAGACAGTAAAAACGAGTTCATTAGTAGAACCCTTACGGGGCGCGCCCAAACGATGCAAAATGAACACTATTGCAATTGCTAATAGTTTTAAACATAATATCCTAATCATTTGCTTCTAACCCTACTGCAATGTCTTCATTGGTAGAATGACAGATAGTTAAATTGGGCGAGGTACAAAAACAAAAAACCCGCTTTTTAAAACGGGTTTTTAAACTATTTATGCGTTTGTCGTTTGACCATTCACCGTTGCCCATTGACCACTAACTAACTCACGTCGATGTCTTCATACGCCTCAATTGGTTCACAGGTGCAAATAAGATTTCGATCGCCATAAGTATTGTTAACCCGGCTGATAGCAGGCCAAAACTTATTTTGCCTCAGGAAATCCAAGGGGAAAGCAGCCTGGGAACGAGTGTAAGAATGGTTCCACTCATCGGCAGTAATAACCTGCAAACTGTGTGGCGAATTCTTTAATACATTATCTGTTTTATCTGCTGTGCCGTTTTCAATCGCCATCATTTCTTCGTGTATCTGGATGAGGGAATCACAAAAACGGTCGAGTTCAGTTTTAGGTTCGCTTTCTGTCGGTTCGATCATAATGGTTCCGGCAACGGGGAAGCTGAGGGTGGGGGCATGAAAACCATAATCCATTAAGCGCTTTGCCACATCTTCAGCTTCGATACCAATAGCTTTGAACGGACGAAGGTCAACAATGAATTCATGTGCACAGGTGTTGTTCTTTCCGCTGTACAAGATCTTGTAATGACCTTCCAATCTTGCCTTCATGTAATTCGCGTTAAGAATGGCATATTGGGTTGCTCTCTTTAAACCTTCAGCACCGAGCAATTTTATATAAGCATAGCTGATAAGCAATATGCTTGCGCTTCCGTAAGGAGCAGCAGAAACTGAATGGTCACCAGTTTCCGGTTTCCGGTTCGCTGTTTCCTGTAACCGGGAACCGGTAACGGGTAACTGGAAATGTCCCGGCAGGTAAGGTGCCAACTTTTCATTCACACAAATTGGTCCCATTCCCGGTCCGCCGCCACCATGAGGTATAGCAAATGTTTTGTGCAGGTTCAGGTGGCAAACGTCGGCACCAATAAAGCCAGGGGCAGTTAAGCCAACCTGCGCGTTCATATTTGCACCATCCATGTAAACCATCCCGCCATGCTGGTGAATGATGTCGCAGATTTCCCTGATACGTTCTTCAAACACACCATGGGTACTTGGGTACGTCACCATTAACCCGGCGAGGGTGTCTTTATATTTTTCAGCATTCTTTCTTAAGTCTTCTACATCGATGTTTCCTGCTTCATCGCATTTGGTAACCACCACTTTAAAGCCTGCCATTACCGCACTTGCCGGGTTAGTTCCGTGAGCAGAAATAGGTATTAAAATAACAATGCGATGAATTTCGTTCCGGTCTTCGTGGTATCGTTTAATTGCGAGTAATCCGGCGTATTCACCCTGGGCTCCACTGTTAGGCTGCAAAGAAGTGGCGGCGAAACCTGTGATATTGCTCAGCCACTTCTCTAACTCGACTACGATGTCATGATAACCCTGCCATTGGTCGGTAGGAGCGAACGGATGCATTTTTGAAAATTCAGGCCAACTGACAGGAATAAGTTCGGTGGCCGAATTTAATTTCATGGTACAACTACCTAAAGGTATCATTGAGTGATCGAGACTAAGATCTTTATTTTCCAGCGACTTCAGGTAGCGCATCATTTCACTTTCGCTGTGATGCGTATTGAATACAGGATGTTGTAAAAATGAAGAGGTACGTGTTAACGCAGTAGGAATATTATCGAGATTGGTGTCGTAGCTGAACATTACACCCGCATCTCCCATGCCTATGCTTTCAGCAAACACATGAAGTATATCAAGTACATCGCATTGCGCAGTTGTTTCATCAATAGTAATCCCGATAAAACCGTCGATGAAATAGTGGAAGTTCATTTTTTGAGCCTCTGCTAACTTTCTTATCGTGTCAACGTCATCTACTTTCACTTTAACTGTATCAAAGTAAGAGCTATTTACTTGCTCAAATCCCAGTTCCTTCAACTCTTTGCTTAGTGCATGTGCCAACAGGCTTACTCTTTTTGCAATTGTCTTTAACCCATCAGCGCCATGATACACTGCGTACATTGCTGCCATGTTTGCCAGCAATGCCTGTGCAGTGCAAATGTTACTGGTAGCCTTTTCGCGCCGAATGTGTTGTTCGCGTGTTTGCAAAGCCATACGTAACGCACGGTTTCCCTGTCCATCTATACTCACACCAATTATACGTCCCGGAATAACACGTTTAAACTCGTCTTTTGTAGCAAAAAACGCAGCATGTGGCCCGCCAAATCCCATTGGTACACCAAATCGTTGAGAAGAGCCTACGGCTACATCTGCACCCAATTCGCCCGGAGGAGTTAATAACGTAAGTGCAAGTAAGTCAGTTGCCATTACCACTTTTGCATTTACCGCATGCGCTTTTTCAAAAAAGCTTCTGAACTCTTCCACCGCCCCATTACTATCAGGATATTGAACGATCACGCCAAAATAGCTTTCATCCAATGTTGCTGTTTTGAAGTCGCCGGTCACCAATTCAACTTTAATTGGGGTAGCCCGGGTAAGAAGTACATCTTTTGTTTGTGCGAAAATGTTTTGGTCAACAAAAAATTTAGGAGCGGTTATTTTTTCACCTTTGTTTTTATTGTTAAACAACATCGCCATTGCCTCAGCTGCAGCCGTTCCTTCGTCGAGCAATGAAGCGTTGGCAATTGGCAAAGCGGTAAGGTCGCTTACCATGGTTTGGAAATTCAACAGGCTTTCAAGCCGTCCTTGTGCAATTTCTGCCTGGTAAGGAGTGTACTGGGTGTACCAGCCAGGGTTTTCAAAAAGATTACGCAGAATTACGGTGGGAGTTACGGTATCATAATACCCCTGTCCGATGTAGCTCTTAAAAACCTTGTTTTTTGAGGCTGTTTTTCTTAGTTCATTCAGGTATTCATATTCACTTACCGGTCCTGCAACATCTAAAGCTTTGTCTAACCTGATGTTTTGCGGAACCGTTTTGTCGATCAGTTCATCCAGCGATGCGACACCGATCGTTTCCAGCATTTGCCCGGTCTCCTGTTCATTTGGCCCAATGTGTCTTTCCCAAAATTCCCGTGCCTGTTGTTCAAATAAGTTCATGATAGGTTATGCGTTATTAGTTACTGTATGATGGCAAAAACCGCTGTTGTTATTATTTCTTTTTTGGTACCTGCATTTGTTCCGGAAGCAACATCGTTCCCGCTAACGGAACAGGTAGCGTCCACTCACTTGTGCTTGTATCGACTTATTTGTCTTTTTTTATCCCGTTCTACCAATACTTACGCCTTACTTCATGTTCAAACAAATCAACTTCCGGTAATGGTGTTTCGTTTTTGGTATACTATGGTATGGGAGGATCAAATAAAAGGCAAGCAAAAATAGATTTGCAAATTTACGGGGATGAAAGGATAATAAATCGTTGTGAAAAATCTCTGGAAAACTTAATCGTTCTTTTTAACACGGTCTTGCTACAGAAATTAATACTAATGTTTGACGCTGCTTACAAGGAATCGCTTAAAAAGGTGTTGAAACTACAAGGTCTTTTTAAGTGAAAGTAGAACGGGAGTAGCACGGTGCGAAACAGGCGGCATTCTTAAATGTAGTCATCTAAACAATCATTATAAATCATTTATAAAATTGCTTAATCTATAAACACTTACTTTTGCAGATTAATAAAAGTCAAAAACTGTCTTTTTTAGGAAGTTTTTGACTCTCTTAATAATTATGAAAGTAGGTTTTGTTAACATATTTGGTAAACCAAATGCGGGGAAAAGCACTTTGCTGAACGCATTAATAGGTGAAAAGATGGCTATTGTTAGTCATAAAGTTCAAACCACAAGGCATCGAATTAAAGCTTTTCTGAATAAAGAGTGGGAATACCAGATTATTTTCTCCGACACTCCAGGTATTATTGAGCCCAAATACAAGCTGCACGAAAAGATGATGAAGGCTGTTAAAAGCAGCCTCGAAGATGCCGATGTTGCTTTGTTGCTGGTGGAAATTAATGACAATTGGGAAGAAGCAGAGCAGATTTTCTCCTCTTTAAAGCTAAGGGTTCCTTGTATTGTAGTTACAACAAAGACAGACCTCTCAAAAGACAACAAAGAGGAAGAGGCAAAAGCGTTTTTTTCTGGTAAATCTTACTGCAAAGAATGGATTGGGATATCAGTTACTGCAGGCAAAAACGTAGACCAACTTCTCGAACTAATATTAAAGTACTTAAAAGAAGGTCAGCCATTTTATAATGAAGAGGACCTAACAGATCTGCCGACAAAATTTTTTGTTGGTGAAATTGTAAGGGAGAAGATCTTCGAATTGTTTGAGCAGGAAATTCCTTACGACACTACTGTCATGGTGAATGAATTTAAAGAAAAGACAAGTTTAATTAAAATACAGGCAGATATTATTGTTCAGCGTGAAAGCCAAAAGGCGATTATACTGGGTGAGGGCGGAAAGATGATTAAACAGGTTGGCAGCTTAGCACGAAAAGACATTGAAGAGTTTTTAGGACAGAAAATATTTTTGGAACTGTTTGTGAAGGTGAAAAATAAATGGCGCGACGATGATTTTAAGCTACGGGAGTATGGGTACAATAGTTGAGGAAAAGGGAGATAGACGTAGACCATGGTACGTGTACGGAAATTTTGGTATTCGGTAGTCTTGGTTCACACCATCGACTAGTTGACCATGAAATATGGACTTCCCTCAAACATAAATAGAAGCACAAGTGAGTGACACTACTTGTGCCGTCAGCGGGAACGATGTCGACAAAGTGAAGAAGCTTGTAAAATAAAAAGAATTGAAAAATGGAGCCTTTCGTGCAAAATTACAAGAATAGTAAGTGCGAAAGGAAGTAATAAATGTTTCACCAGGAACGGGATAAAAAAATAAAATGGTATTTACAGTAGCAATAGTTGGACGCCCGAATGTGGGCAAGAGCACATTTTTTAATCGCCTTTTAGAACAAAGAAAGGCAATTGTTGATGATGTTAGCGGCGTGACACGTGATCGCCAGTATGGGGTAACCGAATGGATTGGGAAGGCTTTTAACGTAATCGATACCGGTGGTTTTGTAGCCAATACGTCGGATATTTTTGAAACAGAAATTCGTAAGCAGGTTAAAATTGCAATAGAAGAAGCGAACGCTATCATTTTTATGGTAGATGTAACGACCGGGATTACCGACCTTGACCAGTCGGTGGCCGACCTTTTAAGGCGCAGTACAAAGCCGGTTTTTTTATGTGTGAATAAGGTTGATAACAACCAGAGAATGCTGGAAGCTGCTGAGTTCTACGCGCTTGGATTTGATAAAACATTTTTTGTTAGCAGTGTGAGCGGAAGTGGGACGGGGGAAATTTTGGATGCAGTTGCCGAACTCATAACACCCGAAGCATCGGAAGATGCATTGGAAAAAAATGACCTTCCAAAATTTGCGATCATTGGACAACCTAATGTGGGAAAATCATCGTTGCTGAATGCACTGGTAGGGCAGGAACGTACAATCGTGAGCGAAATTGCGGGAACAACACGCGACACGATACATACCCATTACAACTTGTTTGATAAAGAATTTATTTTAATTGATACAGCAGGAATTCGCCGTAAAACAAAAGTGAATGAAGACCTGGAATTTTATTCGGTTATCCGCGCAATAAGAGCCATGGATGAAGCGGATGTTTGTTTGCTGTTACTTGATGCGTCGAATGGTATAACGGCTCAGGATTTGAATATTTTTAGCCTCGCGGTAAAAAAAGGGAAAGGAATCGTGGTATTGGTAAATAAATGGGATCTTGTTGAAAAGGAAACGAATACGGCTCGTGATTATGAAAAGCAGCTGAAAGATAAGCTCGCACCTTTTACCGATGTACCGGTCATATTTATCTCTGTAAAAGAGAAGATGAGGATTATGAAAGCGATGGAAGTTGCATTAGAGGTGTACGAGAATAAAACGCGAAAAGTGGCGACGTCGGTATTGAATGATATCATGTTAAAGGCGGTTGAGGCATATCATGCGCCAGTAGTTCGCGGCAATGCAGTGAAAATTAAATATATCACACAGTTGCCAACCCATGTGCCTTCCTTTGCATTTTTTACCAATTACCCTGACGATATAAAAACTCCCTATAAAAATTACCTTGAAAACCAGTTGAGGCAAAACTTTAAGTTTACGGGTGTTCCTATCCGGGTCTTTTTCAGGAAAAAGTAGGTGGCAAAGGAATTGCAGAATTGGTATTAATTGAAAGGTTTTGAAGCCTTGCCGGATTAATATCAAATTCAATAAACAATTCGAAAAATGAAAAGATTATTAGCAATAGCTGCAATAACAGCCGCGCTGACCGCTTGTGGTGGCGAAGCTGAAGACGCAACATCTGAAAAACAATATACAAGTGACACAACCCAAACATCCGCTGACTTTTCTATGGGAGACACAACAGATTTGAGTGGACCCAAGGGAGATTCAACGTCAGCGAGTGGTATTCACGGCGCTGGTTCGGGTTCAAGAGTGGGTGGTGGAGTTTCAGGTGGAGCACAAGGGAAGAGTTCCGACTCTACCAAAAAAAAGTAAGAACTTTAATTTGGCTGTTTAGAACAGCCGTATAAATTACAAGGCGCAATAGATTCCCTTTGCGCCTTTACTTTACTCATTATTTCTTACGATGTACTTTTCGCGACACTTGAAGAATTATAAACGTGTTCTACAATTGCATCCCCAAATCCCAGGAAGTCCAGAATGCCCGTCGCGCCGTCTTTACCTGCCTGTACAGCATCAACTACTTCTTTGCCTCCATTTACGCAGTCTCCGCCTGCAAAAACTTTAGCAATATTGGTTCTTCCGTCGGCTGCAATAACAAATTTCCCCTTGTCATTTTCAAAGTCATTTTCCATTGCCAGTTTAATAAACGGCATTTGGCCGGTTGCTTTAATTACCATATCAACATCTAGTGTAAATGTTTCTTTGGTTTCAACGGGTGAACGTCGCCCTGATGCATCTGGCTTACCTAGTTCCATTACGCTGCAAACAAGCCCTGTTACTTTGCCTTTACGTCCAAGTATTTCTTTTGGTGCAGATAGCCATTTTATTTTACACCCGTCTAATAAGGCAATATCCATTTCGTGTTGGGTGCAAGGCATTTCTGCATGTGTTCTACGGTATACTATTGTTACTTCAGAGGCCCCTAACCGTTTGGCTTGGGTAGCTGCGTCTATTGCCGTCATTCCCAGCCCAATTACTGCTACCTTATCACCAATGGAAACAGGGGCAAATCCTTTATCCCGTAACTCATAAATGAAGTCAATAGCATCGACTACGCCTTCAAGATCTTCACCTTCTACTGCCAGAAGCCGGGTAAGGCCAACACCTATACCTAAGTAAATAGCGTCGTATTTTTTTTGCAGTTCTTTAAGCTGGATATTCTTTCCGAGTTCATGGTTATACTTTACTTCTATGCCGCCTATCGACAGAATATAATTCACTTCATCCTCACAAAAATCAGGAGTTACTTTGTATGCTGCGATACCATAAGTCATTAATCCGCCGCCTTTGCTTTCTTTTTCGTAGATCGTTACGTCAATGCCTTGGCGGCTTAGCGCATGTGCACACGAAAGTCCCGCCGGGCCCGCGCCTACAACCGCAACCTTTTTTCCTGTAGCTGGCTTTCTGCTAAAGAGCTTCCATTTTTCTTCAATAGCTTTTTCTGTTGAGTACCGTTGCAGTTTCGCGATTGGTATAGGTGGTTCTTCCATTAGATTATAAACACAGGCGCCCTCACACAACTTCTCCACCGGACAAACCTTCCCGCAACCTGCGCCAAAGATGTTTGAAGATAAAATGGTAGTGGCAGAACCTTTTATATTCTCTGTAGAAATTTGCTTAATGAACTTTGGTATGTTGATACTGGTAGGACATAATTTCATGCAAGGCGCATCATAACAAAATATACACCGGTTTGCTTCCACCAAAGCAGCACTATAACTTTCAAATGGCGGGTGAATGTCAGCAAAGTTTTCGGCGTATTGTTCGGAGGTTAGTCGATTATTGGTGATGGACATATCTATAGTTTGTAACATGATTACACTCATTATATGAATAACAAGTGAATTCTATTTACTGCTTCAATCTGTTTTTGTTATAATTCTACCAGTTTTCCATAAGTTTCCGGTCTCCGGTCCCTGAAAAACTGCCACGTATTTCTTACTTCTTCAATCATATCCAGGTCAAACGCTGCAACCAGCAATTCATCTCTATCTTCTGATGCCTGGGCAAATACCTGTCCTCTTGGATCGACAAAATAAGAAGTTCCATAGAACCGGCCGAGATTCCAAGGTTTTTCTTCTCCCACACGATTGATACAGCCCATAAAATAACCATTGGCAGCTGCGTGTGCGGGTTGTTCGAGTTTCCATAAATATTGCGAAAGCCCGGCAACTGTTGCTGAAGGATTATATACTATTTCAGCACCATTTAATCCAAGTACTCTTGCACCATCTGGAAAGTGACGATCGTAGCAAATATAGATGCCAATTTTTGCATAGCGCGTTTGAAAAACAGGGTAGCCAAGATTACCCGGTTTAAAGAAAAACTTTTCCCAGAAACCTGAAGTATGGGGAATGTGGTTTTTTCGATATTTGCCCAAGTACGTCCCGTCTGCATCGATTACTGCTGCAGTGTTGTATAAAATTCCTGCCTGTTCTCTTTCATAGATAGGGACAATAATCACCATCTGGAACTTCTTTGCATATTCTGCCATCCTTTCGACTGTCGGGCCGGGAACAGCTTCTGCAGAGGCATACCAGGCTTTATCCTGCCCGGGGCAGAAGTAGGGTGTATTAAATATTTCCTGCAAGCAAAGTATTTGAACGCCCTGTAAGCCTGCCTGTTCAATCAAGGGTATATGCTTTTGAACCATTGCTTCCTTAATCTCTTCAATAGTTCCTTCACCTTCTGTTTTTGGCAGGCTCATTTGTATGAGGCCCGATTTGATTATGCGGGGCATGTGTAATTTGGATTATGATTTGCAGCTCAGATCTGTTTCGGATTCAAAAAATTGATCAATGACAGACACAGTATAAGAAAAATATTCGTTAGCAGGCTTTATAAACTTATCCACTTCATCTTGGTTAGTAATCATAAAGTCAGAGTAACCATCATCAATTTTTTCATTCATTAATTTATTAAAAAAGGATGCTTGCTCTGCATCAAATAGTCCGGCAAGTACAAACTTTTGATGAAGAAGAGTTGAAACGCCACTATGAGTTTTAGGGACTAAAGTTTATTAGAAAGATGTAAATCTACTTCACTCATTAAAGCTGAAAGCTTTCTTAGCTTTAATTCTATTGTCTCATTTCTTCGGCTCAAAATGCTATATAGTTGATCGCCTATGCGAGTATGTAAAGAATAATATGCGGGATGGTTTTGCCATTCATTATTTGTAGCCAAAACGCTGCTAAAAACAGAGCAAATTGCAAGGCTTAAAGGGAAAAGTTTATCATGAATTAGCCACTTTGTAGGTTTTGGATATTTTTGTTCTGTTAAAATCACAATATCCCAATTACTTACTTCACGTACTTCCCCGGTAATGCCACTTCCAAACAAACAAACTTTTGCGGTAGAAATTTCTTTCCGTACAAGTGCTTTTTTTTGGATAACATCTCTTCCCGGCTCAACATTACTGTAATCTAATAAGTTTTCTTATAACATTTGTTAGGGTAGTTAATTATATAAACCCTTTCACTTTATTTCTTTTTATGAATTGCCCGTAGCCTTTATGTACCAGGCATTCATTGTTATCAATTACCACTTCCCCTCTCAACAACACTGTTTTAACTTTACCTGTTACTTCCCACCCTTCGTAGGCGGAGTAGTCGGTATTCATATGATGCGTGTTGGCTGAAATGGTATGTTTTTGATCAGGATTAAATAAAACAAGATCGGCGTCAGATCCAATAGCGATTGTTCCTTTTTTAGGGAACATTCCAAAGATTTTGGCTGCGTTTGTACTGGTTACTTCTACGTATTTCTGCAGGCTTATTTTGCCATTTTTTACGCCTTCACTAAAAAGCAATTCCATCCGGTGTTCTATTGCCGGGTGTCCGTTTGGTATTTTTGAAAAATCTTCTTTTCCCATCAGTTTTTGTTCCCATGTAAACGGGCAATGATCTGTTCCTACCACCTGTACAAGTCCCTGGTTGATACCGGCCCAGAGCGTGGACTGGTCTTTCTTTTCCCGAAGGGGAGGACTCATTACCCATTTGGCGCCGTCGAAATCTTTTTCATATAACGACGCGTCTAAAAGAAGGTATTGAATGCACGTTTCAACAAAAACCTTTTGATTTCTCCTCGTTGCATTTCTTACCGCGTTCAATGCTCCCTCACAGGTGAGGTGAACTATATAGCCGGGACAACCCGTATAATTTATCATGTCGGCAAACCGCTCTGAAGCTTCCGCTTCGGTTACTTCGGGCTGGGAAAGGTAATGGTATAGCGGAGAAAAGTTACCTTCTGCGCGGTTCTTTTCAACAAGGTAATCGATCATGTCCCCATTGGTTGCATGAACTGTTACCAGTCCTCCCAGTTGCTTTACTTCATCCATCAATCCAATCATTTGCCGGTCGTCGATCATTAACGCTCCTTTATAAGCCATGAAAGTTTTAAAAGAGGTAATGCCTTCTTCAATCATTTCTTTTATTTCCGCTTTGGTTCCAGCGTTAAAATCTGTCACAGCCATATGAAAACTATAGTCGCCAACAGCATTACCCTTTGCCCTTGAACTCCATTCTTCCAAAGCTGAACGTAACGAGTTGCCTTGCTTCTGCAGAATGAAATCGATCACCGTGGTGGTGCCTCCAAACAACGCAGCTCTTGTTCCCGTTTCGTAAGTGTCACTTGAAAAAGTGCCCATAAAAGGCATTTCCAGGTGAACATGAGGGTCAATACCGCCGGGGAAAACCAATAAACCCGTAGCATCAATAAAGGTGGTGGTATCTACCTGTAGGGGAAGGTTTCTCCCAATAGTCTTGATTGTTTCACCTTCTATTAAAATGTCGGCAACATAATCGTCGCTCGCCGTTATAATCCTTCCGTTTTTTATAAGAGTTGTCATGCAAGTTTCTTTGTTGATTTCAGGCCTTCCGGACCTAACAGTTATATTGCTAAAGCCACAATTATCCGTTTTTTCTGCTCAATATAGTAACAGAAATACATTAAATACTCAATAAGGGTTTAGATATTCAATTATAATTGAAACGACTTTAAACCTATTCTCCTCCACAAGTTCGTGCCTAAAGTTTTTTAGGGGCCAACTTCAGATTTTAGGGCATCTTTCGTTATTCGAATATATCCCTTTGGCTAATGACTCCTTTGGAGGTTATGTTGCTCGCTTCTACCGTCGCCTTTTATGGCAACCGTGTTAATTTAAAATGATTTAATCGAGCTGTACGGTAAGAAGGGGCGGGAGTTTTCAAAGTAATACAAACAGGATTGGGATGGATACGTAACTGGAAGGTCGACTTTGATTCATCAACTAAAAAGCTATCGATTGAATACTGAATAAGAAATCTTATAGAGAGGGGAAACGACTTTAAATCCTCCTTGCAATACAGTTCTTTCGAATCAGAATGGTAAAATACACGACTAAACGAGGTTATTGAAATACGAAAAAAGCGAGGCCGTTTGCTTTTCATTCAATAACAGTCTTTAAAATAGTCCTCCGATACTCGCGAAATTTTTACCAAATGGAGCAAAAAAAGAGGAAAGAAGAAGCTGCCTAAAACTTAGAAAGCCCGGCGATAAAAGGCAAACTGGCTGTAAGTGCCAATACAATGTATTATGGTAGGTGAAAAAGATGTAATGAATACTTGTATTCTTAGAAAGAGAGTTTTAAACAGCTTCTGTATTATCAACTTACGAAATCAAAGAATTATTTATACTTGTCCTCGTAGTCTAACAGCTTCATCGAGAGAGGACCGTTACCAATAACTAAAAAATATATAAGCAACAACAATACTAAAATGGATAAAAGACCTTCTGAGTATGGCCTCAGTGAACCTCCGCCTGAAAAGTTTATTAAAATGATGGCCCCTAATAGTATTGGAATTTGTATAATACAGGCAAAACGGGTAAGCACACCTACTGTAAGTAAAATCCCACCAAGAATATGGGCAAACACAACATAATGACCTAAGAAAATGGTTGCAAAACCACCAAAGGATAAGCGACTATCCATAAGGTTCTCTAAAATTCCCATATTCCTGAGAAAGTCAATTCCTTTGTAGCAAAGGAAAATACCTAAGGCAATACGTACGATATCTAACCATTTTGGGTGATGAGCATCACCCCAGTGCTCGGCGCGGTGTAGGAAGTCCATATGGCAAATTTTGATAATTAAAAAAAGAACTGATATAAATCTACTAAATTTCCTGAATTCCAACAAAAATGAAAATAAAAAATTAGGGAAGAATTTTTAGAGTAAGCCATTGAAAAAAACGCTGAGGTTGTTGAGGGAAAGTAATTAAGCGAAGGTTGCGTAATATACTGTTAGTTCCCGTTGAAATAGACCGTCAGCGTATATTGTGTACGATAAGTACGAAAACTAAAGTTCAGACGACTTACTGGAAATGCTCTTTAAAAAATATATCTTATCAAAAAAGTATGGCTCATGTAAGCAAACTCGATTTTATCCCCATGATCGGCCAGGTTGAAGCACGCGTGTAATTCACGATCGTTGCTGCCTTAAGTTATATCATATGCCCGAGTGACATCACCTAAGGGATCGATTCGGACAACGAAGACGCAATGAAAAACTGATGCCGGTAACAAAATAAATGCTTTTAATTCAGCTTGACTTCAAACATTAACGGCCACTTTTTGCCGGTCACATACATCGATTTTTTTGCGCTGTCGTATGCGATGCCATTCAAGACGAGTTGATTGTCCGGGTCTACATGTTTCCCTGATTTTGCCAGGAGATTGCTGAAGTCCATTTTACCTGTAACGTGACCGTTTGATGGATCAATTTTGATAATGTAATCTGAGGTGTAAATATTCGCATAGATACTTCCGTTGATATATTCAAGCTCGTTCAGACTACCAACGGGGCCATTCGAATCGGTGACCCCAAGGATCCTGTTTATTTTGAAAGTTTCAGGATCTACAAAATATAAATTGCTTTCACCGGTGCTTACAATTAAATCTGTTCCATTATGCGTTAACCCCCAGCCTTCATGTTCCCAGGAAAACTCTTTTAACTTTTTAAGCGTTTTTGCGTCGTACACATACACTTTATGATTTTGCCACGTAAGCTGGTACAACTTGTCGTTTAATATAGTAATACCTTCCCCGAAAACAGAAGCATCGAGGGGTACCGATTTGCTTGCCTTACCGTTTTTTAAATCCACCTTCATCAGGCGGCTTTGGCCTTCAAGGCCTGTGCCTTCGTACAAACTATTGTCTTGCCATATTAGTCCCTGCGTGTAAGAGGAGGTGTCGTGGGGGTAGGTGGCAATAATGTTATAATTAATAGTTGCCGGAGGTGCTACTGAATTTGTAACAGGTTCAGCATCAGTATCGGCGGTGTTGTTGGTACAGGCTACAAAAAATAAAGCAATAAATGTAAAGGCTAAAAGTTTTTTCATTTCCGTTCTGTTGAAACAAAAATAGGCAAGATGATGAATCAGGGTCGTTAAAAATTTATCGGAGAATTTGTGACAATACAACAAGTTATTCTTTCATTCGTTTCATTTTAACCTAAACAAAACGATCATTTACCGAACAAAGGAATGAATGGTATCATTTTTGACTTCGGAAGCAAAACCCAGAAACATGAAAAAACTTCTCTTCGTATTTTCTTTTTCCTCTTTAGTTGTTGTTAATGCTCAGTCACAGGGGCTAAAAGGGTTTATTAAAAAGGTTACTGCCGATTCATCTTCATCATCGTCGTTAAATAAAGTATTAGGCGCCGCTTCTTCAACAGGAAAGGGAAGTTTGTCAACCGAAACAATTGCGAGCGGGCTGAAGGAAGCATTACAGGTTGGTACAGAAAGAGGCTCGGCGAAACTATCTTCGGTGGACGGATTTTTTAAAGATGCTGCCCTAAAGATCTTAATGCCTGCAGAAGCGCAAAAAGTAGAGCAAAAGTTAAGAGGTATTGGATTAGGGAGCCAGGTAGACAAGGCCATATTGAGTATGAACCGCGCGGCAGAAGACGCAAGCAAAAGTGCTGCTCCTATTTTCATTAATGCAATTAAGCAAATGAGCATACAAGACGCGGTTGGAATTCTGAAAGGAGGCGATTTTGCAGCAACAGGTTATTTAAAGGGTAAAACAACCACTAATCTTACGGAAGCATTTCGCCCGGTTATCGAACAGTCTCTCGCGAAAGTTGACGCAACAAAATACTGGAACAGTGTTTTCTCTACCTATAACAAGTTTAGTGCGGACAAAGTAAATACCGACCTTTCTGCATACGTAACGGAAAAAGCATTAGCGGGTATATTTCACCAGGTGGCTTTGGAAGAACAGAAGATCAGGAAAGATCCGGCGGCCCAAACCACTAATTTGCTGAAACAGGTTTTTGGTAAATAATGGAATGGTTTTTAAATTGTTGGTATACTAAAATTAAAGCTTTACTATGAAAAGGATTATATTATTAACAGCGATGGTATGTACTACGTTTGCCAGTTGTGATACTGCAAAGCAGGTATTGGAAGGTGTAAATACAGTTTATGGAAACGGAACCGGCACAGTTGGTGGTCTGTCGAATGCGGATATTGTTGCCGGGCTCAAGCAGGCACTAACGATTGGTACACAAAACAGCACAACACAATTATCGAATGTGGACGGCTTTTTTAAAAACGCTGCAATAAAAATTCTTATACCTGAAGAAGCTAAAAAAGTAGAAAGTACTTTACGGAGCCTGGGTATGAGTAGCATGGTTGACAAAGCCGTTCTCTCAATGAACCGGGCTGCAGAAGATGCAGCGAAAGGAGCAGGGACTATCTTTATTAATGCCGTGAAACAAATGACTATAACTGATGCAGTGAATATTTTGAAAGGTGGAAATTTTGCTGCTACTAATTATTTTAAAGCAAAAACAACCGCTGCCCTTTTACAGTCTTTTAAACCTGTTATTGATAGATCACTTCAGAATGTAAATGCAACGAAATACTGGGGCGATGTAACTTCAGTTTATAATAAGTTCTCCTCTAATAAAGTGAACACCGACCTTAGTGCGTATGTGGCCCAAAAGGCAATGGATGGTATATTTTACCAGTTAGGTTTGGAAGAACAAAAAATTCGCAAAGATCCTGTTGCACGTACAACAGATATATTAAGAAAAGTATTTGGAAGCCAGTTGGCTCAACAAGGAAGCTAAGACTCTTTCATCTATAAAATAAAAAGAGGCTGCAATAATCGCAGCCTCTTTTTTTGTGTTCTTACCTGAAACCGGCTAATCTCAGTATAGCAAAATAGGTAGTTCGTATTGCCGGCTGCCATCTTTCGCACTAGCCTCAAATAATATCATGTGAAGGGTAGAGTTCTTTCGTTGCTTGGCAACATCGACTGTAAAGGAAAAATTACCAAAGGCCGGAGCTCCTGCATCGGTCATTTCGTGTCCTTTTTTAATTTCGTTATGTCCATCTTCTACCACCCAGCTAAAAGCGGCTTCAAATACCTGCGCTTTTCCCTTTATTCTAAATTTGTGTGTACCGATTTTTTCTACGGTAACATCTTTAAATCTTTTATTTGAATATACTTTGCCTGGGGGTACACCTTTGCCGGGAGCGACTACTCCCGTATCTGCGGGTTGAGTTGTATCGGCCGGCGTGGTAGTGGTGTCGGCAGGAGGCGTGACAACAGGTGTTGTATCATTAACCACTAAAGAGTCCGTCGTCTGCTGGTTTTGATTTTTACCCTTACATGCTATTAATGCAATAAGCAAGAATATAAAAATTGTTTTCATAGTTTAAACTTAAACAAAAGATTCAGTATTTGCAAGCTCGGTTTGCAGCTAAAGTATTAATACTGATGTAATTAAGACGTTGCTACTTAGATTACCACATTTTACCAATTTAGATTTTTAACCTGGTGACTATTGATTTACAGTACAAGAGTGCGACGCAACGCCGCTACATTCCTATACAACTGCAGGGTCCAAAAATGCTCTAAATAAGTAGTGTAAACTGCAGCATAAAACACCAGTGGATGCTGTAACAAAGACGGGACAAATAGAAAAAGGAGTTGCATATCGCAACTCCTTTAAAACAATTCGAATAAGATAGAGGCTTACTACTAAGGCAAACTTAACAGGAAACCAATGGTAAAGTTGGCGTCCCAATCGAATACGAATGTGTCACATTTGGTGGCATCAACAATTCCTTTATAGATATTCAGGCCCGACGCCATTTTCTTGTCATTACCAGGTTTGTAGCTACCGGGTGAATTTAGTACCGTATATCTTTCCTCACCTTTTCGATGTTGTTTTGCAAGTGTAAATGGAACGCCTCCAATAATAAAACACACATTCCTTTTGGTCTCGGGAATTTTGCTTGTTTTTGTTTTCACCTCGTTGTAAATCGCTTCGTCTGCAGTGCCTTTATCATAATATTTTGCACCGGCGGTTTCCAAAGATTTCAGGTTGCTGCCACCTTCCTGCCACGAAACTTTTGTATTTCCAGAACCAATGTCAACCAAAAAAGAATTGTCCTGGTAGGACGGAGGCACGGTTGCCTTGAATGCAAACTTGCCTTCCTGTTCGGCTGTTACCAGGTTTACCACGTAGCCAATCTTTTTTAGTTCGTTTGAAATAATAGTAGTCTTCGGCTCCTTTTGTGCACCGGAGGAAATTACAAAGTGCATATTATTTTTATTTACCCCTTTTTCAAACATGGAGGCGAGGTATTTTTTAAGACCGATACGAATATCGTCGGCCGTTGCCAGCCCCTCATAAGCCAGTGACTCTCCAAAATCTTTCGAAACAATTTCCCATCGTTTTTGCTTGTCCATGTTAATAACGAACGAGTTAAAGCCGGTAGCGCCTACTTCTACAACACCTCTAAGAATCCCATTCTCCGGTTTTTCGGGGGTGTAGTTAAAATCGCGACTTTCAGTAGTGCCGCCGCTGTTGTTTGACTTTGAATCCTCGTCGTTCGATTTCGCACTCTGATCGGAGGTGGCTGAAGTTGTATTGGTTGTTAATGATGAATTGTCTGTTGCAGTTTGAGGAAAGTATTTCCTAATTAAAAAAAATGCTATTACGCCTATGATCAGGAATATTGCAATTTTTCCACCCGTTTTTAGTTTCATTTTGTTGTTTGTTTTTGTTTGAGATGTTTCTGTGGTAAAGTTTTCAGGACGAGGTTTATTTTTTATTAAAAATATCGAGGTATTTATTTTTGCCATCACTACTGCCGCCGGTTGTTGGAATGTTAGCTGCAGACGACTGGATGGTGTCGGCATAATTAAAAGTACGGTCGACGTCGAGTTGTGTTGCGGTTTGAGCGGCAATAGAAACTTTGGCTGCATCCTTCAGATCCTGCGCATTCATTGCCTGCGAAGTGATCTGGATGGCAGATTTTATTCCACCAATTTTATTGGCAACATCCTGCCGTATTTTCTGGATTGCTGTATCTGCATCGGTGTTGAGATCGGTGTTGCCTGTAAATGCCTTCATAGCTTTACTCATCGTTGCCGATGCTGTTGTAACCGCCTCATACTTTGCCTTTTGAATTTTTACCGTGTTTTTCGAATTCAGCAGCGCCACGCCTGACTTGCGGTACGCCTTGTCGGCAAATACCACCAAATTCTTTACGTCGTTTGCTACGGGTTTAACCGCGTCAATAAAGTCTTTGGCATTATTAAAATTAGTTGCGGACGTTTCAAGTGCAAGCTGCGTATCGAAGTCGTCAGGATTTTTTGCAAGCCGTGCTTTGCAAATTCTAACTTCCTCCTGTGCCTGCCTTAGATTTCTTTCATTCTCTTCTAATTGAAGCTGTAGCGATGATTCCTGGGCTTTCAGTTTTTCGCCATGAATTCTTAGTTGTTCGCGGTCCTTTTCAGCCTCTTCAATCTGAAGGTTGAGTATATTCCAGGGGTTCATTTCAATAGCCCAACCCAACGTCCCCTGGGCAACGGCTTCAGAAAAATAACGAATACCTCGCCAAAATTTTGGATTGGTGAGAATCATCAACAGCACAATTGCCACCGCTATACCTATGATCAATTGTACAGTTCCCCATACTACTGATAACAGAAAGGGAAGTATGTACATGTAGAACAGCAGTCCAAGTCCGGCGAGTATAACCAGCATCAGTATAGTTCCCCATGTTTTTTTTGCATCCCATTTCGGCAGTTCAAAATTTGTATTAATCAACTCGTTTGCCATTTTTATTGGTTTTTATTGTTTTTAAGAAAGACTGTTCTTTTTAGTTAAAAGTATTGTGCGATTTTTTGAAGTTCAGCCTCAATTTCCTTTTTCTTGCCTTCTCCGGCGAGTACAAAAGAATTTTTATTGGAAACTAATTTGTCTTTGCTTTGAACTATTTCCTGCGACATTTTTTTCATTTCCTGGTCCAGCGTCGCGATTTTTTCGGTCAGCGCCTTCAACTCCTCCGCTTTTTTCTGCAGCAACTGTTCTTTTTGTTCAACGTCTGTTTTATAATGCTGCTGGTAAGCCGCTTCAAACCCCTTTAAATCACGGTCAATCAAATTAATATATTCCCTACCAGTTGTTACCAGTCTTTCTTTTGTTAACCCTGTTCTTTTTAATACATTAAATGCAGTTTTATATCTCGTTGTTTCATCTGCAATTGCTTCTACATCTATTTTACTGTCTATGAATTCCTTGAAATCTGTACCCTGGAACAAAGGATTTTTAGCATTTGCCTCCTCAACCAGGTTTTCAAAATACTTCTTATATTCCGGGTTTGCTGCAGCACTACCAGCCGGCGGTGTCGAAGTAAACGAGGGAGATCGATCTATATCATTTGGCGGCACATAGTTCGCTGTTTCAGTTTCGCTCTGGTCGGATGCCTTTACAACTTGCTTTTCAATGTCCTTTGCTGGTTCAGCTTCTCCTTCTTTAAACTCTACAAAAGGTTTCAAGATACTTTTTAAAAAGCTCATGTTTTTTTATTAAAATTATATAATCAAATATGAAGGTACAAATCGATAGTGTTGACTCCTTTTGTTCCCCGCGTTACCACTATACTATTTTTGTGCCTTATAACTGCATTTACAAGGGTGGTAGTTATTAAGCCAGCTTCACAAGATAAAGAGAAATCGTTGCGACGCTCCGTTTAACTGTAAAGCTTCATAGGGCGAATTTTAAAATACGTTTTTTTTGGAAATATTTCGACTTCAGTCTCCGTTCATGCTATACTGACAAGTGACAGGAAAAATCTGCTGTTGAAAAGAAAAATGGGTATCAAGTCAAAAAACTTAATACCCATTTACATGTTTATTTATCAGAAATAATAACAAATATGCCCCTTCTACATTTACATCTTTCTATAAAGGGATACAAAACCACAGTCGCTCACTTTTACTATTTCTGACCCATTTTCATTTACTGCCAAAATGAAATAAGCCATTTCATCAGTCGTTTCAAATTTGACCGCTTCTTTTACAGTATAGCCGCTGTATTTTTTTGCAAATCTTCTCTTTGCATCAACCGGCAGATCTTCCAATGATATTTTCTCACTGGTTGCTATCAGTTCACCTGAAGGTTGGTAATACGCCAACAGCTTTTTACCTTTCAATTCAAAATTTACCTTTACAAATGACTGTTCGAACCTCCAACCTACATCGGTTGCTTCATAGTAAGCTGAATTGAAGCTGTTAATAGCCCTGGTGTCAATTTTGTTACCAGAAGCAACTGCGCTGTTTATTACAGCAACAAAAAGCAGTGCGATATAAATTATCTTTTTCATAAAAAAATTTGAAGGTTTTTAAATATTATTATTTGAAACGATACTATTGAAAAAGATGCCAGTTGCGAACTGTTTGATTTACAGTTGCTTCCATTCTTATCTCTTCTTTTAATTGTACCGTAAACGAACAGAATATGTCCGCTTTTAATACAGCATTTGGTTACCGCTTCATTATTTTCTTGTTATACTTATAAAACATGTTGAAGCAACCGCAAAGGCGCGAGGAACGTGATTTTTAAGACGGTGAAGCAGATAAAATAGAGACGATGCCTGGTTTAAAACCGAGTAATTGGTTGTCTTATTTCCAAAATAGCAATTTTAGCCTCAAAACCGCGCAGCTATGTGAACCTAATGCTACTCTTGCTATTGGCAAAACATTATAGTATGAAAAAAATCTTAGTTATTGTAATCATCCTTGCAACAGTTCGTTCTAATGCGCAAAACCTGCTGATGACTGATGAAACGACCGATATAAAGTTCGCAGCAAAAAACCTTTTCGGCCGGTTTGAAGGCGCGTTTAAAGGTGTTAAAGGAGTGGCATTTCTCGATTCGTCTAACCTTTCCCAATCTTTTTTACGACTTTCCTTCGACGCAACCACGGGGGCCATACACGACAATGTAATAGTACCAAACCTTGTCAAAGAAGCATGTCTTAATACTGCAAAGTATCCAACCATTGAATTTGAATCTACTAGTATAACAAAACTTGCTGGTGGAAATAAATACCAGTTCAACGGAACTTTAAAAGTTAAAGAGCTTAGCAATAGCATTTCCTTTCCTTTTACAGCTATCGCCAATGTAGGAGGTTATGACTTAAGGTTTACGTTTCCGTTAAATAAAAAAGACTTTAATTTAGATTGTCCTGTATTTAAAAAAATCAATATTTCCGTAGCTGGGTATGCGAAAAGAATAGTAGTCTTTTAACAAACGTGCCACTTCCTGTCGCGGAAATTATATCGATCATTGGTGAAGAGGTTTTGTTTTTATCACTCGTGACTTACGAATAAATACAGTCACAATCAGTGTACCGGCAGATACTAATAATACTGCAGACCGCGGTAAGTTCAAATAGCCTTTAGCTGATATCCCGGCGCTCTTTGGCGCGTGACTGCCGTTCAATGGTATCTTTTTTTGCTTGCCCTGATGCCATCTTTTCAATCAAAAGAATAAACAAAATACCCAGGGTATAAGCAACTATATCAATCCACTGAAAGGAATTCCCTAATATAATATTTGCAAGCCGGGAGTGTTGTAGCCCAAGAAGTTTTATGAATTTAAAATACTGCAAAACCTCCACCAGGTAGGCGAACAAAAGGACGGATATAGCCAGTAGGTTTACCGGAATTTTTAGAAAAGCACGGATAAAATAATAGATTAAAATAACTACCAGGAAATCACCAAAATATGGCCGAACAAAGTTGTCGTTTACGTAGACGGCAATAAGCACTTCAACTACGAATAACAAGATGGCAACAACAAGATATTTCCAGCGCAACTTAAACATTAAAACATTTTTTTTATGCGGCTAGTGAGGAAACTAAAACGTTTTACAACTTCACCTTCCATCCTCAACGTTGCCTTAATTTACAGTGGTGGCAAGGCTGGGGCTGGTAGTTTTTCCTTTTTCCAATTTTTTATACTGCTCCTGGAAGGAGGATAAAGGAATCGCAACCGTCTTATGACTTCCGTTAGGATAAATGAATAGGAAATAGACATGCTCAAATTCGAGAAATTTTTGGAAAACATCAATCTCTGCCCTGGTATGTTCATCTGTTACATAACCACCAATTATTCTCGCAGTACAATATTCTTCAGTGCAGTGGTCGAAAGATAGCTTTAGCAGGTTTCCTCTTTCCAATTCCTTTTGTCCAAACTTTATAAGCATCCCGTTATGTTGAAGCGCATGATCTGGTACGCTTAACGAAATAAATGAAGGCCTTTTTTTTGATCTTTTTTTTGCTACCGTCAATGTTAAGTATTCAGCAGAGTCTTGCCCTTCTCTTTGATATGGAACTTTTAAAGTCAACAAAGTAGTTCTTTTTGCTTTTTTTGTGTCCCAGTTGAAAGCTGTTTTTCCTTCCAAATCAGCTTTTGCTTCCCGGCTATCTATCGTTTGGGAGAAAGCATAATTAACAGACAGAAATGCAAGAAATGTAAAGATCTTTTTCATTTATCATTAAATTAAACTTAAGTGGTAAGTAAATACTGAATTCACATAAGGAAAAAAAAGTTGTATTTTTTTACGCTTCGTCATTTTCACCTTTATTAAAAGATTTGTTTTCCTTTTGTATTCATTTACGTCTTACCAATCCCTAAAATCTCCTTTGAATTCCAATTGCCACATCATACTGGTTGCCGCTAAACATAGTGCTCCTTTCCTGGTTCACCCAGCCTCCACTAAGTGACAGAATATTGTATTTTGAAAAGCTATGGTTAAAATTCAAAGACGCTTTCCTTGATTTTAGCCTGTTTTTATTACTGAATTGAATATTCAACGTACGATCATCAGGTGAAATTCCTGAACCTACACTCACGCCTAAGTAATCCTCCGCTCCGTTAAAATAATAACGGCCGAGAAAACTATACGACTGAGAAGCACCGTTACTGCCAGGTGTTACATAGGTGCGCACGCCCAAAAGATAATTACTTACGTATTTACCGAGATAGGCGGTGTAAACATAGGTGGAGCTGCCAAAATTGAGGTATCTTAAGCCTGCTTCGGCTTCGAAACTTCGCGGCAGGTTGGCATACAACGAAAAACCTGCACGGTATTTTGGAAAAATCCCTCTTCCCGCGAAACCTACACTAATATAACTGTAAAAAATTCTGTTGATTTTCGGATATGCATCTATTTCAAACTGCAATCCATTGCTGCTAAACCGGTTGGCATAGTTAAGACGGCTGGTAACAGACCCTAAAGACGTTTGACGACTGTAGCTAAGACTTGCCATGTGCCAGGGGTCGTTCAGTTGTTTATCGAAATAGGTGTAGTTGTAATCTACTCCGATCTTGTTAACCGATGCAGCATCTCTTAAAGAAGATGCCAGCGCAAGTGCAGCAGTGTTGTGATTATTTGATTTTATTAAGCCGTTCGTAATTATTGATGCTTCTTTGTATTGTTTTAGTGCATTCAGGATTTTCGCTTTTCGCAGTAACAGTTCGGGCGATTGCGGGTGAGAGGAGAGGGCCTTGTTGCAAATTTCGAGTGCCTCGATGTAATGATCGTTCCAGTATTCGATGTCTGTATAAGCAATACTTGCGTCTGCATGCGCAGCCGCATAACTAATTACATTTTGAAAATGGTAAACCGCACTATCGTATTGTTTGTTCCAGGCATATAACCGGCCTAAAAAAACCTCGATATCGGCGTATTGAGGAGATTGTAAAAGTGCTTGTTTTGCCAGCTGCTTTGCCTTGTCATCGTTTTTCTCGTCAAAGGCAGCAGTGCGTGCAGCCTTAAATAAATCATCTGAAGTAACCGCATTTTGCGCTTTCAGTAAAACTGAAAGTGGTAAAAGGTACAATAGTAGTAAAGCACGTAAAATCATAATGGAGAAATACTGTTATGGCTTATAACGCCTAAAAGCGGCCAAACGATATATGAACAGCACTTTTTTCAGTAACGATATATTATTAATGTTTCGATCGATATCGTTAGGTTAACGACGATTTCTTTTTGTCGAATAGAGAAACAGCTGTACAAGTGAGTGACACAACGATGTAGATTAGATTGCTACAGCTTGCTGCCAAAAGAACTTTATTAGTAAACGTTATTGCTGCTTGGGGAGAAAAAAGTTTTTTGGGGACCTGCCAAAGTTTTTTATGGCGTCTTTTGTTGTGTCACTCACTTGTGCGTGCAGTTGGTATGGCAGCTAAACACGTTATGTTACCCAAATTGGTAGATCATGTATGTTATTCTAAGGAGCCAATAGTTAATAACATACAAGTTCCCGCATCGCTGATATTAATTCCGGTTGCACTTTTTCGCCAGGCTTCTCTGCCTGCTATTATAAAACCATGGTCTTTAAGAAAGGCTGCCATCTCAAAAGCATTCTCAACGTTACTATTAGCAGATTTAATGATCCTGATACACCGTGACCTGTTGTTAAACTTAATTTTCCAGTTGTTTACTGCATCAAGTATTTCAATCATTTCTGCTTCATTCAGTTGTTTTTGAACAGGCGTTTTTACTGCAATCATTTGTTTCTTCACATGCAATATTTTTTCAACCACAGTTTTCGACCTTTGAGAACTTTGCTTTAATTGCCCGGCGCCACTAACTTTTTTATTTAATGCCTGCGTTGCAACACTGTTTGCCACTTTTACTGTTGTTGGGCCGTTGGGTGTTGAATGGTTAGTGGAAGTAGTTAGTTCGTGATTAGGATTTTCGTTAAGAAGTTGTTGAGGCAATAAGGGCGCTCCCTTTATTAATTTATTGTTCTTTTGCCGGAAGCTTGCAAAGTTGGTTTGCAGCCTTTGTTTTTCTTTGTCATTTTCTACCGGCTCAATATCCATGTTGTTGCTGATCTTGTACAAGTCATTTCCGTTTAAAAGGTAGTCACCCATTACAAAATCCACGAGATTGTTTTTGGTTTGCATTAAAGGAAATGCATGAATGTTTCTGAAGTAAGCGGCAGTATCCAACCCACTTCCAAGCCACGTTGCATGTGAAGGAATAGGGAAATGGTTTCTGTGGCCGAGAAACGACAAAAGAGTAGGGGTAATATCCAAATTCGAAGAAACAGACTTAAATAATTTCGGCTGCTTCAAAAGAGGCGAAAAAATCATGAAGGGAACATGATAGCGGTCGATTTTGGTCGATAGTGGTATTTCCGGCAAGCGATGATCACCTGTGACGATAAAAATGGTGTTCTGATAATCGGGGCGTAGCGAATAGTTGCCAATAAAAGTGCGGATGGCATTGTCGGTATATAAGATACTTGAATATTGATTTTTATAAAGCCGGTGTTCTGCTTTCTGCTCATCGGTAAATCCAAGTTGCGACATACGGTTTTCAAAAACCTCCAGAAAATGTTCCTGGCGTTGAACTTTGAAAGGACTGTGCATCGAGAGCGTAAGAACAATATTGCAAACTCGTTCTTTTTCGCTGCTATTTACTTCATTGTACTTTGCGAACACCTCTTCATCGCCATACCCCCAGCTAAAATTATTGTTAGAGGGCATCGGGGTATATTTTGATGAAAAACTTTTTTTATCGTAGACAGTGGTTTTGTTTATTGCAAGAAAATTGTCCATTTTATCGAAACTGGCATCACCGCCATAAAAGAAGTTTGTTTTGTAGCCTTGCTTTTTCAAAAGACTTAGTAGAGTTTGATGAGCAGGCATATTATCACCCGCCTCCATAAATCCATTTTTTCCATACGGCAGTGAACCGAAAACTGATGGCAACAAAGCAAACGTTCTTCCCCCTGTGCTTAAAAAGTTAGACCAGTAAAGGCTTTTTTCAGAGAGCGAATCAAGAAACGGCGTGAAGCTGCCGAGGTAAGCATCTTTATACGAAAAGGCACGACCTAAGCCTTCGACTGCTATAAAAACAATGTTGGGAGCAACGTTTCCCGTATTAAAAAATGGCTCAAGCACATTTATTGAGGTGTCAACAGAATGAAGAAATGGAAAATTTTCTTCATCGGTATATCGGAAAGCCGCAGCAGTAAGGGGTGCGCCAGTTACGCTGCTATTATCTTCCTGGTCTCCATTTAGTAAAGTAAGCATTGAGGTGCTGTAGAAATAATACGACTTGTTCAACGAAATATTATCGCTGAATTCCTGCCCCGGCTTTAATTCGTTTGTAACGGAAGCGACGGAGAATAAACCGCCTGTTGTAAACAGAATGAGTAAAGCAAATGATAAAGTAGTGGAAAGCCTGATTTTGCGTGGTATAAAAATGAACAGGGAGATAATTACACTCACTATTAAAAATATTGACCACAAAAGGCCTGGAGAAATACCTCCGGCCGCATCCAGGGTTTGTTCTATTTCATCCAACGAATATTGCCACAGGTCAGATCCCAATGGTACAAGTGTTTCGAGGAAGTATTCTGACAAAGCTGCATTAATAGTAACAAGCATTACAGAAAACAGGATGTAGAATGAGCGGGCAAGTGTCTTGTTTAACAGGTAAAGCAGGGTAAATAAAAGTAAAGGAACTAAGGCAATATTTAAAACAAATGAAAGCTCATTTACAAGGCCATACAGGATTACTTTTGGTAAAAATTTCGGTACTCCATGAAGCTGAACGTTCCTCGTAATTTCGAAAGTTTTAATAAACAACATCCCAGCGATAAGAATAAGTGTATATACTGCCGCTTCCTGGAGGCCTTCTTTCCAGCGTAGTAAACTTCTTACAGGTTTTTTACCCGCCTGCATTGGTATTTGCGGTATTGGAACAACAGGGATTTCTTCTGTAACAGGCATTTCTTCGGCTACAGGCGCTTCTGTAACTACAACAGGCTGCTGGTTGCCATTTAACCCTTGCCTCGTCATCTCCCCCCAACTTGATTTTTTCTGAATTTTATCTATATAACCTTTTACCCCGCTCCATACAACAAATGGGTGAAATACAAATGGTTCGGACAAGGCGGTTAACAGCAGGTGCATAATATCTGTTTTTCGCTTGTATTGATTGTAAGTGTTCACTTCCATGTAAATAGCAAACACAGAATACAGGTAACCAAAAGTGACTATAAATGCAAGAAAGGCAAAAAACGTTTGCCAGTAAATCATTTTCAATATTGCCATCAGCAGGAAAGCGACCATTCCAAGAAACTCTACTCCCGGTGCACACATTTCGAAAAAGAACCAGTATGGAAAGCTAAGCATCCCCAATAAGTGATACCGGGGGTTGAAGAACATCTTTTTGTGCAATCCTAAAGTTTCAATGGTTCCCCTTGTCCACCGATTACGCTGCCGTCCTAATATTTTATAATTTGCCGGTGCTTCTGTCCAGCAAAGCGGGTCGGGTATGAAGGCTACTTTGTAAGGCTGCTTCAGCTCCTCCATATAGCGCCGCATACGCACTACGAGTTCCATATCTTCCCCTACGGTTTTATGGTCGTAGCCACCAACTTTTATAGCTATTTCTTTGTCGAATGCGCCAAAAGCACCTGATATCAACATCAGTCCGTTAATCCTGCTCCAGGCCATACGTCCTAATAAAAAGGCCCTGATATATTCCAGTGCCTGCATCCGGGGTAAATACTGTTTAGGCAAATTTACTTTTAACAGACGGCCAAACTGTATTTCACAGGAGTTGGCAATACGTACAACGCCACCTGTTGCAATTACTTTTTTGTTTGTAATGTCCAGGAAAGGCTTCATCAGCTTCAACAATGCATCCTGTTCCAACACGCAGTCAACATCTATACAAACAATATAATCGTTTGAGGCTATGTTGATACCAACATTTAAAGCATCGGCTTTACCACCATTTACTTTGTCAACAACTACCAGCTTTTTATAGATAGGATTTTTGCTTCTGTATACACCTCGAACCGGTTTTGTGTGTATCTGGTAACTTACGAAGTAATCGGTCTTTACCAGGTTGTAGGCTTTTATCAACTGCTGCAGGCTATTGTCTTTGCTACCATCGTTGATAATAATTACTTCCAGGTTATTGTAGTAAATCGACAATAAAGACCTCACATTTTCAATAATGTTTGCTCCTTCATTATATGCAGGGGCTAATATACTTATAGACGGCGCATATGGCGAAACTGCCAACAGTTTATAGTCGATAAAGCTATTTTTATTTTTATATTTACGGTAAGCCCCTACTGAAAAACTTCCAATGAATAAATAGAAAAGAAGCTGGGTACCTGAATAGATAAAGATAGAATAGGTAACAAAATCGTATAGTAGCGTTTTCCACATTACCTTTCTCTTTCCGCTTTAACGTGCAAATAAATCTGCTTGTAAGGTATCGGGTCTTCCTGCCCTTTTGCTTCCAGGATTTCCATTCCCTCCGAAGTACATTTAGCCAGTACTTTTGCTGCAGCGAGCTTTAAAAATTCATGACCCTCATGCAGTTGCACAATCAAAAAGTCTCTTTGAGCATCACTGGCAATTTTTGGAAGTTCTCTTAATATGTTTAGCCGGTTGGTAAACCTTTCATTTTGATAGGCTTCGGTAAGCAGGTTTGCAGTAGTATTATTTGCAATCTGTGCAAGTGTTTTAACTGCCTGTACCCGTACAGCTTCATTTTTGTGTTGCAGGCATACTGCAGCTTCTTTGTGCACTTGTACCTGCTTATAGTGTTGTGCAAGTTTCAGCGCAAAGCTTATTACAGTATCATTTTTAGACTGCAACCAACTATCGAGTGTTGGTAAACCTGTAAATGGTAGCTGCCGAAGCATTTCAAGTAATTTCAGTTGTTGAAATTCTGTTATCGGGTACGATACAACATCTAAAAACCGCAATCCCGTAAATCCATATAATTGAATGACCGCTGTCTGCGCTTCTAAACGCACATCGCTATTTTTACTGTTGGTGAGATGATATATTTTCCCATACTGGTCTTTTTGCTCCATTACGCACAATTCATGAATGCCCTGGCATTGAATATGGGTTTGTTTATCATCCAGTTTTATTCTGGAATCAACATTCAAACCCAGCTGGTAATACAATTGAATAATATTATCCGAAACAATACCCAGGAAACTGCTTTTGTTTCTTACAAGTTCCTCAATCATCATCTGCCTTGCCTCCGGCTTTTTAAAAAGCACCATGAAATTCTCCGGCACAGCCACGCTTCTTGCTGCCGGATCTGATATTACTTCAGATATCCATTGCTCAACACCCAGGCGGATGTTGTTGTTGAAATTGAACTTTTGCTTTTTCTTATTTAGCGTATAAAACGTGACACCGACCAATAATAAAGTGACTACTACAAAAACTAATGAACAGGCATACAGTATTTCCGGCGTCGGAAAAGCGGCAGTGGAGTTTTTATAATCTACGTTTAAAAAAACAAAAGCGTAATCACTGGTAAAAAAGTCAAAGCTGTCTTTCACGTTATGCAATTGCAGCAGTTGCTGTTAAACGGGCTATGTGTGATACTAATTCGGTAATATTAAAAGGCTTCGAAATATATTCATCTGCACCTAATCTCATTGCTTCCTCCACCACTTCCTGTTGCCCCATAGCCGATATAACAATAACAGGTACCGCGTTCAATTCCTGCTTGATCTTACCGACTATTTCCAATCCCGAAAAGTACGGTAGCATAATGTCGAGGATAATAAGATCGGGTTTCGTTTCTTCAATTTTCCCCATTGCCTCCATTCCGTCAATACAGGCAATAATTTCATGACCCTCTCTTTTTAGGCAAAACTCCATAGTTTTAAGGATCAGGGAGTCATCTTCTGCGATCAGGATCTTCATAGTACTGTTTTTTGTTAGATTGTTGATTAGAGCAACTTCATCACTATTAACGCAATGAATTCTACTATAGTACTTTTTAAAAAGCTTTTTACCCTATTTTTCTATAATTGGTAATTTTATTGCCAGAATTGGAAAAAGTATTAAGCGAAAAATACTATGGCACGGGTAATAAATAACCCCGTTAACCGGAAGCAGTGTTTCCACTTAAATTAAGTCAAGTGCACTTTTTAGAGCCGGCTTCCTTTCTTCAATCAACGTCGTTGTTCAAACGGATCCCTTTGGTGATGCCTCTCACTTGTACTGTAGTTTTTGCAAATTCTTCTTTTGCTGTAAAAGCTCCGTCTTGTTTTAAAAGGAAGTTTTATAATGCTCCTGTAAATATGAATTTGAACTAAATAAGTTAGAGGACCCGCCTGCATTTCCATACACCTCTATATCTTAATTTTAGAAATAACTCCCATTTTATTTTAAAATCCTGCCGTAGCAACATTTGGATTTAAAAAAGTACTTTTATTTTATATTTTGCTCTAATTCTATAACTAAACCTTACGCTATGAAAAAATTACTACTATTTCTTATAGTTCTTTTTACAGTTTTTATTGATGCAACAGCCCAGGAAAGACCTGTAACGGGGCAAGTTAAGAGCGACCAGGGTGAACCTGTTCCGTTTGCAGTAGTTGCAGTGAAAAATGGCAAAAGACAGGTAATTGCAGATGCAAACGGGCGATACGTAATCCACGCATCACCGGCAGACGACCTGGTCGTTTCCTCCATTGGCTTTACTCCAAAAACCATTACTGCAAGTACTTCTGATGCGCTTGATATAGTATTGGAAAGAAATATTGTGGACCTGGGAAATGTGACTGTTGGTAGCCGCAGCCTGAGAAGAACAGCTACAGAAACTGCGGCACCTGTCGACATTATCCCGGTATCGAAAGTTATGAACCAGTTAGGGCAGGTAGATGTAAACCAAATACTCCAATTTATTGCACCTTCCTTTAATTCAAACAAGCAAAGTGGTGCCGATGGAGCAGATCACGTAGACCCTGCTACGCTTCGGGGATTAGGGCCTGATCAAACATTGGTATTGGTAAACGGCAAAAGGAGACACCAGAGTTCCCTGGTAAATCTTTATGGTACCCGTGGTCGCGGAAATACCGGAACTGATTTAAATGCAATTCCTGCGGCCGCTATTGAAAGAATAGAAATACTACGTGATGGTGCAAGTGCCCAGTACGGGTCTGACGCCATAGCCGGAGTGGTGAATATTATTTTAAAAAGCAGCACCAATCAATTAACCGCCAATGTGATGACCGGAACCTACATTACCGGTTATGGCAATTCCCTGAATTCCGAAAAAGGTAAAGTAATCAATAATACCACAGACGGCGGCCAGCTGAACGCAAACATTAACTATGGATGGAAAGTAAATCAAACCGGTTTTTTTAATATTACGGGTGATTTCCTTGGAAAGCAAAAAACACATCGTCCTAATTATACTCCTTTATATCCTGATAATTACAGGACGGAGTTTGGTGATATGTCGTTAACCAATAGCAGTTTGTATTATAATAGTGTTTTGCCTTTAAAAGGAAATACATCATTGTATTCTTTTGCCGGTTTAAACCTTCGCAGTGGTGATGCTTTTGCATGGACAAGGGACCCGGAAAGTGACCGTAACGTAAAAGCGATTTATCCAAACGGTTTTAATCCACATATTCAATCAAAAATAGTGGACGGTTCTTTTTCGGTGGGATTAAGAACGAAATTAGGGGAATGGAACGCGGACTTTAATTCCACATCAGGAACAAACCGTTTTCATTATTATGTTGATAAAAGTTTAAATGCTTCATTAGAGGCCGCTTCACCAACTCATTTTGATGCCGGCGGTTTCCAGCTTTCTCAATATGTATTAAGCGCAAACTTTACCCGTGCCTTTAATACAGTGGCTAATGGTTTCAACTTAGCTTTTGGTACTGAGTATCGCAACGAACAATATAAAATATTTGCAGGTGAAGAAGCAAGTTATAAAACTTATGGCCCTGTACTTTTTGTAAGCGCTTCAGGCGATTCTTCTTATCGTCCCGGCGGCTCACAAGGTTTCCCCGGATTTCAACCAAAAGATGAAACAAAGAAGGGAAGGAGCAACATAGGTGTTTATGCAGATGCAGAGCTCGATGTTACCAGGAGCTTTTTAGTCACAGGCGCCATTCGTCTTGAAAATTACAACGACTTCGGTTTTACGCATAATTACAAACTTTCAACACGCGTAAAGCTTTTCAATAACATAGCATGGCGATCTTCTGCCAGTACCGGTTTCAGAGCTCCGTCTTTACCTCAGATCAATTTCAGTTCTACCTATACCAATGTAGTTGCAGGAGATGTTATTGACCAGGTGATCGCTCCCAATACCAGTGTAATCGCTACAAGGGCAGGTATTCCCGCATTAAAGCAGGAACGTTCTATTAATCTGAGTACCGGGTTTACGGCACGTACCCGCAACTTTACTTTTACCATCGACGGTTATTACGTTAACATAAAAGACCGCGTGGTTCTTACCGGTGCATTTGCCAGCGACGACGATAAAATAGGCACCATCTTACAAGACCTTAATATTGGTGGCGCGCAGTTTTTTACAAACGCTGTAGATACCCGTACTCATGGTATCGATGTTATCGCCACTTACTTTCATTCTCTTGGCAAAGGACGATTGAATACAACTATTGCGGGGAACTTTAATAAGATGAAGATCGAAGATGTTAAAACAACCGAGTTGTTAAAAGGTAAGGAAGATATTTATTTTGGTAAAAGAGAGCAGTCTTTCCTGCTTGCTTCCGCACCACCGCGAAAGGTAAACCTCAGCCTTGAGTACGAGTTGAACAGGCTAAACGTTTTGTTACGCTTTAATTATTTTTCTTCTCTTGACCTTGTAAACTGGAATGATGAAATTGATCATTACGGCAACAAAGTGACTACCGATCTGTCGGTCGGTTATAAAATAACTAAAGCAGTTAACTTAACAGTAGGCGGCTCCAATATTTTCGATGTTTATCCAAGACATCACGATCCGGGATTAACAGAAGCCGGTGGAATGTGGGATGCAGTTCAAATGGGCTTTGGTGGCGCTTTTTATTTTGCCAGGCTCGGCATCCGACTGTAATAGAGCAATAAAAAGCAGTAGTGGTTGGAGATATAGTGACGCCCCTCGTTTCGAAAATAGAAAGACAGGTTTTGGTTGTAAAAATCTGATCTTTATTCCGCTCCTGTTGTGTCACTCACTTTTACTGTATCTTTTTATGGCAGCAACTGGTTTTATTTCTCTTGTTACATCACCCCGGAAGTTGAAAATATTTGAAGAGTGCAAGGTGAGCCCGGCCGGGCATTCGTACCGGCAAGAAAAGTTTTAAAGTATAACTGCAGCGCGAAACAAAAACATCGCTCACAACACTGGTAATCTACTGCTAAATGACGATGTACTGCCATTACCAACAAGATTAATTATACTTTTGTCGCAATTATTTAATGTAACTTAT
>JAQBNO010000007.1 GCA_028288485.1 Segetibacter sp.
GGAAAAGCACCCACTAAAACTGCTATTGAATTCACCTTTTTAAGAGGTGTATAAATGAACGCGTACAAAAAGAGACTGAATGCAGACAAGGCCGCAGAAGCGAAATTAAAGAAATGCCACATCATGAATACGCCTGTCAAACCTGCAACGAAAGCAAAAGTGTATGCTTCCTGTTGTGTCATCCGTCCATCTGCAACAGGCCTTTTGCCGGTACGTTTCATCATGGCGTCGGTATCCTTTTCAACCGCCTGGTTTATTGCATTAGCGCTTCCCGTAACCAGCATCCCGGCAACAAATAAAAGTATTACCATTTTCAGGTTATAGGTAATACCGGGAGCAAGCAGGTAACAAATAACGCAGGAAAAAACTACAGTAAAACTTAAAGTAAACTTTATTAATTGAAAGTAATCTTTCACTTTGGCAGCCATTTTAAAGCTGCCCGATATATTTTCTGTAGTACTCATCATAGCCACTAATCGTCTCTCCTTTTTAAAAGCAATGCCCTGAATAATCAGGGCATTATTTATTTAAATCTGCTTCAAATGCCGCAGAATAATTATTAATGATTCGCTTCACCTGCCCCAACTGGTGTTGTTTGCGGAACAAACTCTTTTCCATCTTTACCATAGTCATAAGCCCATCTGTGTACTTCGGGGATCTCACCAACCCAGTTACCGTGACCTGGATTAATAGGTGTTGTCCATTCGAGCGTGTTTGAGCCCCATGGATTTTGAGAAGTAACTTTTCTTCCTTTATACATTGAATAAAAGAAGTTGATGATAAATAATATCTGCGCCGCAAATACAATTACTGAAACGATGGTTATGAAAACATTCAGTCCACCAAACATCTTAAAGCTCTCCCAGTTTGTATAGTCATAATACCTGCGTGGCATTCCGGCTAACCCTTCATAGTGCATTGGCCAGAAAATGAGATAAGCACCCACGAAAGTTACCCAGAAGTGAATGTAACCCATCGTATTGTTCATAAAACGGCCATACATTTTAGGAAACCAGTGGTAAATACCGGTGAACATACCAAACATACCGGCAACCCCCATTACAATATGAAAGTGTGCAATAATGAAATAAGTATCATGAAGGTGAATATCAAGGGCGGAGTTTCCTAAGAACACACCTGTTAAACCTCCTGAAATAAACATACTTACAAACCCAATGGCGTAAAGCATACCGGGCGTAAACCGTATGCTGCCTCTCCAAAGTGTAGTTAACCAGTTGAACACTTTAATTGCCGAAGGAACAGCAATAAGTAATGTCAACAATACGAAGAATGAACCAAGGAATGGATTTAACCCGGACACGAACATATGGTGTGCCCATACAAGAAACGCAAGTATTGCAATAGCAAATAACGATCCTACCATAGCCATGTATCCAAATATAGGCTTACGTGCATTTACACTCATTACTTCCGACACCAGGCCCATTGCTGGCAATATGATAATATAAACTTCAGGATGACCGAGGAACCAGAAGAGGTGCTGGTACAAAATCGGGCTACCGCCTTCGTTTGGTAATGCTCCAACCCCATTTACATAAATATCACTGAGGTAGAAGCTGGTTCCAAAGTTTCGATCGAATATTAGAAGAATAAACCCTGATAATAACACAGGGAAAGAAAGAACTCCTAAAACAGCCGTAAAGAACAAAGCCCAGATTGTTAACGGAAGCCGCGTCATACTCATACCCTTTGTTCGCATGTTCAAGATAGTAGCGATATAATTTAAACCGCCGAGTAAAGAGGAAATAACGAACAGCGCCAAACTTATTATCCAAAGGTCCATCCCTCTTTGAGAACCAGGAGAAGTAGAACCTAAAGCACTCAATGGGGGATAAGCTGTCCAACCACCTGAAAAGGGACCTGTCTCTAAAAAGAAAGAAGAAAGCATCACAATACCCGCAGCGAAGAAGAACCAATAACTGAGCATATTCATAAAGGGCGAAGCCATATCTCTTGCTCCAACTTGTAAAGGAATAAGAAAGTTAGCAAATGTTCCACTCAGTCCACCGGTCAATACAAAAAATACCATTACAGTTCCGTGTATTGTAACTAAGGGATAGTAAGCTTCGGCAGTTATATGACCGCCTTTGGCCCATTTACCAAGCAGTGTTTCGAGAAATGGAAAACTTTGGTCAGGGTACCCGAGTTGAATGCGGAAAAGTACAGACATTAATCCACCCAGAACCGCCCATATTATACCTGTCACAAGAAATTGCTTCGCAATCATCTTATGGTCCTGGCTGAAAATATATTTAGTTATAAATGTATCATGATGATGATGGTGCTCATCGTGTGCATCATGATGTAAGTCGTGTGCAATTGCGGGAGAAGTTCCTGCATGTATTGTCTGTTCGTTACTCATACCAATTAAAATTTTCTTACCGTTTTCACGTTATTGTTTAGACTTCTCTTACCTTAATTTACTCTGGCTACCTGTTGAACCTCCACCTACACTTGCCGTTCCCGGGGGAGTGGCACTGTCAATTTTAGAAGGCGTAACCAAAGGTGTAGCCGACGGATCTTTATCAGGAAAAGCAGAAAAATAGTAAGGCTTTTGCTTTATCATCCATACATCATACTCCTCCTTGGTAACTACCTCAATTACTCCTTTCATTGAATAGTGACCGTTACCGCACATCTGGTTACAGGAAATCTCATATTGGAAATTAGAATTACCCGTGATCTTTTTCATTTCTGCGGTAGTGTATTTGGGAGTGAACCAAAGAGTTGTAGGTATCCCGGGAACAGCATCCATCTTTAACCTAAAATGGGAAAGACCAACGTCATGAATAACATCTCTTGACCCTATGATCAATTTTACCGGTCTGCCCTTTATAATATACATAGTCTGCTCCTGAACAATATCGTCGTAGGCTGCCGGATCTGCCTTCTGATTGAGCTCTTTATTATCGGCCCACACCAGCCCCAGGGAGTTAGTCGAAGGGTCAATATTTCTAAAGTATCTTTTACCAAATTCCTTATCTTTTCCAGGATACCTGAAAATCCATCCAAATTGTCTTCCGGTTACCTCAACTACCAACGCGTTTTTAGGCGCATCACCCGTAAAGATAAACCAGTTACGAAGACCTATAACTACTAATACCGAAAGAACAATAGCAGGAACAACAGTCCAAACCACCTCCATCGTGTTGTTGTGCGGGAAGAAGAAAGGCTTGCGGTTTTTACTCTCCTGGTATTTATAAGAGAACCAGAACAGGGCAATCTGGGTGATAAAAAATACTATTCCTGTTACGAGTATAGTAATATTCATCATCGAGTCAACTTTCTCCCCTTCTACTGAAGCACTTTCACCCAATAAACGGTCTTTGAGTATCATGTGACAATAGTAAACACCTACCAAACCAAGAATAAGAAAAGCAATCATTAAAAACCCGTTGACCTTATTGTCCTGGTTTCTTGATCTTTCCTGGCCCCTTAGGATAGAAACATACTCGCTGGCTTTGGCTATCTGAAAGATAACCACAAACACTAAAACTAAAACGGCTATGATAAAAAAGGTTGACATGATTGCTTCTAATATTTTCTAATCTGTAAATAAGTCTTTCCTAACCCTAGGTATGATGAATAATACTTTCCTTCAGGAATGGATGATTTTTTTGTAACATTGGATACTTAGCTAAATTCTTTCCTACCAGTAATATTATCATACCTACAAATAATGCCATAATTCCAAAGTCGAACCAGCTTAAAGTAACATGATCTCTTGAAACGCTTGCCATTACCATCTGGTTGAAATCCATCCAATGACCGAACACGATAAGCACTGCCATAAAGGTCATTATTGTATAATTTCTCTTAGAACCTTTGGTCATCAAAATTAGTAACGGGCACACAAAGTTAATCACAAGATTCATGTAAAATATACCTTTCCATACACCATTATTCGTCCTTGGCTGAAAGTATACTGTCTCCTCCGGTTGGTTAGAGTACCAGATCAACATGTACTGGCTAAACCATAAGTAAGTCCAGAAGATGGAAAATGCAAACATGAACTTGCCCACATCATGAAGATGTTCATCAGTAGTATACTCCAGGTAGCCCCTGTTTTTCAAATAAATTATCCAAATTGCTATTAAGGCCATGCCGGAAACAAAAGAGCTTGCGAACGTGTACCAGCTATACATGGTGCTGTACCAATGCGAATCAATACTCATGAGCCATAACCAGGGTGTAGTTGAACCAACTGTAAGACCAAACCAAACCAGGAACATAGAACCACTTACCGTATTTTTCCAAACCCAGCTCTTACCTTCTTCAAGGTTCATTTCGGCTCTGTCGCTTTCATAAGAAAGCTTACGCATTCTCATTCCAAGGTAACTCCATAATCCTATTGACAACAGTGTCCAAATTACAAAGAACGCAGGGTTCAAAAAACCTTTTTTCTTGATTAAGATTTCATCGTTGCCAGGATTAACCCAATGGTAAATAGCATTATGCCCATCGTGATTTAAACCAAATAGAACATAAAATAGAATGAACATTGTGATCAAACCGAAAATAGGAACCACTGCAGATATGGCTTCAGGAACCCTTTTGAAAACTACCTGCCACCCTCCATGGGCAAGGGTAGTAACACAGATAAAAAACATCGAAGCATTACAGATTAATAAGAAGAACACACTATTATACATTAATGTTCCCCAGAATATTGCTTGTTCATGTGGATCGCTGCTTAAACCTTTAGTAATAAACCCAATTATAAAAGCCAATATACCGACCCCGATTAAACCCATTGACCATGTTCTCATTGATCCGGGTACTTCAAATTGCTCTCTGATAGATGCCATCTTAATATTTTTTGATTGCAGTTTGTTTCGTTCAATTATTGTGCTGCTGCCGTTGCAGGTGTTGCTGCAGATGTACTGTCAGAGCCGCCCGCAGGCGCATCGCCTTTTGCACCAGTTTGTTTTGATTTTATGTATTGAGCAACCATCCAGCGCTGTTTCCGGTTCAACTGGGAAGCGTAACTACCCATAAGGTTTTTACCGTAAGTCATCACATGATATAGTGTTCCTTCTGTTAGAGCTTCAATTTTTGCATCACCAACCAAAGTGGCAGGTTTGGCGGCGTAAGGTCCCGCTCCTCCTTTATATAAAGGTCCGTTTCCATCAAGCTTCGTTCCATGACAAATTGCGCAGTTTATCAGATACATTCTTTCGGCTTCTCCCATTTCAACTTCATTCAACTTTGGGAGCGGATCAACAACACCAGCACTCTGTGCATAGCCTGCACTATCGTTCGGCAGATGATAGGGCATTTCTTCTCCGCGGCTTACCGTACCTGCTACGGGCCTGTTATTGTAATTAACTCCTTTAGCAGTTAAGTTACTATGGTCCGCATAGGTTTCATAAGCCCTGCTGTATTTCATGTCGGGCATGTAATCTCTTCCAGGATCAGTGGGATCGCTGCCGCAACTAGTTACCAACATACCAGAAAGGGCAAGAACCGATATAATTGCTAATTTCTTCATCTTGTATTGTCTTAGAATTCGATTATCCAATTGCCGCATTTTCCTCAGCATATAATTTTTGTTCTTTATCGTAACGTCCAAACCACCAACCTGATTCTGCAACCTGGTAATTTACTTCTACAGCCCCGGAGCTTTGTAGAAATCCTTTTAGATCTTCAACATTCGTTCTATCGGTACACTCAATGACCATGACAAACAGATCATCGGTTGCCCTTGGGTGAAAATGGTGATGTTTAACAAAGGGAGCCAGCTGGCACAAATAGCAGAAGGTCATTACCATTCCAACTGCGGCAAATAATACCGTCAATTCAAATATTATAGGAATGAACGCAGGCAAAGCAAAATTCGGCTTACCACCAATATTCATCGGCCAGTCTTTGGTAAAAACCCAGCCCATACACGAAACTGCGGTAATTGTACCGGTGATACCATAAATGAAACCGGCAGTGTGCAGGCTTGTTTCTCTCATTCCTAAAGCATGGTCTAAGCCGTGAACAGGAAACGGAGTATATACATCCTGTATTTTATAACCTGCATTTCTAACTTTCTTAACTGCAGGAAATAATACTGCCTCGTCATCAAAACAGCCAACTACATATCTTTTTAATGCCATAATATTTCGCTTTAAGCATTTATATTCCACTCAATTCTTTCACCGGTAATATTGCTGCTTATAAACAAGGCGTACAAGAGTGCGACGCAACAATGTTTAATAACTGAAATATCGCCGGGACCAAAATTCCTAATTTCTATTCAAATATTAATCCCATTCGTTTAGTGCGCATGTTCATGCACAAACTCTTCCACCTTCTGATTCTCAACTTTATTCATTTCCTGTTTCTGGGCTTCACCTGATGTTTTCAAAACATACTTGATCTCCGCCACTGCGATAGTGGGGAAGTATTTGGCAAAAAGGAAAAAGCAGGTAAAGAATAATCCGAAAGTTCCAACATAGAAACCAATTTCCCAGATGGTCGGACTGTAGTAAGGGCTCCAGCTACTTGGCAGGTAATCACGGTACAAAGAGGTAACGATAATTACAAACCGTTCGAACCACATACCGATGTTTACTATGATACTCATAAAGAAAGTAAAGGCTACATTTCTGCGAAGCTTACGGAACCAAAATACCTGCGGAGAAACCACGTTACAAAACATCATCCCCCAGTAACTCCATCCGTAAGGACTCATGATATTGGCCCTGCTGTAAAAGAAGGTGTAACCTTCGTAAGCATTCATACTATACCAACCCATGAATAATTCTGTTAAGTAAGCGCAACCAACAATAGAACCAGTCAAAACAATTACCTTATTCATTGCTTCAATGTGACCCAGTGTAATATAATCCTGCAGGTTAAGAACTTTTCTTACAACGATCAACAGCGTTTGCACCATTGCAAATCCTGAGAAGATCGCCCCGGCAACGAAGTAAGGAGGGAAGATCGTGGTGTGCCATCCAGGAATTACAGATGTAGCGAAGTCAAAGGATACAATTGTGTGAACCGATAGTACCAGCGGTGTTGCCAAACCGGCTAATACTAATGACAAAGCTTCGTGTCTCTGCCAGTGTTTTGTGCTCCCTGTCCAGCCAAAGGAAGCAACTCCATATAATAGTTTGCGAAGTTTTGTTTTTGCGCGATCACGAACAGATGCAAGGTCAGGTAAAAGACCTGCATACCAGAACAGCAATGATACAGTGAAATAAGTAGAGATTGCAAATACGTCCCACAACAGTGGCGAGTCGAAGTTTACCCAAACCGGCCCCCTCGTGTTAGGATAAGGGAAGATAAAAGGTGCTAACCAAACCCGACCCATGTGAAAGATAGGGAACTGCCCGGCGCACATTACAGCAAAAATTGTCATTGCTTCGGCAGCCCTGTTTACACCTGTTCTCCAGCCCTGGCGGAAAAGTAAAAGAACCGCCGAGATGAGCGTACCCGCATGACCAATACCAACCCACCATACGAAGTTGGTAATGTCCCAACCCCATCCAATGGTTTTGTTAAGGTTCCACTGCCCGATTCCGTACACAATATCCCTGTAAACGCTATAAACTCCAAACAGCAACATAGCCACAGAAACATAGAAACCGATATACCAAAGTGTTGAAGGTTTAGCCTCAATAGGACGAATTAAGTCTTCCGTAACCTGGTGGTAATCCTTATTGCCATCTACCAACGGCTCCCTGATTTGTGATTCGTACTTTAAATGCATCTGATTAGGTTTAGAATCAGCCTACCGCTGATTTTAAATAATTTATTGATTCTTTTGTTCGCCGACTATTTATTAAAAAAAACTATACTCCAGGTAGAAAGCTATGTTTAGTGCGTTTTATTCGCCGGCTTATTTACTGGCTGTCCCTGACCTTCTTGCTTATCTTCGTCCTTGTTTTCCGTTCCACCAATTGTTTCCTGCTTTTCGTCTTCACCCAAATGAACGATTGCATCATTGTTCCTAACCTTTGCGAGGTAGCTTACATTAGGAAGTGTATGTATCATTTCGATAACGTAGAACAAACGGTCCTGGTTATCGGCGCGGTGTTGATAAACGGTACTTTCCTTATCATTTACATTACCAAACACAATTGCATTAGTAGGGCATGCCTGCTGGCAGGCAGTTTTTACGTCAAACTCACCGTCTCCACCCGATTTTAATGGACGGCTTTCCTTCTTAGCTTTCAATTTACCGTCCTGGCAGCGTTGAACGCAGAATGAACATTTTTCCATTACACCGCGGCTCCGCACAGTCACGTCGGGGTTCAATACCATCCGCATCAAATCGTCATTCGTCATCAAAGTTTCCTCGGAGACAACTCCTTTCTGGTTGTCGGGGAAGCTGTCGGCGCCGGTATAATCAGCCCAGTTAAAACGACGAACTTTATAGGGACAGTTGTTAGCGCAATATCTTGTACCGATACAACGGTTATAAGCCATCATGTTAATTCCCTCGCTGCTATGCATTGTAGCAGCCACAGGGCAAACATTCTCGCAAGGAGCATTATCACAATGCTGGCAAAGCATTGGCTGAAAAATTACGCTGGGATTTTCAAGATTGCCGCTGAAATAGCGGTCAATCCTCAACCAATGCATATCGTGATATCTTGCTACTTCATCTTTACCTACAACAGGTACGTTATTTTCAGCAATACATGCTACCACACAAGCCTGGCAACCCGTACAACTGTTCAGATCGATACTCATACCCCACTTAATTCCCGGCCTCGGGTATAGTGGATAAAGAGTAGCGTCTCGTTCAAAATTCATTGTTTTAGGAGCGTAGTCTCTGTGAAGTTCTTCCCTTCTTTCAAGAAACATTTCGGGCTGCTGCTTTAAAGTGGCAAGCGTAGTTTCAAGAACTACTTCTGTGCGACCTTCGTACGTCTGGTGAGTTTGGGATTGTGCAACTTTATACCTGTAACCTGCATCTGAAACCTCTACTGCAGGAATAAAATAATCTCTTGTTACACCGTTAAACGTTACTAACGGGAATGCATTTTTACCGGTCGCACCACCCGCTCTGCCTATATGAGTACGAGCTTTGTCAATTTCTACTTTTCTTGTATCTCCGTCATCATCGTCTTTCGCTGTATTTGTACCGCGTCCATAACCTAAAGCAACAGCAATAGTAAAAGGATTGGTACCGGGAACAATCACAATAGGTAATTCAAGCTCCTTGCCGTTCGCTTTAATCCTCACCACCTTCTTTTCCGGATGAACTTCATACTCATCGGTGTCGCCTTTGTTCTCGATATCTATTTTAAAGAGGCTTTTTGCCAAGGCAGGGGAGATGATTGCATAATTATCCCACGAAGCTTTAGTGATTGGATCAGGGGCTTCCTGTAACCATGGGTTATTTGCCTGTTGACCTGCACCCATTGTAACCTTTTGATACAGCACTAATTCAGCCGCGCCACCTTTTTTCATTGAACCTATCGCCGCCGCAGCAGCTGCAACCGGGGCACCATTAAAAGCTGCTCCTCCACCCGTTCCTGCGTTTAATACGGGTACTGGTATGTTCGCACTTTTCGCAGTATCAGGCGTGCTTGAAGTTGGACCTGTAAGAACGGTACGGCTGCTTACGCCTCCATTGATAACACCGTCCTGTAAAGCTTTGTCCCAATTTGCCTGGCTACCTAACCTGTCCACCCAATATTGGCGGAAAAATCCAAGGTAATCCGTCGTGGACCCGCTCCATTTTAATAAACTATCCTGCCATTGCCTGGTCTTAAACAGAGGATTTATTGTGGGTTGGATTAAAGAAACGAAACCGGTTTTAGATTCAGCATCTCCCCAACTTTCAAGATAGTGATGATCTGGAATAACATATTTACACAATTGGCTGGTCTCATCCATTTTTGCATTAAATGAAACCGCAAATCTTACTTTCTTCAAACCGTCTGCAAAACGCTTACTGTCGAAATAGTTGTAAGCGGGGTTTACTTCATGAATTAATAATGCCCCAATAGCACCGGCATTCATGTCATCAACCAGCCTTGCCATATCTGCATCGATACCCAGCTTAGTATTATAGGTAGATGACCAATCCAGTGTACTGCCATTTGCACCAACCAGTTCATTAATTCCGTTAACTATGATCTGGATATTCGGATCGTTACTGCCCGACAATACAATGGCTGCTCCCCGGTTTTTTGCTAAGGTAGCTGCCGTTTTCTGAACAGCCTTCTGAAGTGTAGCGTCTAACGAAGGTGCAGTTACAGCTCCACCTAATGCAGCATACAATGCAAGTGCTACAGCACCTGTTTCAGATGGACGATGATGGTATCTTTCATCTGAGTTAGCACCCGTCATGCTCATCATACTCTCAAACTGAATATGACGGCTCATGGTTGGATTCTTTACACTTACTTTTCTTCCAAATCCATATTGCCTGTTCATTTCAACAGGATTAAGGCCGGAAGCTAAAAAGTCGGAATTTAAACCAACAATTACTTTTGCAGCAGCAAGATTAATAGAAGGAATCACTCTTCTTCCGTACGTAGCTTCGTTGGCAAGCAGCATTCCACTGCAGCTTACTGCGTCATAAGTAACATGACGACCTGCCGGATACTTAGCTAAAAACTGCGCGATTACTAATCTTGTAGTTGGGGAACTTACAGAACTTGTAAGCAATACAACAGGTGCGCCTCCAATGCGGGCAAAGTCAGCAGCTACCATTTTATCAAAAGCATCAAATGTGCTTACTTCCCTGCCATTTGCTACCGGGTAAGGTAAACGGCTTGTATCATATAAGTCGAGAACAGATGCCTGCATTCTTGGAGAAGTACCTCCTAATGTTACAGGAGATAATTCATTTCCCTCAATCTTTATCGGCCGTCCGTCTCTTACTTTAGCAACAGCAGGCACTACTTCACCATCCTGTACAAAAGTTGTTGCGTAAAAATTTGCTACACCTGGTACAACATCTTCAGGCTTGTTTACAAACGGAATAGCCTTTTTTACCGGGATCTCGCAACTTGCAGCAACAGCAGCCGCAGCAGTGCTGAAACCCAGGTATTTTAAAAAATCTCTGCGGGGAGTCTTAGCGTCTAATAAACCTTTGTCATCTTCGACAATAGGTAAATCTTCCTGGAACTCGTCTTGAGCAGCGGATTGATAAGCAGTCGTATTGTTCAGCTCTCCAAAACTTTGCCAGTACTTTATTTGCTCCATAGTTTATTTTTTACCCCAAACCCCTAAAGGAGTTTGAATACGTGCTTTAGTATTTTTAATCTTCAATATTATTATTATTCCTTCCCGGTTGGGATTGGGCTAGTAGTGACACTTCTGGCACTCAGTTCCACCAATTTTTTCGACAGTTATTCCTTTTGTGCTGTCGATTCTGCCATTCTTCAGGTCATCATGAAACTTTTGGTAGATGCTATAAAAACCATTGTCTTTAAACTGCACCTGGGTGGTACGGTGGCAGTTAACGCACCATCCCATGCTTAATTCTGCAAACTGGTAGGCTGCATCCATTTTTTGAACTTCACCATGGCAGGTCTGGCATTGTACTTTACCTGCTTTTACGTGTTGGGAGTGGTTAAAGTATACATGGTCAGGAAGGCTGTGAACCCTTGTCCAGTCAATTGGTTTTGCTTTGCTGGGATCCCATACTTTTGAAACTGCAGGATCGAACCCGGCATATTCATATAATTTTTTGATCTCGTTGGTACCGTCAACTTCTTTTCCTTCTGCGGTAATTAACTTATCCTTCCCGGTGTACTCGTTAATGGCCATATGACAGTTCATACAAACATTTACCGAAGGTATATTGGCGTGTTTGCCTTCCTGTGCGCCACCATGACAATATAAACAACTGATCTGGTTGGTACCGGCGTGTACTTTATGAGAATAGTAAATAGGTTGAGTTGGGTTATAACCTTTTGTACGACCAAGGCCGATAGCACCGGTTACCGTCATATAACCACCTATACAAAATAATAGAATAGCGATCAGTGCTATGTAGGCTTTATTTCTCCAGAAAGGAACGGGATCCAAAGAAGGATGCCCTTCTTTATCATCTGATAATTTCTTCAGGTTGCTGTTTACCTGTAATAAGATTAAAGCAATAACAGCAAGCACTAAAGTGAGAATACCGTAAAGTAGGGTGTTGTCTTCGCCCTGAGAAGTTGCTGTTGCACCGCCGCCCGCTGGTCCCTCTGTATTTGGAGCCGGTACTGACTTTATATAAGAAAGAATTGCATCAATTTCAGGATCGGTGAGATTAGGAAACAAGTTCATCGGAGTCTTGTTCCATTTCAGGTACAACTCATTTGCATATTTGTCGCCTGTTTTAAGAACCGCCTGGTTGTTACGGATCCATGCATACAGCCTCTTGTTGTCGCCCCAGCGCTCCTCCACCCCCGCCAGTGCAGGACCGGTGAGGTCTTTATACGGTGCGTGGCATGAAGCACAATTCGCGGAGAATAAGGCCTGGCCGTTTGCCTGGGCAAATAAATCGTTACCAAATAAACAGGAAATAACTACTAATACTAAACTAACTAATGCTTTTGCTATTCTTCGATAATGAATCATATACACAAAAAGTTGTGCTTTGAGTTGGAAAAATCTCCGGGAATGGGTGCAAAAATAGGTCACGATACTGACATATTATCAACATGTTAAAAAAAAATTTTTCCTTATCTGGCGCGGGTTTCAAAGGATTCTGTAAAAAATAAATATGACATTGTCATTATTTTGTAAGCAGTTTTACCTTATAGGTAGTGTCTGCTTAGCGCACTTTTCTTACTCGAAATAATGCCTCACCTTTACAACATGTTGAACCCAGTTATCGAACAAAATAATCATACCGCAAAACGCATTGCCATCTTTGCTTCAGGTGCAGGAAGTAATGCTGAAAAAATTATACAGCATTTTAGGAGTCATCAAATTATTGAAGTAGCATTGATCGTTTGCAATAAGCAAGGAGCCGGGGTTTTACAAATTGCGGCAGATAATAAAATAGAAGTGCTGTTAATTGAAAAAGAGAAATTTTTTCGGGGCAATGGTTATGTTGATGAATTAAAATCAGCCGGAATAGGGTTTATAGTTCTTGCAGGTTTCCTTTGGAAAATTCCCGAAGTTCTTATCGGCGCTTACAGGAACAGGATCATTAATATACATCCTGCTCTGTTACCAAAATATGGTGGTAAAGGAATGTACGGATCTAAAGTTCACGAAGCTGTAATAGCTGCGGGGGAAAAGGAAAGTGGTATAACGATTCACTATGTTGATGAACATTACGATAATGGAGACGTAATTTTCCAGGCCACCTGCCCGGTACTTTCTAATGATACACCGGAAGCTTTAGCACACCGCATTCACCAGCTTGAACACAACAACTTCCCGCAGGTGGTTGAGAGTTGCATAAACAAGTTTTGAATTAAAAAAAACCGCCAGGGGATATAGATAATACAGGAATAAGAAGTTTTATCTACTTGCAGTAGTACTATTTTGGGCATTGTTGTCCGCCCGGATGAACCGGTTCGGCGGGCATCGCACTCTTGTACTAATGTGCCTGCTGCAACGGTTAGCTATCCTTGCTATCGTCTCTTGAAACTATAATTAGCCCGCCCTCTTTCAACTCATGTAAATTCGTAATGTGGCATTCCCTTTTGACGTGTAGTAAATGATGACCCAATAATAAGTGACACGGATTGCTGTTTTAGATCGCCCTGGAAATGATCACACTATTTCTTGTTATTTTCTATCCCCAGTTTTAGTAAAAGGCTATGATAATTGTAAAGGTTCCCCGGCAACTGCAAAAGCTGGTTTTTTTATCTAAATAAAGTGGCCGGAACCTGTCTGCGAGATTATCCCTTCCTCTTTTGATGGGAAACAAAAATAACCGCCTGCCAAAGGCTGAAAAAAAAATCTTTTGAGTGTTCTATAGCCAGCCCCTCTAAAAACCCATTTTTCACTGTTAAACTTTTCATAACCAGTAAACCTCTTTCATTTTCTACACTCTATAATTTCATAATAAACAATAAACATTCTTAAAACCTACGTTATGAAAACAAATATTCTACTTGTCGTTGCAGCTACAATAATTTTCGCTTCATGTGGCAATAACAAACCAGTCGAAACAACTACAACTTCAACAGAAATAAAAATGCCGGACACTTCAGGACTTGCCGAATTTCAACAACTGAAAGAGCAGCAACAAAATGATATGAATATCATTAATGAAGTTCCCAGATCTTATGAAGCAACTCCACTAACTAATAACAGGCCAAGTCGCCCCGCAGTAGTGTACCGCACTGCTCCCCAGAGACAACGGCAGGTTGCAAGAATTTCAAAACCGGCTCCTCGCAGTACAAAAAAGTCTGGTGTTCGTACATCAAACGACCGTTATGGAAATGAATCTGCCGGGTCAGAAACCAGCGAAACTACTGAACCAAGTGTAGCCACTCAACCAACCGCTTCAACAGGAACTGGTGTAGGAACAGGCCCGGTTGTAACAGCGCCAACCGAAACCCCGGAAGTTGCTAAAAAGAAAGGCTGGAGTAAAGCAGCCAAAGGAACAGCAATAGGTGCAGGTTCCGGTGCAGTATTAGGTGCAATTATCGGAAAGAATAAAGGAAAAGGTGCTGTTATCGGTGGCATAATAGGAGCAGCAGGTGGTTATGTTTTAGGCAGGGGCCAGGATAAAAAAGACGGCAGGTATTTAACTCAATAGATAGTAATATTTATAAAAAAAGGAGCATCGCGGTGGCAATGCTCCTTTTTTGTTTTATTGCTGACGATGTTGAGAACAACCAGCTCATTATTAATCATATTCGTTATCGGCCACTTGCGCAGTTTGGTGAAGCAATCCCTACCAATTAATAAACCTGTTAGCGCATGAAAGGGCAATCCGTTCAATTTAATAGACCTGCAACTATCAATTAGATTTCATAGCCTTTAGCACCGAAAAAAAGGATAATGAAATACGGCTTCGTTCCTCGCAATTACGAACCTTATAACTCTCCCGGTTTACAGTTTTCCATCATCTACGTCATCTCCCATTTCTTCGATTTAACCCGGAATGTGTTAACCCCGAATGGCAAGAATGGTTGTTAATCTTTACCCGACCTTTCTTTAGTCTCTTCTATAGCTTCCTTTTTAATGGGATCAAATGTCTCATCGGACGTGGTCATGCCGGCGCTTTTGCTGCTACCCTTCTCGCCGGGCTTTGAAATAGTTCCTTTCTCGTCTCCCTGGTTATCGTTGCCCATGCCTCCTTCTGACGCGCTTGAACCACCTGTATTTACCACCCTTATTTTTCCGGTGCCTGTTATTTCGAGTGGGGCTGTTGCTACTTGCTGCTCGTCTTCAAAGGGAAGATCTGAAAAGTCCTGGTCATTATAACCTGGTAAACTGTATGAGTACTTTTTATTCTGGAGCATAAAAACCTCCTCAATTTTTAAGTTTTACAATATAGATTACTTCTAAAAATTGAAATTATCATGCCATTCGCTCAACTTCTACTATGGCAACGCTTAAAAAAGACGCTATGAAAAGATAGTGTACAAGTGAGTGACACAACCGGAGATCCTACGATATTCCCATGCTGATACCAAAAACTTTCCTGTATCGTTTTCCCCGCAATATTTTATACGAGCTTCTGTTTTTTATTTCACTTCCTCCCGCCGGAACGTGACTTTAAAACTGACAAAATCTTCTTATAAATCTCCGTATTCTCATACACACCGCTAAAAGTAGTGGATTGCGGGCCGTAAGCAAAAACCGGAACGGCGATTGCAGAATGATCATCGGTAGAAAACCGGCCGCTCACATAACCTTTTCTAATAGTCCCGTCAAGCAACGTCAGACCTCCTGTTTCATGATCGGCAGTTACTATCAGCAACGTTTCCTTATTTTCATCTACGAACTTCATTGCATCACCAATCACTTTATCAAGGTCTTTTACTTCCTCCACCATCCACGACATATTATTCGCATGTGCTGCCCAATCAACCTGCGCACCTTCTGCCATTACAAAAAAACCATCTTTGCTTTTTGCGATTCTTTGTAATGTAAAGGTCATGGCTTTTTGCAAAAAATTATCGCGTCGTGCGGCAGGTAATGCTGCATTGCTGTCGAGGACCACCACGTTAGAGGGAGTAAGCGTATTAACGCTGTTGATGTTCGTGCTTACCGAATATTTCTTTTGGCGAAGTTCATTCAGCAGGTCACGACCATCTTTTCGGGCGATAAAATGTTCGATACCGCTACCCATTAAAATATCAACTCGGGCGTTAAGAAAATCGGCAGCAATGGTATCCATTTTACTTCTTTCGCTTACATGGCTGTAAAAAGCAGCTGGTGTGGCATCGGTTACATCGCCGGTAGTAATAATAGCAGTGTGCACACCTTGCTTAGCCAGCACCGCGGACAGAGACTGAACCGCCTTGCCGTGAGGATCGACCCCAATAAAGCGGTTATTTGTTTTTTTGCCCGTAGCCATAGCAGAACCGGCGGCCCCGGAGTCGGTAATATAACTATCGTCGGCACTGGTCTTCGACAACCCGATACTGCGCATGTTAAATACATTTAGCCCGCCCTTATTACCGGTGTATCCGCTGTACCATTGGGCCAGACCTGTACCATCCCCGATTATTAAAATAACGTTCTTCACTCTTGTATTTGCACCATCCACTTTATACAAAGGCTTATACAGTTCATGAACTCTTGTTGAAACCGAAGAAGATTTTTGCAAGGTATTTTGAAAATGAGCCAGCGCTTCTACCTTGTCGGTATTGATATAATCGATGCCGGCGGCCATAAAACGATACCATGTATTAATATTGTCAGGCGTACCCCAAAATCGGATGGGTTTGTGTAGTGCATGTGCCTTATCTACCACCGTTAGTATACTTCTGTATTCTGCAGCCGGTATAATGCCTTTTCCATTCCACTTACTGAACTTTCCAAATTCTGCGCTGAATAATCCTATTTTATCTATGTTTTGTAAATGCCGTGTGTCATTAATATTTCCGTCGAAAAATATATAAGCAGGATAACTTTTGAATGTAGAAGGCAAGGGCTGGTTACCGGTAATAATGATTTGCACAGAGGAATTACCAGTAATTACAGGATGTTTTTTCAATAGTGCTACCAGTGCGTCTAAAGTGGAATCAGCATTGGTTTTTAAGTCTATGAGCAGTAACAATTCCCTCGCTGTATCTTTATAAATGTAGCCGTTATTATTTTCAATTGCCTTTTCTATCGGCTGCAGATAGGCATTTTCCAACAGCATATCCTTGCTTAAATGCTTTGAGTCGTGGGCAACAAATAAAGTATCATTTCTTAAATGTATATCAGCTTCTATCGATCCAAACCCAAGCCGGTGTGCCTGTACAAAAGGAATGTTAGACGCATAATCGTTGTGCGCATGCAAATTTGCAACTGAATAGGTACCTGGTTGGGCACCCACAATAACAAAAACAGATAAAGCTGAAACTATCGATAAGGCGTACCTGTATTTTTCATTAACTATCCTGGCTATTCTGATCATAGGTTGTTTAAAAAAAGAAGTGAAGGTTTAAAACTTGTATGAAAATACAGACTCGTGGAAAAGGATGAAGAAGAAATTTTTACAGCGTCAAACTTTAAGGATATACGATTACAATAAACAAAGAAACATTCAATGGTATTGCGTGCGTACAAACTCCAGGTTTGAAGCAAGGGCTGGAATTGAAAGAAAAGATGCGGATAGTTATTTCCCTCGTCTTTCACTTGATGCACTTATATTACTATTCTAATTCACCGGTACGTACAAACAAAAAAGGCTGCCCGAATTGGACAGCCCGAATAACATGTATCAATAGATTATTGTGGTTTAACGATCGTTGCATCTTCTGTAACTTTCACCTTTACCTCGTCCGTCTTTACTTTGAACTTATCGTCTTTCAGCTTCACTTTTGAATCGCCCTGCTTTTCTTTCGTCTTTCCGTTCTCGTCTACTTTGCCCTTATAATCCGTCCTTTTATCTTTAAGCTTGGCACTGCCGTCTGCATTTACTTTCAGTTTAGTGGTGTCGTCTTTTATTAACACGTTACCGCTGTTATCGATCTTCTTTTTATAATCTCCGTCTTTCCTTTTTACTGTACCATCGGCCTCATCTTTCATTTTTGCAGTTCCCCTTTTTGCTTTTACATCGCCGTCGATCTCTTCTTTCCTTTTATAGTCTCCGTACTTAACCTTCACATCGCCATCGCGTTGAAACACTTTTTTGTAACCCGCAGAATCGACTTCCGACTTCAACCTGAACTCACCGTCGCTGTAGACATAATCGGGGTCTCCTGCATAAAAATAGCCTTTCTGCGAATGACTGACCTGCCCATTGATGTTGGCACCCGTTCTTCCATAAAACGTGTCCCTGGTCGCCGGGTCAATGTAGATATACACCGGTCTCTGTGTTTGGGTATTGTACATCATGCCCGTTGCCTGGTGCTTAACCACTCCTATGGTTTTGCCAGTATTTAGTTCAATAGCCTGTGCATTGGTTTTAGTCGCCGCCAAGGCAGAGCCCACGGCAACTACTACCAGCAATAAATTCTTTTTCATACATTCAGTTTTAGATTAGCAATCATCTTCCCTTCGTTATTAATTGAGGTCGATGTTAATTTCCACCTATCTTTTCAATATCTGTGCCATAAGCACTAACAATAAAACAACTGGTTGATTTGTAAATAGTTAGAGAACAAATTTTCATTTCACTACACCCGCTTAACTTGCTGTTACCTTCTAAAAGCCGTAAGGATTAAATGAGGGACTTCTGATGGATTCACAATCTTAACATTCTGTTTTTAAACTAAATACTTTAAAAACTGTCTTTGTCTTTATGTTTTTTTGTGTTGAAACAATATAAACGGCCCTGATTCGTACAATAAATATGAAGACAAACTGCTCAGTGTTTTTAATAGACAATGATAAAGATGAAGAGATGCTCTTTAACGACATCATCGATCATTATAATTTACCTTTTACTGTGCACCACTTTTCTACGCTGGAACAAATGAAATCGTATTTGAAAACGGGCGATTTACCCGACGGAATTATACTAAACGTTAGCCCATGGCAAAAGGGCTGGGTCGAATGGTTGAAAGAAGTAAAAAATGATCCGTCTTTTGCAAATATTCCTGTAATTCTTTACTGTATTAATTTTAACTACGAAATGGAAAACTTACAGTCATTGCCTTCCATATTCTGTCATTACCAAAAGCCGACAACCGGAAAAGGTTTTATTGATATTCTGCAAAAAATACAAGATTGTACCACGGAAGGACAGCTGAAGAAGGTGAAAGAGACAATGCAGCACTAATGAAAGCCGTTGTAAATTATTATTTGCACTCTATTTTCTCAAATGGCCGGTCATTCATAAACTGCAATTCAGCCCGGTTCTTAAACTTAACCGTATCTCCTTCGGCATTTACGTCCCCAAATCCTTCCAGCAGCGAAGCACCGCTTATTTTAAACACCACCTCCCTTACTGAAGTCATTCCTTCTGCCTCAAAGGTGTAATTGGCCAGGATAAGACTGTCTTTAATAACTCCATTTATCATTCCACTATTTCGGTCTTTTTCTGACCAGTCGTAAAGAAGACTCCCCTTTACCATACTGCCCGAAGCTTCAAGTTTCATTGTGGCTGTATCCTTATTCACTGCCCATGCGTAACAGCCTGCGATGGGAATAGGTGTTGTGGCTATGTAAGTATCGTCGGTAATTGAAGTATCTGTTATTGCATTTTCAGAAACAGTATCTGTTTTTGCGGGAGAGTTACACGCTGTAATAAATAAAGAAGCGATCAGTATAATACGGGTCATGGTGAATTTTAGGAGGCAGGCGTAATATCATGCCAGAACAGAGGTCTTTAAATAAGCACGGTTTAACCACCCCTGATTGTAATGCTACGCAATACAATCACTCTCCTCCTTGAAAAGGACGGGATTCTTTCCTCAAACGCCTATCCCTTTCACCCGGTCTCCTGATTATTAAAGTATAGATATTTGTTCTGATGGAATCATTTCCAACTTTCAGTAAACTGATAAGCAGATCTTTTAACCGGTATATTCTCGTCATCACCTGCACATTGGCAGTGGTTGTATCATTTGTATAAACTAAAGCGTACACTCCCGGCTTTAAACTATTTTGAAATAGCCGGTATTGAAGAGGATCTTTAAAGGAATACATAAACTGGTTACGGCTGGTATCTTTAAAAACAACCTTCGTTATTGCAATGTCGGGGTCCGTTTTACTTCTCAAACTTCTCGCATACATCTCCCCGCTCCCCATTGTTGTATCCACCGCAAGTTCTTCTTTAACGTCCAGTTCCTTAAAAAAGGCAGTATCGTTTTTATATATTTCCAGGCATTCCTCCAGCGTAAATACCTGGGACCAAGCCTCAGTGTGTATACATAAAGCAGCTATACAAAATGCGAACGCTTTTATAAGTATTGCAGTTTTAGACATAGTGCAATTGTGGCCAATGAAAGTTAGTTAAAAATAGGCCGACGGCTACCCTAATGCTTTAATTGGTGTGGTTGGCTGCCCGACAACAAAATGAGAAGGTATAAACATCCTGCCTTATCGTATGGTGCTTCCGACAGTTCTTTAATCGCTTTTCAAGATGCACGTTTTAACACTGGTCAGCTGTAACCTGCAACCGTTTGCAGTCATCCTTATTTTACAAATGAAACAGATTCGTTTATACCTCCACCTACCATCTTTAAAACGTAGTATCCCCTTGGCAGGTTTTCGAGGGTGATAGTAAAGTCGTTGATGCCTGGGGCTATTTCTCTATTTTCCCGGTGTATGTCGTTTCCATACGTATTGTAAACGAGCATCAATACATCAGCAGCATTTAATGCATTATAGGTTACACGAATATTATTACCTGGTATAACTGGATAAGCTTTCAGAGGCTTTTGTCGGTTGATCTTTATTGATTTTAAGGGCGAATAACTGCATTCGTTACTGCTGTTGCATTTGCGGAGCCGGTAGTAAACATTATTAGCATCGGGTGGCTCATTATCAAAATAAGAATATCCTGCATTGTTTGCAAAAGAAGAAGCCACTCTTCCAATTGTAGTGAAATGGATCCCGTTTGCCGATCTTTGAATTTCATACACTGTACGCTCATGTATACTATCAGTGATCCATGCAACTTCAACGCCCTCCTCCTTTTGTAAAAGGTTGACTTTTACAATCCTCCCCGGCGATACAACGTGTTGTACTGCCGACTGCGATTTGCACTCCGGTGCATGTAAAGCTGCCGCAACAGCAAATACCAT
>JAQBNO010000011.1 GCA_028288485.1 Segetibacter sp.
GGTACTGTCACAAATGGAACAACGAGCCAAAAGGTACTGACCGACGAAAAAGGTTTCTTTCGCCTCGAAGCCGCACCTAATGATTTTATTTATGCTTTTGCTTCGTCCTATCACTACGACACTTTAAGCTATTCGTTTCTTTTTACAGACACGATAACTATCTTTTTATCGCCTGCCGGAAACATTTTGCCCAATGTTTTAGTTACTGTAAGGCACACGAAATACCAGCTTGATAGCATGGAGAGAAAAGCAACATTTGAGAAATTGAGAGGTACTTCGTTGAGCGCTATTTCTTCTGCACCTTCTGCCGGCTTTGGCGTTACGGTAAACCTCGACAGGTTCTTTAAAAAGAAATACAGGGATAAACAGCGGGAGGAAAGGATTTTCAGTAAGGCCGAAAAGATGGCGTACGTCAACTATAGGTACTCGCCACGACTAGTTAATTTCTATACAGGTTTAAAAGGTGATGCTTTAAGAAGTTTCATGAATCGTTTCACTCCCGACTATAATTGGTTAAGGTCGCACCCCACCAATGAAGATGTGATGTACTATATAAATGACAAACTAAAAGTAGCAGCGTCGAATAAATAACAGAGGCAATAATCGAACTGCTATATCGATAAATGAATTGGCAATTGCAGTAATTTTCTGAAATCTGCGTTTATAGCACTCCCCTTATTCTTTTTTGTTGCTACAGTATGTGTTATTAGCTTTGCAAATTGTTGCCTTCGGCCGGTTTTCATTTTGGTACAGGAACAATTAAGAGGTAACTTCGTTTAACTACAAAAAGAATTACGGATTATGGATATTGATAGTTTTAAGAAATTAACATTAGAGGAGAAGCTGAGTGAGCTTAAATATAACGGCAAATTGCTTGGCCCGTATGAGCGCAACAGCGAACAGAACGGTACTAAAGTTCCCGGCGATATTTATGAAGTCGAAGATTTTTGGGTGTATTTAAGTGAAGATGAAAAAACCGTTATTCCCTCCAGAAGAAATCCGTTGCCACACCAACAATAAAATATTTTTCCTTTAAAATAGAAGCAAACAATCTCTAAGAATAATGTTTGCTTCTATTATTGCTATTCTTCGAATTCTTCCACGGCGCTGTTATTACTTCCATTTGCTTTACGCTTCGTTTTTACAATAGATTGAGCTTGCTCTCTTAGTAATTTTACAACAAGCATTGGCAGCCCTAATTAAATCTCCTTTAAATAGAGTCTAGCCTGTGAGTTCAACGATTTAGAAAGAAATTAAGAACATTTCATAATATTACTGCTTTATCAATTTCCCTTATATGAAAAAAGTAGCTTTACTCCTCTTAACATTTTTAGCAGTTCATTCTCTATTTGCCCAACTCCAGATCAGCAACGACAAACTGCATTTAGTTAAAAAAGACGGCAGTCCTTTTTTTTGGTTAGGTGACACTGCATGGGAGCTTTTTCATAGGTTAAACAGGGAAGAAGCAAAATTGTACCTACAAAACCGGGCAAGCAAAGGTTTTACAGTTATACAAGCTGTCGTCCTGGCCGAACTGGATGGATTGCACACCCCAAATGCTTATGGAGACAAGCCTTTAATTAATAACGATCTGCTAAAACCTAATGAAGCGTATTTTAAGCACGTCGACTTTGTTGTTAATGAAGCAGGAAAACTCGGGTTAATTATAGCCATGTTGCCATCGTGGGGCGATAAATGGAATAAAAAGTGGGGAGTTGGACCTGAAATATTTACACCTGACAATGCTGCAGGCTTCGGAGAATGGATAGGTAAACGATACAAAAACAAACCAATTGTTTGGGTACTGGGAGGAGACCGCGACGTGGAAAACCAGGAAGATTTCACCATCATTCGCAGAATGGCCGCAGGTTTAAAAAAGGGCGACGGCGGAAGCCATCTTATTACCTTTCACCCCCAGGGGGGACGAAGTTCCTTTGATTTTTTTGCTGACGACGAATGGTTAGACATAAACATGTCGCAAACAGGACATGAAGTTGCGGCTACTAACTATAAGTTTAATGTCAAAGCAAGGAACTTAACCACAGCAAAGCCTCATATTGACGGCGAGCCAAGGTACGAGGACCATCCGAACAAATTCAATCCTGGTGAAAAGGGCTGGATGGACGACTTCGACACGAGAGTTGCCGCGTATTGGAATATGTTATCGGGCGGGGCCGGTCATACCTATGGTAACCATAACATCTGGCAGATGTACACAGAAAAAAGGCAACCTGTAACTTTTGCAAGAACACATTGGAGGGTTGCAATTAACCACGCCGGTGCTTTCCAGGTGGGTTGGATGCGAAAAATGTTCGAGAAAAGAAACTGGCAAATGCTCGAACCAAATCAGGCTGTTATAATGGGTGAAAATGCAGAAGACCCTGAATATAAAGTAGCGTGTGTAAGTAAAAATGAAGATTTTATGATAGTTTATATCCCTTTCGGCAGAAAAACAACTGTGAACACAGGTGTGATTAAGGGAACAGAACTAAAAGCATGGTGGTTTAACCCGCGTGATGGGAGGACTATTGCCATACCAACATTCGAAAATACCGGCAAAAAAGATTTCACGCCATCCTCCATTGGTAGGGGAAGCGATTGGGTTTTGATTATAGACGATGCTTCAAAAAATTATCCTGATCCTGCAGTGGAATGAAGGAAGTCACGGGGATTCTGCTCGGTTATTGTAACCCCCTGAAATATTAGAGTAGGTTTTTATGAGCCGGGCAGTATCGTGCTGTCTTACTTCTGTTGCGTCGCACTCTTCTACGTTTCGTTCGGTATTCAGCTTATATGAAGTGTATTTTGTTATGCTAAACTCTAACGAATTGCCAGGGAGACCGGAACAAAAAGCAGGCAGGACTGTAAATAGTATTAATTAAAATCTAAAATACTGTCCCGGTAATTTAGTGATTTACAATTTACTTAATGTTGCAGCTTTATTTATTTAACTAGTGTTAAGTCTGCAGCAACTGTATTTAGAATAAGCGCAACATAATGAAACCGGTTATTTCTGGCTTTATTTGTGTTTAACCCGAGACAGTTTAAACCGACGCGAATAATTTTATATGAAATATTTTTCGGCTACCCTTTCTTTTTGTATTGCATTTCTTTCGAGTACGGGCCTTTCAGCGCAGGTTTCTGTTTTCGATCAACACCAGGCCTTCAATCCTGAATTTTATCCAAATCATGGTGATGATGTCAGAACAGCCGCCGGTACCCCTGGTCCAAAATACTGGCAGAACGCAGCAAATTACAAGATCGGCGTTACGTTAGACGACAGCAATCATTCTGTTAGTGGGAATGTATTAATTACCTACAAAAATAATAGTCCTCAAAGTCTGTCGTTCCTATGGCTGCAGGCGGATCAAAACATCTATAGTCCTGCCTCTCGTGGAATAATGCAAACAACGCTTACCGGTGGTCGCTGGGCCAACCTGAATTTTGACGGTGGTTACAATATTTCATCAGTTAGTATTGTAAAAGGCGGGAAAGAATCAAAAGCAGCTTTTTCTATTTCTGATACCCGCCTGCAGGTACAATTACCACAGGCAGTTAAAGCGAACGGAGATTCTGTTCAGGTTAAAATCACTTATTCTTTTAACATTCCCGAATACGGTACAGATCGGTTAGGGAGAGTATTAACTAAAAATGGCTGGATAAATGAAGTTGCGCAATGGTTCCCGAGAATGTGTGTGTTCGACAATATAGTGGGCTGGAATACCCTTCCATATTTAGGACAGGGTGAATTCTACCTCGAGTATGGAAACTTTGAATACAGTATCACTGCTCCAGCTAATCACATTGTTGTTGGTTCGGGTGAATTGCAAAACGCTAAGGAAGTATTGACGGCAACCCAAATAGCAAGGTTGGCGAAGGCGAAATTAAGCGACGAAACAATAATGATCCGTGGGGATAATGAAGTTACAGATCCTTCAACGCGTCCTTCCGGTAAAAGTACTTTGACATGGAAATTCAAATGTAACAATGCGAGAGATGTTGCCTGGGCGTCGAGTCCGGCCTTTGTTTGGGATGCAGCCAGGATTAACCTTCCAAATAATAAAACTGCTTTGGCAATGTCTGTTTACCCTGTCGAGAGCGGCGGCGATACGGCGTGGAAACGATCAACAGAATATGTAAAAGCATCAATCGAACATTACTCTGGTAAATGGTACCCGTATACTTACCCGGTGGCTGTAAACGTTGCGGGCAGAGTTGGCGGAATGGAATACCCGGGAATTGTATTCTGCGGGATGAAAGCAAAGACAAAAGGTCTCTGGGGTGTAACGAGTCATGAATTTGGTCACAACTGGTTCCCAATGATCGTTGGAACAAACGAGCGAAAATATGCCTGGATGGATGAAGGTTTCAATACATTTATAAATACTATAGCCAACGAGTCCTTCAATAATGGCGAGTATGGAAACGATACTACCAGCCGTTATGAAAGGGCCAGGGAATATTTCTCGGATAGTACCGAAAGCATCTTTAATATTCCTGATGTTAACTCTCCCAAAAACTGGGGTATAAACAGCTACAATAAGCCAGGACTTGGACTAACCATACTACGTGAAGAAATACTGGGACCTGCCAGGTTTGATAGTGCATTTAGGTATTATATAAATAACTGGGCTTTTAAACATCCTACTCCCTGGGACTTTTTTCATGCAATAGAAAACTATAGCGGGGAAACGCTCGACTGGTTTTGGCGCGGCTGGTTCATTAATAACTGGAAATTCGATGCGGCAGCAACAGGCGTAGATTATATAGAGAATAATCCTGCAAAAGGTGCAGTAATAACTGTGGAGCTTATGCAGATGATGCCGATGCCTTTAACCATCCAGATAAACCTTGCAGACGGAAAATCGGGAATTGTAAAACTTCCGGTTGAGGTTTGGCATCATGGAAGTAAATGGTCGTTTGCAGTAGCAACACCTGGCAAGATAAAATCGGTGGTTATTGATCCTGGAAAAAGATTACCCGATGTAAATGCAACGAACAACACCTGGGTGTCAAAAGCGCTTTAAAAGAATGTACTCAGTTTTCGCTTTGAAATAATAATAAAAAAAGTGGGAGTTCGTCACTCCTGCTTTTTTATTTTACGGTTACATGTATTTGAAAGAGGGTATATTTTAAGACTATAGATAGTTGAATGACGTTTATGTATAAAGGGTTAGCGAAAAGCGGTTTAACCGAAGTATTAACGGTTAAATTCCTTAAAATTCTAACAAATATGGCGGTGAAAAAATACCCATGAGCCTCTCTGACCGTCGGAGCTGTGCTGAAAAAAGGTATGTCGTTTGTACCATAATCACCTAATTAGCGTTCTATAATTAATCATCATTCCTTCTGTTTTCGTAAATTCGTTAATATGGAAGAGCAGGCAATTGTAACGGCACCGGTGTTGCCCAAATATAATTTAAACGAGGAGCAGGAAAAGAAGGAGATACTCCGGCATTACCGTGCTTTGCTTCGGGCGCTAAGACCAAAATTAAAAAAAGGCGATAAGGAACTTGTAAGGCATGCATTCGAAATGGCAGCGGACGCGCACAAAACCATGCGTCGTAAAAGTGGCGAGCCGTATATTATTCACCCCATTGCTGTCGCTATGATCTGCGTGGAAGAAATCGGCCTTGGTATTCGCAGTACCATTTGCGCACTGCTTCACGACACGGTTGAAGATACAGATCTAAGTCTGGAAGATGTTGAAAGAGAATTTGGGCACGAGATTGCCAGGATCGTTGATGGACTCACTAAGATCTCTAATGTAATCGACACTAATACAAGCCAGCAGGCAGAGAATTTCAAAAAGATCTTACTTACACTTACTGATGATCCAAGGGTTATATTAATCAAACTGGCAGACAGGCTTCACAACATGCGTACGCTTGACAGCATGAAGCGCGAAAAGCAGTTAAAAATCTCCAGCGAAACCGTTTGGGTATATGCTCCACTGGCCCACAGGATGGGCCTATACAATGTCAAGACAGAACTGGAAGACCTGTCGATGAAATACATGGAGCCGGAGACGTACAAGGAAATTGCCAGGAAGTTGGCAGAAACCAAAAGAGAGCGTACCAGGTATATCAACGAATTTATCAGGCCGATTAAAGATAAACTGGAGTCGGGCGATCTTGATTTTGAGATTTACGGTCGTCCTAAAAGCATTCATTCTATCTGGAATAAAATAAAGAAAAAAGGAGTGGCTTTTGAAGAAGTGTACGACCTGTTCGCCATCCGCATTATTTTAAATTCACCTCATTCGAGAGAAAAAGAGGATTGCTGGAAGGTGTATTCAATCATAACGGATGAATATACGCCGTCACCTGAGAGGTTGAGAGACTGGCTCAGTAATCCTAAAAGTAATGGTTACGAAGCTCTTCACACTACAGTAATGGGACCGCAGGGAAAGTGGGTGGAGGTTCAGATAAGGTCGAAGCGGATGAATGAAATTGCTGAAAAAGGACTTGCTGCACACTATAAGTACAAAGAAGGCTCCTCCGATGAAGACCGTTTTGATAAATGGTTTGGACAGATCAGGGAGGTGCTGAATAACCAGGATACAGACAGCGTAGACTTTCTGCAGGATTTTAAGATGAGCTTCCTGGCCGAGGAAATTTACGTATATACGCCAAAAGGTGACGTAAAAATGTTGCCTATCGGCAGTACCGCCCTCGACTTTGCTTTTAGCATACATAGTGCTGTTGGAACAAAATGTATAGGTGCCAAGATCAACCACAAACTGGTTCCCATTAGTCATAAACTGCGCAGTGGCGACCAGGTAGAGATTATTACCAGCAATAAACAAAAGCCGAGCGACGACTGGCTGAATTTTGTAGTTACCGCCAAGGCGAAAAACAAGATAAAGGATGCTTTAAAGGAAGTAAAACGAACAATAGCCGAAGAAGGCAAGTATATTCTTCAACGAAAATTGGAGGGTATGGGTGCCGCTTTCGTCCAAACTAATGTTGATACATTGGTCGCCTTTTACAAATTTCATTCGCAGCTCGATTTTTATTACCAGGTTGCGATTAAGGCGCTGGACCTTAAGGAGTTGAAAGAATTTAATGTACTTGGCGATAAGCTTGAACCCCCAAAGCCGCCGAAGCCGCAGGTTCACGAGTTAGCGGTAGAACCGGTGCCGCATTATTCGAAGAAAGATTCTGAGTTGATCATATTTGGTGAAAGCAGCGATAAGATCATGTACAACCTGGCAAAGTGTTGTAACCCCATACCCGGTGATGATGTGTTTGGTTTCGTAAGCACGGGCAAGGGTTTGATCATTCATCGTACGAATTGTCCCAATGCACCTAGCCTGTTGTCGAATTATGGCCACCGGGTTGTAAAAACGAAGTGGGCAAAAAATAAGGCGATCAGTTTCCTTACAGGTTTAAAAATTATCGGAATGGACGATGTGGGTGTGGTAAATAAAATTACCAATGTTATTTCTGGCGATTTAAGGGTTAATATTTCTGCTATGACCATCGAATCACACGATGGGCTCTTTGAAGGGACTATTAAGGTGTTTGTGCACGATAAGGAGGAGCTTGAAGAACTGGTAATCCGTTTGAAACAGTTGAAAGGCATTCATTTGGTGGACCGGTTCGATGCAGAGAAAGTATAGGTTACCATTATTGTAAACGTTTTTAGGAAATTTGTGGTAGCCGGCAAATGAATGGTAAGGAGGCTTTTGTTGCCGCGCCGATTAAACGCGAGCAGTTTACCCAGGCCTGTCGCAGCGGTCGCACCCGGTACTTTGAGTAATTCTATTCGTCCACGAAAAATCGATAAGAAAAGTTGGATTTGTCCGGTATCTGCATAATTCGTCTTGAAGCTTAAAAGCGTTACAGCTAACACGAATAAAAGTAACCCCAATATTCTAACGACGAACGGAGCGTCGCAAGCAAAGCCCAATTCTTATGCGGTAGCTCACTCAATAAGAATTCTTTTTCTTTAACAATCCCGATTACTACAACCAGTTCCATTAATTTTGCCGCAAAAGCAAATAACTTTCAAAATGGTTGATGTAATTCTTGGCTTACAATGGGGTGATGAAGGAAAAGGGAAGATCGTTGATTTTTTTGCTCCTAATTATGATGTAGTTGCCCGTTTCCAGGGTGGCCCGAACGCCGGACATACGTTATATGTAGAAGATAAAAAAGTGGTTTTACACCAGATACCTTCCGGTATTTTTCATCAAAATACTATTAATCTTATTGGCGGGGGCGTAGTTTTAGACCCGGTAACTTTAAAAAGAGAGTGTGACCTTGTTGCCTCTTTCGGTATTGATGTAACCAAAAACCTGTTTATATCTGAACGAACCAATATTATCATTCCTACCCACCGTGCTTTGGATAAAGCTTCAGAAACTTCTAAGGGGACCGACAAAATAGGGAGCACACTAAAAGGAATTGGTCCGGCTTATATGGATAAAACAGGCCGAAACGCCATTAGGGTTGGTGATATTTTAGACAAAAGTTTTATCACCAATTATATTAAGCTAAGGATGAAACACCAGCGGTTATTGGATAATTTTCACTTTAATGAAGATATTTCTGAATGGGAAGATGCTTTTTTTGAAGGGATTGAATTCTTACGAACGCTGAATGTGGTGAATGGAGAATATTTTATCAACAATAAGATTACAGAAGGGAAAAAAGTGCTTGCCGAAGGTGCCCAGGGAAGTATGCTTGATATTGATTTTGGAACATTTCCCTTTGTGACTTCATCGAACACTATTTCTGCAGGAGTGTGTACAGGATTAGGAGTAGCACCGCAAAAAATAAAAGAAGTCATCGGCGTTTCTAAGGCTTACTGTACCCGGGTTGGAAGTGGACCATTCCCAACAGAATTGTTTGATGAAACAGGGGAAGAGTTACGCAAAATTGGATCTGAATTTGGCGCTACAACAGGAAGACCAAGACGTTGTGGATGGATGGACCTCGTAGCTCTACAGTATGCCTGCATGATTAATGGAGTTACACAAGTGGTGATGACGAAGGCAGATGTACTGGATTCATTTGACGGACTGAAGATGTGTACTTCTTATATGATAGATGGCGTAGAAAAGAAAGAAGTGCCCTTCCAGATCTCAAAAATTAAAATTGAACCTGTTTATCAATCTTTTAAAGGTTGGAATACCGATACAACAAGCGTTACTGATAGTGCGGGTGTACCGGGAACAATGTTAGAGTACGTGGAATTCATCAACCAATTTGTGGGTGCACCGGTAAAATATGTTTCCAACGGCCCGGGGCGAAACCAGATAGTTAAGTTATAATTATTGTTTTTGAAACATTAATGAAAAAATTTGGTTGATAAAAAACAGTTTTAAATTTTATATACCTAAAAACCCTATTGGAATATGGCAGCGAAATCTGATAAGGAAAAACCTTCCTCTAAAAAAGATGCACCAAAGAAAGAACCGGTGGCGAAGAAAGCAGCTACAAAATCAAAGAAGCCGGTAGAAGATGATGAAGATGACCTGGAAGATGATGAACCCAAAACAGCCAGAGCAGGTAAAAAGTCTGTAGCAGCAAAAAGCAAGGAAGAAGACGAAGATCTGGACGATGTAGACGAGGTGGATGAAGTGGATAAGCTAGTAGAAGACGAAGACTGGGATCCTGATTTTGATGAGTTTGATTTACCAAAATCGTCGAAAAAAGTTACCGGCGCAAAAAAAACGGCAAAAGACGATGATGACGACTTTAAGGTGGATGACGAATTTAAAGACCTTTTTGGTGGGGGCGGCAAATCTTCCAAGTTTGACGATGATGAAGATGATTATTAGTAAAACTGTCTTTACACTGTAGTGGAAAGAACGTACTATACTTTCCGGGTCAATGATATGTTCTCTATTAAACAGCAAATGCTGAGCTGGGCCAACCGGTTCAACATTTGCTGTTTTCTGGATAATAATGAATATGGAACAAGCTATAATTCTGTTGAATGCATTGTTGGTGCAGGAGCGTTACACACTTTTTCGTCAACTGATTGTTTCTTCCCCTCCCTGTCTTCTTTTTTAAGCCTCCATAATGACTGGATCTTTGGTCATTTTAATTATGACCTCAAAAATGAAATAGAAGAAAAACTGGCTTCTCAAAATCCTGACTTCGTAAATTTCCCTGATTACTTCCTCTTTGTTCCGGCAATTTTTGTAAAGCTGCAAGCAGGTACACTTACAATAGGCGTAACCAATCAAAACGCGCAGTTGATTTATAAAGAAATAACGGATGAAGTTTTTGCAAATCAACCGGTAAAATCATTACAGGTTAAACCGAGGATCGACCGGGAAGAATATGTGAAGACTATTGGTGAAATACAAAATCATATTAAACACGGCGACTGTTACGAAATAAACTTCTGCCAGGAATTTCACGCCACCGGAGGCATCGACCCATTGTCGGTTTTTAAACAATTGAATGCGGTTTCTCCAAATCCTTTTTCTGCCTATTATAAACTCTTTGATAAGTTCTTATTATGCTCCAGCCCCGAACGATACGTGAAAAAGGAAGGTAACAGAATAATTTCTCAGCCCATTAAGGGAACTTCAGCAAGGGATACATCGAACAAAGACATCGATTTGAATAATAAAAACGACTTGTATAAAAGTTCGAAGGACCGTAGTGAAAATGTAATGGTTGTGGACCTTGTTAGAAACGACCTTAGCAGAGTGTGTAAGGAAGGGAGCGTGGTTGTAGAGGAACTTTTTGGTGTATATTCATTCCCAAATGTTCACCAAATGATCTCTACCATCAGTGGGGAATTAAAAGAAGATGTCGGTTTTTCTGATATTTTGAAAGCCACGTTCCCGATGGGTAGCATGACAGGTGCGCCAAAGCGAAAGGTAATGGAATTGATAGAAAAATTTGAAAAAAGCAAAAGAGGTTTATATTCTGGTACGGTCGGTTATATTTCGCCCGAGAAAAATTTTGATTTTAATGTCGTAATCAGGAGCCTGATTTATAATCAAAGTACTGACTATTTATCTTTTCATGTTGGAAGTGCAATAACATCTTATAGCAATCCCGAAAGTGAGTACGAGGAATGTGTATTGAAAGGAAAGGCAATTATGAAAATGTTTGCAGGTGAAGATTTAAGCGAAAAATAAATAGAAATTGCCCGCTTATTTATTCAGCTCACTCAGTAACGTAGGACAAATTAATAGTTGAGAAAGGATTGAATGCATTGCTCCAAAATCTCGTGCCTGTTTTTGGAAAAAAGTGGAAGCTTATCTTCCGGTAATCTTAAATGGTAGCTATTCCCGGTGGACACAAACCTATCAAAATTAGGGTTAAGCTTGGTAAAGGTTGCTAAGTCAATATTGAGATTTTTTGCAATGATAGAGGATTTGTATTTCCCGGCAATTTCGATAGTGCCAATATTGACACCATTCAAAGTTGTAAGGCTTTCATATTCCTTAGTTTGATCGAAATTTGAAATCTCCGAAGCTGTCATCGTGGTTAATCCACCGCTCCCTTCGAATATATAATGCGTACCAATAAATCTTTTAACGTGATTCCTGGTTTCCAACGGCAGGTAAGGCTGCAAGTCCCAGAAATTCCTGCTTCCACTTTTTCTTATTGCCTGTCTTACCCGGCCGGCTCCGCAATTATATGCCGCAACTACCAAAGTCCAATCGTGAAACTGTTTATATAGCTCCTTCAAAATTCGTGCAGCTGCATGGGTACTCTTATAAAAGTTCGTTCTTTCATCTACTTTGCTGTTTATCCTAAGGCCCATCCTGGTAGCTTCTTCTGCCATGATTTGCCATGGTCCTACTGCGCCCGCCCATGAAACAACATTTGGAAGCAAATCAGATTCTATTACCGATAAATACTTTAATTCTTTTGGTAATCCATGTTGCACCAGAATGCCGTCGTACATATCAAAATATGGCTTCCCCCAAAATTTCATTCTTTCAAGTCTTTTCCCGCTCGAGCGAATATATTGCTGGACAAATGGAACAGCCTTAGGGTTTAGCTGCGAAAAATAAGGTTTTGAAGGATCAAAATATGAAGCAGAAAAAAGACTTTTAAATCCGTTCTTATCAAGAAGTAAACTGTCTTTCGAAGAAAGTTTTTTAGGATCGCCGTCGGCAAACGATTTAAATGCACTGCTGCCTGCGAAAAGAACCAAGAGGAAAATACTAACTGCTAATGATTTTAGAAGCCGGGTGATGTTAACAATATGCTTCACATTCTTCATGATAAAAGTTAAGTTGATAAACTTGTTTAGTGAAAAGGGTGCGTCAGTATTGGTAGCAAAGAACTTGATTAGCAGGTTATTGAAGGCCCTGTAAATCGATAAGCTGTTTTGAAAGAGTGAGCAAAGATAGCTCATTATGTTGAGAAGTCATCACCTGTAGTCCAAAAGGGAGACCGTCAGGCGTGTTAAAAAGTGGTAACGAGATGGCTGGTATGCCGACAAGGTTGGCGTAAACCGTATAAATATCAGCAAGAAAAATTTCTATAGGATCTTTCTTTTCTCCTATTTTATAGGCCGGCGTAGGAACGGTAGGTAAAATAATTGCATCGTATTCTTGGAAAATCTCCTTCGTTTTTTCTACTAAAAGTTTTCTTACCTTTTGTGCCTTAGTAAAATAAGCATCAAAATAACCCGCGCTTAAAACGAAGGTTCCAAGCAGGATGCGTCTTTTCACTTCACGACCAAACCCATCGCTCCTTGAATATTTATAGAGTTCGTCAAGGCTGTTTTTGTGCGAAGGGTTCCGGTAACCGTATTTTATACCATCGTACCTTGAAAGGTTACTGCTTGCTTCGGCAGTAGACAAAACATAGTAAGTGGGTACAATGTAGTTAAGCAGTTCAAAATCAACTCCTTCTACTTCATTTCCTTCTGACGTTAATTTTTCAATAAAGCCTCTTATTTCGGAAGCGATAAAAGGATCGAGGCTGGGATGCTCCAATGCATTCGAGAAATAGCACAAGCGGTATTTCTTCTTTCCGCTATGTAGCCCGTTTACTTTATTGAGGGGTTTCCGGCTTGCTGTACTGTCAAATTCATCCGGTCCTGCAACTACATTCAGTACTGCATCTACGTCTTCGATTGTTTTTGCAAAAATTCCTATCTGGTCGAAAGAGGATGCATAAGCAATTAAACCGTAACGCGAAATAGTGCCATACGAAGGCTTCATTCCGATAATTCCACAGAAGTCTGCCGGTTGTCTTACTGATCCACCGGTATCACTTCCGAGACTAACCATGCATGTTCCAGATTGCACAGCTACTGCTGATCCGCCTGAGGATCCCCCAGGCACTCTTTCTTCGTCGATCGCATTCTTTACCGGACCGTACGCAGAGTTTTCATTGGCACTGCCCATAGCAAATTCATCGCAGTTTTGCCTTCCGATAATAATTGCTTCTTCATCAATTAATCGTTGCGTTGCGGTGGCACTATAAACCGAAGTAAAGTTTTCAAGAATGCGGGATGATGCTGAAATCTTGTGGTCCTTATAGCAAATAACATCTTTAAGACCAACAATTACTCCATGCAGCTTACCAATGGGCAATCCCTGCAGCCTTTGTTGATCAAGCTTTTCTGCTGTTTCAAGCGCTTCCGCTGAAAAGACTTCCAGCCAGGCATTTAAGTGTGAGTTCTCCGCTACTTTAGCTAAATAATGACGAACGGCCTCAACACAGGTGGTTTGGCCGTTCGTTAATAAAGTATGGTATGCGTTAATAGACTGGAAAGTGAACAAATCCTGTGCGTTTAACTAAATAATTAAGGCTGCTGAACAGATGAATTCTGGGTAGCTTTTTTGACTTCTTTTTCTGTCATCCCTTCTTCAATTTCTTTCTTCACATTATCTTTCGCATCGTTGAATTCGCGAATTCCCTTACCAATTCCCCTCATAAATTCAGGAATTTTTCTACCACCGAATAATATTAATACGGCAAGAACAATTAAGATCCATTCGCTTCCGCCTGGCATTCCTATGAATAAATTAGTAAACATTGCAAGTAATTTAGATTACAAAAATAGGTGTATAAAATGATTAAAAGATAACCGACCTGTAAAATACGTGTAAAGATTCAAGAAGGATTTAAATAAAAAACGGAAACCTATGGTTTCCGTTTAATTATAAGTTTGCTTTAACAGCAACTACTAATATCTTTTTTCTTTAATCCTTGCACTCTTACCACTTCTTTCTCTAAGGTAGAAAAGCTTTGCATGACGTACCTTACCTACTTTATGAAGTATAATAGAGTCGATGTTAGGCGAATTAACAGGGAATAATCTTTCTACACCTACACCGTCAGAAATTTTCCGCACAGTAAATGTAGCAGTGGCACCTTGTCCCTGGCGTTTAATTACATCACCTTTGAAAGACTGGATCCTTTCTTTATTACCTTCAACAATTTTATAGTTAACGGTAACGTTGTCACCTGCTTTAAATTTAGGAACCTCTTTGTTAGCAGTTAACTGCTCGTGCACAAAAGCTACAGCGTTCATATCAAATATTTTTTCGGATTGCGAAGGTAAGGGGAAAAGTTTAATTTAAAAAAGTTTTTCAACATTCTTTTGCAATCTAATTAACTTCTGCTTTTACACAAAGGTTTAAGCAATTGTCGCAACCTTCCGTTACACTTATGCCTCGCTTCATATTTCCTGGCATTAGTCTAATTTAGCATTTCCAATATTACCTTCGCGTCATGTATTCTTTCCTGCGAGATATCCTTTTCAATTTTGATGCTGAAGCCGTACACTATTTCTCGATGAACCTGATGAAGGGTGCTTCCAGGGTCGCTCCACTTCACAAAATGCTTGCTAACGATTTTCAATACAACCATCCGTCTTTAGAAAAACAGGTTTTTGGACTGCCTTTCAAAAACCCCGTAGGATTGGGAGCAGGTTTCGATAAGAATGCTTTGTATTTGAAAGAGCTCGAAACAATCGGTTTTGGCTTCGCAGAAATAGGAACGGTAACACCGTTACCGCAACCAGGTAACGACAAACCCAGGCTATTCCGCCTTCCGGCGGATAAAGCAATTATTAACCGTATGGGCTTTAATAACGACGGGGTAAAAGTAGTAGCTGCAAGATTAAGGGAAGCAAAAAGAAACATTATTATTGGAGGAAATATCGGCAAAAATAAAGTAACCAATAACGAAGACGCGTGGAAGGACTATGAAATTTGCCTGAATGAATTATTTGACTGTGTAGACTATTTTGTGGTAAACGTAAGTTCCCCTAATACGCCCGGTTTACGTGAACTGCAGGAAAAGGCATCGTTGAAGAAAATATTAAGCCAGTTACAAAACATCAACCAGGGAAGAATAAATACGAAACCATTATTGTTGAAAATTGCCCCCGATCTCACCGTTGGCCAGTTGGACGATATCATTGACTTGGCCAACGAGGTGAAATTGAACGGACTTGTTGCCACAAATACTACTATTAGTCGCGAGGCCCTGCTTTCCTCAAAAGAAACAGTTGGAAAAATTGGTGCCGGGGGTTTAAGTGGTAAGCCTTTACAGGAAAAATCTACACAAATCGTTCAATATATTAGCAGGCAAACAAACGGCACTATGCCTATAATTGCCAGTGGTGGCATTTTCAATGCCCGTGATGCTAAAGAAAAATTTGCAGCAGGAGCTTCACTTGTGCAGCTTTGGACCGGTTTTATTTATGAAGGACCTGCTGTAGTCAAGAGAATTTGTAAAGAATTAGCTGTGAACCTGGAGGCCTGATTATTGCCATTACCTACAATTTTCAAAGGACCGCCGCATTTCCTTATCAACACTCGCTTCGAATATATTTGTCGCTAAAAATTCTCTACATGGAATATTTGTTTTCAATTGATGCATTAATCAGCCTGCTCACTCTAACCGTTCTTGAAGTAGTTCTTGGTATTGACAATGTAATTTTCGTTTCAATAATCATGGGCAGAATGCCCAAAAGCCAGCAATTGAATGCACGCAGGATTTGGATGTTTGCTGGTATTACAGTACGCATTCTATTGTTGGTCGCTTTAGGGTGGCTGATTAATCAAAAAGGTAAACCTTTGTTTGAGGTATTCGGAAAGGGCTTTGACCTTGCCAGCCTGGTAATGCTTGCCGGAGGCTTATTCCTGATATATAAAACGGTTAAAGAAATTCACCATAAACTGGAAGGTGAAGAAGAACACGCTTTGGGAACGGCCCCTAAACCAGCCTCTTTTGCAAGTGCGATCGGGCAAATAATCCTGGTAGACATGATCTTTTCTTTCGATAGTATTATTACCGCAGTAGGCATCGCTAAGCACCTTGAAGTAATGATCATAGCCGTTATTATTGCCATGATTATTATGTTTACCTTCAGCCAGCGGATTGCTGATTTTATCGCGAAGCATCCTACTTTAAAAATGCTTGCTTTATCTTTTCTGGTAATGGTAGGTTTTGTGTTGATTGTAGAAGGGTGGGCCGGAGAGGCAGCACACAATCTTCACCTAAAAAATTATGTATATTTCGCTATGGCTTTTTCGTTTGCAGTAGAGCTGTTAAATATGAGATTACGGAAAACGGTGTCGAAACCGGTGGAATTACGATCGCCAAATTTAACCGACGCAGGCCTGGGAGAAGCGGCTAAGCCTATAACTGATAAGTAAGAAAAAAGCATCCGAAAGGGTGCTTTTTTAGTGTCAGGATAAAGGCAGCGGCTGGACGAAAGTTTTTTTTGAAGCCGGCTTATGTTATCCAATTGAACATTGCTTGCGACGCTCCGTTCAACATTTTCTAATAATGTACCGGTTTGAAGGTTGAGATTAAATTACTCGAGGCAATATTAATTACTGCCTGTTTTGTTGCTATAAAAAACGAAGGCCGAACGGAGCGTCGCAACATCCGGCCCATACCGATACTCCGCCCGTTACCAAAACAACCCATTCCACTCTTTCAAATACATAACACGGTAGCAGCAACTACTCCCGCCGTTTCTGTGCGAAGCCTGGTATTTCCCAAGGTCACAGCATAATACTGGTTTTGGAGTGCCGCGGCGATTTCCTCTTTTGTGAAATCTCCTTCCGGGCCTATTAATACCTGCACTGATTTCACTTTGCGAAATTCAGCTATTGAACTCTTGTTTTCCTCTAAACAATGAGCAACCAGTTTAGTGTCAAAAGAAGTGGCAGAGGAAGAAATAACTTTTGTAACATCTGTAGGTTCGTGTAAGAAAGGGAGCCATGCCTGTTTACTTTGCATCATCGCACTTATTAAGATCTGTTTCATCCTCTCCAACCGAAAGTGTTGTTTTTCTGTTCTTTCGCACAGCAGCGGGATAACTTCAGTAACGCCGATTTCGGTAGCTTTCTCTAAAAACCATTCAAAGCGATTAGCATTTTTTAATAATGAAATAGCCACACAAACCTCCTGCGGCTTTTGAGGAACGGCCTGCCTTTGAATTATTTTTACAGTACACTTTTTCTTATGATCGTCCAGTATTTCTGCAGTTAACAGGTTTCCTGCACCGTCGGTAAGTTGAAGTTTTTCCAAAGGCTTCTTTCTCAAAACCTGTACAACATGGCGGGAAGTGTCTTCATTTAGCGTAAGAAAATTTTCAGATGATAAGGTATCAAGAAAAAATATTGGCAGTTCCATAGGTGTAAAAATAAAAATAAAAACCCCGGAAACCGGGGTTAATAATATTATGTGATGGGTAAATTAAAAAGGTGACGCTTCATCAAATCCTTCATCAAATTCGCCCGTATTCATTTTACTGCCTTTTTGAATGAACAACCGTGCACCATTGTCAGGAGCTGGTGCAGGACCAGGCCCTCCGCCCGGAGCAATAGGCTTCCAGTTACCCCCGCCTCCTCCTGTACCAGGTGCGGCTCCGCCACCACCGGGGTTGTTATCGTCTTCTTCCTCGACAAACTTTTGAATATGTAGCAACGCTCTTAGTTTAATAGTTTCAAGACTTCCATTACGGTGTTTTGCTATTCTTACGTGCGTTTCGCCGCGGTTGCTTTCACCCATTTCGTTGGTATTGATCTCGTAATACTCCGGGCGGTACAGGAACATTACCATGTCAGCATCCTGTTCAATGGCACCAGATTCTCGAAGGTCACTCAACTGTGGCATCTTGCTTTCCTTACGTGTTTCTACCGCACGGCTTAACTGGCTCAGGGCAATAATAGGTACCTGTAATTCTTTTGCAAGGCTCTTAAGGTCTCTGGAAATACGGCTGATCTCCTGTTCGCGGTTACTGTTTTTGTCGCCACTACCACTCATTAGTTGTAAATAATCAATGATGATTAGACCAACCTTATGCTTGTTCACAAGCCTTCGTGCTTTTGCACGAAATTCAAATATGTTTAGGGCAGCAGTATCATCAATATATATAGGTGCATCGCTTAGTTTGGTAACACCTTTACTATACAATTGCTGCATTTCATAATCTTCCAAACGGCCGCGACTGATCTTTTCAAGCATAATGCCGCTCTCGGCGCTAAGGATCCTCGAGACCAACTGGGCAGAACTCATTTCAAGGCTGAAAAACGCAACGCCTGTAGGTTTAACGGGGTGCAACGCTGCACTGCGAACAAGGTTAAGCGCAAATGCAGTTTTACCCACCGCAGGACGGGCAGCAAGAATGATCAGGTCGGTAGGTTGCCAGCCAAAAGTAACCCTATCCATCGAAGGGAAACCGGTAGGCACGCCCGAAATTTCCTCCTGTTTATTGCGCAGGTCATCAATTCTTTGTATTGTTTTTACCAACACCGAACCGATATCGTCGAAGTTCTTTTTTAGATAATTGTTGGTAATATTAAACATCTTGCTCTCACTTTCATCGAGCAGGTCGAAAACATCGGTACTATCTTCATAAGCATCACCTATAATTTCTCCACTAATGCGAATTAGTTCACGCTGAATAAATTTCTGGAGGATAATACGTGCATGTGCTTCAATATTGGCAGTTGAAACCACCATATTTGTGAGCTTGGTAATGGCGTAAGGGCCACCAACAACATCCAGTTCTTCCCGTGTCTTTAATTCTTCAACTACCGTAAGTATATCTATAGGTAGGCTCTTTTGCGCTAACGATTGAAAAGATTTAAAAATTCTCTGGTGAGCATCTACATAAAAACATTCAGGTTTTAAAATTTCAACAACATTGTCAAATGCACTTTTTTCAAGCATTATCGCTCCTAAAACGGCTTCTTCCAATTCCTTAGCCTGCGGAGGAACCTTGCCATAGACCATGGTACTAAGGTCTATCGAGGGTTTTCTTCTGTTCTTGCGGTCTTTGTTTAAGTTCGTTAAATCCATTTTTTCTTAGGGTCTTAAGAATGATTAATTAATTCCCATCTTCATCTTCATTCCACAAATTTCTATTTCCTCATGTTACCAAATTGTTATGAGAATTTCCGGGGAGAGCGAATATAGGCTCCAATTTTTTTAGGAAAAAACTTTTACTGTAACTATAGTTCTCCTATTTTAACCCACACTGTTGTTCCCTGATGTAACGCTTTTATCACCACAATAGTTAAAGATATTCACAAGTTGAAAAAGTTTTCCGCGATTTCAACCAGGCAATCCCCATCGGTTGTGCACAAAGAAAAGTGTTAAAAAACTTGTTTTGGTACAGGAAGATTTTACGGTTTCGGGGAAAATATTCTACAGTAATTTTTGCTTATATGTAATGAAGGCTATTCTCAATAAAAACAAAAACGCAAAAGGAACTTAGTAAATTTACGGTATAAAAGGAGTGTTTTTACTATTTTTTCTACCGTTAAACAGTAACAAATCCTCCGTTTACTGGTTAAGCTTTTTCTACACGAAGCCGTTATAGTAATACGAGCAGTAGTTCCTATAGCTGCATCTTGGGTTGCAAGCACTTCAATTGCAAACATTATGGCAGCTATAGCATTTTTGTTAAGTTTGTCGGTTCTTAAAATTATTTCTTTCAGCCTTAGAGCAGTTCAATATTTAAGAGAGGTTTTGGGCTGTTTTGCTTACTATAGTAAAAAACCTTTTTGCCTGCCTGCCTCCGCCTCTATTGTTTTCTTAACGTCAACAAAAATCCTTTTGTTCTTAAACCTGACACACACTATTATATTTGCACAATTGCAAAAAGAAGTTTTAAATGACGATCAGTTATAAATGGTTGAGTGAGTACCTGCCTGAAGAGGTAGATCCGCAGAGACTGTCCACAATTTTAACCTCGATCGGATTAGAGGTTGAAAGTCTTGAACAATATGAAAGCATTAAAGGTGGACTGGAAGGTATTGTTATAGGAGAAGTTTTAGAATGTTCACAGCATCCAAACGCTGACAAACTTAAACTTACGAAGGTTGACATTGGAAATGGTGAAACTTTGAAAATTGTATGCGGGGCAGCAAACGTGGCGGCAGGGCAAAAAGTTTTAGTAGCAACCATTGGCACCACCATATTTCCAACAAATGGTCAGCCGATGGCAATGAAGGCTGCCAGGATAAGAGGTGAAGACAGCCAGGGAATGATCTGCGCAGAAGATGAAATTGGGTTAGGCTCCAGTCATGAAGGCATTTTGGTGTTACCAGGAAATGTAGTGGTAGGAACAAAAGCTACTGATTACTTTAAACCTTATACTGATTGGATCTATGAAATTGGGTTAACGCCAAACAGGATGGACGCAATGAGCCACTTAGGAGTTGCTAAAGATGTATGTGCATATTTAAGTTACCATAATCAAACCGATACTGAAACGGTAAGTCCTTTCACCAACGATTTCAAGGCCGATAATCATTTACTTACTATCAAGGTTATCGTTGAAAATACAGAAGCCTGCAGGCGCTATTCTGGTGTAACTATTTCGGGTGTGACCGTGAAGGAAAGTCCAAAATGGTTAAAGGATAAATTGCAGGCGATAGGACAACGGACAATTAATAATATAGTAGATATTACCAATTATATTCTGAATGAAACCGGCCAGCCCTTACATGCTTTTGACGTTGCTGCAATTAAAGGAGGGGAAATTATCGTTAAGAATTTACCCAAGGATAGCAGCTTTGTAACATTAGATGACAAGGAAAGAAAACTGGATAATTCAGATTTGATGATCTGTAACGCAGAAGAAGGGATGTGTATAGCAGGTGTTTTCGGCGGAGCAAAAAGCGGTGTGAAAAATGATACCAAAAGCATTTTTCTGGAGAGCGCCTGGTTTAATCCCACGAGTATTCGTAGAACGTCTTTCCGACATGGGTTGAGAACAGAAGCAGCAGCCAGGTTTGAAAAAGGAGTAGACATTTCAACTGTTGTAAAGGTTTTGGAACACGCGGCGTTATTAATAAAAGAAGTAGCAGGTGGTGAAATTTCTTCTGATGTTGTTGACGTATATCCCGTGCCAGTAGAAAAAGCAGAGGTATCTTTAAAATACCAGTATCTGACAAAATTGAGTGGAAAAAGCTATCCTGCTGATGCTGTTATTAGAATATTGACAAGCCTTGGTTTTGAAGTGATAAAAGATGAAACGGATGAATTAACTGTCTTAGTTCCCTTCAGCAAACCTGATATTACTTTGCCTGCCGATGTTGTAGAAGAAATTTTAAGAATAGACGGGCTGGATAATGTTGAGATCAAAGGCTCGATGACTATTTCCCCGTCAATCGATCAAAACATATTGAAAGAAAGTCTGAAAGAAAAAATTGCCGGTTTTTTGACTGGCCTTGGCTTTAATGAAATTGTGACCAACTCTATTACTAACAGTCAATATTATAACGAAGCTGAATTGCAAGGCGCGGTAAAAATGATCAATAGCTTAAGTGCCGAGTTAGATGTTTTACGCGTATCGATGTTAGAAACCGGTCTTGAAACAATAGCTTATAATTTAAATAGAAAAAATAAAGGCCTGCAGTTTTTTGAGTTTGGTAAAACTTACCACGCTTCAGGTATCGGTAATTACAACGAGGAGGAGCATCTTTCATTATATCTTACAGGAGACTACCTGCCGGGTACCTGGAAGTCTAAACAAGTTTCAACAGATTTTTACAGGGCAAAGGGAATAGCAGCTTCGATTGTAGAGTTGTGCGGGCTCTCTAGTCCCCAGTATAGTCAAACTTCTGCAAACGGTTTTTCGCTTGCTGTTAGCGGAGCAGTGAATAATAAACCGCTAATTTCTGTGGGTGAAGTTGCTACCAGCAAATTAAAAAGCTTCGATATAAAGCAACCCGTCTTTTTTGTTGATATTAACTGGCTATTACTGGTTCAATTGGTGGGCAGTAAAAAAATTACTTATAAAGAAGTTCCTAAGTTTCCCGCTGTCGAACGGGATTTGGCAATCGTTATAAATAGTAATGTCACTTTTGAAGCAGTGGAAAATGCGGTCAAAAAAGTAAAAGTCGGTGCACTACAACAGGTACAACTATTCGACATTTTCGAAAGCGAGAAATTGGGTAAGGATAAAAAGTCAATGGCCATAAGTTTTACTTTTTTGAACGAAGAAAAAACGCTGACCGACAAAGAAATTGATGGAATGATGAACCGGTTGATCCAAAGTTTCGAGACGGAGTTGAGTGCTGAAATCAGGAAATAGTTTCTTATATTAGTGACATGGAAGATATGCAGGAGCAAATACACCGAATTGAAGACAAAGTGCTGCAGTTGCTGAAGGAATATAATGTTGCTCAAAAGGAAATTCAGCGCTTGCAAAAAGAAAATAGCCGTCTGGCAGAGCAGCTTCAATCGCAAACTGAGCAGGCGGACCAGTTTCACCAAAAAGTAGACGCTATCAAAATCAGTTCATCTGGTTTGCACGACAATTCGAAAAAAGATTTGGAAAAGAGGATCAACACTTATCTGAAAGACATTGATAAATGCCTCGCGCTTTTACATTCTTAATTTATGGCACTCATACCTATAAATATAATCGTTGCCGACCGTAGCTACCGACTAAAAATTGAGCCGGAAGATGAAGAAATGGTGCGGAAGACGATTAAAACCATCAACGAGAAGATCGTCGATTACAAAACGAATTTTGCAGGAAAGGATATGCAGGATTATGTTTCAATGGTCTTGCTGTGGTTTGCAACCGAACAAACCAAACCAACTCCTGAATTAGAATCACAAACCGGAAATAAAGAGAAGCTCGATAAAATAGAAGAACTTCTGGACAAGGTACTTTTACAGAAATAGACTTTGCCCAAATTTAAGTTTTTAAGTCCTCCTTTATCATTACCAATAGTTCATCGGTAGCCGGTACGGCGCATCGCGGTTTATCACTTCACCCTTTGAATTATTTATTATATACCCTGGAATTGTTTTAATTTTCAATATTTTGATGAGCAATTCTTTGCTGGCCTTATTCATCAAATAGCTTGATCTGCGCGGTAGCTTGTGTTTTGTTTCTGCTTTTCTCCAACCGGTTGAGTCGTGGTCGATTGATATATACAATCGAAAAGTCTTAGGCAGTCTCTTACCGGAAGTCTTTGTGGATATTGGAATTGTTCGATACAAGGCTTGCACCAAGCCGCCCGGTTTTTAAATGCCATTATTTACTTATTAGTCAGAGATTTGAAAATAGCCCGAAAAAACTTTACAATAACGGCAGAAAGAATATTATGAATATATAGAAGCTAAGACTTTCTTGAGTTGAAAGTTTTAAGGATGTACCTTCTACCTAAATAAATGCCCCTGTTTCCAGGGGCCATAGGGAAGGATACGGATAAAAACGGAATTAGTATCCTTAATAAATATACTATTTAATCGTACTTTTCTAATAATCTTTTTGAAAAGAAAAAAAGGTTAGATAGAATCCCTTGTTTTTGAGACGATAATACAATCTGCTGAAAGCGCCGCCGCTATCATTCCAGGGAAGTTGAAAAAGATTGCGGTACAAGTGAGTGACATGGCCAAAGGGATCTATTAGGACAAGATGTATAAACAGAAATTACACTGCCGGAAACCAAAGAAAAGCCTCTCGTTACAGTTAAAGCCTCTGTTCTTACAGTAGCACAGGCTTTCCCAAAATTCCTTTTCCTGCGTTCCTTGCTTTCAAAAGGCTTCCGCAAATAGCAGTAACTTCTCTTTCAACTGCTTTTATCGTTCATAATAATTATCTTCGCGGACTTACACTCACTTTCACAGAAGTTATGAGGGTATGAGCCGTATGATTTAAAACCTAAAAAACAAACAAAAAAAGCATGGTTTCGATAGTAATATCTATTATAGCTGGCATAGTAGGAATAGTTGCCGGGATTATAGCGGGAAAATTTATTTTTGCGAGGGACACAAAAAAGCAAGTTGAAGACGCTGACCAGCAGGCTCAGAGAATTATTGCTGATGCCCAAATGCAGGCAGAAACGCTGAAGAAGGAAAAGATCGTTGAAGCTAAGGAAAGGTTTGTACAGCTCAAAAGCGAGCACGACAAGGAAGTATTGGAAAGAAACCGAAAGATCAGCGACGTAGAAAACAGGCTGAAGCAAAAAGAGGTTTCTATTACTCAGAAAGAGGTGAATTTGGATAAACAGCTCAAAGACAATGAGGCAATTAAAGAAAACCTTAACCGACAGCTAGAAGTTGTTAGCCAGAAAAGAAACGAATTAGAAAAGCACCAGGAAGAACATATTCGTCGCCTTGAAAAGATAGCAGGCCTGACAGCGGAAGAAGCAAGAAACCAGTTAATTGAAAGCCTGAAACAGGAAGCGCAAAGCCGCGCTTTAAGTATTCAGCAGGATATTATTGACGATGCCAAGCAAAAGGCGAATAAAGAGGCACGTAAGATAATTATTCAAACAATTCAAAGAACTGCGGCTGAACAGGCTATCGAAAACGCGATAACCGTCTTCAACCTGGAAACAGATGAAATAAAAGGCCAGATCATTGGACGTGAAGGAAGAAACATAAGGGCGATTGAAGCTGCAACAGGCGTAGACCTTATAGTTGACGATACACCGGAAGCAATTGTACTTTCTTCTTTTGACCCGCTTCGTCGTGAAATTGCGCGTTTAAGTTTACAGAGACTTATTTCAGACGGACGTATTCACCCTGCACGTATCGAAGAGGTGGTTGAAAAAACCCGCAAGCAGCTTGAGGAACAAATAATGGAAATTGGTGAACGTACGGTGATAGAATTGGGGATTCACGGACTTCACAAAGAACTGGTTCGTATTGTTGGTAAAATGAGGTTTAGGTCATCTTACGGCCAGAACCTGTTAATGCACAGCCGAGAAGTAGCTAACCTTTGTGGATTAATGGCGAGCGAATTAGGCTTAAATCCGAAACTTGCAAAAAGAGCGGGTTTATTACACGACATAGGTAAAGTGCCCGACGAAGAAACTGAGTTAAGCCATGCCTTATTAGGCGCTAAGCTCGCTGAAAAGTACGGTGAAAACCCGGCGGTGGTAAATGCAATCGGAGCTCACCACGATGAAATGGAAATGCAATACGTTATTTCCCCCGTAATCCAGGCCTGTGATGCTATTAGTGGTGCGCGGCCAGGAGCAAGGCGTGAAATTATGCAGCAGTACCTGCAAAGGATAAAAGAACTTGAAACACTTGCCCTTACTTACCAGGGAGTTGAAAAAGCTTATGCTATCCAGGCAGGTCGCGAACTCAGAGTAATTGTTGAAGCTGATAAAGTAACCGACAATGACAGCGACAAACTAAGTTTCGAAATCGCGCAAAAAATACAAACAGAAATGACGTACCCGGGACAAATAAAAGTCACGGTGATACGCGAAAAGCGGGCAGTGAATATTGCACGTTAATCATAATAATAACATTTTTACAAGACCTGGCGCAGTTTGAGAGCCGGGTCTTTTTATTTGAGAGCCGTAGATGCAACCAAAACAACGTTTTCAATAGTCTTAGTAGTAACATTATCAATTAATTATCCAATAATCCTCCGAAAAGCACAACCAATTTCAGAATAACCAATTGTTTAACACTTCAAAATTTATTGAAACAATTGTTATGAAATCATTTGTCGCGTACCCGCTTGACCTCGAAAAGTTTTTATTTCCTGCTGTTACTGACAAGGGTCAGTCAGGAAAACTAATAGTTCATTATGAATTGTTTAAAAAAGTAAGCCATATTGAAGGAACTGTTGTTAAATGCGGAATTGCTGCGGAAGAAGGCCTAACGCGCCTGTCGATCTTCAGAAGCCTGATATCCTCAGCCCCAGATCAAATGGTTGTTGCATTTGAAAGGTTTAATAAAAGCCTGTTTGTCGAAAATCGCGACAACGAAAAGGGGAGTTTACAGTATAAGGTGAAGAGATCAGCAACAGATCTCGAAAATATTAAGGAAACGCTTTTGCAAAAAGGCATCACTGGCAAAATCAATTTTGTACCGGGAAGTTTGGAATACACCATTCCTGATTACCTGATCGAAAATCCTGACCTGAAAATATCTTTTCTTAATATAGATTTAGATGATTATGAAGCCACTTTAACTGCACTGCAATTTTTCTATCCGCGCCTCGTGCATGGTGGAATATTAGTCTTCGATAATTATTACAAAAAGGAAGAAGATTATAAAGCCATTACCGATTATTTTGGCAACTCAAAAATCGCGATCAACAATCTTTCAGTAAATAAAGGGCCCCACTATACAATAAGACACTAATAGCAACGGCTTATCTTTTTCAGAAATGATAAGCAAGTAACGATCCTGTTAAAATTAGATTGGAGGAAACTTCCAGTAATAGCTGGCAAATGGAAATTTGCCAGCTATTACTTTTTTACCATTGTTTATATTTTTGTTGAGGTAGTTTAAAAAATTGGTTTTGGTTGTTTATGCAACTAATTATTTTATTTACTACCTTTATAAGATAAATTATACGTATGCAGGAAGCTTATATAGTGGCAGGTTATCGAACTGCTGTTACAAAAAGTAAAAGAGGTGGATTTCGTTTTACCCGTCCTGATGACCTTGCCATTGAGGTGATTAAAGGCCTGATGGCGTCGCTGCCACAACTGGAAGCAAAAAGGGTAGACGATGTTATTGTGGGAAATGCAGTGCCTGAAGCAGAGCAGGGGTTACAGGTTGGTCGTATAATCGCAGCGCGGGCGCTTGGATACGATACACCAGGAATGACTGTAAACAGGTATTGTGCAAGCGGACTTGAAACCATATCAATAGCTACGGCCAAAATCAGGATGGGGATAGCTGATTGTATTATCGCCGGCGGCGTTGAAAGTATGAGTATGGTTCCAACGGCGGGATGGAAGACGGTACCTGCATTCTCTATCGCTTCTGATGAGCCGGATTATTATTTAAATATGGGCCTTACAGCCGAAGCTGTGGCGAAAGAATATAAAGTGAGCCGCCAGGACCAGGATGAATATAGTTATAAATCACATCAAAAAGCAATAAAGGCAATAGAGTGCGGCTATTTTCAACCGGGCATACTGCCGATAAATGTTGAACAGGTTTACCTGGATGAAAAAGGCAAAAAGCAGAGGAAAACCTACGTAGTAGATACCGATGAAGGCCCTCGGGCTGATACAAGTTTAGATGCATTGGCTAAATTGAAGCCCGCTTTTGCTGCAGGTGGAGTAGTAACGGCAGGTAACTCTTCCCAAACGAGCGATGGGGCAAGCTTTGTAATTGTTATGAGTGAAAAAATGGTTAATGAATTGGCGCTAAAACCCATCGGCAGACTGGTAGCTTGTGCAAATGCTGGTGTCAACCCGCGAATTATGGGAATTGGACCGGTGGCTGCAGTGCCGAAAGTGTTAAAGGCTGCAGGTATCAACTTAAGTGAGATGGAACTGGTAGAATTAAATGAAGCCTTTGCGTCACAGGCATTAGCAGTCATCAGGGAGTTGAACATGGATCCTTCTCTTGTCAACATTAATGGCGGCGCTATTGCCCTGGGGCATCCCCTCGGTTGTACGGGGACTAAGCTCACAGTTCAGATCTTAAACGATTTGAAGCGGCTGAACAAAAAATATGGAATGGTAACCGCGTGTGTTGGAGGCGGTCAAGGCATTGCGGGGATAATTGAAAATTTAAGCTAGAAACAGGGGTGTAGGTATCCAGAATGATTTTGAGGAGATAATTTATTACCGCGCGAATTTTTCCTCGTGAAATTGTAAACGGAATTTTTTGTTACCGGCGGTATAACTGTTATCGCACTTTGCTTGCGACGCTCCGTTTACCAGTATTAATTCTATTGACCAATTTGGAGACTTTTAACCTGGTTATAGCATAAGGCCGAATAAGCAAAATAGAAGCGCAAAAGATGAACGTACCGCGACGTTTCGACAGGCTTAGGGTAAACCGCCCCTGCTATCAAAAAGTTCATTTGAAACCCTTCGGTGCATCGAGGCAACGATGTTTAATACTTGCCCAAATGCTGGTCACAAAAAGATTACTATACAGCAGGAGTTCTGTTATCCTTCAGCACTCAAATATTCATATTTCCTCCAAATCAACAATCAGCAAAAAATACGGGTTCTATTTGGCTTCCAACGTAAAGCCGATAGTTGTACCTATATCGGGCTTACTTCGTACATGAATTGTTTGTCCGTGCGCCTCAATTATATGTTTGCAAATGGCAAGACCTAAGCCTGTGCCCCCGATATCCCTGCTTCTGCCGGCGTCGGTGCGGTAGAACCGTTCAAAAATTCTCGGAAGATGCTCTTCCGAAATACCAATTCCGTCGTCACTTATTTCAATAAGTACGTGTTTTCCATCGGTTTTATAAATGCTGGCAACAATATGACCATTTTCTTTTCCAAACTTTGTTGAGTTGCTTACAATATTAATGATCACCTGCTTGATCTTTTCTTTGTCACCAAAAACTACAACAGTTTGGTCGCATCCTTTTTTAATGGTGCATTTTATATTCCTTCCGGCAGTTTTTATTGAAAGCGATTCATATACTTCCTTTATCAGGTCCTGGATAATAAAGTTTACTTTATATAATGGTTGTTCTCCACTTTCAAGTTTAGTTATTTCATCAAGATCACTTACCAAAGTAACCATCCGGTCTACATTACGTGCAGCATTTTCCAGGAATTTTTTGCTCACGTCCTTGTTTTCTATCGCTCCATCAAGCAATGTGTCTACATATCCCTGTATAGCAAAAATGGGCGTTTTAAACTCATGAGCAAGGTTTTGAAGAAATTCTTTTCGATACGCTTCGTTGCTCTTTAAAACTTCAATTTCCTTTTTTTGCTGGATAGCCCAATTTTCCACATCTTCCCTTACTTCGTCTATACTTTTTTGCGGTAATATATATTTGTAATAAGTCTCTTCACGCCGCGAAGCCTTTGTTTGGTAAATAAACTTATAAATAAGTTTGATCTTCCTGTAAATAAAGCGTTCAAGCGTAAATTTGATAAGAAGAAAGCTGCCGGAAAAAATAATTACAAAAACAATTAAAGCTACCCACCATTTAGGATGCATAATAAAATACCCGGCCGTAATAGGTACAGAAAGTATTGCTGCAGTATATAAGGAAAGTTGTTGGGGACTGAGATTTTTAGTTGCGAGCATCAGGGCTATGTGTTAAAGCTGGAGAATCAAATGCAACGATAGGTTTTTAATCCTGCATTTCAAATTTGTAGCCTACACCTTTAACAGTGGTGATACAATCAATGCCCAGTTTTTGCCTGATCTTTCGAATATGAACATCTATGGTTCTGTCTCCTACAATAACCTCGGCTCCCCACACCTGGCTTAGAATTTCATTCCGTAAAAATACCCGTCCTGGTTTCGACGCAAGAAGATACAGTAATTCAAATTCCTTTTTGGCAAGAATAACATCGTTGCCGTTTAAAATCACCATAAACTTTTCAGGGTCTATCACCATATTCCCCAGTTTTAGTGATTTACCGTCTTCTTTATTCAGCCGGCGGAATATCGCATTTACACGACTCACTAATACTTTTGGGCTAATTGGTTTGTTAACATAATCATCAGCGCCTGTTTCCAAACCTTTGATTTGCGAAGATTCATCGTTAAGGGCAGTCAAAAAAATGATCAACGTATCATTGTATTCCTGTTGCGAACGCAGGTTTTTACACACTTCCACACCATTCATTTTAGGCATCATGATATCAAGAATAACAAGGTGCGGCTTAAAAAAGCTCACTTTTTCCAGTGCTTCAATTCCATTCTTTGCGGTTAATATTTCGTATCCTTCTTTTGAAAGGTTATAAGATATTATTTCAAGGATATCAAGTTCGTCATCAACAATCAAAACCTTTTTAGAATTCGGATCCATTAACAAAATTTACACAAATTTAATTTTATGGGTTGCCGAAAACTGTACTATGCCATTATTTAATTGTTAAGTCCTTGTTTATACTTTAGTTAAATGAAACCTTAAAGAAGAATAGCGGTCATATTAAAACCCGCTTTGGTAGTATTTTTGCTCAATGATCTCAAGTATGATGAAATTTACATTGTTTTTATTTATTGTAGTACTCTCGGTTGATGGTTTAGCTCAATCTAAACCTGCTATTCCGCTTATGAGAAGAATTTTTCATGAGAACATCGACAAGAACCAGAAATGGATAGACAAGCTGGATAGAAAGGAAGACAATAAATTTAATGCAAGTTCAGATACAGATATCAATCTCCAGATTAACTATACATTATTTAAGAAAGTTGATGACCTTCAAACTGCGATAGAGTTAGATAGTTCATTGGATGCGAACGGAAAGATTAAATTTCTCCGAGGTTTACATGAAGCTTTGGGTGCTTACGAAAGCGGTTACAGGCTAAAGGAATTAAAAGGAGAACAACTTCCTGAACTTATTAGTGCATTTCAGGACGCAATGAACCTTGAAAATAAAAAAGCCTCTATTGCACCTATCATAACTAACAACGATCCAGAAATCGGAGAAATTTTGGTAAAATGTTTTCCATTTCTGAAAAATAAAGGGATTGGTGAAAGTAAGGAAGTGCTTCTCTTAAAAACTGCTGATAAGTATCCCCGCAAAATCCTACCCATCTTAAGGGCAAATCCTGATGCTACTTTTACCGACAGTTTATTAAGAATTGTTGCAAAAACACAACAGGAAGATATATATACGTATGCACAGTCTACTAATACCCCGTTAGGTAGAAAAATTCAGGAGATTGACGATCCCCTCATAAAAACAATTGCTCGTTTGGCAAATATGAAGGAAGGAAGGATGTATTTTCCATTTCTCGATAATTTATATAAGGGGAAGATAACAATTGATGAAATTGAAAAGAGCAGGGACGATATATATAGATATTATAAATTGCTCGTTACTACCCAGATTGATTATGCCGACCGGGTGCGCAGGCGTGATACCCCTATGGCGATGGAAGCTTTAACTAATATGTTAAGGCAAAAGGCAGTGGAAGAATTTGTAAATGTTATAAATGGTCTTCATGACGAGCCTGACAATGTTCGGATGAAAAAAGTAGAGCCGTTAAGTGCGGAGGAGTTATACTATTTGTGTGTGATGGCAGAAACAGAGATATATACCAGCAGCTACCTGAAGGTTTACGACCGTATTTTTCAAAGAATGAAAAATCCTAATAGCGACTCTCTTTTAATCAGTGTAAATTTTGATCATTTTAAGAAGTTTATTAAAATGGCGGCCAATTATAATACCCTTAATGATTTTGTAAAAAGGATGGATAAAGGGAACGCTGAAATTTTGATGGGTGCTTTCGCGGGAGGGTTAGAGCGTACGGCAAGCCTCGAAGATGCAGTAGATGTTGCGGACAGTTATGCAAGTATTTCTGACAAACATCTGCGCCGGTTGATCCTTGAAACAGTTCAGTCAAACGTTACTCAACAAACAAGAGATGCTAATAAACGCGGTTTAGCTATTTACGACTTATTAAATAACATTTTCCAAAGCCTTGACTCATCCTCGCAAATTGATATTTCTGCCAAATTCGGGATCCCTCCAATTTATACTGTTAAAAACAGCTCGTTGAAAAACGAGGAAGGTAAAATAATAGTGCAGCAATTTTTTTATGGCGACAAAGATGGAGCTTATATTTTCAACCTGTTCAAAGCAGCCTACGCGAGTTCAGGATGGAAGGTCGTAACCAAGCCTGAATGGATTGAGGTAAGTTCAACAAAAGGAGTACCTGTAATAATTTATGCGAACAAACCCTTAGATGAAACCGAGGGTTTAGATGAAAAAGCCCAGGCGAGTTTAGAGGATTATCTTAACGAAAAGGATCTTAGCCCTACAATAGTTATTCACCGCGGACATAGTTACCACGTATCTTCTACCATTAAGCAACTATTTCCTACGTCAAAAGTAGTGTTGTTAGGTAGTTGTGGTGGTTACCAGAATATTAATAAAGTATTGTCTATTTGTCCTGAAGCGCATATTATAGCGAGTAAGCAAGTAGGTAGCGGAACCGTTAATGGTCCCATGATCATGAGCATAACCGAAACATTACGGCAGGGGAAAGACTTAAACTGGCCGCAGCTCTGGAAAAGTCTTGGAAAGCAACTGAAGAAGAATGATCTGTTCGAAGATTACGTTCCGCCCTATAAGAACCTTGGTGCACTTTTTATTATGGCTTACAATAGAGTAATGGAAGGGTAAAATTTAAAAAGTTTTTTTGTAGAGCTGCTGAAAGGCAGCTCTCTTTATTTAAGCGTTTACTTCGTTAGTAATATTTTTGCAGTCTTATGTCCGATGCAGTAAAAAAAAAGGTTTTTGATTTTTCTTTATTAAAGAGGGTTTTTCAATTTGTACGTCCTTACAATAAATATTTAATCATAAGTATTGTACTTTCTGTTTTGTTGGCCGTATTTGCTCCTGTCAGGCCCTATTTAATTAATCTTACGGTCGACGTAGCTACTGGCAAGCCGGTTCACATGCCCGAATGGTTGCGACTCGCTTTGTTTAATTCCGATTTATCCGATGCAACACGGTTTATTATTGCAGTCACCATTTTCCAGGTAGTGTTTATTTTTATCGAAACCACTTTCAGGTTTATCTTTTCTTTTCTTACTGCATGGTTAGGCCAGAGTGTAGTAAAAGATATCAGGGTTACCGTGTATAAAAAGGTGATGAGCTTAAATCTTTCCCAGTTCGATAAAACGCCCATAGGTACTTTAACAACGCGAACGATTAATGATATCGAAAGTATCAACGATATTTTTGCCGATGGTTTGATCCCGATAATTTCCGATCTGTTATCCATCATATTTACACTTGCCATTATGTTTGTCATGGATTGGAAGCTGACGCTTATAAGTCTTATACCATTCCCGGTTTTAATAATAGCAACCTACTATTTTAAAGAAAGTGTAAATCGCTCTTTCATGCGAGTTAGAAATGCGGTATCAGCATTAAACGCTTTTGTACAGGAGCATATAACAGGAATGCAAATCGTGCAGGCATTTGCTGCAGAAGATAGAGAGTTCGACAAGTTTAAGAAGATTAATAAGGAGCACCGCAATGCCAACATTCATGCAATTTTCGCTTACTCCATATTCTTTCCTGTTGTGGAAGTTGTGCTTGCGGTGAGCATGGGTTTGCTGGTTTGGTGGATTGCCGGTAATGCATTAGATGCAGGTTTGCTGGTTGCTTTCATTCTATACCTCAACCAGATCTTTCGCCCCCTGCGGGTGATTGCCGATAAATTTAACGTAATCCAAATGGGAATGGTAGCAAGCGAAAGGGTGTTTAAAGTGCTTGATAATCCCGATGTAATTACTTCTGAGGGAAACTACGCGCCAGCCACAATAACAGGAAAAGTTGAATTTAAAAACGTGTGGTTTGCTTATATAAAAGAGCAGTATGTTCTTAAAAACATTTCATTTACAGCGCAGCCTGGCGAAACGATCGCACTTGTTGGCCATACCGGTAGTGGAAAAACTTCTATCATTAGCCTCCTTAACCGTTTATATCATATTCAGAAAGGCGAAATTAAAATAGACGACGTTAAGGTTGACGATTATAAACTGGATGTTCTACGTAGCAGGATTGGCGTGGTTTTGCAGGACGTATTTCTTTTCTCAGGAAGTGTTCTTGAAAATATTACGCTTCGAAATACTTCCATATCAAAAGAACAGGTGATCGAAGCAGCTAAAATGATAGGCGTTCATGATTTTATCATGAGTTTGCCAGGCGGTTACGATTATAACGTAATGGAAAGAGGAAGTACCTTAAGCCTCGGCCAGCGCCAGTTATTAAGTTTTATCCGCGCTCTGCTATATAATCCTTCTATCCTTATCCTCGACGAAGCGACGTCTTCTATAGATACAGAAAGTGAAGCATTAATTCAGCAGGCGATAGACAAACTTATAGCCGGAAGAACTTCGATTGTTATTGCCCACCGGTTGTCAACTATCCGAAAGGCAAGTAAGATAATTGTAATGGATAAGGGCGAACTTAAAGAAATAGGGTCACACACCGAACTCTTGGCAAAAGGAGGTTTTTATGCTAATTTGCATAACATGCAGTTAGAGAAAAAACATGTGTACGCCTAACAGGTAATGAAGCACAGATTTATTTTTGGGACGAACAGAAGATTTCTAATCGCCATCGTTGTGTCACTCACTTGTACTGTAATTTCTCTGCGCAGCGTTTAATCTCAAGGTATTATAAGCTTAGGATAAAACAACCACTGCAAACGCATCAAAATGAGCAATAACAAAAATTTGCTACAAGAACCATAGCCCGATTATGAGAAGGCGGAGATCGATTTGTTAAGAGATGCATTAAAAAGAACTTACAAAGAGAGATTTTTAATGGCGACTACTTTGTACAAAGTACAACAAACAATGAAAAAGGCTACAATTACTCATTTCCCTTTTCATTCATAAGCAGTCAGTACACCAGGCAATCCACTATGGTTAATACTTATTATCTTTCTTGAATTTGTGGATCAACGATTCGATTGTAGTGTTAAATACATTATGATTGGTGGGGATGCAACCAATGTTCACGGTTATCAAAGGTATACTGGTGACATCCATCTATGCACCGGAGATACAATCGAAAACAGAGCGGATGTAAGAAGAGCTTTTAGAGAATGTGAAATGGGAGACTATTATATGCTAGCAACAATGTAAATCGTTCGTGGCTTGACAAGCTTTAATCTAAACAATGGGTTGAAATTAAAGCTTGCTACTCCATGTAAAGGGGCTCGAAGGGTATTCTTTTGAGGAGTGTCTAAATATGTCTTCTAAGGCTGACATCGATGGCGTCATTGTCCGTTTCCCCCACCTTAATCACTTAATTGAATCTAAAAAAGCCACCACCCGGCCGAAAGACCAGATCGATGTTATTTATCTTGAAAAAATAAAAGAGCTTCTTAACCAGGATAACCTCTAATACTTTCATTCATTTTTCTGTTTCATATACAATTTTTTACTTTCCAAGTCATATCTTTGCCGCCAAAATGAATTAGGTATGGTATCAAAGTGCGTCAAATCTTTTGTGGTAGCGGTTTCTAGCCTTATTATAATATTATTTTTTAATGTTGCAAACGCGCAGGCAGGTGGAGACGTACGTGCTTCTGAAGCCATGACTGAGAAGACAGTTCATGCTGAAGCAAAAATAGATGCAGGTAAAGTTATTATGGAACACGTGATGGATAACCACGAGTTTCATTTTGCAGAAATGAACGGTCATCCTGTTAGTATTCCATTACCTGTTATTTTATATTCTCCGCAGCGTGGATTTGATGCTTTCATGTCTTCAAATTTTCAGCATGGTCATGCTACTTACCGTGGGTACCAAATGGAAGAAGATCACATAATTCCTGTGAATGCAGATGGAACGGTAAATGAAGAGGTTAGAGTGTACGATTTTTCTTTAACCCGCAACGTAGTACAAATGTTTATAGCGGTGATTCTTTTACTGGTGATAATGACGAATGTAGCTAAAAAATATGCCAAGAACGGTACTACAAAAGCTCCCAGCGGTTTTCAAAACGCTATTGAACCGGTGATTACCTTTGTACGCGATGAAGTGGGAAAGCCGAACCTTGGACATAAGTACGAGAAGTACATGCCTTACCTTTTAAGTATTTTCTTTTTTATTCTTATTAATAACCTGATCGGTTTAATACCAGGTTCTGCCAATGTAACCGGGAATATTTCCTTCACTTTAGTACTTGCTTTTATTTCTATGATTGTTATATTATTCAGTACCAACAGTCATTTCTGGGGACATATTTTCTGGCCTCCCGGCGTTCCTTTTTTTGTAAAAGTTATTTTAATACCAGTGGAATTTGCAGGTATATTTATTAAGCCGATTGCATTAATGATACGTCTTTTTGCAAACATGGTAGCAGGCCACATTGTTATTATCTGTTTCATTTCTCTCATTTTTATTTTTGGTGCAATGAGTAAAGCTGCAGGCATTGGTTTCTCCCCATTGTCTCTCGCATTTACGGTATTTATATATTTTATTGAATTACTGGTGGCATTTATCCAGGCGTTTATATTTACTAACCTGACCGCTGTTTTTATCGGCCAGGCATTTGAAACAGGGCACGCTGATCATAATGAACAGGCCCATGATCCTCATCCTGCACCTGATCACAAGGAAAAAGAATTCGCATTATAATTTTTATCATAAACAAAAATCAAACAGTATGTCTTTATTGACCATTTTCTTGCAAGCTGGAAACGAGGCAGCAAACTTTTCAATGTCTCACTTAGGTGGTGCTATTGGTGCTGGTTTGGCTGCAATCGGAGCTGGTATTGGCATCGGCCAAATCGGACGTGGTGCAGTTGAGTCAATTGCCCGTCAACCGGAAGCTGCAAATGACATCCGTGCTAACATGATCCTGACTGCTGCGTTTGTTGAGGGTGTTGCCCTTTTCGCAGTAATCGCAGGTATCCTTGCTGTATTGAAGTAATCAATACAATAGCACTAACTTATTACTGCATCCTAGCACAGGGCGACAGATGCAGTAATTAAACTTCGAGCCCCTGATGGGGCTTATAGAAAGAATTACTTCACGGTTTTAAAACACTCCCTTTAGGGAGTTGGAGGGTCTACATATGGAACTGTTATTACCCGGAATTGGTTTGATTTTTTGGACACTGGTAGCTTTTTTAATCGTGTTCTTTATCTTGAAAAAGTTTGCCTGGAAACCAATTTTGGCTTCTTTAAAAGAAAGAGAAACAAGTATTGCTACTGCCATCTCTTCTGCCGAAAAGATGAAGGTAGAAATGGGGTTAATGAAAAGTGAGAATGAAGCATTATTGGCGCAGGCCCGCGACGAAAGGGCAACGATAATCAAGGAAGCGAAAGACACAAGTAATAAAATGATCAACGAAGCTAAAGAAAAAGCAAGGGCTGAATACGATCGTATTATTGCAGAAGCACAAGTTGCCATTCTTCAACAAAAAAATGCTGCTTTAACCGACGTAAAGAACCAGGTCGGCCAGCTTGTGATCGAAGTTAGTGAGAAGGTACTACGCCGCGAACTCGCCAACAGAACCGAGCAGGAATCTTTTATAAAACAACAGGCTGAACTAGTGAAACTTAATTAACAATTAACAATTACAAATTAGGAATTAGGAATTGGAAAACATAAAGACCATTCTCCATTTTTAATTTTTAAAATATAAAAATGCTTAATCCACGTTTAGCAGGTAGGTATGCAAAAAGTCTGGTAGATCTTGCTGTTGAAAGAAACCAGCTTGAAGCAGTTTATAACGATATGCAGTACCTGCAGGCGGTTTGTAAGGCTAGCCGGCCTTTTGTTGCCTTGCTTAAAAGTCCTGTTATTCCTATGGATAAGAAAAGTAAGGCATTAACCGCGGTTACTACAGGTAAGATAAGCGAGTTAACGGCTGCTTTTAACCAGCTTTTAATTACCAAGAATCGTGAGTTTTATTTACCAGAGATCATAGATGCATTTATTGACCAGTATAACGCGATCAAAGGCATAAATAGAGTAAGATTAACCACAGCGTCTCCTATAAGTGAAGAATTGAAAAGTGCAATAGTTGCAAAACTTAAAACTGAAGCTTCTTTAAAAGAGGTTGAGCTGGAGACTGTAGTTAACGAGGAGTTGATCGGCGGATTCGTACTTCAATTCAATAATAATCTTGTTGATGTAAGCATACAAAGGGATTTACACGACTTAAAGGCACAATTTGAAAAGAATATCTACGTACAACAAATCAGGTAAAAGGCCGGATGTCTTAGGGGAGAAAAGAGAGGCATGTACAAAGTGAAAGGTTGAATGAAGTGAGGGAGTACAAGAGTGCGACGCAACGAAAGTTAAATAGCGAAAAAGAGTTGGGTTCAAAATAAATTTCTAACATTTCCAAACTCTGCTGAAGAGTTCGGAGCAAAACGATAGTAATATGGTTGACATAAAGCCAGATGAAATATCAGCGATATTAAGGCAACAGTTAAGCAACTTTAATGCATCCGCAGACCTGGAAGAAGTGGGTACAGTATTGCAGGTGGGTGACGGTATAGCAAGAATTTATGGGTTGAATAATGTGAGGAGCGGGGAATTGGTGGAGTTTGAAAGCGGAGTAAAGGCGATAGCTCTAAACCTTGAAGAAGACAACGTGGGTGTGGTATTGATGGGAGACCAGGACGATGTAAAAGAAGGATCAACTGTGCGTCGTACAGGAAAGATTGCTTCTATCAAAGTAGGAGATGGGATGGCCGGCCGCGTAATAAATATGCTGGGAGAACCAATTGATGGTAAAGGTCCGCTTGTTGGTCAATTATACGAGATGCCATTGGAGCGTAAAGCACCTGGTGTAATTTTTCGTGAGCCGGTGAAAGAACCTTTGCAAACAGGTATTAAAGCTATTGACGCGATGATACCGATTGGAAGGGGTCAGCGCGAATTGGTTATTGGTGATCGCCAAACCGGTAAGTCTGCTATTTGTGTTGATACTATCATTAACCAGAAAGAATTTTATGCTGCAGGTAAACCGGTTTATTGTATATATGTTGCGATAGGTCAGAAGGCTAGTACAATTGCGGGTATCATGAAAACGCTGGAAGAAAATGGAGCAATGGCTTACACCACCATTGTTGCGGCTTCTGCAAGTGACCCTGCGCCTCAACAGTTCTATGCTCCGTTTGCCGGTGCTGCGCTGGGTGAGTTCTTTAGAGATACTGGTCGTTCAGCTTTAATTATTTATGATGATCTTTCTAAACAAGCTGTAGCTTACCGCGAGGTGTCGTTGTTATTAAGAAGACCTCCGGGACGTGAAGCATACCCGGGTGATGTATTCTACCTGCACAGCCGTTTGCTGGAAAGAGCTGCAAAAGTTATTTCTAAAGATGAGATAGCTCAAAAAATGAACGACTTGCCTGAAACAATTCGTCATTTGGTGAAGGGCGGAGGTTCATTAACAGCTTTACCAATCATTGAAACACAGGCGGGTGATGTGTCGGCCTATATTCCTACAAACGTGATCTCAATTACTGATGGACAGATCTTCCTTGAAGGTAACCTGTTTAATGCTGGTATTCGTCCGGCAATTAACGTGGGTATTTCTGTAAGCCGGGTGGGTGGTAATGCACAGATAAAATCGATGAAAAAAGTGTCGGGTACTTTGAAACTTGACCAGGCGCTATATCGTGAAATGGAAGCCTTCTCTAAATTTGGTGGCGACCTTGACCCAGCTACAAAAGCAGTATTAGACAAAGGTGCACGCAACGTGGAAATTTTGAAGCAGTTGCAATATTCACCTATGCCAGTTGAAAAGCAGGTAGCAATTATTTACCTTGGTACACAAGGGTTATTGAGAGAAGTTGCGGTAAGAAGAGTTAAAGAATTTGAAGAACATTTTCTTGTTGAAATGGAAAATAAAATGCCGGAAGTATTAGCAGAATTTAAAAAGGGAGTTTTGAACGATGATAGCATTTCCAAAATGACCGGACTTGCTAAAAGCCTTACAGGCAACTATAAATAATCGTTGAAGTTTTATAAAAAATAAAGGAAGCTGTTTTTAAACAGCTTCCTTTATTTTTTTAGCTATACACAAGATATTAGGTCCGTGATATTTCCCGATCAAAGATTTCAGCAGCCGTATATAGGTAATTTTTCTATTGAAGTTAAGCGACGGAAACGGCCGGACTTTCAGATACACTATTTTAAAACCGAACAGCGGCAATATTTCTGAAATGTTTTCTATTGTGAAGAAGTTGATATGTACCGGCGGCCCTACCTGGTCTAACCTCGTTTTTTGTTTTTCTTTTGATTGATTGTAATACTTCTGGAAATTTGGAACGGTAAAACCAAAATAACCGTTTGATTTAAGAGAATGATTTATCATTTGCAGGCATTCTTTTAGATCTTCGATATGCTCGATAACTTCAAAAGCAACTATACAGTCCTTGTTTTTAATTGATTCCAGCTGTTGAAAAGACCCGTTTTTAACATTCACGCCTGCTTTTGCCGCAAGAGTGGCGGCTTGGTGGTCTAATTCAATCCCTTCATATTTTAACTGCTTGCTCTCGAGGTACTTGCCAACAATTCCTACACCCGCACCAATTTCTGCAAAGTTTGAACATCCTTTTTCCAGGAGTTTATTCAGGACAACTGTTTTATCATAACCAATGGGTGCTTGTTTTCCTTGCATAAGTTGATCTGCCTGCATTTTGTAAGCAGCGTAATCCTCCTGTTGATTATAGAGTTTGTCGTATAACTCTTTCACATACGTTTCGGACAGCGGATTTTTAAAAAAAATAAACCCGCATGTATTGCATTTAAGCAGCTCAAATTGAGGAAGGAAGCCGGAAGTAGTATTGCCGCAGATCTTACACGGGATAAAACTCATTTTTCGCGTAAAATATTGAAAAATTATTTAGTAGCAAAAGAGAAACGTTTATTCTCTCATCCTTTTTAAAAACCGTCCATCATTTTGTTCTAAATTAATTTACGCTATTATTATGTTTATATAATAAACTAGTCTACGTTTGTAGGGCAAAACGAAACAAATGAGAACTTTAATTCTACTTATAATCATATCTCTTCCCGTTAATTTATTGATCAGTCAAACAAGAGTTAGTGGAAGGGTGATAGACAATAAAGGAAAACCGATTGCAGGCGCAAGTCTTTCTTTAAAACAAACTTATGATGGAACTGTTACAGACTCTACTGGAAAATTTTCATTCCGTTCAACAGAAAAAGGAAAGCAAGTACTGGTGGCGTCTAATATTGGCTATAACCCGGTAGAGCAGTTAATTGACTTGCAAAATACTCCTTTGGACATGGAGATTGTTTTAAAAGAGAAGCTCGACGAACTGAGAGCTGTAATGGTAACAGCAGGGTCTTTTGCCGCAGGCGATTCTAAAAGAGCAGCGGTGATGAGTTCGTTGGATATAGCTACAACAGCAGGTTCCAATGCAGATATCACTGCAGCATTAAAAACATTGCCCGGGACACAGCAAGTGGGGGAGCAGGAAGGCTTGTTTGTGCGCGGTGGTGCCGGTTATGAAACAAAGCAATTTATTGACGGTACATTGGTGAATAACCCATACTTTTCAAGTGTGCCTGACATTGCCAGCCGGGGTCGTTTTTCTCCGTTTCTTTTTAAAGGAACTGTTTTTACAACGGGCGGTTATTCTGCTTTATATGGGCAAGCGCTGTCTTCGGCACTGCTACTTGAATCAATTGATCTTCCTGGAAAATCAGAAGTGAATGCTTCTATTTCTCCGTTGTTTTTAGGGCTTGGTACGCAGCAATTGGCAAAGAATAAAAAGTCTTCCTGGGGGGTAAACTATGGCTACGTAAATGTAGGCGTGTACTTTAAACTGGTAAAACAAACACCTGATTACTTTAAAACACCACAGTTTCATAACGGCGATGTTAACTTTCGTTTTAAAACAAAAAAGGGAGGCATCGTTAAGTTTTATTCCACTTTTGCCAATGGCAATCTTGGCTTAAGAAGACCTGATATCGACAGTTTGAATTTGAAAGACGCCTTTTCATTAACTAATTATAACTGGTATAACAACTTAAGTTGGAGAGAGAATTTAGGGAAGGAATGGAAGATGAATCTTGGGGCAGGTTATAGCACGAACAAAGATAATATCTCGCAACAGGTACAGGATCAAAGTAATCAGCCAAAGCATTTTCCTGGTAACATGTATTATATGCAAAACAAGAATTTTGATTTGCAACGCAGGCAAGATCTTTCGCAGGTAAAGGCGGTTTTTGAAAAGAAGATCATTGGTATCAGTGCTATTCGTTTCGGAGGCGAGTTCTGGCATTCTTATGATAAAACAGTAATACACGATTCCTTATATAAGCTTATCGATAACTACACCGCTTTGTTTGCAGAATCCGACGTTTTTCTAACAAATGATCTTGCTGCAAAATTGGGTGTGCGGTTCGAGTATTCGGCGCTCCTTAATAAATCAGATATAGCGCCTCGTCTTTCACTTGCCTATAAAACCGGTAAAGATGCGCAGGTGTCACTGGCTTATGGCATCTTTTACCAGAAGCCCGAAAATAGCCAGTTGTATTATAGCACAGCTATCGGCATGACAAAAGCGAGCCATTACATCATCAACTACCAGAAGATGAATCATGATAGAATTTTCCGCGTGGAAGCTTATTACAAGAAGTACGACGACCTCATTAAAATCTTTCCGGCGGCAAATTTCACCGCCATTTATAATAACAGTGGGAACGGCGATGCAAAGGGAATTGATGTGTTTTGGAGAGATAAAAAATCGATCAAAAACTTTGATTACTGGGTAAGTTATTCTTACATCGATACCAGGCGCGATTACCTGAATTATCCCGGCAAGCTGCAACCCAATTTTGTCGCGAACCATACTGCCTCAGTGGTAATGAAGCGCTTTTATACACAAATAAAGTCGGGCTTTAATTTTACGTACACTTATGCAACCGGCCGGCCCTATTATAACCTGATGGTAAACAACAATAACAAATATATTATTGCCGACCAGGGTAAAACTAAAAGTTTTAACAGCCTGAACTTTAGTGCCGAGTATGTACCGAGCATAGGTAAGCAAAACGCAAAAACCTTTATTGTTCTATTTGCAAGCATGACTAATGTATTGGGTGCTAACCAGGTGTTTGGTTACAATTATTCGTACAACGGCATGTATAAAGAGCCCGTTACACCTCCTTCAAAAAGGTTCTATTTTATTGGTTGCTTCTTAAGTTGGGGTGTAGACAGAAGTCAGGATGCTATTAATAATAATTTGTAGGGACCCGGGATATTTTGGATTATTTACGGATGGCGTGGAAAAGAAGGATGATAAATAAAGATTAAAAAGTAGAAGTGAGTGACACAACGATATCGAGGAAAGGTATGAAGCAGGTCAACAAAAAGAATAAAGAAAATTATGGACCCGGCACATGTAAGCCGATTAAACATCGTTGCGTCGCACACTTGTACTGTAAAATTTATTTCAACAAGCATTTTCAATAAGAAATATAAACATTATGAACATTCAAAATTCTAACTACCCAGCCACATCAAAAGACGAGGTGTTATGCAACATGAATACGAAAAATTAAAAAACCAACAAAAAAATTAAAATCAACAATCATGAAAAGTATCGTTTTATCATTTGCTCTTTTAGTGCTTTCAACCACTTCTTTTGCCCAGGGCAGCAAATTTCAGCAGGGAATGCAGGCAAACCTGGTCTTGTTCGATTCGATAAAAACACCTGACGACTATGTTAGCCTGGCTGCTACTTTTGAGCGCATCGCCGATGCTGAAAAAACACAGTGGCTTCCGTATTATTATGCAGCCCTTGCAACAATATTGAGGGGATTTTCCGATCCTAAAGCAGATAAAGATGCAGTGGCAGGTAAGGCAGAAGCTTTAATAGCAAAAGCCGAAGCCATTGAGCCTGAAAATGCAGAAATATTTTTATTGAAAAGCATGAATTCTACTTTGCATATGCTGGTAGATCCGCAGAGCCGCTGGCAACAGTATGGGGCGGCCGTAACCGAGTACAGGGAAAAAGCAAAACAATTAGATCCGAATAATCCGCGTGTTTATTACCTGGAAGGTCAGAACATATTTGGTACACCTAAAGAGTTCGGCGGCGGAAAAGATAAAGCAAAACCACTATTTGCGAAATCACTTGAGTTGTTTAAGACATATAAACCTGCAGGAGCCTTCTATCCAAACTGGGGACAAAAAACAACCGAGCAAATGCTGCAACAAGTTGAATAGTAAACGGGCAACTTGATTACACGAACAATTGAATTATAAATGTGAACAGATGGTAAGTAACATAACTTACCGTTTGCTCGTGTTTAAAATAATCAAACTCATATTTGTACGATGAATACCAGTGATAGCGATTTTAGTCCCCGGGAAAGCCTGCAGCTGATAAGGTCTATGATTGAGTCAACCAAAACCAGTATCAGCGACCACAGTCATTTTTTCCTGCTTTGGGGTTGGGCTACAATGATAGGTTGTTTATTGCAGTATTACTTGCTGGCGATAGTCAATTACCAGCACCATTATTACGCCTGGTTTATAACTATTGTTGCCGTAGTTCTCCATGTCATATTCATATATAAGTATGAACGTCACCAAAGGGTAAAAACTTTTATAGGCGAAGTACATGGTTATGTTTGGTTTATTATAGGCTTTTCATTTGTGGCGCTTGGTTTTGTATTTACTAAAATTGGCTGGCAATATTCTTTCCCTTTTTACATTATGTTATATGGCATCGGCACTTACATTTCGGGTAGCCTGCTCAAGTTCACACCCATGAGAATTGGTGGAGCTGCCTGCTTATTTTTGGTTGCACTGGCGCCTTACTTGGAGTATACGCTGCAAATTTTAATTACAGCTTTTGCCATTCTTATCAGTTATATAATACCGGGGCATTTATTAAGAAATCAATACAGGAAATTAAAAATTACAGGTAATGGACGATAACGAAAAAGAACTTAGCGGGGAAGAAAGCCTGATGATCATTCAGCAAATGATTAATACTGCCAAACACGAGCAAAAAGACGATGGTAAGGAATGGATCGTTTGGGGATGGATGTTGTTTCTTGCCTCTATCCTTACAGTGATCAACCTGCATTACCGCTGGCTCGACCTTTTTTTCTTTTGGAACATATTCGGCCTGGTAACTTTGGTTTACCTGGTGATAAGCATAATAAAATCTCGCTTTGTGAAAAAGGCAGTCAGAGTAAAAACGTATACGAGATCTCTGTTCGATAAATTGAACGCCGGTTTTTTTATCTGTATCATGTTTAACGTCGCTGCTATAAACCTTGGTGTAGGGCCGGCAAAAGGTTTTGCTTTATTAATTGGTTTGTATGGTTTTTGGGTACTTATTTATGGAACTGCACTCGATTTTAAACCGTCCGTTATTGCTTCATTTGTTACCTGGGCGCTTGGATTTATTGCATTGTTTCAAACAGATTTCGAAGTGGTAATGTTATTGCATGCAGCGGCAGTATTATGTGGATACATTATCCCCGGCCACATTGCAAACAAGGAGTTTAAGAAATTAAGAGGTGGGAAAACAAATCAAAGCAGTGGTGTTTAAAGAACTGGATCCCATATTACACTCTCAATTACGCCTGGCAGTCATGAGCCTGCTGATAAGCGTTAAGGAAGCGGAGTTTACCTTTATAAAAGAGAAGACAAATTCCACTGCCGGAAACCTGAGCGTACAGGTGCAAAAATTGAAAGATGTTGGCTATATCGAAGTAAGTAAGCAGTTTAAGGACAACTATCCTCAAACTACCTGCAAAGTAACGCAAAAAGGAGTGGAGGCTTTTGAAGACTATGTACAAGCCTTACAGCAGTATTTGCAGGTTGGGAAGTAATTTTTGTTCACACTATTCTTCCTTTAATTCTATTCCTTTTTTCTATTCGTCTTCATTTAAATAGCTATGTAAGATACTTGCTGTGAAATTAATGAGTGTTGATGGTAAGGAACTGCTACCCATAATATCTTCGAATTTTTTCGTCTTATTTAAAACAGCCCTATATCCTTTATAATAAATGGGCTTCCCATCTATCAATTAAAATACAAGGTAATCACGCCCTTTCCTTTGTTTGCAAACCGATTTTTTCCCCGTAGTAATGATAACATTCAATTTTTGTAAAAAGAAGTTTCCAAATTAACTGCTCTTCTTTCAACTAACTTTACCTTTCATTGTTATGTATACATGCAGCCTGTTATTAAGGTAACCAATCTTTCAAAGCACTTCAAAGAATTCGCAGCAGTAGATAATCTTTCTTTTTCGGTAAATAAAGGCGATGTATACGGCTTCCTGGGCCAGAACGGAGCTGGGAAATCTACCACAATCCGAATGTTACTTACGCTTATTGAGCCTACCGCCGGTGAAATTGAAATGTTCGGAATGCAATTGTCTGCTCACCGAAAAGAGATCCTGAAACAGGCAGGTGCAGTTATAGAAAAACCAGACGTTTATAAATATCTCACGGCATTCGAAAACCTACAGTTATTTTCCAGGATCAGCGGTGGCATTAAACTGTCAAGAGCTCAATTGCTTGATCAACTTGAGATAGTTGGTTTGAAAGACCGGGCTTTTAGTAAAGTGAAAACTTTCAGCCAGGGCATGAAGCAACGACTGGGAATTGCAATAGCGCTGGTTCACAATCCGCAACTGCTGATCTTAGACGAACCTACCAATGGATTAGATCCTCAAGGCATTGCCGATGTCAGGAACCTTATTCTTCACTTAAGTAAAGAGCGCGGTAAAACGATCGTAGTTTCTTCCCACTTGTTAAGCGAAATACAGTTAATAGCCAACAGGCTTTTAATTATAGACAAAGGCAAAAAGATGGTCGAAGGAAATGCTTCAGAGTTATTTGATCCGGCCCAAACATTGGTCGAACTTGAAACGGTTGACAATAAACAGGCATTTGCAAAATTGCAGGCAAGCCAATGGTCACAAAATATGCAACCGTTGCGAGAAGCGACCATCGTTTTGAAAATCGATAAGCAGGATATCCCGTCATTGCACCGCTCACTCGTTGAAATGCAAATTCCGGTATTGTCATTACGGCCTCGCCATTCACTGGAAGATTATTTTTTACAAGTAACAACCGGAAATCAACATGTGGAAGCTTTTACAAATTGAGTTGTTTAAAATATTTAAACGACCGCGAACATATATAAGTTTTGCTGCTATTGCTTGCCTGGTTCTCATTATCCAGTTTGGGTTAAAAGTCGATGGCCAGCTCTATATCGAATTCATGTTGCGCGACCTCTCTGCATCTTTCGACATAACCGGGAACATACTAAATGGATACCTGGTTTGCTTTATCATCCTGCAACTATTGCTGGTGCATGTGCCATTGCTTATTACCTTGATAGCTGCCGATCTTATTTCTGGAGAAGCAAATATGGGAACTTTACGTTTGCTGCTTACAAAACCTGTTAGCCGAACCGAGGTAGTACTTACAAAGTTCCTTGCTGCAACTATCTATACTTTACTGCTGCTCATTTTTATGGCTGTTCTTGCCCTGTTTGTTTCAATGGCGTTGTTTGGCACCGACGATATGCTGAACCTGAAAAGTGGTTACATTGTGCAGTTAAAAAGCAACGACATTTTGTGGCGATACGTTTGCGCGTTTTGTTTTGCTGCATTGTCGATGTTAACCGTTGCAGCCCTGGGTTTCTTTTTATCTATTTTCGCAGAAAATTCTATTGGCCCAATTGTGACTACCATGAGCATTATTGTAGTATTTACTATTTTAAGTACGCTCGATATTCCCATTTTTAATTCAATGAAACCTTTCCTGTTTACTACACATATGATCGGCTGGAAGGGTTTTTTCGATGTTAAAGTAAACCCGGATAACGAGGCAATAGTAGGTTCAATACAAAATCTTGGAAAAGTCATGCAAGCCGCAGGAGTGCTGGTATTGCATATCATCGGCTTGCTTGTGGCGTCGGTTATTGTTTTCAAAAAGAAGGATATACTAAGTTAAAAGTTGGATGCTTATAATCGGTTGTAAGGCGGTCTTTTTAATTTTCGTACCTGCGATTTATTCTCAACAGAAGTTAAAAACACCTTATTGAATCTTCAAAAATTCATCTATCGAGCGTGTAAAATCTGGAAGTTTTTTTTATGAAGCGAGCAAAGTATAGTAATTAAACATCGTTGCCACGCTCGGTTCACATGCAATTTTTCATAGCAACGGTGGCAGTTTACCGTGAGAAGGTCGAAGGGTCGCACACTGCAGCGTTTAGTTCACTCTCTTGAGGCAGGGGTAAAAAAAATGGGAGATTAAACTATTAGTTCTTATTCGCGTCACCTATTCACCATGTCAATTTTATCCGGCATACCGTATCTTGCCACTTATCCATCAACAATGAAAAAAATAATATTCCTCCTGTTGTCTCCCTTCATCTGTCAACTCTCGTCATTTGCACAGGATCCAAATGTTCTTATAAAAAAAGTGAAAGCAAAACTTGATAAGGTGAACGATTACGTAGCAGAAGGTAGAATGAAAACAGACGTTGCATTTATAAAAGCGCCCGCCGGCAAAGTGAAAGTCTTTTATAAAAGACCCGATAAATTTAAGTTGCAAAGAAATGGAGGGATCTCTATTTTACCGAAAGGAGGTGTTTCTTTTAGCATGAGTTCTGTATTATCAGGCGACAGTTACACCGCTATTTCATCTGGCGAAAGTATTGTAGCAGGTACAAAAGTTAAAGTGGTTAAACTATTGCCATCCGATGAAAATAGTGAAATAGTACTAACAACACTTTATATTGATGAAGGCAACCTGTTAATAAGAAAAGCAAATACAACTACGCGCGAAAACGGAACCTTCGAAATGGAAATGAGTTATGGGAAATACTCAGAATACAGTTTGCCCGATAAAGTAATTTTTGCCTTTAATACAAAAGAGTATAAACTACCCAAAGGAATTACCCTTGAATTTGAGACAGGCGACGCTCCAAAACAGGATTTGAAGAATAAAAAAGGGAAAGTAGAAATCAGTTATTCATCATACGTAATAAATAAAGGGGTCTCGAATACGGCATTTAACAAGTAATGTTGGTAAAAAAATCTTTCTCCATTCTGCTTTTATTGAAAAAAAGCTTTGTATTTTGTCCTCACCCTGATGCTTTTTTAAGAAACAAGAATAAAGATTCGTGTTGTAATTAAAGTTTAAGTTGCTGCACTACATCAATTCGCTTTCTGATTATTTTATTAAGATTTACAATATGAGTGTGATAGAAAAGCAGGCATTGGGTATCCAAAACGTTGCTAATTCAAACTACCTGACGTACTTAAACGGCTTAAGAGCACTGGCGGCTGTATACGTCCTGGTTCATCACGGATTTTTTCATTTTGCGACACCTGCAGGTTCTTTCGCTTATTATATGGCCCTTGTTTTTAAAAGGGGACATTCAGCTGTAAACTTATTCATCATTATTTCCGGATTTTGTCTTATGCTACCGCTTCTGCGTAACAACGGAAAAATTGAAGGTGGTGTCGGCAGGTTTTTTAAAAAGAGAGCGCGCCGTATCTTACCTCCGTTTTATATAACGCTAATCATTTCAATACTCCTTCATGTAGCCTTCTTACATCGTAAAACAGGAACGCAATGGGATGGTACCTTCCCGTTCACCTCATTTGATGTATTTTCAATGTTGTTTCTATTCCAGGATGTATTTGAACGTACACAGTCAAAAATTAATTATTCGCTCTGGTCTGTTTCTGTAGAATGTCATATATACCTGCTTTTTCCTTTGTTGGTTTTAACCTGGAAAAAGCTCGGTTCAATACTTACTGCAATACTTACTATTATCGTTGCCCTCATTATCTGGCTTTTGATTTTGCCGGTAGAAGGTCTAAACATTTCCCGTTCGGGTATAAATCCCCAGTATTTATGCCTCTTTACTTTTGGATTTCTTACGGCTTATTTTTCTTATTCCAACGATGAAAGAGCAGAACGATTTAGGAAAATACATTTTGCAAAAATTATTATTGCAGCGGTTTTGATTTTTGTTTTTTTCTCCGCTTTATTCGTCGCTTTCCGGCGCTTCTCACCTTTGCCTCCTCATGCATTAAGAGATTTAAAAGAAGGAATGATTATATCAGTAGTTGTATTTGCGATTGCTACAGGAAGAATGAAAAGAACGCTTGCATTTCTATCGTGGAAGCCTTTAGTATCAATAGGGCTTTTTAGTTATAGCATTTACCTGATGCATGCACCGTTGCTTCAACTATTCACACAGTATATCGTTCAGCCTCTTCAACTATCAGCAGTATCTGCGAGCTTTGCGTTGGTATTTGTTGGAACTCCTTTAACCGTGCTTTTTTCGTATTTATTTTACCTCGCTTTTGAACGTCCTTTTATGACAAGCAGGCACGATGATAAAAAATTCGAAAAAGGACGAAAAAAGCTGTTCAACGCAGCTTAGCTTATCATTGTACACACTTCTTGCATCGAATTCGAGTGTTTGCTTCTAAAAAGCCTGGATGGTGAAAGAAGCTATAAACACATCTGCAGGCTGTAAACTATTGATACCTTCTTTCTCTTCGAGTTTCCCCGAGGCGTTAACATTATCTGCGATTCCGCACCACGGTTCAATACAAACAAAGTCGCCTCCTTTCGTTTCCCAAATACCCAGGTAAGGGAAGCCCTCAAAACCTACTCTTAATTTATATTCGGTTTTTGTGCTTTCAATGGTAACAGAAGTCGACTTTAGACCTA